>WFNB01000046.1 GCA_015488755.1 Gammaproteobacteria bacterium | reverse complement strand
GTCATTTAATTATGCCTATATGAGGGATAATAAAATTAAGACCATGCCTTTTATAAACAATTAAGCTGTTTAAAGGGCAGGTGACGCAACTTAAAGATGAAAAAACACTTTGAGTTGCGTTGCTAAGACGTTATTTACAATGTTTTTAATTTTTCCAATTGCTCGACTAAACTATTGAGTTTTGTTTGGGCATCTGATAATTTTTGTCGTTCTATTTGTACCACATTTTCGGGTGCACGACTGATGAAATTTTCATTTGCTAGTTTGGCTTCGAGTTTATTAATAAAACCTTTGCTGGAGTCAATTTCTTTAGTTAATCGTTTACGTTCTTGGGCAACATTAATTAAACCAGCCATTGGGATCAACAATTGCATTTCACCCACTAATGCTGTGGCAGATTCTGGTGCGTTATCGTCTTTAGTCAGCCATTGAATGTTTTCTAAGCGAGCTAGCTTAAGGAGCATGGCTTGGTTATTTGCTAAACGTTGTTGATCTAAATCAGAGCCATTTTGTAATAAGACAGGCAATAGTTGCCCCGGCTTAATATTGTAACCGCTGCGAATCTGACGTGTACCTAAGACAAACTCTTGTAACCATTGCATTTCATCTAAGGCATCTTGATTAATTTTATTACTATCTGGTGTTGGATAAGCTTGTAGCATAATGGTGTCTTCACTAACGCCTGATAACGGTGCTACACGTTGCCAAATTTCTTCGCTAATATAAGGCATAATAGGATGAGTTAAGCGCAATAAACTTTCTAATACATGAATGAGTGTGTGTCGAGTACCACGCTGTTGTGCTGATTTTTCTTCAGGGTCAATGGTGCTAGAGTCTTTATCACTGAGGATGGATTTAGATAATTCCAAATACCAATCACAGTATTCATTCCATGTGAACTCATAAATAGCCTGAGCAGCGAGATCAAGCCGATACGTATTCAGTGACTCGATAACGTGTTTTTTGGTTTCTTGCAAGCGAGACAGGATCCATTTATCGGCTAGAGAAAAACTCATAGTGCTTTGGGGTTCAATACCGCAGTCATGGCCTTCGGTATTCATAAGTACATAGCGGGAGGCATTCCATAGTTTATTACAAAAATTCCGATAGCCTTCAATACGTCCCATATCAAATTTAATATCGCGCCCAGTTGTGGCCTGAATTGCAAAGGTGAAACGTAGCGCATCGGTACCAAATGAGGGGATGCCGTCTTTAAATTCTTTGCGTGTTGCTTGGTCAATCTTTTTTGCCATCTGAGGCTGCATCATGCCTTTGGTACGTTTTTCAACAAGGCTTTCCAGCTCAATACCATCAATGAGGTCAATGGGATCTAAGACATTGCCCTTGGATTTGGACATTTTGTGTCCCTGTGAATCTCGTACTAAGCCATGCACATAGACTTCTTTAAAAGGTACTTGTCCAGTGAATTTAAGCCCCATCATAATCATGCGAGCGACCCAGAAGAAGATAATATCAAAGCCGGTAACTAAGACATTAGTCGGATAGAAGGTCTCTAAGTCAGGGGTTTTTTCTGGCCAGCCCAGTGTTGAAAAAGGCCATAATGCAGAGGAAAACCAAGTATCCAGTACATC
Source organism: Gammaproteobacteria bacterium (assembly GCA_015488755.1). Lineage (GTDB taxonomy): Bacteria > Pseudomonadota > Gammaproteobacteria > GRL18 > GRL18 > GRL18. The sequence goes on along the minus strand of WFNB01000046.1, from coordinate 12,632 downwards.
TTCATCTTGTTTGAGTATGATGTGTGCATCCAAGTGATGTTTTTCCCGCACTTCTTGTTCATCACGACCAACATAGACCTTACCTGTTTCATCATACCAAGCAGGGATTCGGTGTCCCCACCAGATTTGGCGAGAAATACACCAATCTTCGATATTGTTCATCCACTCATAATAGGTGTTTTTCCAATTGTCAGGTACAAAGCGGATATCACCCTCTTGTACTGCTTTAATGGCAGGCCCTGCTAGAGGGGCAACTTTAACATACCATTGATCAGTTAAATACGGTTCGATGACTGCACCAGAACGGTCACCACGAGGTACCATAAGACGATGATCTTCAATTTTCTCTAATAAGCCAGCGGCGTCCAAGTCAACAATAATGGCTTTACGGGCAATATAACGATCCATACCCTGATATTTTTTGGGGGCATTCTCATTAATAGCGGCATCAATAGTAAAGATATTAAGAATGGGTAAATTATGTCGCTTGCCCATTTCATAGTCATTAAAGTCATGAGCAGGGGTGATTTTCACACAGCCGGTACCAAATTCAGGATCGACATAATCATCAGCGATAATAGGAATTTCTCTATTGCTTAAAGGCAGTTTGATGGTTTTGCCAATTAGAGATTGAAAACGTTCATCATTAGGGTGTACAGCGACTGCGCTGTCACCAAACATGGTTTCAGGACGGGTCGTGGCAACCACTAAATCACCACTGCCATCTGCTAAGGGATAACGCATATACCAGAAATGACCATTTTCTTCTTCTGAAAGCACTTCTAAATCAGAGACGGCTGTGTGTAGCACTGGATCCCAGTTAACCAGACGTTTACCACGATAAATAAGGTCTTCTTCATAAAGTTTGACAAACACTTCTTTAACCGCATCGGATAAGCCTTCGTCCATAGTAAAGCGTTCACGTTGCCAGTCTAGTGAGGCTCCCATGCGTCTGAGTTGTTTGGTAATAGTATTACCAGAATGTTCTTTCCAATCCCAAACTTTATCAATAAAAGTATCTCGACCAATATCATGACGGGTTTTACCTTCGGCATTAATAATGCGTTCTACTACCATTTGAGTAGCGATCCCTGCGTGATCAGTACCAGGCTGCCAGAGGGTATTATCACCCTTCATGCGATGGTAACGTGTTAGAGTATCCATAATGGTGTCTTGAAATGCGTGCCCCATATGCAGACTACCCGTCACATTTGGAGGGGGGATCATAATGCAATAGCTGTTATTATTTTTGCTATTGGGCGTCACTATAGGTGAAAAATAACCATTATTTTCCCAAGTTTCGTACCAGCGTTGTTCAATTGCATGAGGATTGTATGTTTTTTCCATGGTGGCGCATTTCTCTTTATGATATATCGGCTATAAAATCTAGGCTTTGGTGATATCATTTTGCATAAATGATACTTTTTATAAGGCTTGGTATTATAAGCTTATCTTAAAGGAAAGGTAATAGTTTTGTTTGCTAAAATAACCTGAACTCTAGATAAGCTAATCTTGAAAATAAATGCAACGTGTTGATTGGCCTAAGTTTGTGGATAAAGCCTCTTGAAGGCGGGAGTTAAGAGCGTGTTTACGAGGTTAAACATCTGAAGCTCCGCTTATGAAACGATTCTAATTAAGTCTATTTTATTGTAGTATAGCGGTTTATAAAAACTGTTCTTGTGCTCGGGGTAAGTTGCTTATGCAAAAAAATATTTGGTTTTATGTCTCCCTTTTCCCTCCTTTTGCTGCATCGGTTGGTTTGTTTCTTGCCTATTTATCTTATACTCAACAATGGGGTGGTGGTGTTAAAATAGCGACAGTCATTGCCGTATTTTTCTGTGAAATTGTCATGGTCATTGCAGTATTTGGTGCGCTTACCTCTATGAAACAAGAGACCTCAGCACTGACTCAAAAGATTCTATATGTGAATGTATTGATTGCTGTTTCCAGTGCCATAACCGGAATTTATCTGTTTCTTAGCTAAGTCTTTAGTGAGCATAATACTTAAGATAGTGCTAGAAGTAGTACTTAGAAGTACGCTCTACTAATAAAAAATCTAACTCCTTTAATTTCAATGGCCTATAATTACTTATGTCTTTTGTTTATCCCATTATTCGACGCTTTTTCTTCAGTCTTGATGCTGAAAAAGCACATTTGCTTGGTTTAAAAGCACTAAAACTCTTGCATACAGCTAAGCTGTCGACATTGGTCTTTGGCCAGCCTATTAGTGCACCTAAGAAAGTTATGGGTTTAGTGTTCCCTAATTCAGTGGGTTTGGCTGCTGGATTGGATAAAAATGGGGACTATATTAATGCTCTTTCGGCTGTTGGGTTTGGCTTTATTGAAATTGGTACGATCACACCTAAGGCTCAAGCGGGTAATCCGGCACCAAGATTGTTTCGTATTCCACAAGCCCAAGCAATTATTAATCGTATGGGCTTTAATAATAAAGGCGTAGAGCACCTCGTTGAGCAGGTCAAAAAAGCGGATAGAAAGGCCATTATTGGGATCAATATTGGTAAAAATTTTGCCACTCCAGTAGCCTCTGCAAGCGATGATTATCTGATCTGTTTACAGCAGGTTTATGCTTTGGCTGACTATATTACGATTAATATTTCATCACCCAATACCCCCGGTTTACGAACCTTGCAATTTGGTGATGAGTTAAGGCATTTGTTGAGTAGCCTAAAAGCAGAACAAGAAACACTCTCACAGAGTACTCAGCGCTATGTACCCTTGGCAGTTAAAATTGCTCCAGATATGGATGATAAAGCCATTCAAGTAATTGCTGAACTCTTATTAGAGTTAAAAATTGATGCTATTATTGCGACCAATACTACGATTGCTCGTGATGCCGTGGCAGGTCTGCCTCATGGTGATGAAATGGGTGGGCTTAGTGGCGTACCAGTAAGAGAGCAAGCAACCCATGTTGTGCAGATATTAGCAAAGTATTTAAATGGGCAGATCCCTATTATCGCTGCAGGTGGTATTTTTTGTGCACAGGATGCACAGGATAAATTAGATGCAGGCGCTGAATTGGTGCAAATCTATACCGGTTTTATCTATCAGGGAAATGCCTTAATTAAAGAGTGTGCTCAAGCACTGAAATAATGTACCTCATGCTGAACAATAGTATTTATCATGGCCAATAATAAAATAACAACTAAAGAACAGTTTAATCAAGCATTGTTTGATTTTTTAGATACCTCACCTACGCCCTATCATGCGGTTAAAAATCAAATAGCGTCTTTTGAGTCGCATGGTTTTCAACGTTTAGTTGAGTCTGATTCATGGCGCTTAGAATCCGGGCAGGCGTATTATGTCAGCCGTAATGATAGTTCATTAATTGCCTTTGTTTATGGCCAAGATGATCCCGTGTTGTCAGGTATTCGGATATTGGGTGCGCACACAGATAGTCCATGCTTAAAAGTAAAGCCTAATGCTGAAATTCTGAAACAGGCTTATCTGCAATTAGGAGTGGAAGTTTATGGCGGTGTACTACTGAATACCTGGTTTGATAGAGACTTATCTCTAGCAGGTAAGCTTGTTTATCAGGATTCTTCTGCGCAACTGCATAGCTGCTTCTTAGATTTTGAGCGTCCTATTGCCATGATCCCAAGTTTGGCTATTCATCTTGATCGTGAGGCTAATAAAAATCATAGTATTAATCCACAAACGGATTTACCACCTATTTTATTAATTACTGACCAAAAAGCCGAATCAGATAATAGCAAGCTAGATAAAAATAGTATCAGTTTACACGATATTCTGAAGCAACAAGCACAGAAACAATACCCAGAAATTAGCATTGACACGGTATTAGATTTTGAGTTGAGCTTTTATGATATGAATAAGGCCTCTTATATTGGCCTTAATAAGGATTTTATTGCCAGTAGTCGTTTGGATAATTTATTGAGTTGCTTTATTGGCATGCAAGCCTTGCTTGGTGCTGATAATAAAGGTACCAGCTTAATCGTGTGTAGCGATCATGAAGAAGTGGGTAGTGCATCAAGTAGCGGAGCACAAGGCACGTTTTTAACAGCGGTACTAGAGCGTTTGGCTGGTGCATCTTCTCGTGCCTCTAAGACTGAACATTCAGAAGCAATGACACGTATGATTGATCGCTCAATGTTGATTTCAGCCGATAATGCCCATGCCATTCATCCTAATTTTAGTGATAAGCATGATGCCAACCATGGCCCTATTATGAATCAGGGGCCGGTTATTAAGATCAATGCCAATCAACGCTATGCCTCAAACTGCGAGAGCAGTGCCCTATTTAGAGTATTGGCAAATAAAGCTAAAGTGCCAGTACAAAATTTTGTAGTACGTACTGATATGGGATGTGGGAGTACGATTGGCCCCATTACAGCCACTGAAATTGGCATAACAACCGTTGATATTGGGGTGCCAACATTTGCTATGCACGCCATCCGTGAATTATGTGGTGAACAGGATGCTTGGTACTTATTTGAGGTATTGCAACAATTCTTTAATCATTCAAATAGCATTGCACTAAACAGCCAAATACAGAGTAAAAAGTAACATGATTGTACAAAATATTGTTGCGCATTTAATTGCTAAAAAAGCCGATATGGGAGCCTCTGAGCTTTCTTTATGCCCAAAAACCATTGCCAGCACCCCCGTGGTGGATACCTTTGTTGAAGAATTAAATAAGGTTTATAATAGTAAACCCAGTAAGGTGTTTGGACGTTTCCTTGATGCTCCTTTAAGTGATGAGATACAAAATCACCATGTCTTACTTAAAGGCTATATTGAGCAACAGATTAATTTTATTGATTATACCCAGCAGGCCATGCATTTACTGAAGCACTTTATTGATCAAGCCAGTAAAGCAACAGGTGGTTATATGGTGTTTGTGCATTATACTTTATTTGGTAGTGACTTGATGTTAATTACCATGCTTAATAATACCTCTGGTGTTGCCATTGATGATGATTTTTCTCTAACCACAATGCGCTATCTTGATATTAATAAATTACACCTTGCTGCTCGAATTGATTTGACCCTATGGCGTGATGACCCTGATTCAGGGCGCTATATTTCCATGATACGGGGTAAAGAAAGCAATAAACTATCCGATTATTTTCGAAAATTTATTGGTAGTGATGAAACTATTGACTCAAAACAAGAAACCAGTGAATTATTAAGCGCCGTTAGTCAGTTTTGTGATAAACAGCTTGATGACGATGAGGCTCGATCACAATTTAAGCAAAAAGCCACAGAATTTTGTTTAGAACAAGCGGATAAAGGGCAGAATGTGATATTAAAAGATTTCTCTGGCTATGTTGCTGATAATGCAGTGGATGATTTTATGAACTATATCAATGGGGAACAATTTTCTTTAGCCAATGAAATTTCACCCAACCGGACAGTGATCCGACGTTTTAATAAGATCAGCGGGCGTAATCAGCAAGTCAGTATTACTATTAATGAAGAAGCATTGGGGGATACGGTTATCTACGATGCGGAGAAAGAAACTCTAACTTTATCCGACTTACCCACAAGCTTAAAAGCTCAATTATCAAACCACTAAATTTTAACATAGATTATTGTCAGGACTTACTTAATGAAACCGTTATCACTTGAAGATATCAGCCGTTTAAATTTACTATTAGATGATACCTTAGCTCAAGCCAGCCATGAACAATTAGCGGCGTGCATTAAACTACTAGGTACTTCAATTGCTCATTTAAAAATAAAATACCATGTTGATGACGATCAAAATACTCAAGCATTTTCTGGTTTTGTGAAGGAACTTGAGGCAGATAGCTTAAGTGATGAGTTTAATGAATTAGCCGCAAAATCCATTGTGGAATGTGCAACGGCAATGGCAGTGGCAAAAGAAGTTGATGTGAAATAGCTTTAAAAACCCCTTATTTGCTTGAATTTTAACAAAGCTCTTATATTATTAATATTAAGGCTCGGTTTAAGGGGTAATACTCTTACTAAAGTGTTAATTAAAGTTCTTTAATACCTTGCCGACCCTAAATATAAGATTTTTTAATTATTTTTAATTCTTACATATAGCGGGGCATCCTGTGGTAGCTATAAAAAAAACACGCACGTCACTACTTATTCGTCATAAAATATGGCTAGGCTTTTCATCTGTATTACTCATATTACTCGTTATTTCTTTATTATCATTAAATAGCCTAAATCATGTTAAAGAGTCTGTTTCTGTTGTGGTTAATAAGAATCAACCTCTTGTTATTGCTTCTTTAGAACTATCGGAGACTCTCTATGAAGCGAATGGTTTTCTTGGCTTTTATTTACTGAGCAAAGAAGCTATCCATAAAGAGTCTTATCTGGCAGCATTAAAAAAAATAAATACCTCTTTTGAAACACTTAAACGTCTTTCTCAAGGGGAATTTAAAACAACTTTGGCACGATTGGGTGATAATATTGCAAAGTTGATGACATACAAAGATAGAATGCTGGTTTTACCAACCGATTCAAGATTAAATTTTCCTGCTTTTGATTATGCATCCAAAAATCTAAACCCCTTTGCTCAGACAAATTTACAGATGCTCAGTGAGATGATCCTCTCAGAGGATGAAGAAGAGGCAACAGAAGAACGTAAAAAATTACTTAATGAGATCCAAGAATATCGTTATGCTTGGCTTAATTTACTTAATAATGTCCGTATTTTTTTAAATCAACCAGTGGATACAAATTATAAAAACTTAACAGCCAGCTTGTCTCAAATTCCAAACTTAATTAATAAATTAGAACTACAAAATGACTTGTTTACCTTTGAGCAAGAAGATGATTTCCCTAAATTAAAAGAAACCTCCCTTGTCTATTTAAAAAATACAGAAAAAATGATTGCCTTGCATCGAAGTAAGAAGCGGAGAATGGATGCTTATTTAATTCGGGCAGAAATAGCCCCTTTGATGGTAAAAATTGAACAAAATTTAGGTGAAATTATTAGCGGACAGCGCACGGCTATTCAAAAAAATAGTACACAATTACTCTCTGAAGTAGAATCTGGTGCAAATCAGCAACTTATTTTATTAGTTATCGGTTTGATTTTAGGCAGTATTGCTGCGTGGCTTATTAGTAACCTTATTGGTAAGAATCTCAGTGTTGCTGTTATTGCTATGCGAGAAGTTGCCCAAGGGGATGGTGACTTAACAAAACGTTTAGGTGTTAAAGGTCATGATGAAATTGCTCAACTTTCTACTGCATTTAACACCTTTGCACAAAAAGTAGCCGTACTTGTGAGTGAAGTTGCTGATGTTAGCAGACAACTATTAGATGCTTCTCTAGAGATGAATAAACTAACAAATACCACTCGTGATGCCATGAAGGTACAAATTAATAAGGTTGGTGATGTGTCTGTCTCTATGCAGGATATTGCTCAGCAAGTAACAGAAATTTCACAAGCAACCGAGCAGGCTGCAGAAATTTCACAATTAACAGATACGGATGCATCCGAAGGCAAAATGGTGGTGAATGAAAGTATTCGTGTTGTTAACCAGCTTAAACTGGACTTTAAAAATGCCATGAATGCCGTACAAGTGGTTGAAACGGATGCTGAATCCATTGGTAGTGTTTTATCAGTGATACAAGGTATTGCTGAACAGACGAATTTATTAGCACTTAATGCGGCTATTGAAGCAGCACGAGCAGGTGAACAGGGGCGAGGATTTGCTGTGGTGGCGGATGAAGTGCGTACTTTGGCTTCTAGAACACAAGAATCCACTCTTGAAATTAAGGATATTATTGAGCGTTTACAAGCGGGTTCTAGTAAAGCGGCCAATGTCATGTCTCATGGTGCTGAGCAAGTACAAATTAGTGTTGATTATACTGAAAATGTAGGCAACTCATTAAGCAAAATATCAAAATCAGTTGCCAGCATGAAACAAATGAATAATCAAATTGCCACGGCTGCAGGTGAACATGTTGTCGTTTCAGATAAAGTGAAGCAAGATGTTGCGGGTATTTCTCATATTGCCAGTGAAGCAGCAGATGATGTTGAACTTATCTCTGTGGCCAGTGAAGGTGTTTCACAATTAACCGATAAATTACAAGTACTCATCAAACAATTTAGATATTAGTATGTTAGCACTCAATGTGAACATTGTATGATTTTATCCACTGTTAGGTGTTTTATGAGAACTGTTTCTCTCTTAAGAGTTTACATGAACAAAAAACCAGTGTATTAGTCAATAAATCTACAGCACATTCTTTAAATATGTTGTAACATAATGAAAAATAAGGGGTTACAATGTTGGTTGTTTTTTAAGCAATTTATGCTTGATTCAATGTTAATGCTATTTCTAGAATAATACTAATACCTTATCCACAGACTTATCCACAGATTTTGTGGATAAATTTATTTACCCTTAAGACTAATGATTGAATAAATAAAGTTAGTTTTTAATAGAATAAAATGAAAGTGGCAGCGTAATTTTTTGAGTATGTTATAAGTTTCACAATTTATTATCGGTATTTAATGATTTTTTTTATATTTCACTATATAGTGAATTTAATCTGTAGATGTAGCCAAATTTTTAAGCTAATCTAGTGGTATGGTTTTTTAAATTGAGACATTGTTGGAGAACATAGACTGATGCCAATTCTTACTGAGCTGTCAGATAATGGGAATGAATTAATTATTAAAATTGTCGGGAAGTTTCAATTTCCTATGGCAACTGAATTTCGTCAAGCGTATACCGGAGTTCAAGAACAAAAATTATATAGCCTTGATCTAAAAGATTCTGAATACTTGGATTCATCTGCTCTTGGGATGATTATTGCCCTCTGGGAATTTGTTGAACGTAATAAAGATCGTATTAGAATCATTAACGCCAATCAGGATGTGGGTAATATTTTAAAAAGTGCTAACTTCGATCAACTTGTAACCCTATCGTAATTTTTATATATGCTTGATACCCTGCCGTTATTGAATAAAATTTCTTTTCCTGACATTTCTCGAAAAAACATTTCTACCTTACAACTTAATTTAGGTTACCGTTGCAATCAGCAATGCTTACATTGCCATGTGAATGCTGGCCCTAAACGTACAGAAGAAATGACTTATGAGGTGTTATTACAGATCCTCGACTTTATCAAAGCAAATGATATTGAGGTTGTGGATTTAACCGGAGGCGCTCCGGAAATGCACCCTAACTATGGTTTTTTGCTGGAATCATTAGCAACCTTGGGTGTTAAAATCATTGACCGTTGTAATCTGACGATTTTAAATGAAGCGGGTTATGAGCATATTGCTGATTTATTTCTTAAATATAATGTTGAAGTAGTTGCCTCATTACCTTGCTACCTCGAAGAAAATGTCAATAAGCAAAGAGGAAAGGGTGTTTTTGATAGCAGTATCAAAGCATTAAAAACACTGAATGACTTAGGTTATGGTCAAATAGATAGCGGTTTAACCCTAAATTTGGTTTTTAATCCGCAAGGCGCATCGCTTTCCCCAGAACAAACACAATTAGAAAAAGACTATAGAGTCTTTTTAAAGGATAATTTTTCGATTATCTTCAACCAGTTATTTACCATTACGAATGTCCCAGTAAAACGCTTTGGTAGCATGCTATTATCCAAAAATGAGTTTACTCCCTATATGAATTTATTACAAAATGCTCACCAAAGTAAAAATTTAGAGGCTCTAATGTGTCGTTTTCAACTGAGTATTGACTGGCAGGGTTACCTCTATGATTGTGACTTTAACCAAATGCTCGGCTTGCCATTAACCGATCAAGGTAAGAAATTGCACATTAAAGATGTTTGTTTGGATGACTTATGCAATAAAGATATTATTGTTGCCGGTCATTGCTATGCTTGCACCGCTGGTAAAGGGAGTAGTTGCGGTGGTGCTTTAAGCTAACTATCAATAAATTATGTGGCAAAAAATTTCTATTATTATACCGACATTGAATGAAGCACATTCGATTGTCGCTTGTTTGCAAAAGTTACAAGCATTGCGACAATTGGGTCATGAAATTATTTTAGTTGATGGCCAGAGTCAAGATCAGACAGTAGAATTAGCAAAGCCTTATGTGGATCGATTAATATCTTGTCAAAAGGGTAGAGCAAGACAACAGCGTTTGGGAGCAAAAATGGCGACTGGCCAAGTGTTTTTGTTTCTCCATGCCGACACCCAATTACCAGAAAATGCTGATCAAGCTATGTTACTGGCCTTAGCAGAGGGTTTTTTTTGGGGGCGCTTTAATGTACGTTTGTCGGGTTCTTACTGGGCGTTTCGGATCATTGAACAAATGATGAACTGGCGTTCTTGTCTGACTCAGATTGTCACCGGTGATCACGCTATCTTTGTTGCTAAAATGCTCTATCTAGACAGTGGTGGTATACCCGAGTTGGCATTAATGGAAGATATTGAATTTTCTCGGCAACTCAAGCGCTTTTGCAGGCCCAAATGTTTGTCAAAAACAGTCATTACCTCATCACGGCGCTGGGAGAAAAATGGCATACTTAAAACCATTTTTTTTATGTGGCAACTCAGATTACAGTATTTCTTTGGCACCAGCGCAGATACCTTGGTTAAAAAATATTACCCTAAGCAAATACCTTGACAACTGAAAAAAATACCCTGCATTCTGATGTCCTGATCCGTATTTTTGCCCGCCAACCCGTTATGGGACAGGTAAAAACTCGTCTGATCCCAGCCCTAGGAACACAAGGGGCGATGATTTTATATCAGGAATTATTAAATCACACCATCAATACCGTTGTCCATGCTGAGCTATCTGCGATTGACCTATGTATAACGCCTGAGAGCCAGCCTAGCTTTTTTACTCAACATAGTAACTCAAAGTCTTTTTCGATTACGATGCAATCGGGGGCTGATTTGGGACAAAGAATGTATCATGCTCTAGATAATGCTTTGGAAAAAGCGAATAAGGTGATAATTATTGGTACTGATTGTCCCTTTTTAAATAGGGTGGACTTGCAACAGGCTATTAAGGCATTAGACTCTTATGATATGGTATTTTCTCCAGCCCATGATGGTGGCTATGTGCTAGTGGGGGCAAGCAAGTTAGATAAATGTGTTTTTTCTACCATTGACTGGGGCACCTCTGCTGTTATGGCACAAACACGGCAACAATTAAGACAGGCTAACCTTTCATGGCATGAACTGGCCACACAGCATGATATTGATGTGCCGGAAGACTTAGTGCATTTGGCCTCATTGGATATGAATGAGGCATTTACTTATGTCTTGCCAAATTGCTAGAGTCGTGAGCCGTTTAGGTATGCTAAGTGCTCTATATGGTATTTTTTTGCTACTAGGGCTATCTTCTGCTGTTAGCGCAGATAAGTTGTCTGATAGTCGCTTAAATGAAGACCTGGCTGCTCATTTTTGTTCAGAAGAGTTTAAAACACTCTTGTTAGGTTTTGCTGCTAAAAGTCAGTCAGATGAAGATATGAGCGCATTTCAAGGATGGCTTGATTTAATTAATATCACACAAAGTAATGCCTGTATTGAGTCTTCTGGAAAAATAGAGCCATTATTGTTAAGCCTTCAACAATGGCAAAATACTCATAATCAACATTTAGCTTTGGACTATTTTCCGACCCTATTTAATTACTTTAAGCCCGTTGTAAAGATTAGCAAAGTCGCTGTTTTTCTTCCCCAGACTGGGAAATTTGCCCGCCATGCCCACCGTATTAGACAGGCTCTTGAACAGCAAGGTCGTCAGCTGGCAATTGATTTGAATTTTTATGACACGTCAGCATCGGACTATAGTGCTTATAGCGCTTATCAAGATGCGATGCAAAATAATAACCAGTGTGTTATTGGTCCCTTGGTAAAAACACAGGTCAACACATTATCTCAAAGCGTTATTATTTCTCATAAACTGCCGGTATTGGCTTTAAATTACTTAATGCCTTCCTTGTCCAGCAATGATTTTTTATTTCAGATGTCTTTGCAAGTCGAGTTGCAAGGCTCTGCTCTTGTTAAAGAATTATTTTCTGCCGGTTATAGTCGAGGAATTTTATTGTATCCTAAGGGTGATGCCTATTATCAACGTTTAAAAGAATCTATTGAACACTTATTCTATGATTTTTATGGCGACTGGGCAGTCATTAGCTCGTATAAAATGAACCAAATGGACTATTCAGATGTGATAAAAAAAGCACTAAAAGTAAATGAGAGTGAGGCAAGAAACAAACAATTATCTGCTCTTTTGAAAAAAGGCTATCAGTTTATACCAAGACGACGTCAGGATGTTGATTTTATTGTATTATTAGGGAATAAAAAGCATCTAAAACTACTTTATCCTCAATTGGCCTATTGGTACGCAAGTGAATTGCCGGTCTATAGCACGGTTAGAAATCAAAGAGAGTTTACTGCATTTGATCCTGATCTTAATGGCTTAACGCTTATTAAACCACCTTGGTCCGAGGATTTAGCATTAGAATTTTTGGGGAAAAGTGCTTTAGAGCTTGTGCTGAATAGCCATTGTTTGCAAACACTTTATCTGTGGGAACGAAATAAATCAATTGGATGGAATTTGTCAGCAGAAAAGCATCAGTTTTTCTACAAAACAATACCGATAATCCTAAAGCCTTAAGAAAGCTTAAAAAAACTCTTTTTTCAATAATAAAGAAAGTCTTAATAATTA
>WFNB01000045.1 GCA_015488755.1 Gammaproteobacteria bacterium | reverse complement strand
TATTTGTACTGTGGATCAACTGCTGTATATTAGGTTTCACTATTCTAATTAGCCCATTAATATAGTGGAATATGTTGTTTTTCTTATTTACTTTGTATGCGTTAAAATAGTCACTAAAATAAAATTAAAACACACATTCTAAAAATGCAAAATAAAACTTTAGAAGTATATAAATGGCTATGCCAAGATTAATTTTTATAAAATAAATGTTGCGTTATAATGATACCAAGTCCTATTTTAAATCTACAAGATATTGTTAATACCTATAAAGATGCTGCGGTATTAATTTCAGACTCATTTGAAATTATCAGTGCTAATCCAGCTTACCTCGAATTGTATACGATTGATCCATCATGCCATACTTCTGTATCAGAGAATAAACACTATTGTTATAACATTTCACATCATTATTCTCGTAGTTGTGATCAAGAGGGTGAATCCTGTCCACTACAATTGGCAAAATCAACACAGACTAAACAACGGGTTTTACATATTCATCACACCCGCTATGGAGAAGAACATGTGGATGTGTCTCTTTACCCTATTAAGGACAGCGAAGGGCGACTTTATTTTCTAGAAGTAATGAAAACGGTAAAACATGCCAGCCCACAATCGATACAAGAGGGGATGGTGGGTAAATCGGTATCATTTAATCAGTTATTAAATTTAATAAATCGAGTGGCTGAACATGACATTTCTGTCTTATTACAAGGTGAATCTGGGACGGGCAAAGAGCTTGTTGCTCATGCCATACATCAGGCGAGTTCACGTAATGAAATGGCCTGTGTCACAGTTGAATGTTCTGGTTTGTCAGAAACCTTATTTGAAAGTGAATTGTTTGGGCATGAGAAAGGCTCTTTTACGGGGGCAGTCAGTCAGAAAAAAGGCTTGATCGAAGAGGCTAAAGGAGGCACTTTATTTTTGGATGAAATTGGTGATGTACCTTTGAATCTTCAAGTAAAGTTATTGCGTCTAATAGAAACTCGAATGTTTCGCCGTGTGGGTGGTATTGAGCAGTTACATACGAATTTTCGTCTAATTTGTGCGACGCATAAAGATTTATTACAAATGGTTCGTATGGGTAAATTTAGGGAAGACCTCTATTACCGGATCAGTACATTTCCTTTACACTTGCCTGCATTGAGAGAGCGTATTGAAGATATTCCATTACTTGTTAATACCATTTTGGAACGTATTACCGGAAATAAGAAAATGCAAGTTAGTGATGATGCTTTAATGATGCTGGGTCGTTATTATTTCCCTGGTAATATAAGGCAATTAAGAAATTTACTTGAATTTGCTTGTGTGATGACAGACTCCAGTGTCATTGAGCAGAGGCATTTTCCAAGTGATTTATCAAGAGAAGAGCTACCAAACTCACCTTCTAGCATAATAGATTATGATGATTTTGAAAGTAGTCACCAACAATTAATGACTTTGGAACAACATGAAAATAATTATATTAGTCACTTAACTCGTTATTTTAGTGATAAAAAATTATTAGCGACTAAACTTGGAATTAGTGAAAGAACACTTTATCGAAAACTGCAACTATGCCGCAAACAAAATGTGGCTATTAAAGAATCTGAATAATGGGTAATGAAACGATACACGGTATCTTAAATACTGATGAGCTTGAAGTTGAAGCAATGAAAAAAGCAATCAGTTTGCTTAGTGTGCAAAAACAAGATCTAGAAATTGCTTTGAGTACCGCTATTGAGCATGGTGATTTTGTTGAAGAGCAGCTATTTGAAACAAATCAGCAACTAAAAGAAGAAATCGATGATAAACGTCGCACCGAAGAAATGTTGCAACGTTTAGTAACAACAATTAAACAGCAAAAAAGTGATTTAGAAGTTTCTTTGCTAATGGCTATTGAACATGGAGATGCGATTGAAGAACAATTGTATGAGATCAATAAACAACTCAATAGTGAAATTTGTGAGCGTGAAGTAATAGAAAAAAAACTCAAAGTAATGGTCAGTGATTTGAGTCATCAAAAAAATGATTTAGAAGTATTAGTTGAAACAATTGCCAGTCATGGTGATGAAATTAATATACAAATGGAACAACAAATATCATCTATTGAGGTGCTAGCTCATAGTGATGCTCTTACTAATCTATGGAACCGCAGATATTTTGATGAAATGATTGATATTGAGTGGAATCGTAGCATTCGAGCACAAACACCGCTGTCCTTATTAGTGTTAGATATTGATCACTTTAAACATTTTAATGATGCCTTTGGTCATCAAGCAGGTGATCGTTGTTTAAAACAAGTTGCCGATGCCATATCAAGCATTCCTAAGCGTGGTGGTGAATTTGTGGCACGTTATGGTGGTGAAGAATTTGTGGTGGTACTGCCTATTTGTGATTTGACTAATGCTTATGTGCTTGCGGAGTATATTCGTAAAGAAGTTGAAGCACTTGCCATTGTCCATCCATCTTCTGATACTGGGAATGTGACTGTGAGTATCGGTGTGGCATCCATGCTTCCTCAGGGAAATGAGGACGCCCAAATACTTTTTAAAAAAGCAGATGATAACCTTTATCAGGCCAAGAATACAGGTCGCAATAAAATTGGTATGGATGAGAGCTAATAAGCTCTTAATTGGAGAAAAATGTGCTTAATACAAGATATATTGGGATATATTATGACGGACTTTAATGAAGTAATTGGTCACTTTTCTGATCTTAGAAATTGTTTGACTCAGGGAGAATACTTACATCTCGGGTTTCAGCCTAATTCTTCACCACTTAAAGAACGATGGCGCAATAATGGTTTATCAGCAGACTTTATGGCGGACTATGTAACCACTTTTTTTCCTAAAAGTGCAGAGGATCCAAATAGTGAAACTCGGCAGATAGAGATAAAATCAGCGGTGTCTTTTATTGCGAATGAGTTATTAGAAAATGCCATGAAGTATAGTGATCCAAGCCTAAAGAAAGCCATTAGTATCAGTCTTATATTAGAAGAAACACGAATTGTTATTATCGAATCTAATGCTGCTAAAACTGTTCAAGCACGACACTATAGAGATTTTGTACAGAAACTTGAACAAAGTGATCCTATGCAAATGTATCTAGAACAATTGGAGGCAAAGGCACTTGATGATTCGAGCTCAGGGCTTGGCTTTTTAACCATGGTTAATGACTATGATGCTAAGCTTGCATGGCAGTTTCAGAGTTCAGAAGAACAGGGTATAATCACGGTTTCAACTGAAGTGTCTTTACCGATATAAGCCCTCAAATATAATTATAGCCTTATATATTAACTTTTTACATATTAACTCTTTAGGATAAAAGATGAAAATTGACAGTGGTGATTATGTTCTGGACTATGATGAACGTAGTGATAAAGTGCAAATTATAGGCTCATTACGTTTGAATGGTCTGGAAGAATATGCACCTGTTTTAGATGTTTTAAGAGAGTGTTTAACAAGTACAACTGCCATGACTGTTGATCTATCTACATTAGAGTTTTTAAACAGCTCAGGTATTGCTATGTTGTCTAAGTTCATTATCGAAGCAAGAAGTAAAGATGATCTGTCTTTAACACTACTTGGTTCATCTAAAGTGCCTTGGCAAGGAAAATCCCTTAAAAATTTGCAACGCCTTTATCCTGCTCTAAAGCTAATTATAGATTAAAGTAAAATAATCCAATAATATTTTCTTATTAAATTTAAACCAGATAGTAAATTATAATCATAATGCAATCACCTCAGAACCTTATTCGTCGTTATGTAGCAGTCATTGTTGGTGGTACGATTATTATTATTGCGTTGTTAAGCATGACCACTAAGCTAGGTTTAGATAATCTTAATGCACTAAACGAAAGTCTTAGAACTGTTGTACAGCAAAACAATATTCGAGCAAAATATATTGATCAAATGCGCAGTGCCATCCAAAGTCGGATGTTATTATTACACACGGCAATTCATTTAGATGATCCTTTTGAAGTTGAAGATGTTTGGGAACAGTACAGTTTATTGGCTGGTCAATTTATTAAGGCGCGTGAAAATCTCTATAAGATGGGCTTAACTGAGCATCAAAAACAACAATTGCGTGATCAACGTAAAACTCTTGCAAAAGCACAAACTTTTTTAGATAAGGTTCTTAATGCTATTCGTGCAGGTGATAAAAAGACTGCGAGTGCCTTTATCTTAAAAGCTCAGGCAAAAAATAAACTTGTTACAAATGGCTTGTTTGGCATGAAAAATTTACAACAAGCTATTGCTGAAAAAGCCGTATCAGACTCTGCAAAAGCAATGCGTCAAGCCCGAACCAGTATTCTTTCTCTAACAATGGTGATGGTTGTCATCGCGCTTATTTTACTGGTTATTGTGGTCTTGATTATTACCCGCCAAGGAAAAAAAGTGACTTCACTTTTGCAAGAATTAGAAGATTTGAATATAGGCTTAGAACAAGAAGTCATTGTTCGTACAGAAGAATTACTAAACAGTCGGGAAGAAAATGCTCGAATGGGTGCTGAACTGGCGGTTACTCATCAATTACAACAAATGATCTTGCCTTCACAAACTGAACTTAGAGAGTTACCCGAATTAACTATTGCTGCCAAAATGTCTCCAGCAGAAGAAGCGGGAGGGGATTATTATGATGTACTGCAATACAATCAGCAAATTCTTATTGGTGTGGGTGATGTCACTGGTCATGGCTTAGAAAGCAGTGCCATTATGCTCATGGTGCAAACAGCAGTACGAACATTAGCAGTGAGTGGTGAAACACATCCAGAACAATTCTTGGCTCTACTTAATACGGTTATTTATGACAATCTCAAACGTATGGATTCGTATCGAAATTTAACCTTTATGCTCAGCCACTATCAGGATAATGTGCTGACTTTTTGTGGCCAACATGAAGAAATACTTTTGGTGCGTAAAGATACCCATAAAATAGAGCAAATAGATACCATTGACCTTGGCTTTCCCTTGGGCCTAGAAGAAAATATAGACGCTTTTTTGCATACTCAGCAAATAGACTTTAGTGCAGGTGATACGTTTATCCTCTATACCGATGGCATTCCTGAAGCTGAAAATTCTGCTGGTGAGTTTTATGGTGTTGAGCGTTTAGGCAAACAGGTCTTAAAACATATTGAACAGCCTGTAGCAGTAATGCATGAACTTATTATCGCTGATCTACATAAGCACATTAATAACCATAAAATATTTGATGATATTACCTTATTGATTATTCGTCATAATTAACGTATTTAAAATTCAGTTTATTTACGATAATACCCCGTTTTAACTCCCTTTATATCCAAATTTTAGCTAATGAGTCTTTATTATGGCACAGACCAAGCAAGCAATTGCGACCAATTTAATTACGGGTTTTTTAGGTAGTGGCAAGACAACGGCTATTTTAAACCTGCTAAAGCAACGACCAGCACACTCTAATTGGGCGGTATTAGTTAATGAATTTGGTGATGTAGGTATTGATGCGGCTATGTTGAAAGATCAAGATATTAGTGATGGTCTTTTTATCAAAGAGGTGCCCGGTGGTTGTATTTGCTGTGCTGCCGGTCTGCCCTTACAAATAGCCCTTAATTTATTAATAAAAAAAGCATCCCCTGAGCGTATTTTAATTGAGCCAACAGGGGTTGGGCATCCTAAAAAAGTATTGGATGTTTTATGTGGTGAGTTTTATAAAAGTGTATTGGATATTAAAGCCATTATTTGTTTGGTTGAAGCTCACAAATTAAACAATGCATTGTATCTTAATAATGAAACATTTATGGATCAATTGAATATTGCTGATGTTGTTTTAGCCAATAAGTCTGATCAGGCAACAGAGAAGGATTTAGAAAATTTTTATGATTTTTTTCGTACTTACCCAATAGCTAAAGCTCATTTAGAACACGTTGTTTCGGGTTCATTTGATAGTAAGTTATTAGATATTGAACATAATATTGAGCGTTCTGTTGATTTTCCTAATGCTCATAAACATGTGCCACATTCTGAAGATAAAGCTAACTTAGCTGATCACCAAGAGAGTTCTCAACAAGCCTCTGATCCAAAGCAACAATACTCTTGGCAACGTTTTGAAAACAATGGACAGGGCTATTATGGTTGTGGTTGGATTTTTAACTCTGCGATTATATTTAATGAATCCGATATAGAAGACTTTATTAATAGTGATCGCTTTAGCCGAGTAAAGGGTATATTTCATACCCACAATGGGTATATGTTGTTTAATCGTTCTGAGCAAAGTGTTAGCAAGCAGGCATGTGATCATACGCAAGACAGTCGTGTGGAAGTGATTGAAACAAACTATTTGGATTGGGATCAGGTTGAAGAACAGCTTTTACAATGTATCGAATAATCATCTAAATGGTATTTAAGCTATATTATAATTAAATAATATAATAATTATTCTAAAAATACACTTTCAATAAAAAAATTATTCTTTTAATACTATTTTAATAGGCTAAATTATAATATTTCATGTTTTCAACC
>WFNB01000044.1 GCA_015488755.1 Gammaproteobacteria bacterium | reverse complement strand
GATGTTAACTATGTTTAAATATAGATGCGATGAGTGATCACCATAATGTCAAGACGTAGAAAAAAACAAGAAGAGCATGTTAATTTAGAACGCTGGCTTGTATCATATGCTGACTTTATTACCTTATTATTTGCTTTTTTTGTGGTTATGTATGCTATATCTTCTGTGAATGAGGGTAAGTATCGAGTGCTTTCTGATACCCTAAGTGAAACCTTTAAAGCAGCCCCCACCTCACCGACTCCCATTGAATTTAATAATGCCTTACGAGATAAGCCCTCTATTACAGAAGACCCAGATTTTATTGATATTCCTGTTCCTGAAAATGACAGAAAATTGACGGTTCCTGAGAGTCCGGAGCTTGATGTTTTATCAGAAGAAATTACTCGTGCTGTTAAGCCTCTTATTGACGATAATTTAATTAGCATAAAAAAAACTGATTTTTGGCTGGAAATTGATATAAAATCCAGCATTTTATTTGGCAGTGGTGATGCAAAACTATCAGAAGATGCCGAAGATGTCTTAGCCTCTATTGCCTTATTGGTTAAAAGCTATCCCAATGATATGCTTGTTGAGGGCTTCACCGATAACATTCCTATAAAAACTAGAGCATTTCCCTCAAACTGGGAGTTATCATCTTCACGAGCAGCCAGTGTGGTTCATCTATTTGAGGAAGAGGGGGTTAATCCTCAACGTATGATGGCTATTGGTTATGGTGAATATCGTCCACTGGCCGATAATACAACAGAGGCAGGCCGTAATAGTAACCGACGAGTTAATTTAGTGATCTTAGGTCAAGGTGGTGATACTCGTAAAATGATGCAACAAAGAAATCAAAGTTTAAAGGCTCTACAAGAGACATCAGAGCCCAAAACAACTAATGAAACGGAACAACCCTTCAATCCAATTTTTGATATTCAATAACATTATTTCAGATTTAACTGATTTATTTTAGCCTTAACAATCCTTGCTGATAAAATAGAATAAAAGCTATTAAATTAAATAGTTGGTTTAATTTGTGCATGTACTTTATTAAGAGTGCTAAAGGGATTAGGTATGTTAAGAATTAATGAATTACAATACGATTATTTGACTGAGAGAGAATATAAGTGAAGATCTGGGCTGTTGCAAATCAAAAAGGTGGTGTTGGTAAAACCACAACGGCAATTTCTTTAGCAGGTTGGTTGTCTTTAAAAAATAAAAGAACGCTGGTGGTGGATCTGGATCCTCATGGTTCTATGACCAGTTATTTTGGTTTGGATCCTGACTCATTAGAAAAAAGTGTCTACTTAATTTTTCAAAAAGCGGCCGCTAAACAACGTATGGATATTCATGAAGTGATTCAAAAAACTCGTTTTGAGAACTTATCCATTTTGCCCGCTTCGACAGCCATTGCGACACTAGATAAACAATTAGGGACTAAGGAAGGCATGGGGCTGGTCTTAGCCAAACAATTATTAAGCTTGAAAGGACAATACGATTACATCTTTGTCGATTGTCCACCTATGCTTGGGGTGTTAATGATTAACGCACTGGCTGCTTGTGATCAATTATTGATCCCTGTGCAAACAGAACATCTGGCGCTTAAAGGACTTGATCGGATGCTTAGCACCCTAAAAATGATCAATCGAGCACGTCGCTCACCAATCAACTATGCTATCATTCCCACCATGTTTGATCGGCGTACTCGTGCGGCTATTGAGTGTTTGAGGCTGATGCAGAAAAAATATGATCCAAAAGCATTAAAGCGAACCATCATACCGGTCGATACTAAGTTTAGAGAGGCCTCAAGAGATGGCGTGCCTCTTCCTATATACAGTCCTCAAACACGGGGTTCTGTTGCCTATAATTTATTATTAGATGCTTTGCTAGCTGAGTTTTCTCATGAGTGATGAACAGCCGGTTGATAATTTATTAGTTGATCAAGAAGATGCCTTAGGCTTCTACTTTGACTCATTACTATCGCCTGAAGAAAATGAACTGGAAGTAGAAAGTATTACTCAGGCAGTCCCTGAACCATTAGAAAAAGACCGTATTCAAGTTAATGTGAAGGATAGTAGCAAAAGAGTTATTCCGTCCTCTGAGGACAAACTTCAGGCAGCAAAAGATTTTTTATATGCTTCAAAATTACGCCAAAAAGAACAAACATCTGCATCCCAACAAGTCATTATAGATAACAAAATAGATGTGGTAGAAAAAAATGTGGTAGCAGAAGCGATAGTAAGCAAGGCAAGCACTGAAAATAGTTTGGCTAAAGCAGTCTCTTCGGACTCTGTAGGATTTAAGCCATCAGTATCTGAACGCTCGCAGTCTAATCCTTCTATTGTCTTTGCAAGTAAAGACAAAGATGGTAAGGTCTCCGAGCAGGTGTTGATACCTAGAAGTCAGCAATTAGCATCGTCCTCATCCTCCTTTAGTATAGGAAGTAGTATAGAGAATACGATAGAAAAACAAGATGAGCAGCCTGAAGTTAACATTGAGCCTGAGTATACTGAAGATGTTAATCGTGTTACTCATGCCATTGATCAGCCAAAAGACTTGCAAAGTGCTTCTATTGCACAAGTCGCTCAAGCTATTCCTAGCACTCAGGAAGCCCCTAATCTGGATTTGAGTTTATTTTTACCGAAAATAAAAACGCTTAGTGATGATGAAATTGCCCAGCAAATTAAAGCACTCACACAAGTAGCGGTGAGTCAGGCTCAAGTGGAATCTGATCTTGCACATAGTGCAGAATTAGCGCAGGTTTCACAGAATATTACCAATATTCAAGCAGAAGACAATGCTCTAGTACGTAATATTAATAATGCACCAGCTTGGGCTGTACCTGATTTTCAGGTACTATTATTTGCCGTAGCGGGTTTAAAAATGGCCGTGCCGTTATCAGAACTTAATGGTATCGTTGAATGGGGTGATGAATACATTACTGAAATGCCTGGGCATAAACCTTGGTATTTGGGTATTATTCAAAATCAGGGTAATAATGTTCCTGTTATTGATACTTTGCAACAGGTGGTGCCAAAAAACCGTTGGCCTACTGATTATGTCAATACTCGAAAATTTAAGCATATTATACTCATTGATAATGGTCGCTGGGGCTTAGCCTGTGAAACTGTTTTGGAGGTATTGACTTTAAAGACAGACTCGGTTAAGTGGCGCTCAACAAGAACAAAAAGACGTTGGCTTATGGGGACAGTAATCGAACATATGTGCGCTTTATTGGACAGCTCAGAATTTGCGACTATGCTTAAAACAGGTGATGATAGTTTACTTAGCTAAACTTTTACTATCCTAGGCCGATAGAGCTTATATAATGAATAACGACTTTATTTTTAGAAATTTTGAGGACTGATCATGGAATATGATTATGATGATAATCTAAGTGTTGACCCTTTAACACAATGGGTAACATTTATGCTGGCAGGTGAAAAATACGGCATTAATGTTATGCAGGTTAGGGAAGTCTTACGTGATATTGAAATTGCTCCTGTGCCAGGGGCTCCTAGCTATGTGTTAGGTATTATTAATTTGCGTGGTAATGTTGTCACCGTTATTGATACTCGCTCACGCTTTGGTCTAGCAACAATAGATACTAATGAAGAGTCCAGAATTATTATTATTGAAACCATGGATCAAACCTTAGGTTTGTTAGTTGATAGTATTGCCGATGTGGCAGATATTCTCCAGTCAGAAATTGAAGTAACACCTAATGTTGGTAATGATGAAAGTTCTAAATACATACAAGGTGTGCATAGTAGAGATGGAGAATTATTAATTCTTGTTTCTGTTGAAAAAGTGCTTAACGATAAAGAATGGGCTGAAATGGATATGTTCTAGTTTTCTTTGTATTATTTATGCCTAAACTATTATTCTTATTTTGTAACTGTTCAGTAAGACTGACCGTATCCAGCCTACAAGTCTGCATTTCAGGGGATGCTCAAGTACATCCATGTAACGCTTTAATGAAAACATCCATATTTTCATAAACCCCTGAAACACCGATTTGCACGCTGGACACTCTGTTCGAGGCATATAATACGCTGAGTAGTTACCTTATTTTTTATAATAATTCAGCCATTGAACTTATTGTTAATGCTCATCAACTTATCCTTAATAAAAGGTATTTAAGCATTTTAAATACCTTTTTAGTGAGCTTATACAATATGGCAAATAATATATCTCCCTTGGTGCCCCTTAATGCAACCCCCTTGGTGAGAGAGAAACGTCACTATTCGGGGGAACATAATAAACAAAAAAAACATAAGCAAGATGATAAACCTGCTCAAAAACAAGTTGCTGATGTTGAAGAAATAGAAATCTCTGATCTACCTGTAGACACAGATAAAAAAGATGCTAAAGTAAAGCATATTGATGAATATGTTTAGCTTGGAACTTACCTAAATGAATATGACTTTTGTTCTTTTTGGTGCAATTGCAGTATTGCTCATTCTTTTTATTTTACTCGCCTTTTATGTATATAATTTAGTCGTTTCTCTTCACCAAGCTAACTTAGAAATTAAGAAACTTAAGCAATTTACCAGCTTGCAGCAAAAGCAATTAAAAAGTTTATCACATGAGTTGCAAAGTATGACGAACGCTGCTTATGGTGTTGGTAAACGAATTAATCAATTGGCTGGACACATTCGTGAGTTAGATGATCGTCAAGAAGAATTTGACCTAAAAGATCAGGGCTCCCATTCTATGCAGCAAGCCATTGCCTTGGTTCATAAAGGGGCGACCATTGAAGATTTGGTTGAAACTTGTGAACTCTCTGCTGGAGAAGCTGAATTGCTTATTATGGTTCATGGACAACAGAATTAGACATTATTTTTTAGTTTGAGGAAAAACAGTGGGAAATGCACTTCAAGATCAATTATTAAAAGCCGGTTTAATTGATAAAAATAAAGCCAACCAAGCCAAAAATGCTAAACATAAAAAAATGAAGCATCAGCGAAGCAATAATCAAGAAATTGTGGATGAGGCCAAGTGCTTAGCAGAGCAAGCGATTAAAGAGAAAGCCGAACGAGATCGAGAGCTTAATCGCCAAAAAAATGAAAAAGCACAGAATAAAGCCATTATTGCTCAGATAAAACAACTGATTAATGTCAATAAACTCAGCAAGGGCAATGGTGACGATTTAGCCTATAATTTTGAAGACAATAAGAATGTTAAGCGCATTTATGTTACTCAGGATACCCATGATGGTATTGCTCTTGGCAAGCTGGCTATTGTAAAGTTAGAAGGTCAATATGAAATTGTACCAGGGCCTGTTGCTGATAAAATACAACTAAGAGATAAACGCTTTATTATTTTGCGTAATGATCCAGACAAAAATAATGAAGAGGTTGATGATTTTTATGCCGACTATGAAATACCAGATGATTTGATGTGGTAATAGTCTGTGTTGCCTTTTTTTAAATTACTCTTGTAAGTTAATATTGCATATATCATTGGGTTTTAATGGCTCAGAAATATTCATCGAAGGTTTATAATCTTTATCAATGGTTATTTTATAGACTTCTTCGCTCATAAAGACATTAACCAGTTCTTGATCCAATAAGCCATGTTTGGCTTCAGTTTGAATAATATCTAAAGCTCGATCTAAGCCTAGGGCACGTTTATAAGGTCGATCGGTAGCAACTAAGGCATCATAAATATCACAAATGGCCATCATACGTGAAGGGGTGGATATTTGTTCTGCTTCTAAACCATAGGGATAGCCTTTACCATTAAGACGTTCATGATGTGCTGCTGCAATCTTGGGTATTTTGCTGAGATCCTGTGTCCAAGGGATTTGGTTAAGAAACTTTAAGGTATGCAATACATGAGACTGAATTTCATCTCGTTCTTGTGCTGTTAAACTGCCTTTTTTTACAGATAAGGCCATAAAATCGTGATCGGATATAAGATAACCTTGCCCACCATTAAGTTCGCTATAGGGTATTTGACTCAATATCTCCAAATGAGCAAAGTTACCATCAGGTAATACGGTTGGTTCATTCGCTTCTGCTATGGCTTGAAAATAGCCATCCATTTTATCAAGCTGTAATTTAAGTTCCTTATGAACTCGCTGGATTTCTTCTATGGGTGACTGACTATGATGTAGGTGTAATTCTTGCTCCAAAGCCTTTCTTTTCAGACGTTCCTTTTCTAACTCAAAGCGATATTGTAAAAGTTCAAGGCGGTTTTCAGGAAGCTTCTTAGCCTTGACTAAAATATTTTCTTTAACCCCTACCTTACCAAAGTCATGTAATAATGATGCGTAACGGATTTCACGAATATCAACATCAGAATACTGTATTTGTCGGTAATCGTGGTTTTTTGATGCACCTAGACGGCGGGCTAATGCCGTAGTCATATCAGCAACTCGAAAAGAGTGGCCACTGGTGGTTGGATCGCGTTGTTCAATAGCGGTAACAGAGGCTTGCACAAAGCCTTCAAAAAGATTATTAATACTCTCTATTAACATGGTATTTTCAATAGAAATAGCCGCTTGGCTTGCCAATGCACAGAGTAAGTGAGTAATACTGGCATCAAAGGGGATAACATGCTTTTGGGCAATTTCGGGTGTGCTCAGCTTGATAGTGCGCTGGTCTTTACGATTAATAAACTGTAAGACGCCAATGACCTCATTTTTATGATTAGTAATTGGCACAGCAAGAATGGATAAAGTACGATAATTCATTTCCTTATCTAAGGTGGAATCAAACTGATACGGTTTATTATTGGAAATATTATAAGCATCCTCAATAATCACTTCTTGGTTATTTAATGCTGCATAGCCGGCAATAGAATGATTATTTAAAGGGATATGAAATTCATTTAATTTAAAATTAAGCGTGTCATTGAATGATAACTTAAAGATTAATGATGCCTTTTCTTCATCCCGCTTATTGACCAAGTATAAGGATACTGCATCGCAATCAGATAAGTTTTGAGATTCTTGCAAAATATTTCGTAATAAGACCCCTAAATTTTTTTCTTTAGATAAGCCAATGGCAATTTCATTAAGCTGAGAAATACGCTGATGCTCAAACTCTAATGACTGGCTGATGCTACTATGCTGTTGTTTTAATACTAACTGCTGGCAAGCAAAAGCGAGTAATTTAAGTGTTTCACGTTTTGGGAAGTTAGTGGGGATCAACAGATCAGTATCAAGTTCTAGATGTTGTTCAGAGAGACAAATACTCTCAGTGAGGTATTTTAACCATTCAGAAAAAGGGGCTATTTCAAGCAGTTGAGCATCAAAGACAAAAATACTGGCGGGGTAGTTTGCTATTTCATCGGGTGATGTGAGTTTGATAAGTCGTATAGCAGAGCAATTAAGCTCCACTTGAGTGATTTTCTCTGCTAACTTATTGCCATGTAGTATGTAAATAGGCTGTTCTAAATTTATAGTATTCATTAGGATGCCATGGTGGACAATATTATTATAATTCGTTTGTTTATGCTAACACGATGTTTATGCAAATACGATACTGGTATCTACCATTAATATAGCTTAACAATACGGTCTTTTAAAAAAAAGTGTTATCAGATAGAATAGTTGACATAAATAGTATGTTTTAGCTATTCACTTTTATAAAGGTAAAATAATATGTCAGATGTGCCCACGTATAATCTTAATTGTCAAAAGTGTCAGGTTCAGTACTCATTGGATGATGTGGCATTTGATAAAAGCTGTCAAAACAAACACACATTCTTATTTGTATGTCCTGAATGCGGTGATTATAAAGCAACGGCAATGGCAAATATACCACAGGATCAATGGTCGCTTTTTATACCTGCAGGACAACTTGATGAGCTATTGCAACAACATGCAGAAGCAATGAAGAGCCATTAATTAGCTCTTTATTATGCTCTATGCGGTCTCTTATCTAACTTTAAATAAGGCGTGGCAAGCTGTGCATGTGGGCAGTATTTGATTTAATTGTGACAGGCTATGATCTTTATCACCCAATTGCTCGGCATCCATTGCCATTTGGTCAAATGCTTTGTGAGTGGATAGACCCATAGTTTTTACTGCCAGTGGTAGCTTAGCCATTAGCCCTGTCGGTACATGAGCTAAATCACCAGAACCTACTTTTTTTGCTGCACTAACTACTTGAGGCATATCATCTTTTTCAATAGCATCATTGATTTGTTGTACGGCAATTAAAAAATTACGCATCTCATTTAAGAAAAAGGTGCGTTCTGAGTCATTTAAGAGTAATGTTGTACGTCCATCAGGTGCAACTTCTGTTTCACCTTTGATAATAAACTGATAGGCTAGGCCAGAGGCAACAAGGGTCATGACTAAGAACAAAATCCAGCCTAAGCGTGCCATTAATGGATACCCGTGTAAGAATGTATAGTTGTTTGTAATTGCTTGATTAGATTTAATCGTTTTTTTATGATCATTATCCATTTCTTCAATGTCAACATTGTATTCATCCTTCTAAACCAAGTCTTTACTATACTAAGCTTAATGGCTGGTGCCCTCTTCTAAGTGAGTTTTATTATAGACATTATACTTACCAGAAGGTTTTTTCATTGCTAAACGTGTGACTTCTTTAAGTGTTTGGGCATCATAAACAATAATTGCACCATCATCTTCCCAAATACTCAATAAGGCATAACGGCCATCTTTGGTAAACTCAACATGAGCGGCAGTTTTCCCCGGTACAGGCTGGAGGGTTTTAACGATCTCAAGTGTTTTTTTGTCAATAACATGCACCAGATCTTTATGCGGGCCAAAAAAGACATCGACCCAAGCATAGGGACTTTTTTCATGACTGCGCATAAAAAATCCGGGGCCTTTGGTTTTAATTTTTTTTATTATTTTCCAATTGCTGGTATCAATAACCGTAACCACTCCTTCTTTAATATTAGGCGTGGCGATAACTCGAGTGTTTTTATACTTCCAGCTAATGCCAGAGCTCAGATGAGGCATACCAGAAATATCCAGATCAGCGACTTTTTGGCCTGAGGATAGTTTAATTACTTGTCCTCCCTGTGGCAGATGTTCGCCGTCAGGACGGGAGGTTCCAATAATGTGGCTGTAATTCTGATCAAAGAAAAAATCATCAAGATAGTTTTTTAGTTTTATACGACGAATACTAAATGCCTTACCTGTGTCAGCGGGTATCTTATAACGATGCTCATGAGCATCGATCGCTTTGTCAATATAGGGTATTTCCCATACTTCAGGAAAATCTTTTAAGGCCAAAATAAAACTATGTCGTGGTGCTGCGGTATACACAGCGCTGACTCGTGAGCTTTTACCTGCTTCATTTACGACAGGGATTACTTTAATTGGGGAGAGATCATAAGCACTAAGGATAACAGCTGTATGAGGCAGGGTATTACCTGCGATAACATAGTTTCCATCATCAGAAACAGCAAGATTACGTGTACTAATACCTACTCGAATATCAGCGATGACTTTGAGATTATAAATATCAAATTTAGTGATCCAACCATCACGAGAAGCAAAAAAAACATAACGCCCATCTTTAGAGTATTTAGGCCCACCATGGAGTGCATTATGACTCTTAAATCGAAAAATGGGCTTGAATGTATCACCATTTAATAAAGTAACGTGATGATCACCGGTTTCAACCACTAAAAAAAGATTTTGCATATCCGCGGAAAATATGGGTACATTACCTAATGTATTAGGTGCATTTGCTATTTTATGACTATGCTTAATATCGCTCATAGTCCACTTGGGAGCCTGTTTCGGTTTTGTATAAATATAGTCAACCAGTATTTTAATTTCATTATCAGATAATATATTGGAAAATGCAGGCATTTGTGTTGCTGTACGACCCTTTTTTATTACTAGAGTGGCTGCTTTGGCCTTAAGACGTTTAAAGCTTTGCGGGATAAGAGGAGGGCCGATCAGTCCTAAGCGGTCTTTACCGTGGCACTTGCTACAATGAGTATCAAATAAGCGCGAGCTAATCGTATCTTCTAATGTGTTCACAACTGTGCTGGCTATAGCCTGTGTACTGATAAGTAACAGCAATAATAATGAGAGTATATTGTTCATAAAATGAATTGTGTTTTTATAAAGGGAGGTATAGATTATAGCCTTGAAAAGGTATGACAATGCTTGACGTTTATCAAGAAAAAAAATAACAAAAAAGCAATGAAGTTGGCTTGATCTTATTGTAGGATGGAATTATAAATCAGCAGAGATATTAATTTCACTTATATATTGCTTATATAAGAATTTGGTTATATACTGGTTCAGACAGAGAAAGGATACTAAACCTAAATAACTCTGATGCCGTTTTACTATTAAAAATTTGCCAATGTTTTAATGAGCAAATAACACATTATTTTACTTTTTATATTTTTGGAGAGATTACTATGAAAAAATTATTAATTGCCGCTGCAATCGCAGCAACTACCGCTTCTATGAGTGTTTCTGCTTCTTCTTGGGGACCTTGGGGTGATGGTAATAGCAACTCAAACTGGAATGGCAATGGCTATAACAATATGAATAACAATGCTTATGGCAATGGTTATGGCAATGGCTGGGGTGATGGTTCTGGTGATGCTGATATGGACGGTGATGTTGAAATCACTATTAAAGCTCGTGGCCGTGGCCGTGGTAATGGCAATACTCGTGGTTCTGCTTATGGTAATGGCTATAGCAACTACAATGGTTATAATAACATGAACTATCGTGGTAATGGCTATAATAACTATCAGAACCAAGGTAATGGCTATGGCTATAGACCTTATTATGCGCCAGCACCAATGCCAGCTCCTGTTCAAGCTCCAGCTCCAGCTCCAGCGCCAGCAGCTACTAAGTAATTAAAAACAATACTTGTCTATTTATCCTGATCTGAATATTATTTTGATCAGGATAAATAGTTAAAAACAGACCCTCTCATATTGTTCACATACCTTATTTCAAACTCCCTTCAAGTTTAGTAATTCTCAAGTCAATAGTATTTTTTTATGCTATATTAAAAGCAAATAGACAAACACTTGCTTATCAGAGACAATAAATTAGAATTATGACACATTATAAAACACTCGGTATTGATCATAATGCTTCTTCAGACTTAATTGAGTTTAGCTATCAGGAGCGTTTGAAAGATGCGAAAGAAAAACTACAAAACTCACCGTTATTTTTTGACAAACAGAAAAAACTGGAACATGCCTATCAAGTATTATCCAGCCCTACCCTACGCCAAGCATACAATGAAAAATTAGCAAAAGATCAGAGTCTAACAAATCCTTCCCATAAGAGTGTTTACTCAGCGGATCACTCAAATTCACCTACTCTTATTGGCTTTCTCGGTTTAAAATTTTCTAAAGGGTTTATTGCGGCTATTTCTATTGTTATTATTTTCTTTATTGCATTGCAGTATAATCATTTTAGAATTGCCCAAAATAGGCAAGAACAAGAGCTTAATTATTATAATCAAATGCGTGAAAAACAAATGCTGATGCAACAGCAACAAATGGATCGTTATAATGATTCTCTTGATGCCTTCTATGAGCAAAGCAATAGGGAGGATCATTACCGTTATGAAATGGATGATCGCTCTATGAGTATTCGTGAGAGCAATGCCTCTTCAAGACGAGCAATAGAAAATCGTCGTTTAGCGATGCAAGAAGAAAGAGAATCTCAAAGAGCAAAATATGAGGCTAGGCGACAGAGAGATCTTGAACAAACAAGAAAACGTCATGCTGAATATGAAGCCAATCAATTATCACGTGAAAATATTCGACGAATTGAACGCACAGGTAAACTACAAAGAGATATTAATCGCTTAAAAGCAGGGCTTTGAGCTTTGAGTGTAATAGTAGAGATAAGATAAGCTGAGTCACAATAATGTATGCAGAAAATTAAATTAGCTCACCATGAAATAGGTGATTCTTGTATCCCCTTTATTGTCGCTGAGCTTTCCGGTAATCATCAGCAAAGGTATTCTTTGGCAGAAAAGATGATTGAAGCGGCTGCGGATGCAGGTGCTCAGGCAATTAAACTGCAAACTTATACCCCAGAAACAATGACCTTAGATCTTCATCAAGATGACTTTATGGTTAATGAAGAAGACAGTTTGTGGGCAGGGGAGAGCTTGTATGATCTCTATGCCAAAGCAGCCACGCCTTGGGAATGGCACCAACCTTTATTTGCTAAAGCCCGTTCATTGGGGCTTATTGCCTTTAGCTCTCCTTTTGATGAAAGTTCGGTTGATTTTTTAGAAAGCTTAGATGTACCCTGTTATAAAATTGCTTCCTTTGAAAACAATGATCTGCCTCTAATCAAAAAGGTGGCACAAACAGGTAAGCCCATTATTATCTCAACGGGTATGGCCTCTGAACAGGATATTGAAGACGTATTACAGCTTATTCATTCTACTGGTAATGAACAAATTATTTTACTCAAATGCACCAGTAATTACCCTGCGGATGCATCAGATAGCAACTTGGCAACGTTGGCAGACATGCGTCAACAATATCAATGTCTCGTGGGTCTCTCTGATCATTCCACAGGCTTGGGTGTTTCTTTGGCTGGTGTTGCTCTTGGTGCTTGCTTAGTCGAAAAACACTTTGTTTTGCAACGCAGTGCTGGTGGAGTAGATGCTGCCTTTTCTTTGCAGCCAGAGGAATTGAAACAACTGGTTATAGAGTCTAAGAAAGTGGCCAGTGCCATTGGTCAAGTCTGTTATGGTGGGTCGGATAATGAGCAACAGGCAAAAAAATATCGACGTTCTGTGTATTGTTCTCAGAACATTAAAAAAGGTGAAGCGCTTAGTGTCGATAATATTCGTATTATCCGTCCAGGGTTTGGCTTAGCACCGAAATATTTTGACCAGCTTTTAGGTACCGTTGCCACACAGGACATCCCTATAGGTACGGCCATACACTGGGATTTAGTTCTATCCAAGGGTGCCTAAATGAAAAAGGCCTTATTTCGATTGGATTCTGGGGCACATTGTGGTTTAGGACATTTGATACGCTCTAAAGCCTTGGCTGATGCCTTGCTTAAAATGGGGGTAAGCAGTACCTTTGCTGTTAAACATATCCACAATAAAAAGGCACTTGAGACTCATCAAGTGCTTTTTATTCAAACAGAAAATGAATTTTTAAGCCACGTACGACACTATGAACTGATTATTATCGATCACTATGACTTCAACTCAGACCATTTCTACAGCCTATCTCTTATAATAAATCCATATCCTGAAAAAAAACTGATTATATTGGATGATGAATGTAATCGTGGACAACTCTATGCCGATGTGATCATTAATCCGATGCCCACAGCCAATACGTTTGCTTATAAAGAATATGCTCCTAATGCACACCTATTGTTAGGTTTACAATATACGCTATTACGCTCAGAGTTTAGTCAAACTCATTGCTTGGATTATAAACAAAGAGAGTCCATTATTATTAGTTTTGGTGGCTCGGATGTTGCTGAATTGACCCTACCGGTACTTAAACATGTGGTGCAATCAAAGCTAAGCCACTTTCCTCTGATTGTTATTGTAGGCGCAGCCTGTCCACAAGCAGAAAGTATTCATAAATTTTGCCTACTGCATAATATTACCTGCTTATTTGATGTAAAAAATATGGCACACTTATTTTTTCAAGCTAAATTGGCCTTATCCGCTGCTGGCTCTACCGTTTATGAACTTGCTTATTGCGGTGTTCCCTCTGTTTTTGCTGTGGTGGCAGATAATCAATGGCAGCCTGTTGAGCAACAGTCTAGCTTAGGCTGGTGTTCTTTGATTGATTGTCGTAGCCAAAAGAGAGCTAAAAAATTGGTACAGATAGCAGAAAATATGATGTTCAACAAGCCACTTAATGAGCTGAGTAAAATAGCATCTTCTGCAATGAATACCAATGGTGCTGACAAAGTGGCCTCTTTTCTTAATAAACTTTAGTCTGATTTTCTATAGTTCGTGTAAGTACTTAAAAAATATCCTATAAAATGGTTGTTCTATCTATAAGCTGGTATATAATTAATACATTACCATAAGGATAGATTTGTTATCTCTGAGCACTTGTCTTTGAGAGTTTGTATTTAAGCCTTGTTTCTTAATTTATTTTAATGTTTTGCTCCTTGAGCGGTCATTCTTTTTATCCTTAATGAAAGAGATCATACTAATATGGCTCTGAGGTTTCATTACCCCTAAAGTATCCTTATGTATCTTGACTATTTTGGCATAAAAAAATCCCCATTTAAAATTACGCCGGATACGGCTATGTTTTTTTCTGGTAGCTTACGGGGCTCTATCCTCGAAGCATTGCTTTATGCAATTAGTAGCGGTGAAGGGATTATCAAAGTTGTAGGAGAAGTCGGTAGCGGTAAAACCATGCTCTGCCGTATGCTAGAACTGAGATTAGCTAACAATATTGAACTGGTCTATTTAGCAAACCCTGGCCTTTCACCCGATCACATTCTACGTGCCATTGCTTTGGAGCTCCGCTTAAAAGTCACTAAAGACGCCGATAAGCTTGAGGTAATGCATCTTCTGCATCAATATTTACTAAAACAGCATAGTGCAGGCATACAAGTTGTGGTCTTTGTTGAAGAGGCACAAGTAATGCCATTAGAAACACTGGAAGAAATTCGCCTACTGAGTAATTTAGAAACTGCAGAAAACAAGTTACTGCAAATTGTGCTATTTGGGCAACCTGAACTGGATGAAAAACTCGCACAAGTCTCTATTCGCCAGCTTAAAGAACGCATCTCTCATAATTTTTATTTACTCCCTTTTGATCGCAATGAAGTACATGAGTATCTTAACTTTCGAATGAATGCTGTGGGTTATCGAGGGCCTGATATTTTTAGTCCTAAATGTGCCAAATTGATACAGAAAAATGCCTGTGGCTTAACACGACGCATTAACCTATTAGCAGATAAGGCCTTATTATCAGCATTTTCAGAAAATCGTCATTTAGTGAATGCAAAGGATATAAAAGTAGCGATTCGTGATACCAATAGTAGCTATGGCACACAACACATTAAGCGCTCTTCTATAGGCTGGGCTATTATCTCTTTGGTTTTAGTATTAATTATAGTCTCATTGCTATTTATGCCAAAACTTAAAGTAGAATTTTTATCATTTTTTCAGGAACCAGAAAAAATAGAAGCCATAAAATCCATAGAACCTAAAGTGGCGGAGAAAAAAATAAATATACCCCTTCAGGTGAAAAGTCATATTAACAAAGATCCTATCGAAATAAGCCCAAAAATTAGTAGTGAAGAAGATCATAAATCGAATGCTATTGTCAGCAATAAAGAGCAGCCATCAGCTCTTGATGTTGAAGTGAGTGTCATTAGCAAAGATAAACAGAACTCCGAACGGTCTGCAAGTTTTACTGATACTTACCCTTTTATTACACAGAGAATTGCAGCAAGCAAGCAACGCTTTATTCACATGAACACTCAGAAATATCTTTATTCTATTCAACTCGCGAGTACCTATGGTGGCTATGAAAAAAATTTAGAATCGTTTATTCGTAGGCTAGCCAGTCAGATTGACATTAAGCAACTCTTTATCTATAAGGTAAGTAGCGATAAGAAAAGAGATATTTATCGACTTATGTATGGGACTTATACGAATAACAAAACAGCACAATCTGCTTATAAACAATTACCAGAAACACTAAAGCAATATCAGCCTTATGTACAAAAAATAGTAAATAAATCTTTTTCTCCTAATGTGCATTAATTTTAAAATGATAAATAATAAAATGATAAAAACAGTTTTTCTTGTTTTACTATGTGGATTACTACTTTCATGTGGTGCTAGTCGTGTGCCTAAACAATCAACGGGACATATTTCTGAGCACACAGAAAATACTCCTGAAAAGATAAGAAATAAAGGAAATATTCCTAAGCCTTTATTAGATGAACCAATATTACCTGAGCCACAAAAAATTTCAGAAGAAGAAGTTTATACTGTTGTGGTTCATGAAGTCTCGATAAAAGAGCTTCTATTTGCCTTGGCAAGAGATGCTAAAATTAATATTGATATTGGGGATCAAATTGAGAATGTGGTGACCTTAAATGCGATTGATCAGACCTTGACCCAGATACTTGATCGCTTAACTGATGATAATGATCTTTATTATGAAATAAAAGGCGATGTGGTTAAGATCCGAAAAGATCGTCCGTTTATAAAAATATATCCCATTGATTATTTGAATATTTCTCGTAATAGCTCCAGCCGCGTCAGTGTTGCGACTGAAATTGGCTCAACAGGTCGGGGGGCTGTGAGAAATAATAGCTCCTCCTCCTCATCAAATAGTAATTCAAATACAGTAGTCAATAATGTTTCTAATAATCAATTCTGGGCAACCTTAGAACAAAATATCCGTCTTATTATTGGTGAAAGTTCTAGTGATGCTAATTCACAAAATAATGTAGCGACTGGGCAAAATGGCTCAGGAACAAGTGGTGAACAAGCATCTTCAGAAAATCAGCAAGGGACAGCATCTAATGTCATTGTGAATAAAGAAACCGGTATTATTGCAGTCAATACGACTCACAAAATACACCATAAGATACAGGATTTTCTTGATCGTGTCATGGTGAGTTCTAAACGTCAGGTAATGATAGAAGCAACCGTTGCTGAAATACAATTAAGCAATGATTATCAAGCGGGTATTGATTGGACATCATTAAGGTTAACAGGGGCAGGTTTCTCGTTTGCTCAAGGTCTTATTGGTGAAAATCTAAATGCACCACCTGCCTTTAGCGGAGTATGGCGGAATAATAATTCTGAACATCCAGTCAATATCACTTTAAAAGCATTGGAAAAATTTGGTGATGTAAAAGTCCTATCAAGTCCGAAACTGATGGTGCTTAATAACCAAGCAGCCTTATTAAAAGTGGTTGATAATATTGTCTATTTTACCATTGACGTTGATGTTGAGCCTGCCACAGACAATAGTCCTCGTCTGGTCACTTATACCTCTCTTGTTCATACTGTTCCTGTTGGTTTTGTTATGGCACTAACGGCTTATATTAATGACTCAGATAATATTACTTTAAATGTTCGCCCGACTATCTCTAGACAAATTGGCTCTGTTGTTGATCCAAACCCAGCTTTGGCTGACTCTAATGTGGAAAATATTATTCCTTTGATTCAGGTTCGAGAAATGGAATCTATACTTAAAATTAATGATGGTGATACGGCTGTTCTAGGTGGCTTAATGCAAAATGAAAATAAACAAGGTAGCTCAGGAGTACCACTTATTTCTGGTGTGCCTGTGATAGGTGATTTCTTTTCTATGAAAGACAATACCTTTAAAAAATCTGAATTGGTTATCTTTATCAAAGCATCCGTGATTAAATCAGCCAGCTTAGAAAAGGATCTTAAAAATTGGAAAAAATATTTACCCTCAGATAGTAATCCAAATCAAAGTCTGCCACCAGTTACTAACCCATGGGGGAAATACTCAAAAAAAGGTGTCCAGAGCAACTCATTAAATACGCAAACTCAAGGTGTGGAGTAAGTTATTATGAGCTTGTTATTAGAAGCCTTAAAAACAGCAGCTCTTAAAAAACAAAAACATGAACAAGAAATTGCTGCTCAGGGTAATGCTCAAACTTCTGGGCAGGATAATGAAGACTCATCATTAATAGAAATAGATGAAAATAATACGGCATCGGTAGAACAAGATGATGATTTACTAAGTTCAGCAGAGATCATTATAGATGATGAATTTATAGATGATGACTTTGATAATGAACTTGATAATGATGAATTGCGTAATGATAATACTGAAACCTCAGACCAAGATGAAGCACCCTATATTGAATTAGACTTGGGTGTAGAAGAGTTAGAACTTGATAATAATAAGATTAATGCTATTGATGAAAAGGTATTACAAAGCAACAAACAAGACAGTGATTTAGATTCTAATGCTATTATAGAAGAATCAAGTGCTGTTCAATATGAGCCTCCCATTCCTCCTAATCCAAAACCTGCTACGCCTGTAGAAAGTCCTTCTTCAAATACAGAAGAGACAATAGAAAAAAAATCCAAGCCATTAAATACCAATGCTAAAGAAGAGAAAATTCAGGAAAATAAGTCACATGAAGCGTTTAACCAGTTAATTCATCAACAAAATAGTCGTTATAAAAAAAGTCGAATGATGACCATCTTAATGCTATGTCTAGTGGCTATGATACTTGTTGTTGCTACAGGTTATCTGTTTTATGCTGATATGCTCAAAGAACAATTAGGTGACTATACAAACCTGTATAATGACTCACCATCTGAGCCTTATGAAAGTGCATCAGAATCAACCACCGAACATGCATCTATAGTACAACAAAATACTGATACTAATAGGCAATCTACAGAGGCTCAAACTCAAAGTAGTGCCGTAGAACACGAACAATCCGAGACTAGAAATACGGGGGAGGCCAAAAAACTAATAGACTTAGCAAGTAAAATACCAACTAAATTAGATACAGGGGACACTTCGCCTATAAGCGGGGCAGAAAATAGACTTAAGCCAAATAAAGAAGCCGTGCTTGATGATGGTACAGAAGCCATAGTATCGGATCATAAATGGGAAAAGGAGCCTGACGATAGTGGTTCTCAATCAAGATCGGATAGTCACTCGCTTATAACAAACCGTTTAAAAATAATTAGGCGAAAAATAAGT
Source organism: Gammaproteobacteria bacterium (assembly GCA_015488755.1). GTDB lineage: Bacteria > Pseudomonadota > Gammaproteobacteria > GRL18 > GRL18 > GRL18. The sequence goes on along the minus strand of WFNB01000044.1, from coordinate 4,592 downwards.
AATAAGTCATTAAGTTTGACTCAGCAGGCCTATAAGCAGTATCAGTATGGTCATTATACCAAGGCAAAAAAATTATATCGTAGGGTATTAAGCAAAAAGCCTGATTATAAAAATGCTTTATTAGGTATGGCTGCCATTTCAATTAAAGAAAATAACATTGCCCAAGCTAAAAAATACTATGTTCAGGTGTTGCAAAGAAGCCCTAATGATACAACGGCAGTATTGGCCTTAAATCAGCTAAGGCAAACTATTGTACCTTTAAAAGCAGAACAATTGCTAAAAAATAAATTACAAAAGAATCCAGAAAATCCAGCATTACAGGCATCAATAGGAAACTTATATGCTTCACAAGCACGTTGGAAACAGGCTCAGTCTCATTATTTTAATGCCTATTCATTGGATACAGGCAATGCCTCCTATTGTTATAATCTTGCTATCAGTTTAGATAATTTGGCTAAAACCGAGCAAGCAATCAGCTACTATAAAAAGGCTTTATTATTATTTCCTAACGGTAAATACCGTCGCTCAAAAGCACCAGAATTTATTCAAAAACGTTTAGATGAATTAACAAAGTAATACTTTGACTATAACAGCCATTACCCTGAGCCAAAAAGAATGACATCAGAAAAAAGCCCCAAGAAAAAAAGACGTTTAGGTGATGAACTATTATACCGTGGATTGATCACTGAAGATCAAATTGAAATTGCTGTTACAGAACAAAAAAAATCGGGTGAAGTACTAGGTAAAGCACTTATTTCACTGGGCTTTATTACTGAAGCGGTGATGCGTGATATTTTAGGTGAGGTGCAGGGTAAAGATACTGTTAACCTAGGCTCTGCTATTCCTTCTGATGATGCGGTGCAACTGATACCTAAACAATTTGCACAGCAATACCATGTCATTCCCATTAGTTTTAATGATGCACAACTGAGTGTGGCAATGACCGATATTTATAACTTAAAAGTTATCGATCGTATCCGTTCAATTGTTGGCAATAAGATAGAAATCTTGCCAAAACTTGCGGGTGAGTCAGAAATCTTAGACACATTTGACCGCTTTTATGGCTATGATTTATCTATTAACGGTATTTTAAAAGAAATTGAAACCGGAGAAACCAATAGCCAAACCATTGAAAGTGTCAGTGAAAAATATAGCCATCCTGTGGTGCGTTTGGTTGATGTTATTTTAGGTGATGCCATTAAACGTGGTGCCTCAGATATTCACTTTGAACCAGAAGCACGATTTTTACGTTTACGTTATCGGGTGGATGGTGTTTTAAAACAGATCCGTAGCCTACATATAGACTACTGGTCAGTTATTTTAGTACGCATTAAAGTCATTGCAGGTATGAATATTGCCGAAACACGCATGCCTCAGGATGGTCGTATTTCAAGAGAAATTCATGGGCATACTATTGACTTTAGGGTGTCAGCACAGCCTATTACGCATGGTGAAAACCTTGTGTTAAGAATTTTAGATCGTAATAAAGGGATCATTCCTATTGATGATTTAGGTATTCAAGAAGAGTCTTTAATGCTTATGAAATTGATGATGTCTCGACCTGAGGGGATCATTCTTGTTACTGGGCCTACAGGCAGTGGTAAAACAACCACCTTGTACTCAATGCTTAATCACATTAAATCTGAAAAAATCAATATTATGACTCTAGAAGATCCTGTGGAGTACCCAATGGATCTAATACGCCAAACCTCATTAAATGAAGTCTCCCGAATGGACTTTGCTTCTGGTATTCGCTCCCTAATGCGCCAAGATCCAGATGTTATTTTAGTCGGTGAGATCCGCGATGAAGATACTGCAGAAATGGCCTTTCGTGCCGCCATGACAGGACACCAAGTGTATAGTACCTTGCATACCAATTCAGCACTTGGTTCTATTCCTAGGCTATTAGATATTGGTGTTATTCCTGATATTTTATCAGGTAATATTATTGGTATTATTGGCCAGCGCTTAATTCGAAAATTATGTGAATACTGTAAACAACCTAGAACAGTAACTGAACTGGAATCCATACTGCTTGATGTCGAGCCTGAGCGTATTATTTATGAATCAGTAGGCTGTTCTCGCTGTGATAATAGTGGTTTTAAAGGTCGGGTTGGTGTTATGGAAGTCTTAAAAATTGATGACGATTTAGATGAGATGATTGCCAATAAAGCACATATGGTACAGCTAAAAAAAGTAGCCAAAAAATCAGGTTATAAAACTTTGGCAGATGATGGTGTAAAGCGCATACTTGAGGGTATTACAACATTAGAAGAAGTTGGGCGAGTCATTGACTTGACTGAACGGCTCAATGAATAAGTGGGGTAACAAATAGCATGCTTACTTATCGATATAAGGCAGTGGATCCCGATGGTATCATCAAGAAAGGTGCTATTGAGGCGAATAATGAACTTGATCTAGAACAACGTCTGCTAGCAATTGGTTTTGAGTTAATTTCTTTTTCAGAAAAAAAAGAATCCTTCTTTTCCAAGAAAAAAACAGGTCGGGTCAGTCGGCGCGATCTGATTGCTTTTGTTATTCATTTAGAGCAATTAACAAAAGCAGGAGTACCTATTATAACAGGGCTTAAAGATCTTCGTGATACGATGGAGCATTCTCCAATGCAAGGCGTATTATCAAGCTTGGTAAGCAGTATTGAATCGGGGCAAACATTATCTGAAGCCTTAGAGGAGTACCCAGATATTTTTGATCATGTTTTTATTACCTTGATTAAAGTAGGTGAAAGCTCGGGCAAGCTCGATACAATTTTATTTGATTTGGCGGAATCCTTAAAATGGGTGGATGAACTGATCTCACACACTAAAAAAATTATGATATATCCCGCGATTGTTCTAGTTGTTGTTATGGGTGTTGTGACCTTTTTAATGATTTATCTTGTGCCACAATTGATCCCCTTTATTATTGAAATGGGTGGTGAGATCCCTTTGCATACAAAACTATTAATTATTGTTTCACAAGCCTTCGTAGAATATTGGTATTTAATTTTTAGTACACCCTTTATTATTATTTTTTCAATCCGTTATTTTTATAAAAATAGTTTAAAATTTCATTATAAAGTTGATCAATTTTTATTAAATTTATGGTTAATAGGGCCACTTTTATTGAAAATAAAACTGGCGCGTTTTGCCAATTATCTTTCTTTAATGTATGCCGCTGGTATTTCAATTTTAGACGCTATTGAGATCAGTGAGGCACTACTGGATAATATGGTTTTGGAAGAAGCATTAAATAAAACCAGAATGCAACTCTATGATGGTAAAAGTATTACAGAAAGCTTTAGGAATGTTGGGATTTTCCCCGCATTGGTCATTAGAATGATTAATGTCGGTGAAATGAGTGGTGCATTGGATGAGTCACTCAATAACATCAGCTATTTTTATAACCGTGAAGTCCGTGAATCTATCGAAAAACTGGAGCCGGCATTACAACCCATGCTGACTGTTGTTATGGGGGCTATTATTGCTTGGATCATGATATCGGTATTAGGCCCTGTGTATGATACGATTTCTAAAATTAATTATTAAATGGTTAGCCATTAGCGAGTGTTGATAAAAATATTACTATGAAACGTCTTCTTTATTGCCTAGAAAATACCATATCAATTATCCATAAGCAGAGTCATACCATTGATTTAATTGCTACGTTTGAAAATAATACTGCTGGGCTAGAATCGCTAGAAGACTATCTAAAACAATCGGTTAAAATTCCTATTCATATTTTATTAGATGTTATTGATGAAGAATTTTTTCATGAAAGCATTCCCCATGTTTTTGGTAAAGATAAGCAACTGGTAGTAAAGCGCAGTGCCCAACGCTTACTTCGACAAAATCATGACTACTATTATTTTCAAACTCAGGGTCGAGAAAAAGAGGGGCGACGTAATGATAACATTCTCTTATCGGGTCTAACAAATTATGCCCACTTACAGGCAATATTAGATGTGTTGCACCGCTACCAGATACCCGTTATTACCATCTGGTCACTACCTATTATTAGTCAACAATTGATCCCCATACTTAAATTAGAAAAAAAATCACTGCTCATTGTTAGTTTACAAAATGCTAAAATGTTACGCCTCACCTTTGTTTATGACGGCCAACTTTCGACCAGTCGTTTAGCCTCTATTTATCATGGAGGCGAGTTGCAAAGTGAAGACTTTGCCCAAGAACTGGTGAAAGAGGTTGAACAAACCCATAAATATTTAACTAATAAGCGTTTATTAGGCTTTAATGAATTGATGCACGTCTGTGTGATTGTTTCTGAGCATGACCATGATTATTTAAAAGAAAAAATTACTGATTTTAAAAAAGATGATTATCAAATCATTTCAACAGCCGATATAGAAAAGCATTTTAAAATAAAAAACAACAATATTCCTAATACGCTTGCTGTTTTTTCTGAGCTGTGTTTTAAAGAAAATATTTTTAAGAATCATTATACAACAACAAAAGAAAAGAAAAGTTACTTTGATTATTTATATAAAAAAATATTACTTAATAGTAGCCTTTTATTATTTGTTATTAGTATGATTGTGGCACAATATTTTTTTTCAGAAGGACAAAAACTTTATA
>WFNB01000043.1 GCA_015488755.1 Gammaproteobacteria bacterium | reverse complement strand
CCTAAAGGTTGGCTGATGCTTACATTCTTTATATTATCAGTAAATACATATCCTGTAGTAAACACTGTAATAAATGGAGGGAAAATTGATAATAGCATAACCATAGGATATCCTTTGGTTTTTTTGTTTTGTTCAATTCTTATTTATATATTCACACGAAAATCTGAGCTGGTTTTCCAATCAAAAACAAGGTCTGTTGAGTATAATATTGAGTATACTTTCAGTAAAAAAACAGGTGAAGTCAGTTTCGATAATATTAAAAAGGTTATTGTTAAAGAAGGTAGTAATTCTGATGGTGCTATAACCCAAAAGTTATATTTGATAACAAGCAAAGGAAAAATCCCATTAAGTCTAACAAGTGACAATACGACAGACTATGATGGAATTGCTGAGAAAATTAACACGTGGTTGGAAAAACATAGATGACAAAACTAAATTTTAGACTAAAAATTGCCCTAGCACTAAATATTATTACCTTCTGCGCTGCAGGATTACCGTGATTTGTTAAGTGAATGCCATTTCGCGGAGCATGGGAATGAGACAATAGGTATCAATGCCCATCTCAACTTATGATAGAAATATTTTCTTCACCCAATTGTCATGCCTGTAGCCATGCCAAAGTCCTATTAGAGGAAATGCTGATAACATTAGGCGAAGAACAGATAAACTGGCGTGAAGTCGATATTCTTAAAGAAATTGATTATGCCGTAGCAATGGGCGTATTATCAACACCTGCCATTGCCTTTAATGATAAACTGGTCTTTACCAGAATACCATCAAGTAAAGAATTGCACACTGAGATCATGCGGATACTTAAGCATTGAATCTCTGCCATTTCGATGGGCTATTGATTCCTGATTTATTTAGATTTAATTACAAGCCGTTTATTATTATTTTTATTTCATAGGCAATATCATGAGCACCCTCTCTATTGGTGAAACATCTGCATTATTAGGCTTAAGTACAGACACCTTACGTTATTATGAAAAGTCAGGCCTTTTACCACGAGTTGCACGAAACAATTCAGGAAGACGTATCTATGATAATACGGATATATCTAACTTACGATTTATTATCCGTGCTAAAAAAATGAATTTTAGTTTAGCTGAAATTAGCGATTTATTACGTATGCGCCAGCAACCACAAACAGCAAAAAATGCTATTCGCTTACTCACTGCACAAAAACTGAGTGAAATTGAAATTCATATTGATGAGCTAACTCACTTACGTAATGAATTAACCTTATTATTAAACTTGTGCCATAATAGCGACCGAGGCTGTCCAATTATTGATGAGCTGAATAATCCTAAATAAATTTATCTCTTGAATAACAAAAAATTGCTTAACCTATGAGTTTCGTATCGTATGAGCCAAAAAACTTTAACCATCAGTGTGGTGGCAAAACAGCTAGGGATCAGCGTAGAAACCATTCGCTATTATCAAAGGATCCAATTAATTGACACACCTAAAAAACCCGTATCAGGCTATCGTATCTATTCTCAGGATATTATTATCCGCTTAAGCTTTATTCAAAGAGCCAAAGAGTTGGGTTTTACCTTAGCTGAAATTGCCACACTACTGGAACTAGGCAGTGCTCAATGCTCACAAACAAAGGCCTTGGCCTCATTAAAACTTGATATGATTAATGAGAAAATTAATGATTTACAAGCCATTGCCAATACCCTGAGCCACCTAATTAAAGATTGTAGCAATAATAAAAATCCACAAATATGCCCTATTATTAATGCAATTAAGCCTTCTAAGTAACAGCTTTAGAAAGAAGGTATTCATGTTGCTCTTTTTTTATGGTTGGCCGGCACGCTGTGATTTGCTAAATAATTCATTAATTATCCTTGACTCCGTACCCTAGTACAGCCTGTATACTCTTTATTATTCATAATTTATAGCTAAAAACTTAAGGAGATTTGTATATGGGAACCATGATAAGCATACCCAAAAGGCACTTACATTTATTATTAATGGTGCAATTATTAAGTTTACCAATGCAATTATTTGCTCAGGAATTAACTCCATATGTTAATAATCCATCAGCTAAGTTTATGGTTAAGGGACAGGTTCATTCATTATCAGAATACCGAGGTAAAAAAATTATGCTATGGTTTTTTTCTACTTGGTGTCATAGTTGTGCAGCAGGTGTTAAGGCCTTAGCCGATGAGAACAAGACCTTACAAAAAGCGCAATTAACCATATTAGCGCTACGAAATTATCAAAACAACGGCTATCCCGGAGCAACAGCTGAAGATTTTATTGCCCATTATTCCCCTTCTGAAAAAAACAATTGGCTCATAGGTGAAGCATCTAAGGCTATGGATACATCTTATAATGCCCGTCACTATCCTGATATTTATTTTTTAATTGACGAACAAGGAAATATTCAAGAACAAGGAACAGCACCCGCAGTCTTTATGCAAAAAATTATTTCTTTTGCCCAGACTAAAAGTAACCTTGAGAGACCATAATGAAAGTCATTATTAAGGCATTGAAAATCGTTTGGCAACACTCTTTTTATCGTTGGTTATCAGGTATCAGTTTTGTTGCATTTTTTCTATTGTACGCATTTACCTTGCCATCATCCTTTACAGGTGGGCAAATAGGATGGCTATCACTACACTATTTGGATACCTTTATGGTTGCCTTGTCGTTCAGCATGGCATTCTTAGTTGCTCTTATCATGACCTTAATGGCTTGGTTGATCCATCAAGGAAAAAAAGCCAGCAAGGTTTCTGCAAGTAGTGGTGTTTTAGTCGGTATTTTTACTCCGCTATTATGTTGCTCTCCTATTATTCCCATTATTTTCGGCTTTCTGAGCAGTTTATTACCATCCTTTATCGGCTCATCAGGTCCTTTATTTCAAGGATTTATTGCCACTCATCAAACACAATTATTCGTACTGGCTATTGCATTATTGGTTTTAGCTCTTCATCAAAATGCAAAAAAAATAGACTCTGGTCTATCATGTCATATTAAGGAAAAATAATGTCTCATTGTTGCCCCTCATCTTCATCCCCGATTAGCTCTGATACCCACAAACAATCTTGTCCAAAGGCACAGCAATACGCTAAGCATAAACAACAAGTATGCCCACAGGTAAGCCAAAGAACTATTTTGCACCATCTTAAAGAACCTTGGTTATGGCAATTAAAACAACAAAGCTATTATTTTTGTCGCGATCCAAAGTGTGATGTGGTGTATTTTGGACACGATCAGTCCATAATTCGACAAGATGAGCTACGTACTATTGTGGGCATTAAGGAGCCATCAGAAAATGCCACCCTTTGTTATTGTTTTGGTGTGACTCATCAAGACATCCAAAACAATCCCCAAATTAAGGCCTTTGTTATTGAACAAACTAAAACACAATTATGTGCCTGCGACATACGTAATCCATCGGGAAAATGTTGTTTGGGTGATTTTCCTCACCATCAGCAACAAGATTGACCACTTGGTGTTGGGCTGCAACAACTTTGCTCCTCTGCTATTTTAAAATTACTTAGCGACATATCGGCTTGTTCTTTAGATCGGTCTTTAGAGCGCTCGTTAAAGGCATGATCCAATTTTTCACTGGCCTCATCTCTGATATGACGAGCAACTTCAATTACGGTATTGATCTGGTGTTCAGGCACACCGGCATGACGTAGGCGATCTAATTGACATAAGCCCATATCAGGGTGCCGTGACGCAATTCCAGATGCTAAAGAAATCATGGCGATAATGCTTGAGTGTAATTGTGGTTCTTCTGACATAAATTTTTCCTTATAAGTTAATGCGTATTACAGTGAAATAACATTAAATATCCAACCCACCAAGGTAAATGCTACGGCTAAGACGCTGGCAAAAATGGCTAAAGCCTGCCACTTAATCACTTTTCTTAAAATCAGCATTTCAGGTAGTGATAAGGCTGCCACACTCATCATTAAAGAAAGCGTCGTGCCAATCGCCACGCCTTTTGTTAGCATGGCCTCTGCTACAGGAATAATACCCGTAGCGTTGGAATACAGTGGAATGCCCAAAATAACGGCCATAGGGACATCATACCAATTGCCACTGGCTAGATGCTCTGAGACCCAACTTTCTGGTACAAAGCCATGAAACAAAGCCCCCACAGCAATACCAATAAAGACCCATTTCCAGATCCGCCTTAGAATCTCCTTAACCTCTGCTAAGGCATAACGATGTCGTCCTTTAAAGGAGGTATCTTGTTCAGGCAAATTAGCTTGCCCCATATGAATTTTCCAAACATACTCTTCAACCCAGCGCTCAGGCTTAAACCATTGCATGATCATGCCACCGAACCAAGCAACCACTAAACCGGCAAACACATAGAGTAAGGCTAACTGCCAACCCAGCACACCAATTAAAATAACTGCAGCGACTTCATTGATCATTGGTGAGGCAATTAAAAAAGAAAAAGTGACCCCTAAAGGAATACCCGCTTCGACAAAACCAATAAAGAGAGGTACGGAAGAACAGGAGCAAAATGGCGTGACTGCACCGAGAGTAACTGCCATACCTCGCGCCTGCCAATCGGGTCGATTACGGACATAGTCACGTACTTTTTCAGGTGAGAGCAGTGCTCGTAACAAACCCATGATGTAAATAATGATCACCAACATCACAAAAATTTTACTGACATCCATAACAAAAAAATGTAATGCCGAGCCATAATGACTACTAGAAGTGAATCCTAATAATTGATAAACCAGTACATTTGCGAGTTGTTCAAACATAGTATCTCAACTTTATATCTCAATTTTATGTATCTACTCAGCCAATATCCGTATCAGCTAGGAAACTCCCTGTAACATGGAATTACCAATCTGATACTCTGGATATGGCATATATATGCCGATTGAAGAATGTGTTTAGGTTGCTTTTATTCTTAGTTACAACTGTCTGAGCAAAGCGAGTTTTGTAACTCATAATAAAAGTGGCCTGAATGCATTCTGGCGTTATTTGTAAATGGTTATCAACATGACTTAATTTGCTCAGTAACTACAATTTTATAATCGTTATTTACGGTGTTTTTTCTGTTAATTCAGGTAGTGCAAAAGAAAGTAACGCCGCCATTAAGACAAATCCAGCAGACCACCAAAGACAGCCTTCCAAACCTTGATTTTGATATGCCCAGCCTGATAGCACCGTACCAAGAAGACGGCCTCCTGCATTTGCCATATAGTAAAAACCCACGCTCATAGCCACTTTGTCATGGTCGGAATAGGCCAAAATAAGATAGGAGTGAATAGCCGAATTAACAGCAAAAACAATTCCAAATAAAACCAGTCCTATTATCAACACCACATCAGCAGGCCAGCCATAATGTAAACCGAGGGCAATTCCCACTGGAAATAACGCTAAAATAAATGCCCATAAACGAGCACTACGCCCCCCCGGCCCTTGATCTTGATGACTGGATCGAAGCAAATTGGGGGCACTGGCCTGCACCATTCCATAACCAATTACCCAAAGCGCCAAAAAAGAACCGATATAGGTTAATGACCAACCCAGCACTTCATAAAGAAAAACCGGTAAGGCCACCACAAACCAAACGTCTCGCGCGGCAAATAAAAAGAAACGAGCAGCTGATAGATAGTTAATGGCCGCAATTTTAGAAAAAACTTGCGTAAATTTTGGTTTAGACTTCATCTTACCCACTCCAGAGGGGAGTAGGATAATGGTAAGCAACATGACCAGAAATAAAAGCCCGGCAAGACTGGCCATAGCACCACGAAAACCTAGCCATTCTAGTAGTATGGCACCAACAAAAAAGCCTGCTCCTTTTAGAGCGTTTTTTGAACCGGTTAAAATAGCCACCCACTTAAAGAGTTGGCTATTATTGCCCTTGCTAACAATGGTTTTTACGGATGCCTTGGCCGACATTTTATTCAGATCTTTAGCGATACCCGATAGTGCCTGTGCAAACATCACATAGGGAACACTCAGCAAAGCATCGGGAGCAGTCAATGCTAAAAGCGCCATAACTTGCATTGCCATGCCAATTTGCATGGTTAAATTAAGCCCAATACGCGCCCCTAACCAGCCTCCAACTAGATTAGTGACAATGCCAAAGAACTCATAAAAGAGAAATAACATAGCCACTTCAAAGGGGGAATAACCCAAGAGATGAAAATACAGCACAACCAACATCCGAATAGCACCATCGGTTATGGTAAAAGCCCAATAGCCTACTGTAACCACCAGATAATTACGTATCCCTTGCTCCATTTTATAATGCCTGTGCCACTTTTTGAGTAAGCTCCATCATACGATTCACATAGCCCCATTCATTATCATACCAAGCATAAATTTTTACCTGAGTATTATCTATAACCATAGTAGATAAGGCATCAACAATGGATGAACGGGGATCATTGGTATAATCAGCCGACACTAAGGGACGTTCTTCATAACCTAAAATCCCTTTTAAATCATTTTCTGCCGCTTCTTTAAAATAAGCATTGACCTCTTCGGCAGTCACTGGACGTGCTGCTTCAATGACCAGATCAGTAAGTGAGGCATTTAATAACGGGACTCGTACAGCAAGACCATTAAGCTTGCCCTCAAGCTCAGGAAATATTTTAACAATCGCTTTGGCTGATCCCGATGAAGTGGGGATTAATGACTGCCCGCAAGCTCTTGCCCGACGTAAATCTTTATGTCCCTTATCGACAATGGTTTGCGTATTGGTAATATCATGTATGGTGGTCATACAACCATGCTTAATACCAATTTTCTCATGTAACACTTTAATGACTGGAGCCAAACAATTGGTGGTACAAGACGCAGCGGTTAATAGATGATGCTCTTGGGGATCATACAAATGATCATTAATACCATAAACAATATTTAATGCCCCTTCTGTAGGTGCTGCCACAATGACTTTTTTGACGCCTTGATTAAAATAATCTTGTAAGCTATCTGGCTTTTTATGATGCTTACCGGTTGCTTCAATTACAATATCACAGCCCGACCAATCGGTTTGTGATATATCTTTATGCTCGCTATAGGATAACGATTGGCCATCAACGATCATATTATTATTTTCTACATCGGTATCTTTAGCCCAAGTACCATGAACCGAATCAAATTTCAGCAAATGCGCTGAGCCATAAACATCGGTAGCAACTTCATTAATACGCACAATATCATAGTCAGGCATAGCCCAACCCGCTCGTAAGCCCAGTCGCCCCATGCGACCAAAACCATTAATTCCAACCTTAATTGTCATGCAGTTATTCTCCTATAGAATGACATTTTATCCCTATTGTTCAGAGCTATTTATTAGTCACTAAGCCATTTTTTTATGGCATCTGATCCTGGTAAACCACCGGCATGAACCACATGACCATCGACTACCACACCGGGAGTTGACATTACCCCATAGCCCATAATTTGTGCCATATCCGTTACTTTTTCTAGTTCAATATCAATACCCGCTTGTTCGGCGGCCATGCTGATTAAGTTAGCAGTAGTTTCACAATTTTTACAACCTGAACCTAACACTTTAATTTTTTTCATCACAATACCCCATGCCTCTCGAAAATTTTTAATCACCTAGCTAACACGAAAAGTTAAGTGATTTGATAAGACGGTACATCTAATTACCTATATATCTATAAATATAGATGTATAATATCTATATTGATAGATATGTCAATAGAAATTGATCAAATTTAAGCTTGGAACAATTCATTAAGGGGTAGCAGAAAGGATCAAATTACTGGAGATAGAAGGCTTTGTTGGCTGAAATGACAAGCGATTTGTATAAGAGAATCGATTGAAGTATGCAAGCGAGGTTTTGACCCTGATAGTATGGCACTCACTGCTGATGCATTGGTTAAATTATGGCAACGGGGCTTTAGCCCCGCCAAAAACTCAATTATTCTACCGTACTAGCGACAAAACGATTGCGCAAAGAAAATAATAATGAGAAAAACACTGGAACGGCTAATAAGGTCAGGAAGGTTCCTGCAATCAAACCACCAATAGCAACTACTGCCAGAGGAGATAAACGCTCAATACCGACCGCCCATTCCAAGGCTAAAGGAATCATTCCCACCGCAGAGGACATAGCTGTCATTAAAATAGGACGGGTTCTTTTGGCTACAGCATCAAGCAGTGCGGTGTTTATATCCGTCCCCTTTTTCATGGCTTCTTTGGCAAAATCAATGAGTAAAATACCATTGTTAACCACAATACCCATTAAGAGAATTAACCCCATAAAAGCTGGCATAGAACCAAACTTATCACCTAATAATAAGCCCCATGCAGCCCCAATAACAGCCAAGGGTAAGCTTGCCATAATCGCAATAGGATCTAAAAAAGAACGAAACGTCACGCTAAGCATAAGATAGAGCATGATCAAACCTAGCAGAAATGATTTTGCTAAACGAGTAAAAGATTCTGATAATTGTTTGTATTCACCCTCATAGAGTATTTGATAACCACGAGGTAGATTTATCTTAGCAATCACCGCAGAGACTTCATCATGTAAGGTAGTAATGGCAATATTACGTCGCCATGCAAGAACATCAATTGTAGGTTCTAGATATTGATGCGTTTCAGCGGTTGGCGCACTCACCATACGAGGTTGAGCCACCGACGCTAGGGGAATAAACCCACCATGACTGCCCCGAATGGACAAGGCATGCAGATCAATAGCATCATTTCTCTGACCATCTTGCAAACGTACCCAAACCGGAATCGGATCTTCTCCCATCACTCGCAAACGACCACCAACCATTCCCCCGACGGCCTGAGCAACCTGCTGGGCAATGGTCGCTGCTGATAGACCATAAAGACGAGCCAATGAAGGATCCACATTCAGTTCAATACGATTGGCATGACCTTGCCAACTCCGCTCTACACCCGTTAAACCTGGCAGGGTTTTTAATTGTTGGCTCACTTGATCGGCCAACTTATCTAGCACCGCAGGATCAGGCCCTTTAATCATGACATCAACATTGGCACGAATGGATGATAGCGGAGTCGCACCAAATACGGATACATTGGCAGAAATTAATCCTGGAATGGCTCTTAGGCTATGTCGCAGTTCTTCATTAATGGTATAGAGACTTTTATCACGATGAAAACGATCCACTAAATTAATAGTCACCTCACCTTGTTGCAGTAGACGTTGTGCGCCAAAGGATTTAACACCCGCCTCAGAGCCAATAATTGCTGAGTCTGAGAGTAGCCAGTCTGCTGGAATCACTTGATGAATGGTGCTTTCAACCTGTTTAACAATCTTCTGCATTTGTTGATCATCGGTATCCGCTTGTGCTTCAAATGTTATTTTAGAAATGCCCGTATCCATTAAAGGCATAATTTCTCGCCCTAACATTCTCATTTGGCTGGCAGAAACAACAAACAAAGCAGTAAATAACACCAATACTAATGCCCGATGTTCCAGCCCCCAAGAGACCAAATAAATGTAAAAACGTTTTAATGGTTCCATAATAAAACGAGTAAAAGGGTTTAGTACAAATGCCAGTGGATCTTTAGCACCGGGCTTTAATATTAATGGCGCAAATAAAGGGATTAAGGCAACAGAGACGACTAATGAAGCCATCAGTGCCACAGATAATGTCACGGTGAGTGGTCGCAACACCGTTTGCACATAACCACCAATAAACATAATAGGCACTAATACGAGAATCGTACTGATGGTACCACTGGTATCAGCTAAGATAATTTCATCCAAACCTCGTATAGCGGCTATGCGGCGTTTTTCACCGAGTTCTCGCATCCGCCGCTCAATGTTTTCCATAACCACAATAACATCATCAGCCAGTAAACCTACCGCAATAATAATGGCTGATAAGGTGACCATATCAAACTCAAAACCTATCCACCAAAGGACAGCAAAACTGAGCAAATAAGAAATCGGTAATGAAATTGCCACCACTAAAGCCGCTCTGGAATTGCCAATAAAGAGCAGAATGACAATCACGGTCATAATAATGGCATCACGTAACGAATTGAGCATATTATTGACGGTTAAACCAATTAAACGCCCCTGCGTATCCGCCACTTGTATCTCTAGTGTTGGAAATTGTTTTTGTACTTCTTTGAGGTGTTGATTAACGGAATCAATCACTGGCTGGGCAAAGCCTTTTTCTGATCGTAACAAGGCAATAGCAACCGCTTCTTTACCATTACCATGATAGAGTGAGGTTGGATCAGAAGCCCCCCAATGTACCCGTCCTAAATCTCCTACACGAATGTGCTGCCCCCCCTCAAGAGGGACTAGAATAGCCGCTAAATCATCAGGTCCTTTGGCTAAGGTCTGAGCCGTTAGGCGCAGACGTTCGCCATCACGAAAGACCAAGCCGGCCGGTTGAGAAATATTAGACTGGGCTAAGGCAGCCGCCACCTGAGCCACATCAAGTTGGCTGGCCAGTAATTTATCTCGGTCAAGATCAATATTGACTTGACGAATGGGGCCACCAAAAATCTCGGCTTCAGAAACCCCTGGTAAATTTAATAAGGTATCTCTTAGATCATGTTCTGCAATCCGTCTTACTTGAGCCAGATCCAAACCACTATTTACTGCCGCACTCACTGCCAAAGTCATGACGGGACGCGCCGCATCCGTGATTTTAAAAATAAGAGGTTCATGGATCCCCATAGGCAACTGTCCCCGAACACGAGAAAGTTCGGTACTTACAGCATTGGCAGCCATATTAATTTCATTACCATAGTCAAATTCAACTTGTACGGCTGAGACTTCATCACGAGAAGTTGAGGTGACACGGCGTACCCCATCAATGGCAAATAAGCGCACTTCTAAAGCATGAGTCACCTCATTGGCTACATCATCAGCCGTCGCACCGGGCCACTGCACAACCACTGAAATACTAGGACGATTGGTATTAGGAAATAAATTAGTTGGAATATTCTTAAAGCCCAGCCAGCCCAGTAGCAAGGCAACAATCGTGGCGGCAATAATGGCATGAGGTTGTGCCAATAAACGTTCTGAAAAGCTCATTATTGGGCTCCATCAAATGAATGACTCTGTGCCGCTTCAATAATGACCGGATCATTATCTTGTAATTGCAATAACACACTTTCATGAGCCATAATTAATTGATCCCCTTCGTGTAGGTCATCACTACGAATGGCAAGAACTTTATGGGCATTTAAAACAATACTCACCACCAAACGCTGTAAGTGCTTACTTACCTTGGGATCGTTCTTATCACTCAATACTTTAAAAACAAAGCCTTGTTTTATTACTTGATCGCTATTTGCTTGAGTCGCATTTGATTGACTGGCTTGCCCCATTTCAACAATGGCTTGGTGAGGAATGATTAAGGCATTATCAACTGACTCTAAAATAACTCGCGCTGAGATCCGCGCACCACTAGGCAAGCCAAAGGGCATACGATTCAAATCCGCTTCTACCGTACCCAGCGCATGATCATCCAGTGCCGGAAATATCCGTGATAAGTGTACCGTTTGTTTTTGACTGCCATAAGAAAGAATCACTTCTGTTCCTGAATGCACCCGCTCCAATACCTGTTGTGGTAATTTAAGCTGTAGCCTTGAGGTGGTATCAATGGTCAGGACATAAAGTTTTTTCCCCGCCATGGCAATATCACCAGGTTCACTCAAGCGTGATGCCACTAAGGCATCAACAGGTGCATAGATGGTGCCATAACCGATACGCACATTTTGCGCAGCAATTTGCCGCTGGATATTGTTGACTTGTTTTTGTGCCGATAGAGACGCGGTTTTTTTACTCTCATAGAGTTCTTGAGAAGTCAGATGTTGTTTGATCAGTTTTTTCTGTCGGGCAAATTCATCCTGTGTTCGAGATAGATCCGCTTCAGCCGCTTGCAGTTGGGCGTTCAATGCTGCCCGTTGCTCCAATAATTCATTCACTGAAATTTTAGCCAGTAAATCCCCTTTTTTGACCTTGACCCCTTCACGTGGCCCCATTGCTTCAATTTCACCTGAGGTTTGACTACTGATGGTAATTTCTGTACTACCATTTAATGTGGCCAAGGCCAGAAAATCCCTAGAAACATGGCCTTTTTTTACATTAATACTATGTAAAGCCCAAGGCGTCACGGTTATTTTTGCCAACGATTCAACTTGAGCAAGCCGATGTTTTCGTAATAAAACAGCTCCTATTGCCAAGGCCACAGCAAAAATAATAATAAAAAGGCTTGTTAAGCGTTTTGCATTCTTAGACATAGTAAGCTCACAGTAATAAAGGTGGGTTATTAAGAATTATTGTAACTGCCCAGTATATTGGCCGTATCAGGTCTAGCTGACTAAATGCTGAAAAGGAGGAGTCCATATCATCATGTAGGGCTTTATGAAAACATCCCTATTTTCACAAAGCCCGTCAATACAGCCTGCCAGACTAGATACTTTTTAAATACGCTAAATAGTTACGAATTTTTATTGACCTAACCATTAGTTTTTGACATATTAACTCATGTGACTATAGCATATCGACAAATATAGATATAGTGACTTTTAAGGATAGTTTTATTTAAGGTAACTTAGGTCACGCAGCTAGCACAATCATTCAAAATACTAGGCAAGCAATGCACATTACTGAACCCACACAATTATTCAAATCACTCTCTGATCAGACTCGTTTGCGCTGTCTGTCTTTATTAGTCCAACAAGGGGAGCTTTGTGTCTGTGAATTGACCTATGCTTTAGACCTACCACAACCCAAAATATCCCACCACCTTGGTAATTTAAGAAAGGCAGGCTTAGTCAGTGATCGAAAAATGGGCTTGTGGATTTATTATCAAATACATCCTGAATTAGCACAATGGGTTGTTGATATGCTCAGTATATCAATACAAGGGATTCAAACTCACGAACCTTTTGCCAGTGATACTAAGCAACTAATGAATATGCCTAATCGCCCAGAAAATTTGTATAGCGCTTAATGAGGGTGCAGTATAGTTCACTTTTCATAAACTTTTAAAATTTAATTTTACATCCACAACTTATTGATTTATCAACTTATAATTTTACTCATGCAAACCAAAAATACTCATTTTTAGCAAAAATCGAGTTATTCTACAGCCTCAACGCCTTGCTCAGCGACAATGTAAAGTAGCTCGTTTTTACAAATGACGTTTTAAATTGTCTGTTGTCGCTTTTTGGTAGTTCTATCATTTGGAATTAGGCAAGCCCAGGCATCAGCCTAACAAGTCCCGCAGCAAGCATTTCAAATGCAATTGCTGCCAGTAATAAGCCCATGATACGTGTCGCTATATTAAGCCCTGTAGTTCCTAGTTTATCACCTATAGGTGATGCCAATCTTAGGGCAAGCCAAACCAAGGCAGCAATGAGTAAAATATCGGTACTAAGTATCAGTTTTTCGATCAAACTACTCGCTTTGTGTGCATCTATAATCACAAGGCTAATAGCTCCTGGTCCTGCCATCAAAGGAATAGCTAAGGGAACAACCGCAATATTTTCTTTTTCAACAGCTTCATCAGATTCTCCTTGGTTTTGTCTCACATTACTTTGTTTCGCATGTAGCATTGAGATTGCCATTAATAATATTAACAAACCACCTGCAGCACGAAATGCCGATATGCTAATACCAAAGAAGGATAAAATAAGCTCACCAGACCAGAGCGAAACAAGCAATATAATAGCTACAGAAAGCGCTCCTGTTCTAGCGATCGTATTTTTTTCTTCTGCCGTTCTATCACCTGTTAGTGATAAGTAAATAGGTATTGCACCCAATGGGTTTACAACGGCAAGTATGCCTATTAGTGACTTTTCATAAAGTATATATTCGGGTAAAATTCCCATTAAGTAATCCTCTTTATTTTAGCGATATATACCAAAACAACTTCAAAATGCATATTTCAGTAAGCCCCTAAGTTCGTTCTTCGGCATTATGAAATCGTTAAATAGAATCAGACAAACCTCTATTTCTGATAAGCAGAGCATGTTCTTATTTTAGGCAAAATCCCACTCATTAAAGCGGAGAACAACAAATTTATCTAGCTTAACCCATACCATTGAGTTGCTTAGCAATATATTTTGCGTGATTGTCCGTCATACCCACCAGATAATCCACCACCCGTTGATACATAGAATATAAATCCCCTGATTTTTGGGGGCGATCATTGGCCATTAATTTTAAAATGCGTTTATTTCTAAATGATAAGCTGTGTTCATCTTTTTGATGCAGTTCATAAGTCGCTCGAATTAAATTATCTAAGACCGTTTCAATAATATTATAAGCACCCAGCTCCAATTCAATTTTTCTGGATTCATTAAAAATTTTATTAACGCCTAATTTTTTAGCATCAATAATACCTTTTTTTAACGCCTCATTGGTAAAGCAATCAATTAAATCTTTAGGTTGATCATCACTGAGTAAGGCCTCTAAATTTTCCTCAAAAACAGTCATGGTATGTAAGGCCAATTTATTAATTGCCATCGCCACTAATTTTGATACTTTCTGAATATCACTACCCTGATTATTTTTAAAAACATCCTCAGTAATAGCACGACCACATAAGGATGAAAAAATATTTTCCATATCAGAGAGTGTGATGATTTTTAGCTCTAAAGCATCTTGCAGATCCAATAGGCCATAACAAATATCATCAGCTGCTTCCATTAAATACGATAAGGGATGACGACGATAAGTACCCGTATCAGAACGCAAGCCCAATTCATCAAACACACATTGAAAAATCACTTTATCACTTTGGAAAAAGTTAAATTTTGCTTTACCTTTTGCAACACAATGACTAGAAGAATAAGGGTATTTAATTAATGTCCCAAGGGTGGCAAAGGTTAAATGCATACCACCAGAGAATAAGTGATTTTCTAATTGACTGACAATACGAAAACTTTGGGCATTACCATCAAGATTTTGAAAATCTGCTCGGTGTTTAGCCGATAATGTGTTAAGAAAGTCTTGGTCTTCATTTTTTTTAAACCATTCCTTAATGACTTCTTCGCCCGCATGACCAAAGGGAGGGTTGCCAATATCATGAGCCAAGCAAGCTGTCTGAATAATATAAGCAACATCGTAAGGGTTAATGCTTGGATCGTATTTTTGTTTTAATAATTCGCCCGCCCTTAAACCCAAACTTCGACCCACACTAGCCACTTCTAAACTATGAGTCAAACGATTATGCACATGATCATTTTTTGATAAGGGGTGCACCTGCGTTTTTTTTGATAAACGCCGAAACGAATTAGAAAAAATCAGCCGGTCATAGTCCTTATGAAAACTACTGCGATAATATTCTTCATTATCATCTTTTTTTATATTATCTAAGGCATAGTATCGACTTTTTGATAACAGTTTTTGCCACATAATTGTGATCCTAATTATAAATTGGTGCAACAACTGGAACTGGAACTTGAGTCCCACTTAATCTACGGGGCTAAAGCCCCCTCTTCAATAATGACTTTATTTCTTAAGCCTGAATAACGCTGCACCTTACGTTTTACTCCGCACATAAAAATGCTTTTAGTTGCATAAACACTCAGTTGTTTACTGGCTCTTGTGATAGCAGTATAGAGTAATTCTCTGGATAATAAAGGACTGTCTTGTTCCGGCAGAACCAAAGCCACATGGTCAAATTCAGAGCCTTGTGTTTTGTGGATGGTCATTGCATACACAGTATCCACCTTGGGTAATCGTCCCAGACTCAGCCAACGGAACTCATTATCACCTTCTGGAAACACGGCATATAATTTACCATCACTATTTGGCCATAATAAGCCCATATCACCATTATACAAATTGAGCTTATAGTGGTTTTGAGTCACCATAATCGGCCGACCTGCATAATAGTCATTATCAGCAACAATCAGCCCTTTTTTCCGTAATCGCTGTTCAACCCTATCATTGATACTGCTGACACTGTATTTTCCCTTACGGGTCGCAGCCAAAAATCGAAATTGCTTAAGCCATACAAAGGCCCCTTTAAGCCCCGTATGTCCCTGTGCTATTGCTGAAAAAATCGGCACATAATAATGCTCAACCATATCATCAAGCCATAGTTCATAATGCGCCAAGTCAATCAGGGCAATTTGTTTTTTCGCCTGAGATAAATACTGCCAGCTTATTTTTGCATCACCAGAAATTACCTTTTTGGCTAAGTTACCTATTTCACCGCGACCATCAAAGCGATAACTTTTTTGTAATACCGTTAAATAATCATAATATCCATTAGCCTCTGATAGCTCAAAATCCACATCAGTTAGGTCACTCAGTTGCGCAACACAACGTTGTGAATAGACATTAACTTGCCGCTTAGCCTCTGGCATTAAGTCTGCCAAAATACTGCCAACCGATACTGAGGCTAATTGATCCGAGTCACCTAAAAAAATAATCCGGCATTGTGTCTCTATTGCCCGTAGCAAACGCGTCATTAAAGCTAAGTCCACCATCGACACTTCATCCACTAGGATCACATCAAAAGGAAGACGATTATCTGACCCATAACGAAAATCATGACTTTGGGGGATCACACCTAACAAACGATGTACGGTATTGGCGTTTTCTGGAATTGTGGCTAAATATTGGGCATCAATATGTGGGTTTTCAGATAAGGCATGTTTGGCCTTTTGAATGGATTCATTAAGACGCTGGGCAGCCTTACCCGTGGGGGCTAATAATGCCATTCTTAATGGGGTAGGGGCTAAATATTGTAGAGCCAATAAGAGTTTGGTTACCGTAAAGGTTTTACCTGTCCCAGGCCCTCCAGCAATAATACTCATTGGGTGAATCAGAGCATTAGCAACCGCTATTTTTTGCCAGTCAATTTCATTGCTAATTGATGCTTGTTTGGGAAATAGTATCTGGATTATTTTTTTCGCCTGCTCATTATCGAATGAGTGACTATCAACCATCTGTTGCAAACGGGTATGAAGCATGTTGCCTAATTCATCTTCAAATTGCCAATAACGACGAAGATAGAGACGCTTATTTTCATACACTAATGGCTGTTTCGCCTCTGCCTGTAAGCTTAAAGCAACTAAGCTATTATGCCAATCATCCAATAGAGGAAATTGATAACCTGCTTTATTTTGATCCGGTTTGCTCTTTGAATCAGTGATCCTATCATCAATATATCTATCAGAAGACCAATAAACGCAGGTGTGTTTATTACTAGCAATAGCCGTTAATTTTAAACAGGTGTGCCCCTCTCTTAATGCCTGTGAGGTGGCCATAATAGAGTGAAATAATAAGTCATCTAGTGCTTTTGTTCGTGCTGACTTAAGTGCATGGCAAATTTCTCTGGCCAGAAAAAAATCAATAGCTTGAATA
Source organism: Gammaproteobacteria bacterium (assembly GCA_015488755.1). Classification (GTDB taxonomy): domain Bacteria; phylum Pseudomonadota; class Gammaproteobacteria; order GRL18; family GRL18; genus GRL18. Next base: position 12,018 of record WFNB01000043.1, on the reverse strand, counting down.
CCTTCTAGATGGCTTTGACACTGTTTCAATGAGGTATACATATTATACCTCTTTTCTTTTTGTGGTATTGGCATGGGCATCCGATACCGACTGGGAGGAAAACAAGTAATCCAATTCTTGTAATAAGTGCGAACTTATCGTGGTCGTAAAAATACCCGTATCAGAATGAGCACTCATACCACGCAAATAAAGATAGTATACGCCACCAAAGTGTTTATCGGCATCATAGTCGTCAAGTCTATTTTTTAAATAGCGATGTAAGGCTAAACTATAGAGTAGATATTGCATATCATAATAATTATCAGCCACATTTTTATCCAAAGCCGCTTGATTATAGGCATCTAATTGATCCCCTAGATAGGTAGATTTATAATCCACAACATAGTAGCGCCCCTGCCAATGGAAAATTAAGTCAATAAAACCATGCATCATACCAGTTAGTGTTTGCTGCCCTAATTGCACGATCTTTGGTGGTAGATGGCTTTGTTCGGGTGCTTGAGCAGATTGCTGATAGCGCTGTTGTCGATGTCTAGCAAGCACACTCGACAAGGCATCAAGTGGTACGCCTTGCATTGGGAAATAAAATTCACTCTCACGCAAGGTATCCGGCCAACATAAATCATTTAATTTGGGACCATTAGGCAAAGGTGTCTGCAAACAATCCTTAAGCCAAGCGATTAGTTCCTCTTGTTGTGTGCTATCTAAGGACTCATTATAGCGACTCAGTGGCCGTGCTAAATTTTGTTGCCATAGTGGTGCTGAAAGCGGTGCTGAAAAATCACAATGCTCTAAAATATCATGTAATAAATTACCCGCAGCAGCACCTTTTGTTAAGGTAAAACGCACTGTTTGAGCCAAAGCGATGGCCTCTTCAGATAAATAAGCCACTGCATCTCGATCACGATCAGGTAGGGATAAACCACCATGACGTAAATTTTTTGTTAAGGCTGAAAAAGAGCTTAGCCACCAATTCCGTTCAATTTTTCCTGTAAAGACTTGGGCTTCATAGTGAGCAGCATCAATAAGTGTTTCACTGTAGCTCTTGCCTGATAGGGGAAATTCAATGGCATCAATAGACTGTTTGGCAATACTCATAGGTTCTGAGGTAACTAATAATGATAATTTGGCATCCAAATCTTTTGTCTTGGCTAATTGCAAAGTCTGACCCAGTGATGATAGATGAGAATCCTTAAAGGGAGCAACACAAAGATAACAACGATACTGTGCCCGAGTAATGGCCACATAAAGTAAACGAATACTTTCGGCATAAGCCTCTTCTCTGTATAAATCAATAACCGCCTGGTTCTTGCCAATAAAATAATTCAACAAGTAATCATCACGATTATGATACTTAAATAAATCAATAGTTTTAGAGCCAAATTTTGTAGGGTCTTTATATCGTGTTGCAAAGGGAATAAACACAATGGGATATTCTAAGCCTTTAGCACCATGCTGAGTAATAATACGGATCAGATTGGCATCACTTTCTAAGCGCAACTCACTCTCAGGCATGTTCTGCGGTAGCTGAATTTGTTCACGTAAATAATTCAATAATTGTTCTGGCTGCTGATATTGTTGACTGGCTTGCTGTAATAGCTCAAACAAATGAATGGTATTGGTTAATGAGCGCTCGTGTTGCTGAGAATTAGGACAATACGAGTGTTCATCTTGCTGTTTAATCAGCATCAAAGCCATTGCCATAAAGCCCCGTTTTAACCAGATGTCACGCAATTCAATAAGGCGAACGCGAAACAGTTCCCATTGATTTTCATCCTCATGGATCAGCAATAGTTGCTTGCTATCACAAGCAAAATAGTGAGTGGCTAAAGCGGCAATAAAAAAACGCTCATTCTCCAATTCTAAAATACCTGTTAAGGCCTGCTCTAATTCAGTAGCTTCTTCACTGGCAAAAACACTATCATGGGCACTTAAATAGACACTGGAATAATTAATGGCATTTAGGGCATCACTAAGATAGGCGGCTTCTGTTTTATCACGCACCAGAATAGCAATGTCCTGTGCTTGTATGCTACGTTCACCAATACGCGTATTATGAGTCAAAAGATTATGAATTTCCCGAGCACACCAACTGGCAATAATTGGATAAAAGCTTTGCTTCATTTCACTATTTGAAGAGCTTATTTTAAACGCTTCTTGATAAGCAAAAGAAACCAATTGTAAGGCGTGTTCTGTACCAATAGTAGCGTCTATTTGTAGGGGGGTTAAATCGGCCTTCCCTGCTGATTTCACTGGACTATAATCAATACCAAATTTAAACGTAGTTGCCGGTTTTTTATTATTTAATGAGGCTCCATAAAACAAGCGATTATAGGCATTGATCATAGCTGTGGATGAACGCCAGTTGGTATCCATCAACCATTGTTGATCGGCATCATTGCGAGCCGATAGATAGGTAAACACATCACCACTACGAAAGGCATAAATTGCCTGTTTAGGATCACCAATCATATACAATGCAAGTTGATAATTATCTTGTTCTTTTTCCTTGGGTGCTTTTTTTAGACTATTAAGATACAAAGCCTTTAAGATAGCATACTGTTGAGGATCGGTGTCTTGAAATTCATCCACTAAAGCAATAGGATATTGTGTTCTTATTTGATCGACTAGGGTATTTTCTGTACTTAATGCCTGAGCTAATTGATGGATCAAATCATCAAAGTTCATCACTTTTTGTTGTTCTTTAGCTGCTGCAATTTTTTTGCGAATAATAGCAATACCTTGGCAAGCAATATAATTGCTTTTGGCCTGCAATAATAATTTATCCAGTTTACCTAAGTCTTTTTGCAACTGTTTAAGCGGTGTAAAAAGCGTGTCTAACTGCTCTCTTATTGCCAGGTCTTTTCTGGAAAAATGTCTCCTGTCAAAAACACTGACCGCATCTTTTGGCATAGCCCATAGCTTGTTTTCACCTTCTTGTTGGCCACTATCATTTGTTAAGCCATCACTGGTTAACCACTGTATCAATACATCCCATTCTTTCGCTCTAGTCTCTTTTTGTTTATGCGAGTCAATTAAGTGCTCAAACACCAATCCCTGATGCTGTTGTAGTTGTTCCAAAGCATGCTGTTTTTGTTTTGCAAAGGCAGCTAAAATAGCTTCGACACTTTGACTCTGCACATTCACATTACTGGCAAATAACTCCTGAAAAGCACGATGAAACTGTTCAGGGGTAGGCCATTTTGTGCTTAGGTAATGATAGTCTGAAGAGGTCTCATGAGCAAAGTTCTGATGAGCCAAAACGCGATACCAATCCCTTACTGAATCTAATTCTAGGTCATAGGTATTGTGTTCCATTTGCACTGTGAAATCCGTACCACTGCTAAAGGCATATTGTGACAAGACTCGCTTACAAAACCCGTGAATGGTAAAAATAGCCGCTTCATCAAGATGTAAAAGGGCATTATGTAGGGGGACTTTGACATCATTGAAGCAAAAGCGCTGGGTTAATTCTTTAAAAAAATTATCGTCATTATCCGCTTGTGAAAGTATCTGCCAGTTTTCTAAGGCATGACGAATTTCTTGACCAATGCGTGCTCGTAATTCTTCTGTGGCCGCTCGGGTAAAGGTCATGACTAAGATATGTTTAACATCTAGTTTTTTTTCTAATAATAAACGTAAATAAATACGGGTAATATTATAGGTTTTTCCCGTACCAGCACTGGCTTCAATTAAATGACAGCCAGATAAAGGCAAAGATTCAGGAGCCAGTTTTTGTATATGAATCTTATTGTTAGTCATTATGTGTCGTCTCCTGACGTAGTTCATATAATGGCTGGTAAAGTTGTTCTATGTATTGTTGCCAATACCCCTGCCAGTCTGGGCATTGGTCTTTAAAAAACCAATGAACATAAGGGTCACTTCCTAAGCTCTGTGTTTGAAAGTCATCCTGCCAAAAGTTGATAAAATCTTGTTCTGATAAAGGTTTTTGTCCGGTTTTATTGGTTTTTGTCTGCTTAATCAAACAATGTTTTTGTGCTAGTGAGGCATTTAATAATAGAGGTTCTTGCATACCCTGATAGTAATATTGAATCAGTGTTTCTAAGTGCTTGAGTGCTATCTCTTTAGCAATAGAAGGAAATAAAACTGAGGTCAGCTTATCATCCTTAGCTGAGCGAAAAATACCCTGTGTGGCATACTCTCCCAAGGTGACTTGGGCAATAAGATGATGTACCCATAAGCGTATATCATCTTTTCCTTTTGGATTGGCTAAACGCCAGTAGAGTAATTGTTTATCCAGTATAGGTAAGTGAGCGCTTATTGTCAGATGATCAATACTTAGACTAACAGAGCGCTTATCAAGTTGCTTGTCTCCTTTTCGATCCCGAATATAATCAGCAAATTCACAAGCTTGTTTTTGCCAATCACTTAAGTCATCTGCTAAAGAAGGAATATCTGGCAACTGGCCACTCAGAGTGACCCCTTTTATCATTTCATCAATGCTTTGTTCATCCGCATCTTGAGATAAAGACAGACGAATAATATCATCTTGAATAAGATAGCGATCCAGATGATTACTCACAAAGGGTTCAATATCATCGGGGGTATTAATATAAGACTCAAAGTACAAGCCTAAACGCTGTTGGGCTAATTGTTTACAAGGATTGTCAAAAAATGCCACTAAGTCTTCAGCCGTTAGTGTTTGTTTTTTGTCCACCCTAGTATCAGCAGAATCCGCTATAGGAAAATCTTTCAGAGATTGCATATTATTGATACTTTCACATGGTTCACTGAGTTTTAGCCAATTGGCATTAAAACTATATAATGCTTTTTTATCAGTTTTGCTTTGATAATTATCCCTACTAAAGGCTTGCAAGGGAATGGCAATCCTATCACCCTTATTTTCCTCAGACAGTTGCCAACCATAGGCGTGTTCTAAGTAGGTCATCAATTCATATAACACCAGTGAAGGCTCACGTTTATTATTGGTTTTACTATCATGACCCTGATAACTGAGGTACAATTTTTCCCGACAGGAAATTAACGCTTCTAGAAATAAATAACGATCATCACCTCGTCTGGATCGATCACCCTTGCGAGGGGATGCCTCATAGGCCATTAAATCAAAGCCCATGGGCTGACGTTGGCGAGGAAATTCACCATCATTGAGCCCCAAAACAGCAATAATACGAAACGGCACACTACGCATAGGGATCATCGAACAAAACGTCACCTGCCCCGTCATAAACTGACGACTGGCTTCCACCTGAGAAAAATGATCAATCAAAAAATCACGTACAATCGTTAATGGTAATGGCTTAGATAACTCGGCCTGTGTAGTGTATTCACCCAGATCATCTATGGCCTGTTCAATAATCCTTTGGGCATTGTCATCATCAGAAAGTGGCTGAAATAAATCCTCTTTTAGTTGCAATAAAAAGACTTGCCATTGCACTGCTGTTTTGGCTATTTGTAATGACTGAGCATAGTGCTTTAATTGTTCTAATAGCTCTAAATAATGGCCTAATAATAAGGCATCTTCTCCCTCAACATCAGCCAATAAAAGTTGCTCATCATAAAGACTATTTTGATCACTATAGGCGAAACCTAATAAGAGCCGTTTAAGTCCCTGATACCAGCTAAATTTATCATTAGCAGCATAGCCATCCAGTATTTTTTCTTTATGATTTTTATCCAAGCCCCAATGAATATGAGCATGCTGTATCCAACGCTCTAAGATAAGTAGATCATCTTCCAAAAAATTAAATTTTTTCTGTATGGCTGGCAAACGCAAATAGCTTACTAATTGGCTAACCTGAAAGCGACTATCAGGTAATTCTAAAAGACTGATAAATGCTTGTACCAAAGGTTCTGAATCTTTTAGGCTCCTGTCAGCAATCGAACAAGGCAAAGGGGGGACTTGTTCACTCCAGTCATGCCAACCATGAGCAAACACAGCATCCACATAAGGCGCATAGTTTTCAATATTTGGACACATGACCAAAATATCTTTTGGGGTCAGTTTATTTACAGGATCATTAATCTGTAATAATAACCAATCATGTAAGGCTTGTATTTCTCGCAGGGCATTATGAGCTGAGACTATGGTAATACTATCATCTATCCATTTTTTTTCTGAACCCGTATTACGAGCATCATAAAGCTGTAAAATATCCGTCTGAATCTGTTGTAATACTGAGCCTTGATTCCCTTGCTCTTGTGGCTGTTCATTTGGTGATTCATAGACAGGAATTTCTATGGCAATATACTCACTAAGTAATTCAATAAACTCTTTACCTTGTTTACCAAGGTTGGCTAATAATGGATTACTTGTTTGTTCGTCTGTTTGTGTTGCTAAATAGTCACTACTTTTTAACCAACGATAAAACTGTTCTTTGGCATAGGATTTATCTGTTTTCAGATCACCCCAATACGCCACACAAGGATTCAAGTGAAAAAAATGAATCTGGCTATAGTCACCTAGTTGGCTTAAAAATTCTAGCCATAAAGGTGGTAAGGTATTAATACCAAAAAGACTGATCCTATCGGCTAACTTATAGGAATTATTGGCTAAACAAGCCATTGCTTTTTTTAGTAAGGCAACGGGATGTTGTGGATTTTGTGCGACTAAGGCACGCCAAAGTATAGCCTGCCAACGCTCAGCATTGGTGTCTATCTGGTGCGTAGCACTTATTGTTACTTTTTTATTATCTTCCCATGCCAGTAACCAATCAGGGCGAAATATAAGGTATTGCTCAAATAAATCGGCTAATTGGCAGGCTAACTGAAAACGTTTATGGTCGTTATTCTTGCTGTTTTTTAACCAATAATCATTTGCTTCCTGACACTCTGGATTATTGATAATCTCATCACTACCAAGCAACTCATAAAGTCGCCAGCTAAGAACTTCTCTAGTATAAGCGGATGTTTCTGGAACATGCTCCTTGCCTAGAATCGTTCTGATCTGAGTCCAAAAAAATGCCATTGGCAAACTGAAACTCAAATTCATACTGATGCCTCGACTTTGAGCCAGCTGCAAATTAAGCCAGTGTTGCATCCCCTGACTTTGCACCAGTATAATTTCTTCGCTTAAAATGGCATTGCGATCACCTGTTTGCATGACTTTATCAAGCAATACTACTAAGTTTTCAAGTCGATTGGCAGGATAAACATTAATCACATCAGGCTCTCTCTATGCAAAGCTAAAAAGGTAAACAAAGACTTTTTTGGTCGTGTATAAGCCCGTCTATGAATAAAGACTGTCTTATTTTAGAACGGGACTAAAAGCAGACTAAAAATGCACTTTCAGGTATTTTTAGTCTGTATTTCATCGTTTAGCGCTTGGAGGTATAACCAGGAAACACATTCTTATCAATCCTAATCTCAATCAAATTAATACCTTCATAGTAATCTAGCGAAGGTAATAAACCATCAAGATCAGACTGAGTGCTGATTTTATAATAGTTCATACCAAAGGAGCGAGACAATAGTTCATAATCAGGATTAATAAAATCACAATTAATATAGCGTTCATCATATTGTTGAAATTGATTTTTACGGATCAAGCCCATGGTTGAATTATTAAACAAGACAATGGTCATCGGTAATTGATAATTGACCGCGGTCATAATTTCCATGCAACACATTTGAAAACCACCATCGCCAATAATAGCAAACACTGGTTTATTTTCAGCCATGCGAGCACCGATTGCAGCAGGAATAGCATGGCCTAAAGAAGAGACACCAGAGTTAGGATAATAACGATTTTCAGCAGACACATTAAAGAAATTTTGGGCAAAAATAATATTATCATCAAAGACCATAATATTTTTTGTTAAATGGGTTTGCAACTCACTAAAAAAATATTCCACCAAAGGAAAACGATCGCGCAAGTCCGTCACATTTCGATCAGGATTTTCTAAACTATACGCCCGATATTCCATCAAAGTATCCAGACAGTCTTTACGTTGAATCTGTCCTTGCTCTAATTGTGTTTGCAGTTGCTGATTAACATTATTAAGCACGGCAGCAATATCACCCAAAATAGCAATATCCGCTTTAAATACTTTCTCTAATTGTTCAATATTATTATCAATTTGTACCAGTTTCTTATCTTTTAATAGAGTGTCGTTCCAAACATAACTGGTGCGTTCATTAAAACTTGCCCCTAAAAAAATAATAACATCGGCTTGCTCAACAATATAATCATATGCCCCACCATAAGAGGTTACCCCTAAACTTCCTAGAGATAGCTCAGAATATTCACTAATGACCCCTTTACCTTTTAGGCTTGAGGTAACAGGAATGGACATAATTTGGCTAAGTTGTGAAACTTGTGCTTGAGCATTGGACACAATACAACCATTACCGGCAACAATAACAGGCGCATGTGCAGTCGCAATTAATTTAACTAATTCATTAGAGGCATTAATATCATGATAATAGTGATGATGATATTTTTTATGATTGATCTGATCTAAAATAGCATCATCCACTAATTCACTTTGAATATTAAAGGGAAAGCTGAGTAATACGGGTCCAGAACTGTCTGAGAGTAAAATTTTAGCCGCTCGAACCAGAACATTAGCAAGATAATCAGTACGTTCAATTAACTTGCTGTATTTAGTGATGCTATCAAATAAAGCATTTTGATCCAGACTGCCCCCTTCACCAGAGCTTTCCTGTAGTCCCCCTTTACCAAAAATATGGGTGGGGGTTTCCCCTGTAATCACTAAAATAGGCTGTTTATCGACATAGGCATTAGCAATACCTGTGACTAAATTAGTGGCTCCAGGCCCTGCGGTGGTAATGCAGGCAGAAATTTTACCTGACGCTCTGACATAGCCACCCGCCATAAATGAAGCACCCTGCTCATGTTTTGCTAAAATGCATTTGATAGAAGAGTCGTACAAGCTATCATAAACAGGTAGAATATGTGCCCCTGGCATACCAAAAATATGGTCAATACCAAGGCGCTCCATAAAACGGACAAGTAGCTCACTTACAGTAATTTTCATAAGATTTTATAGTTGAGATCGGGATTTTTATAGTTAAAATTAAAACATTTAGGAGCTAATGGTGATGGTTTGCTCATAAAAACAAACTAGCATTATATTTTTTTTGACTACTCAGTGCCACAAAAAGTAGTCATTTTCTTAATCTATTGTTATAGCAAGCATCCACCTAAATAAATCAACTGATTTATTTAAGATAGCATTGCGTATATACTTTAGCACTTCTAGAGATTCAGCTTAATTTATTAGTCATTATGCCAGATTATCAACATATCTTTCTTATTAGCCATATGCGCGCTAATAGCAGTTTAATCAGCCATATTCTTGGTTCACACCCCCAAATCAATGGTTATTATGAAATGCATCTAAGTTATCAAGCTCAGGACGACTTAGCTAAACAGAGACAACAATACGCACAAAAAGATACCATCAAACCAGCACTAAGTGGCTTAAAGAACTATTTTTTTGATAAGTTACTACATAATCAATACCAGCTTAGTACAGCAAATTTTACCTCAAATAAGCATAAAATACTGGTCACTATTCGTCCTCCCGAACAAAGCATCAAAAGTATCATTAACTTATTTCAAAAAAAAGAGGGGGATCATCCTTATGCCAAAGCTGAGTTGGCCATGGATTATTATATTCAACGACTGCAGGCTATGGCTCAATTTTGCCAACAAAATAAGCATGCCTATTACTATTATGATGCTAATCTTATCCGTCATCAGCCACAAAAACTGCTTACTCAATTACAAAATTATTTAGAGCTAAGCACACCATTAAATGAAGATTATCAATGTTTTTCCCTTACTGGAAAGGCTGGTGCCGGTGATTCTTCTGATAATATGAGGACTGGGCGGATCATTAAGCAACAAACCAATTATCATAATATTAAGCTTTCAAACAAACAACTAGATGCCATTAAACGAAAGGCAGAGCATTATCGACAACATATTATTACTCATGCTGATGCCTATTTGATTTAAAATTTATTTAGCACCCTATCCCATGCTGAACGATCCTCTGGGTACTGCAATAAGACTTCTATCATTTGAGTGATTTTTTTATGACGATAGGAAGCAGACTGAATATGCTGATAGACAATGGATTGTTTATCAAAATTATGCCGAACATTAATAATAAAGCGTTGTAACGATTCAATAGCTGTGCTTATTGATGGGGCATCATTATTTTGCCACCAATGTGTTGGCTCATTGATTAATTGTGCTAACTCATCACAACGTTGATTGACTGTATTATGCTTTTTTTCATACAGTTCTAAAAGCTCATTCTCAACCTCAGAAAAGGTTTGCTTGAGTTGTTCATAGTCAAAAACATGTGTCTTATTCTTTTGGCATAATTTGGCTACACTAAAGAGCATTAAATCACCAAAAAACTGCCGTTCAAATTCATCACCCAGATCAATCACATCACTTTTATCCGCTTCAACCCCAGGGCGAAATTCATCATTAAAATCTGTTTGTAAAGTGCGATTATGCAGCATCGGTAAATTAGCCGAGGCAAAGCCACCTTCAATTTCTGACTGAATCAAGCGCCCTGTCGTAGGACCTGACATTCTTAAGCGTAGTTGTCCAAAAGGAATGGCATATTTAAGCCCTGAAAATGTAGTAATATAATTCCCCGGATAGATAGTTCGTGCAGGTACCAGAGCCATTAAATCTTGATAGGTAAAATAGGTTTTACGTGTTAAATGCTCACCAAAAAAGAAATAATTTACTCGTTGTGCAAAGGTTAGCAAACAAGTCATATGATCATGGTCGCCCTGAATGAAACAACAATAATCATAAGTTTTTTTATTATGCCCAGAAAAGCCAAATAATTGTGCCATGTCATGATAGGCTGCATCATCAGGCTTTATTCGAACATCAGGATGAAATTGACAGGCATTGTCTGGTTTTTTATTGGCTAATTGTTGCATAAAGGCAATCACATCATCTAAAAAATTAACTGTCATTACAGAGGGTGAGACTGGTGGATCACCGACAAGCTTACCCGTTAGCATAGTTAAATTGTGTTCACTAAAAATACGGTTAATATAATAAAAATAATTCAAGCCATAAACAGCTCGATCACCATCAAGAGTGGCTAAATTTACTTGGAATAATTGGTCGCTATCAACAAAGAAGTACAGGGTGTTGTCTTTATTATAAAAAGGGTGTTCTTCTGTTATACGAATGGCTTTTAAATAGCTTAAATTTCGGGTAACTGCCTGTCCCTTATGATAAAATTTTTCTGTGGATGGCTCACCAATAATAGAACTGACCGCATCTCGTTCTATTTCTGGTATCTGCAACATTAATTCATATTGTTCATGCAAACCATAATGATGAACAACTAAGCCTTTTTGCGTATAGTATTTAGCCAGTTCAATATCATCATCAATGCATTTTTGTTCTTTGGAGTCCTCAACAATTATCACCATTATTTTAGGAAATAGGCCATTAGATTTCTTTCCATAAGAATATAAGATACAAAGTTGATAGATACTTTCCAAACACGCTTTAAGATGTCCAGGACGATCAGCAATAGGGATACTTAAAATAAAATTAGCTCGTTTATCTTCTGTTGATAAAGTAATTAAATTTTCCTGTTCACGAAACAAGTCCTGATACATCGCTAATAAGGCATCAAACTCATCACTTTCCCATAAATACTTCTCAAACAAGGGGTAAATAGGATCATATAAGGCCAGCAAGCTATCGAGCTGATCGGCTTTTTTCTGCCCTAATATGTGTTGATATTCTGACTGGTAATGGCCAAGCCCTGTAATACGATCAGCATAATTAAGAAACAAATTAGCAAGGACATCAGTATTATAAATTGTCATGGGCTCCCCATTTTTCTACTCTGGTAAAAAATAATTATACTATCTTCATAGGTAGGTACTTAAGAACTTTTGGGCTAGGATAACTCTGTGTTTACTACACAAGACGCCGTAAATCCATCCTTGGAGGCTTTATTGCCACATCCATGTGGCAAAAACTTCTTCCGTAAACACAGAGTTATCCTTAAGTACCTACCT
>WFNB01000042.1 GCA_015488755.1 Gammaproteobacteria bacterium | reverse complement strand
GTTCCTTATGTGGACTCCCCCTTGTCAACAATAAAAATTAAATTTAAAGAATTAAATGCGAACTTATGTACGAGCTCTAGTTGAGAAGCTATCTCTGGCTCTATGATATTTTCGCGAACGTATTTTCAAATCTCGAAAGCGAGCTCTTTAGACTCTGAGGCACGAACTGAATGAATACGCTGATTTTTATCTTTAATTTTGCATTTTATTGTTAAACTTTTTTAGGCGGCAATCATTTCCGCTTTATACTCTGTACCTTGGGTGAGCATCGCAAATGCGGTTCTCACCGTTTTATTGGCTAAGGCAACTGCTGCGCATTTTTTGCCTCTGCGTTCAGCTAATGCTTGTATCCAAGCTTCTTTTTTAGTGACGGCTGTTTTTCGGGTAACATGACTAACCGCAGCGAGTGAGCCAATAATCAGCTGACTTCTCAGTGTGCTGTTTTTTACATATTTTCCAATGGAGCCTATTTTAGTTTTGCCACCAGAGGAATGCTGTAGTGGTGTTAAACCGATGCAGGCAGAAGCATCTTTACCCTTGTTGAATGTACCAACTTCTGAGCAGCCAAGCGCAATATATAAATTAACCGCATTAATAACACCGACACCTTCAAGCTGAAGTAGTCGTTTACATTCTTTATGATTATTTACTGTTTTTTCTAAACATGAATCATAACGAGCAATGGATTTTAGTAACTGTTCGTACTGCGTTGATGCCATATTAAAAGCTTCTCTAAATTCAAAACTTAATTCATTTTCAGCATCTTCTATATAAGACTTTATTCCTGCTACTAACCCACCATTTTTAGCCGATATTCTGATATTAAACTCCAATAATAAGCTTTTAAGCTGGTTACTTAGTGCCACTTTTTGCTTAACGGCTAAATCTCGTAACCGCACCATGGATTGCAATTGTTGCTGTTCAATGGTTTTGCCTTGAATAAAGTTAACATCGGGCAATAATGATGCTTGAACAATCGCTAAGGCATCATTTTTATCGGTTTTTTGATTCTGCCGAACGGTTGATACTAATTTAGCTGAAATTAACTCAGCTTTGTGACCAGCGGCAATGGCTTTTTGTTTCCAGTAATTAGACATACCACATGATTCAAATACGATAAATGTTGGTTTGCTTTTAAATAGCCAAGTAAGAAATTCGTGATGTGTCATTTCAGTATTTGATTGCACTTTGTTATTTGTATAAATACAAACTTGAATAACTTCTTTTGCTAAATCAACGCCAACTGTAGTATTCTTCATGCTAGGACTCTTCTTAATATTGTTGTGTGAGAGCTTTAATATTACCCCACATTTTAGGTGTGGGGGAGTCCAATTATCTCGAAAGGCCCTTGTTTACTCTGCAAATGAATTCGCTCAAGTATTTAAGTTGCTCCCAAAAGATGAACAAGTCAAAATGATCAATATGCTAACAGTTGCGAAGGCAAAATCAGCTTATTCAAATAATGATGATCTTGCATCATTTGTAGAAGAGCACCTTGGGTGGGCTATAGGTACTAGTAGTCAAGCTCATATCCAACAATATATTTTGAAAAACATAACAAGTAAATCCAGGTGACGCCTATGGCGCACCTGATTTAGGCGTTATGTGCTTGATTGTCATCGTGTCGTTATACTGTCGTCTAAATTGCGTCACCGACATGGCCAAAAATAGTTAATAGTTTCCCAAAAGCGGAGGTGAGGAAATATAATGATTGTTAAAAAACTAAGAGAAAAAAATAATTGGTCTCAAGAGCAACTAGCTCTAATGGCTGGTTTAAGCTTAAGAACGATTCAAAGAGTTGAAGCAGGTAACAAAGCAAGTCTTGAAACTCTTAAATCACTTGCCTCTGTTTTTGAAATAGAAATCTCAAAACTAACAGAGGAAATTATTGTGATTGATAAAGAATCGAAAGAATGGAAATCAGAGCCATGGATAATTAGATTGTTTTTAGCTGGAGTAAAAAAACGTTCCCATTTTCTAGCAATAGAATACTTTTTATTAATTGTAGGTGTTGTATCTTGGTTGTTTTTTAAACCATTGGCTACTACAGTGCCCATAGCATTTTTAGGGGCATACATTAATTCAAAATTAATTTCATATATTGACGAACGTTCATATTGGTAATGCACATACAAGTCTGTCTCTTCTACACATCTCCG
>WFNB01000041.1 GCA_015488755.1 Gammaproteobacteria bacterium | reverse complement strand
GTAGTTACGAATCAGGTATTTTAGTAGACTGCATTCTTAATTTTTTAATCGGAACATTCATTTTAGAATTATTTATTTAATGGAACTTTAATAATCACAAGAGCTCTAATGCCTTATTTATGATAAAATCTAGGTTTAAGCTAAGATACTCAAGTATCTGATATAATTAATAGAAATGTTGGCTATGATACAAAGAAAAGGTTTAAGTATGTTAAAAAACTTATCATTATTTGAAAAATTAGCTATGGCTTATTTTTCATTCTTTACACTGCTTGGTTTTGTTTGGAGTTATGTTGATCATGATTCATTTAAACAATACTATGTGATTGAAGATGGTTTTACAGAGTGGTCAACGGTAGTTTTTTTATTAATCGGTCTCTATGTGTGTGTGCGTCGAGTCTGGTTATTAAAAGGCCAGCGGCCGATGCTGTTCTTATTTATGACCTCTTTATTGGCGCTGTTTTTTTTCTTTGGCGCAGGGGAGGAAATCTCATGGGGACAACGCATTTTTCATGTGCAAAGTTCAGAGTTTTTTGCACATAATAATGCCCAAGGTGAGACCAATTTACATAACCTTGTTATCAATGGTGTTAAGTTGAATAAGGTTATTTTTGGTGCGGGTATTGGGGTATTGCTGTTTTTGTATCTGGCGGTGTTAATTCCTTTGTACAGATATAAGGATGGTGTGAAAAAATTTGTTGATAAGTTTGCTGTGCCAATCGCACAAAACTATCAAATTATTGCTTATGTTGTGTTGCTTGTTTTGGTACAAGGCCTTATGGCATCATCTAAAAAAGGTGAGATGTTAGAGTTTGCTGGCTCAATTATTTTCTTATTAAATGTCGCTTATCCTTATAATAAGACGAATTTTGAGGCTAAATAATTGCCATGAAATTGACCATTTGAGCCTACCCCTTTATACCTTCAATCTGTGCCCTCAGTATAAGTGAGTTATCTGTGAAATTAATTAAACCTTTAGTATCTTATTTTTTCTCCCTTATAGGCATTTTTTTCATTGGTCGAGTGGTACTTTTTAGTTTATATTTTGAGCGCTTTGCTAATGATGATGTAAATTATTGGCTGTCTTTTTTGTATGGCTTAAAAATGGATATCATTGTTGTTTGTGCCAGCTTGATTTTTCCATTAATACTATTGACACTGTTTCCTAAACAATTAAAAGCTTTGGTCAACCAGCTTTTAAAAATTTATTTTTTATTCGTCATTTTATTGTTTGTCTATATCGAAAATGCCACTCTGCCTTTTTTTGCCGAATACGATGTGAGACCTAATTTTCTTTTTGTAGAATATCTTGACTATCCTCAAGAGGTTTTCAGTATGATTGCCTCTGCCTATAAGCTGGAATTATTGATTGCATTTTTAATGCTCAGTGGTATTAGTTATATTTTTTTAAGAAATAAACATTGGACTGATTTTAGCGCCGTTTTTGATGTACATTATGCAAAGCGCATAGCATTATTTATCCCTTTGGCTTTTCTTTTAGTTTTAGGGATCCGTTCATCTTTTGGACATCGACCTGCGAATATTTCTGATGCGATGTATTCCAGCAATCGAGTGCTTAATGAAATAACTAAAAATTCACTTTATAGTATCGCCTATGCCATGTATCGAGATAAAAAATATGGTCATAGTCGGCTCAATGCTTATGGTGAAATGCCGATTAATGATGCTATGAAAATTGTAAGCAAAGCCTTAAATATTCCTTTGTCCCTACAAACCTCTTCGCCCTTTAGCCGTATAGAACAGACACATTTTTCCCAAAAGAAACCTAAAAATCTGGTTATTTTTTTACAAGAAAGCCTAGGAGCACAATTTGTTGCTGCCACAGGTGGACAAAAAGGACTCACGCCCAATTTTAATCGTTTGAGTAAAGAAGGTATTTTATTTAGCAACTTATTCTCTAATGGCACTCGTAGCATTCGGGGTATCGCAGGCAGTGTGGCAGGAAATTTTGCCGTGCCGGGTAAAGGGATTGTCAAGCGTAATAAATCACAAAGTAATTTCTTTACCATTGCCTCATTACTGAAACCCTTTGGTTATCACTCACTTTTTATTTATGGTGGAGAAAGCCATTTTGATGATATGAAAGCTTGGTTTCTAGGCAATGGCTTTGATAAAGTCATTGATCAGTCTGACTTTATTAACCCTGAGTATACAGGCACATGGGGCGTTAGCGATGGTGATATGGTGATGCGAGCACATCAGGAATTTACCCAGCTATCTAAAAAAAATCAGCCTTTTGTTGCGGTAATGTTTAGTACATCGAATCATTCACCTTTTGATTTTCCGGAGGGTAAAATTGACTTACTCAAAGGTATTCCTGAAAAAAGTGATCTTAATGCGATTAAATATGCCGACTATGCCATTGGTGAATTTATTAAAGCGGCCAAAAAAGAGGCCTATTATCAGGATACCGTGTTTGTGGTAGTGGCCGACCATAATATTCGAGTCAGAGGCAGTGATATGCTCCCCGTTAAGCTTTACCATATTCCAGCGATGATCCTAGGAGGGGGAATAAATGCGCAAAATAACACTCGTCTTAGTACACAGCCCGATGTGTTGGCCACAGCCTTAGATTTAACGGGGCAGGATCTCAAATACCCCATTTTAGGGCATTCTATTTTTAGTGATCAGAAAAAAGATCTGGCATTTATGCAATTTAATGATACCTTTGCTCTGCGTATTGCCAATAAAGTCGCTGTATTACGCCCTGAAAAAGAGGCTCTGACCTTTAGCTATGAGGATCAAAAAATGATTCCTATAGAACATGATAAAGAATTAGAGCAAAAGACCCTAGCCTTTATTTTAACGATGAACCATTTGTATGAGAAACGTTTGTATCAATAATGTTTAAGAACCGGACATTTGCGGACGTTCTTCGGCAATGACTTTAAATTGTAATGACTGATTATGTCTCATGCCGGTGAGTATGGCAATATCACCAGGGCGAAGCTTAGTGATAACATTGAGGGCTTTTTTAACCGAAGTAATTTTGACATGATTGATATGGGTAATAATATCACCCGCTTGGATACCTGCCTTTTGTGCAGGGCCATGTTGTAGAACCCCCATAATTAATAAACCATATTGCCTTTCGCTATGAAGTTGTTGTGCTAGCATGGTGGTGAGTTCTTTGGCTTCAATACCAATCCAGCCACGGTGTACTTCACCATAAGTAATTAATTGATACATGACTTCTCTGACTAAGGATGATGGAATAGCAAAGCCAATACCCTGTGAACCACCACTATTACTGATATTTATAGTGTTTAAACCGATCATTTCTCCTTGAATATTAACCAAAGCACCACCAGAATTTCCAGGGTTAATGGCGGCATCGGTTTGAATAAAATTATCAAAGCTATTAGCACGAAATTGGGAGCGATTTAAGGCGCTAATAATACCTGATGTGACGGTATGACCTAAGCCAAATGGATTGCCGATGGCTAAGACAATATCGCCTGTTTGAAGCTTTGATGAGTCACCAAAGTGAATGATCGGCAGTTGTTTGGCATTGATTTTTAATAAAGCTAAATCCGTTTCCAGGTCTCGGCCAACAATGACAGCCTGTAGATAACGCCCGTCTTTTAATAATATTTGTATGTCCTGAGCACCGGAAATAACATGATTATTGGTGATTATGTGTCCTTGAGAAGAAACAATGACTCCCGAGCCTAAGTTATGTTCTTCTTTGTATTTAGGTGTTAAATTACGTTGTTCTAATAAAGCTTGTAGTGCCTTATTATTGCTGAATCGCTTATGTTGTTTTACTCGTTTTCGAGTAAAAATATTAACCACGGCGGGGGATGCTTTATTAATTGCTGGGGCATAGCTAGTAACAAATTGATAAGATAATGGCTTATTATTTTGTGTTACGTCTGTTTTTTTGCTGGGGGGTGCTGGGCTAAAGAGTGTTTGTTTGGTATCTGTTGTGCGTTTATTTAGCGTGTGATTCAGTAAAAAATTGATCCCCAATGCCAATAGAAAGCCACTGAGGGCGCAAAAGAATAAAAAAAATAGTTGAGAATGCTGTTTTTTTGCTGTCATTTTGCTATTTTACACAAAAAAATGATAAAGGTATTAGGCTTTTATCGTAACAATAGATAATTGAGCTAAAATAGAGGGTAAAATGATTAGTTGTTGTCATCTTGTTAAGCATTGTAATGAACTTCTTAATGTGACTCAATTTAAGGACTATTGTCCTAATGGTTTACAGGTTGAAGGTAATCGTTCGATTGCTTATCTTGTTTCCGGTGTGAGTGCTAATCAGGCATTAATTGATGCTGCTATTGAGCACAATGCCGATGCTTTATTAGTGCATCATGGTTTTTTCTGGAAGGGTGAAAATCCAGTTATATCAGGTATAAAAAAGCAGCGTATTCAAGCATTATTAGTAAATAATATTAATCTGATTGCCTATCATTTGCCCTTGGATGCCCATAAAACACTGGGGAATAATGTCTTATTAGCAAAGCAATTAAACTTGAGCGAAATAGGCTATTTTTCTACCAATGAAATTGCCATTATTGGTTCAGTTGCTACTCAGAGTGGTATTGAATTTAAACAAAGGCTTACAAAAACCTTATCTCGTGAGCCATTACATGTTGCGGTAGACAGACAGATTCAGCGGGTTGCCTTATGCACAGGGGCAGCACAGAGCTATATTGAACAGGCAATAGAGCAGGGTGCAGATGCTTTTGTCAGTGGCGAAATATCAGAAAATATCTGGCATATTGCCAAGGAAAACAATGTTCATTACTTTGCTGCTGGGCATCATGCGACTGAGCGCTATGGCGTTCGAGCTTTAGGGGATTATTTAGCACAAGAGTTTGCTATCAAGCACCAATTTATTGATATTATTAACCCTATTTAGATATTCAACTAGCGCTTTTTAGGTAACCAAAATAGCTTAAAAATAGAAAGATGATTTATTTTACAACTACCACGATTTTATGAATTTTATCAACCTGTTCATGACAAATGCCAGCCGAATTAGCAAATTATTAAATAGTTCTTGATATTATCCACTTCTTCAAAGAAAATGTGGCAAATTTTTTCATTATCGAATTAAGAACCGTAACACACTTCAAGTCAATTGTGTCTTGATTGGCATAGTCGAAAAAAGGCTCAGAACAAGGTGTTTCTAATCCATTTTTGTATGTTAAAGAATGTTTAAAAATAGTTTGTTTATGGTGTCATTTTTGGGGCGGGTTAACGTCTTATATTTGGGAGTAAGTAAATGAGTGCAGATGCTGTAAATAATAGCAAACGTCGCCTTCTGGTTGCCGCTACATCCGTGGTTGGTGCTGTTGGTGCTGGTTTTGTCGCTGTACCTTTCGTCAAATCATGGAAACCGAGTGCCAAAGCATTAGCTGCGGGTGCTCCAGTGATCGCTGATATCAGCAAACTTGAAGAAGGGCAAATGATTACGGTGGCGTGGCGTGGCAAGCCAGTCTACGTATTGAAGAGAACGGCTGATAATTTGAAAGTTCTGGAGTCTGATCTAGATAAGCTTGCGGATCCGGCTTCAGAAGGTTCTAAACAACCGGAATATTGCAAAAATAACGCCCGCTCTTATGATGAGCATAAAGCAGTTTGTGTGATGGAAGGTGTGTGTACTCATTTAGGTTGTGCGCCTAAATATGTACCTGACCTCAATAATCCGTTTGCAGGTTCACTAGGTGGTGATTGGAAGGGTGGCTTTTTCTGTCCATGTCATGGATCGATTTATGATCTCTCAGGTCGTGTTCGACAGTCCATGCCAGCACCTAAAAACTTACCCATTCCTCCCTATATGTTTAAGAGTGATACGGTAATCCTGATTGGTCAAGATGGGGGTAAGGCATAATGGAACAAAAAACAAATGGTTTAATGGGTTGGATTGATGCCCGATATCCGGCAACAAAAACATGGGAAAAACACCTTGCAAAGTATTATGCACCTAAAAATTTCAATTTTTGGTATTTTTTTGGTTCATTAGCCTTTATGGTGTTAGTTATACAAATCCTTTCAGGTGTATTTCTAGCGATGTTCTATAAGCCTGATACGGCATTGGCTTTTCAGTCCGTTGAAATGGGTATTATGCGAGATGTTGAATGGGGTTGGCTCATTCGCTACTTCCACTCGACGGGAGCATCGGCATTTTTTATCGTAGTGTATCTACACATGTTTCGAGCTTTGCTTTATGGTTCGTATAAAAAACCTCGTGAATTGATTTGGATCTTTGGTGTCTTAATCTTTTTAGCATTGATGGCTGAAGGCTTTATGGGTTATCTATTACCTTGGGGGCAAATGTCTTTCTGGGGGGCTCAGGTTATTATTAACTTAGTCAGTGCCATTCCTTTTGTGGGTGACGATTTGAGTATTTGGGTTCGTGGTGATTTTGTTATTGGTGATGCCACCCTAAACCGTTTTTTCTCCTTACATATTGTTGCAATTCCTCTGATCCTCATTGGTTTAATTTTTGCTCATATTGTAGCCTTACATGAAGTGGGTTCAAATAATCCTGATGGTGTTGAGATTAAGAAAAATAAAGACGAAAATGGTATTCCACTAGATGGTATTGCTTTTCACCCTTATTATTCAGTTAAGGATATTGTTGGTGTGATTGTCTTCTTAATGCTCTTTGCTAGTGTAGTTTTCTTTGCACCAGAAATGTTTGGCTATTTCTTAGAACACGCAAACTTTGAGCCTGCTAATCCTTTAAAAACACCTGAGCATATTGCTCCTGTTTGGTATTTCACTCCCTTTTATTCGGTCTTGCGTGCTGTACCGAGTATTGCAGGTTCGGCATTCCCTGGTGTGATTGCAATGGGGGCAGCAATTGTTGTGCTATTCTTCTTGCCATGGTTGGATCGTAATCCTGTTAAATCCATACGTTATCGTGCAAGTTGGTACAAAATTCTTGTGGGTCTGTTCGTTGTTGCATTCATTATTTTGGGTATTTTAGGTACTATGGCACCCACTGAAGGACGCACATTATTGGCTCGAATATGTACTTTTTACTATTTCGCTTTCTTTTTATTAATGCCTATCTATACCAAGATGGAAGTTAATAAACCAGTTCCAGAAAGGGTGACAATGAAATGAAAAAAATAATCCTTACTCTGCTATGTTTAATAGCAATGATTAATACCGGTCTGGTTATGGCCAATAGTGGTGGTTATCCCACATCTCCCGCTAATGTAAATGTCGATGATATGGACTCGTTAAAACGTGGTGCTAAAGTATTTTCTGAATACTGCTTAAGTTGTCATTCAGCAAAATATGTACGCTTTAATCGTGTTGCTACCGATTTGGGTATGACTGAATCTGAGACCATGTCTGACTTGAATAATTTAGGTGTGAAATTCGGTTCTACTATGACGGCTGTAATGACCAAAGAGTATGCGAAAGAGTCATTTGGTGCGGCACCACCTGATCTTTCATTAGTTGCTCGTTCACGAGGAGTTGATTGGTTATATACTTATCTGACTGGTTTCTATGCAGATAGCTCACGTACAACGGGTCACAATAATGTTATCTTTAAAGATGTTGGTATGCCTAATATTTTCTGGCAACAGGAAGGTGTTAAGAAAGCAATCTATGAAGAGCACGAAGGTGAAAAACATGTTGTAGGTGTTGAAGTGGTCGAAAAGGGCACGATGGCACCAGAAGAGTTTGATACTATGATCCGTGATTTAGTGGCTTTTTTAGCCTATATTGGTGAACCACATCAAAGTTATCGTAAGAGCTTAGGTGTTTATGTCTTAATCTTTTTGTTTATCTTCTTCGGTGTGGCTTATGCTATGAAGAAGGACTACTGGAAGGATGTCCATTAAGACAGAGTGTTTAAAAACTTGATTTAAAAAGTAGTAATTCTTTCTATTAGCAATATTTAGTAATGAATCAGCGCTAAGAGAAAGCAATTATATAAAGGGGGCTTTTATGCCCCCTGTTTGCGTTTAAGATTTCCCTATGGAGGAGCTATGACTCAACTCACTAACAGAAGATCCATTATGACATTGTTTTCCGATGAAAATGATCTTTTGAGTCATCGTGTAAGAATGGTTTTGGCTGAAAAAGGCATTAACCATGAAATTGTTAATATTGATCCAGATAATTTACCAAATGATTTAATGGAATTAAACCCATACAATAGCGCACCTACCTTGGTAGATCGTGATTTGGTGTTATATGATGCCCAACTTATTATGGAATACTTGGATGAGCGCTTTCCTCACCCACCTTTGATGCCGGTTGATCCTGTGAATCGTGCTAAGCTTAAAATGTTGCTTATCCGTATCAGAAATGACTGGGATCCATTAGTTGAAAAACTCATTGGAAAATCAGAAAAACAAGGTGTTAAACAACGTAAAGAGCTACGTGAAAGTCTAACGACAATTGCTCCTGTTTTTGAACAAAAGCCTTATTTTATGTCAGAGGACTTTACCTTAGTTGATTGTGCTTTAGCACCTCTTTTGTGGCGTTTAAACGAGATGTGTATTGAGTTGCCAGAATCTGCAACAGCAGTTAGTCAGTATGCACAGCGCTTGTTTGAGAGAGAATCATTTCAGGAAAGCCTTTCAGAAATAGAAGAAGATATGGAAATTATTTCTTAGCTTAGGGATGGGCTATAAGAAAATGAATAGTATTGGCTAAGGGTATTTACTTATGCTAGGCCTGATGCTATTTTATTGATCTCAATCTAGGTTCTAGGTTGCAGATTAAAAGTTACGGGTTCAACTGATTTATTTAGGTAAAGGTTACAGATTATTTATGACTCCTAGTCGTCCTTATTTATTGCGTGGTATTTATGATTGGCTTATTGAAAATGAGCAAACACCTTATTTATTAGTGGATGCTGAAGCTGAAGGGGTTACTGTACCGACAGAACACATTCAAGATGGTAAAATTATTTTGAATGTCAGCTTAACAGCGACTCGTGATTTGGAACTAAGCAATGATGGCGTGAGTTTTAATGCCCGTTTTAGTGGTAAACCTATGCTTGTGTACGTGCCTATTATGGCTGCTTTAGCACTTTATTCAAAAGAAAATGGCCGTGGTATGATGTTTCCAGAAGAAAACTCAGATGATGATCCTTTTTCTCCTGACCCTACTCGCAGTAAAGAGAAAGAGCCAACCCCTCAAAAACCCCACTTAACATTAGTAAAGTAATATTAAGAACCATACTTTATTTTGAATCTGGCCTTATCTGGCATTTGGCTTTATCTGGCATTTGGCAATGTTTTGCCCGGATTCAAAATGTTATCTGGATCAAACTGTTTTTTTATTGCCCGCATATAATCCAAAGTGATTGGATCAAGTTCCTTAGCAACAAAGTCTTTTTTAACCAGCCCAATACCATGTTCGCCAGAAAGTGTCCCATCAAGTCTAAGTACTAGATCAAAGACTTCTTCTAAACACTTGTTTAGCTTGCTTTGCAGAGCTTTGTCATCGGGATCGGTGAGTAAATTGACATGGATATTGCCATTACCCGCATGGCCAAAATTAACAATAGGAATATGATATTTTTTTGATAATTGATCCAGTCCTTCTATTAATTCGGGGATCCTTGATACAGGAACCACCACATCCTCATTAATTTTCTTTGGGGCAATTTTTCGCAATGCTGGTGAGAGTGCTTTACGGGTCTCCCATAGGGCATTAATTTCCTGCTGTGATTGAGCTGTGTTGATATTGAGACAACCCTTATTTTTTGCGGCTCTAATAATGGATTCTATGCCTTCATTGATGGCCAGTTTACCGCCATCCAATTCCACCATAAGCATTGCCCCTGCATTCTGGGGTAATGGTGCTGCTGAGTAATCTCGGATCATTTCAATAGCATGTTTGTCTATAAACTCTAGTGCGCAAGGGGTAATAGCTTGTGCCATAATGTCAGAAACAGCTTGTGCCGCGCTGTGAATGGAGTCATAGGTGATTTGTAAGGTACGCTTATCTTCGGGTAATGGGGTCAGCTTTAATGTGGCTTGAGTAATAATACCTAGCGTGCCTTCGGAGCCAATAAGCAAGCGAGTGAGATCATAACCAACAACGCCCTTAGTGGTTTTTGTACCGGTATGGAGGGTATCGCCTTTGCCAGTTACAACGGTTAGTTCTAATACGCTGTCGCGAGTAGTACCATATTTCACTGCTCTGGGACCGGCAGAATTGTAGGCTAAATTACCACCAATAGTGCATACTGCACTACTGGTTGGATCGGGTGCCCAGAAAAAACCATGTTCTCCAGCAGCAATTTGAATGGCTTGGTTACGTACACCAGCCTGTGCGATAATAAGTCGATTATTGGGGTCAATATTAATAATAGTGCTCATTCTTTCAAAGGAAAGCACAATGCTATTATTTGAAGGAACGGTTGCTCCTGTTGTACCTGTGCCTGTACCACGACTGATAATGGCTATTTTATATTGGCGGCATAGTCTAACCAGTTCAACAACTTGCTGATGATTTTGGGCAAAAAGCACTGCCTCTGGAAGCGCATGAATACGACTATTATCATACCCATAGGCCCAACAAAGGGATGCTTCAAATAAGCGATCAGCAGGAGCAAATAATGTCTCTAGCTGAGATTGGAAATCAGGCGAGAGCAGAGTTAAATCCTCTTATCATTAGGGTTTTGATATTCAAATAATTTGATAACCCGTTTGACACCTCGTGTTGTACGTGCAATTTCTGTGATTTGATTACCTTGCTCTGGTGTGACTAAGCCCATTAAAAATACGCTGCTACTTTCCGTGACCACTTTAACCTGAGCGCCGTTAAGTTCTTTCATTTTGCTAAAAATAGCCGTTTTAATTTTACTGGTTAAAAAGGAGTCATTTGTACGAGTCCCCATTGAACTGACATTAGCAATGGCTACTTCATTAAAATAGTTGCGTACATTTTTGACCTTATTAATCATCTCTGTTAACTGTTGCTTTTGTTGCTCTGTGGCGACTTCACCGGTGATCAAGACCCAGCGGTTATAACTGGTAATATTAATATGAGTTGTTTTACTGAGTTCTTTATCTTCATAGTAGAGATGTGATAGTTTGCTTTTAATGCTTTGATCTTCGACATAGTCGCCAGTGGTACGTTTATCAAGGGCGACAGATGTGCCGACTACTGCACCACCAACAACGGCAGCAGTACAGCCACTGAGGGCATATAATGTGATAATAATAAGTGCCGTAAGGGGAAATGTTCGCATAGTTTATCACCTGTTTTATTTATATTGATGGAAGTAAATTAGTATTTATTTGGGTTTAGGCACCAAAAAGCTGATGATCAATCAAATCACATAAGGCATGAATAATGGTAATGTGAGTTTCTTGAATTCGGGCTGTTTGTTCAGCAGGTACTCGTAATTCAATATCATTATTGGCTAATGTGCTAGCGACTTGCCCGCCATCTTTACCTGTCAGAGCAATCACTTGAACCTCACGTTCATGAGCGGCTTTGATTGCCTGTACAATACTGTTTGATTGTCCGCTGGTGCTGATGGCAAGTAGTACATCAGGTGCTCTGCCTAAGGCATGAATTTGACGAGAAAAAATATCATCAAATTGATAGTCGTTAGCAATAGAAGTAATTGCTGAGCTATCTGTTGTTAAAGCAATAGCAGGCAAAGCAGGGCGTTCAGCTTCAAATCGGTTGATCAGTTCTGAGCTAAAATGTTGTGCATCAGCAGCAGAACCGCCATTACCACAGGCCATAATCTTGCCTTCATTTAATA
Organism: Gammaproteobacteria bacterium; assembly: GCA_015488755.1. GTDB lineage: Bacteria > Pseudomonadota > Gammaproteobacteria > GRL18 > GRL18 > GRL18. The sequence goes on along the minus strand of WFNB01000041.1, from coordinate 4,581 downwards.
ATGAATGAACGAGAAGTTCACCTGCTAGAACAATTTGTGGTGCAATACTGGCAAATGTTTGTTGCTTAATGCGGATGCTATTGGTAAAAATTGTTTCTATCCGAGTGATACTCATCGGCTTTGTTTTCCTGTTTTGGTTGCTCTGTCTGGTTAGCCCTGAATCGCATTTTTAACCCAGTTAATTTTTTCCTGATCTGCTTGAGAATGCAATGCAATGGCATCAATACGACAGGGCAGATGATTGTATTTGGGGTATTGTAATAGAAAAACTTGAATTGCCTTAATTATTTTTTGTTGCTTTTGGTAATTAATCGTTTCTAAAGGGTGACCATATTGTGTTTTTTTTCGATATCTGACTTCAACAAAGACAATAAATTCCTTATCAAGCATAATAAGATCAATTTCACCTTGCTTGCAGGAGAAATTTTCATATAAACGAATGAGTCCTTGCGATTGCAGATATTCTAAAGCAATCTGCTCTGCTTGTTGGCCTTTTTTATTATGATCCTTAATAAAGCGAAGCATTATCCTGACTGCTATTTTTTAATTTGATGACACCTTGATCAAAGTGTGCCCATGGTAGGGAGCGAATAATATGGCCATTGCTATCAACACTTATTTGTCCGGTATCACCGGCAAAAGACTCTGCTGGGTTTTTATAAAGGTAATGGATGTAAGGGGCTAGTTGATAGCTGTCAACTCCCATAGCAAATAGGCGTTGATACAAATTACTTTGATAACTATTTTGTTGACTTGTTGCATCTTGAACACTGCCTAATAAAAAAGGCATATCAGCGAAATTAACACCATCCATATCAATGTTTTGTCGAGCATTATGATAATTAGCAACTATATGCGCAGTAGAGTATATGGGAATGGTTTCACCATGATGGTAAGTGATTTGTAAGGGGATTTGTTTGGCTTGCTTAGGGAATGCGGCCATAAAAATCATATCAATGTCTTGGCGTCTTCTTGGTGTAAACTCAAGTTTACGCCCAATCGTGCGACTGACTTCTTTTTTGCGTGATTGACTTTGATCAATATTAAGCATGCTCTTGATGGCATCAGAAAAATCATGACTTTTAGGTTGATAAGCCATAGTATCGACAATGATACCGCCAAGTTTGCGCCAGTGATGGCTGAATGCTTTACTCATACGTTTGCCCCATGCGGTTTCAGGAACGATAACAAGGGCATAATGATGACCATCCTGATGGCCTTTTTCAGCAACCATTCGAGCCGTTGATTCAGGTGATAAGCCAAATTGAAATAAATTTTCAGTAAATAATTGTGGTGTTTTTGTCTTTTGCTCGTTAGCACTATTATCTTGCGTATTATTGATATTATTTTGAGTGATAGCTGTTTTTTCAATAGGCTTTTTATCACTACTTGAAATATTGTTTATTGTTGGTTTTACAATATTATTTGCCTTTGGTATTGTTTCTTCAGATGTGTTTGTTGTTAGGGCTGTTGGTGTGTGAGTTGTTTCCAGACTATTCAATGCTAAAGTGGGTATGGCTAAGCGATCAACCTGAGATAAGACCTTGAGTTTGGCCTTGCTTAGAGGGCCAATAATAAAATCAGCACCATTATCCACAGCACTTTGATAAGTCTGCCAAATATCCGTATCTTCATCGGTATTATAAATACGTAGCTGAATGTTATCACTTAGTGGTGATTGATAATGTGAAGCTAAAATACCTTCTAATATTGCTTTTGATGGCTTGGCTAATTTACCCTGTAATGGTAGCAATACCGCCAGTTGTTTTATTTTCAAAACAGAATTAGAACGAGCCTGAATAATCGCATTGATAAAATGACGATCAGCCTGATGGTTAGGGTAATTTTGTAACCAGAAATTAATGGCATGATTTAATGTCTGTGGATCCTGCTTAGCACGTAAAATTCGAGCTAGATCCAACCAGCCTGCATAAGTCTGTTCACTATTATTGTTACCGTTTTGTGAATACAGTACGGATGCATTGTTATCAACATAATTGAGATAAGCCCAGATCAAATATTGGTTACTTTGTTTTTGTGTCTCATTAATAAGGTAACCGTGGCGTATAATTAATTCTTTGACTGCATTTTGATAGTGTTTTAATTGAAAATCAGCCATAGCACGTAATTGATGATAGTGTGACCATGTGTTTGACTGTATTGAGTTAAATTCACTATTGAGTTGTTGTCGTGCTTGCTCGGGTTGAGCCTGTATTAAACTTAATAGTGATGTAGTAAGTAAGTACTTACTTTTTTGCTCTTCTGACAATGCTGATGGTGAGATTTGAGAAAGCAGTTGATGAGTTAATTGTTGTGCCTGCTCATATTGATTGGCAGAAATAGGACTGCTACCTAGCTGGCGTAATAATTTGGCCTGATGATAGTCGATGAGTATGCCACTGGTGATAGCCAGTGCACGACTTAATAGATTATTTTTATTAGCGGGTTTTTCTGTTTGAGATTGCTCAAACAACTGCTCGCTATAAACAATTTTTTCCTCAGTGCTCATGGCTGATAATACGGTATTATCTACTATATGTATTTTTGGCTGAGAATGGGCACTTTGGGTCTCATTTTTGACCGTTGCAGAGTCAACACAAGCAGAGATAAAAAAAATGATGAAGATAAATAAGGTATATTGGTATAATTTAGACATTATTTCTTTATTTTTTGGGTTAATTAGATGATTACAAACAACCGCGCTGATACGCTGATAATGGCACGTAATAATGTATCAAGCGATGCAATATGCACAGGACAACCTAATGCAGGGCAATTATATATTGTTGCCACTCCGATTGGAAACTTACAAGACATATCACCTAGAGCAATCAATGTGCTAAAGACAGTTGATCTCATTGCCGCTGAAGATACTCGTCATAGTGGACACTTGCTTAGGCAACTTGATATTAACACGCATTGTATTGCATTGCATGAGCATAATGAGAGACAGTTTGCAGAAAAAGTGATTCAAAAAATAAAGGATGGTCAAACTATTGCCTTGATTTCTGATGCGGGTACGCCCTTGGTGAGTGACCCAGGTTATTTCTTGGTGAAGTTGGCTCATGAAGAAAATATTATCGTTAGTCCAATACCAGGACCAAGTGCTTTAATTGCAGCACTTTCTGCCGCAGGTTTGGCAACAGATCGCTTTTGTTTTGAAGGCTTTGTGCCCTCAAAGAGGGGCGCGCGCCAGCGTTTTTATAAGCACAGGCAAAAAGAGCCTCGCACTATGGTATTTTATGAAACACCTCATCGGATTATTGATTCTTTACAGGATTTGTCTTCACAATTAGGTGAACAACGAAAGGTTGTTTTGGCTCGAGAACTAAGCAAAACCTTTGAAACTATTAAAAGTGATACTGCAAATGCTTTATATGAGTGGGTTGTGGCAGATAAAAATCAGCAAAAAGGTGAAATTGTCTTAGTTGTAGAAGGTTTTAAAGCACCTGAATGTGACACCATTAGTGAAGAAACAGAGCGTGTTTTACGGGTGTTATTAGCTGAGCTATCATTGAAGCAGGCAGTTAAACTAACTGTGGATCTTAGCGGTGAGAAAAAGAAAATAATTTATAACTTTGCCTTATCAATTAAAGATAAATTAGATGAGTAGTCATTAATATAGTAGCTTTCTGATTATTATTCTAGGATAATGCGCCCAGAGTTAACCGAGGCAGTCGCTGTTTTAATGCATTTTGCATTAAAAGGGAGGAAAGTCCGGGCTCCATAGGGTAAGGTGCCAGATAACGTCTGGGGGGAGTGATCCCACGGCCAGTGCAACAGAAAGTAAACCGCCTTATTGCATTCGTGTGATTTGGTAAGGGTGAAAGGGTGCGGTAAGAGCGCACCGCGTTAATGGTAACATTAGCGGCATGGTAAACCCCACCTGGAGCAAGACCAAATAGGGGAGCAGTGTTTAGAGCACAGATGTGACCCACATCGTTCCCGGGTAGGTTGCTTGAGGCAGATGGCGACATCTGTCCTAGATGAATGACTGTCCATGACAGAACCCGGCTTAATGGTTAACTCTATTTTTAAACCCTGCTATTTTTAATAAGCAATTCGCTTGCGATTCATGTTCATTTTTTTTGTGCTTGGGTCGATTCCCGATCAGATGACGTTGGGGCAGATGTTTGTTCTTTTTGTTTATCTGTCTGTTCATTATTTTGATCAGCTTTTTGACCACCACATACACCACAACAACTCATAGTAAATCTCCTTGGAATAGTTATTTAATGCAAATAATAACAGAGTATTTTCTTCAGGTATTTGATTTGGATTAAGGTTTATTTATTTTAATCGGATCAAAATCTTAAATTAATGGAAATAAAAATGTAACTGTTCAGCAAGACTGACCGTATCCAGCCTACAAGCTGCATTTCAGGGGACGCTCAAGTACATCCATGTAACGCTTTAATGAAAACATCCATGTTTTCATAACCCCCTGAAACACCGACTTGCATGCTGGATACTCTGTTCGACGCATATAATACGCTTCTAAGTTACAAAATTATAAGTCTTTGAATTATAGATATTTATTTTTTTGTAACTTTTTGATGGTTGGCCGGCACGGTGTGGTTT
>WFNB01000040.1 GCA_015488755.1 Gammaproteobacteria bacterium | reverse complement strand
TGGTAAAATAATGAAATTAAAATATCAGGCAGTAATGAGAGACTAAAACCCATAGAAAAAAAACCAATTATTTTGGTCATGGTAACAATTCGAATTTTAAGTCTATTGGAATTCATGATACTTGCCTACAAAATACTCATTACACAAGAAAAATATGTATTTTTAATTAGCTTGAGTATATTACTGAGCTTCTGTGTACAAAATAGTTATTAATGGATAGACGCCATCATAAGTTCACTGATTTTATATTATAATTACTCTATAATCCTGATATGGATTGCCAATGTAATTATCAATAGGATCGTTTGGAGCTGTTAACATAATGAAAACTACCACTATTAGTGATACTCACTACCTTCTACCTGAAACGATAAGCAAAAAGTATTTTATCGATTATCTAAGTGAGCATTTTATAGTTAAGACCATTGATAATAGCAGTGAACACGTTACTATTTTAGAGACCTTTGAATGGTCTCTTTATAAAAATAAGCAACTCGCGATACGCCATGAAAATCAAACCATTCGCCTTTTTAAAGAAGAGAATTTATTTGATAATGAAGCCTCTGAAACAATCCCAAATACAAACAAAGAGGCACGTTTTTTATGGGACTTTCCTGATTGTGATGCCAAACAAGTATTAAGTCCTCTACTTAACTTACGAGCCTTAAGCCCTATTTATCAGGGGGTTTTAAAGATTGAGCACCTAAATCTGCAAAATGATACGGGGAAAACATTGGTTTTCTGTCAGTTAAGTTCTATTTTTAATCCCAAACATCCACGCACCCCTATTATGCGTCAATTTAAAATCATGCCACTGACAGGCTATACAGAAGAAAGCCAGAAAGCCGCTCGTATTATTACACAGCTTGGTGGTTTACAGCCTAGTCAGGCGCCCTTGGATACATTATTAAGCTCGTTAGGCATTACCCCAAAACCTTATACGGTTAAACCTCAAATTAATATTCCAGCGCAGATGCCTGCTCGCAAAGCCGTTAGCTCTATTATTGCCATCATGATTGAAAAACAAAGGCTAACCGAGTCGGGTATTATTAATGATATTGATACCGAATTTTTACATCATTATCGAGTTGCCATACGAATGGTACGCTCAGCCATTACCCAGTTAAAGGTTGTTTTTCCTGAAAAGGATGTCCTCTCTTTAAAACAACGTTTTGCTGATCTTGCCCGTGAAACCAATGTGCTACGTGATTTAGATGTTTTTATTCTTGATAAAGAGCGTTATATATCATTATTACCCAAGTCCATGCAGCAGGGGTTGTCCCCTATGTTTGATGACTTTCAAAAACAACGCCAAACAGAGGCAAAACGGATCAGCCAATGGCTCAATAGCAAAGCATACCGTGAAGAAATGGATGCTTTAGAATCATTATTTAAACCAACTTATTCAGCAGTAGAAACCCCCTGGAGTGAAAAGCCAGCTATTGAACTGGCTATTAATAAGATCCTAAAAACCTACAAGAAAATATACCAAGCAGCCATTAAAATCACTCAAAACACAGCCGATGAAGAGATTCATAAAATTCGTATTGATTGTAAAAAATTACGTTATTTATTATATTTTTTTGGCCAGCAATTTAAGCAAAAGAAAATCAGGCAGGTCAGCAAGCATCTAAAATCATTACAGGACACTCTAGGAATTTTTAATGATTTAACGGTTCAAGGTGAATTTTTAACTCAGTATCTTTATCAATTAGAAGAGCAACCGAAAAAAGATATTATGTTAATTGCCTCATTAGGGGGATTAATTTCAATCTTATACCAAATGCAGAGGCAAGAAAGAGATAATAGCATTTATGAACTCTCTGTTTTCGCTCATAAAAATAATCAGCAACTCTTTAAAGAAACGTTTGTTAACCCTTTAATAAAGATATCATCCTCTAGCGCCAATAATAAGAAAAGGAAACAAAAAAAATGAAAATTGTTGCTTCCTATAGTATTAAAGGTGGTGTTGGCAAAACAGCTGCTTCCGTTAATCTTGCTTATGCATCAGCCAAAGCAGGTAATGAAACCTTGCTAATTGACTTAGATCCACAAGGTGCATCGTCTTTTTATTTCCGTATTGGCGAAAGTAAAAAAGAAAAGAAAGGTTATTTTTTCACTAAAAAAACACGTCTTTTACAACGTATAAAAGGTTCTAACTATAAGCGCCTAGATATTTTGCCGGCTAATCTCTCTTTTCGAAATTTTGATATTATGCTTAATAATATGAATAAATCCAAAAAGCGTCTTAAAGAGTTACTTGCAGTACTTAACGATGAATACGATTTAATTATTTTAGACTGCCCGCCAAATATTAATTTACTCTCTGAAAACGTCTTTAATGCAGCGGATATAGTATTGGTGCCGGTAATACCAACCACATTATCTGAGCGGACTTACGAACAATTAATTACTTTTTTTAATAAGAATGGCTATAACAAAAAGATTATTCATCCATTTTTTTCTATGGCACAAAGTAAAAACAAACTGCATCGTCAGACTATTGATGAAATGGCACAACGTCACCCTGAATTTATGAAAAGCATTATTGGCTTTTCTACTGAAATTGAACGCATGGGGATCCATAGAGAACCCGTATTAGCTTATGCATCGAAAAAAAGTTTTGTGCAAGCATACCGTACTTTATTTAATGAGATTGTCAGTACCATGTCTGCTCAGGAGTAT
>WFNB01000039.1 GCA_015488755.1 Gammaproteobacteria bacterium | reverse complement strand
TATAAATCACTTATATTTCCAATTATTTTATTAAAAATAATTGGGAAACACCTTGAAAAAACAACTTTATATCATTATATTATTAACAATCAATAAGTTAACAATATACAAATAGATAATCAAATACTACAAAAAGAATATAATTAAAAACTAAAATAGTGAAATACAAAGAATAATATTAGCTTTTCTTTTACATGATGATGATTATACAAGAAAGTTCTTACCTCAAAATAACTAACACATAGGCTGTTGCCAAACCAATATGAATCATAGCAAAGGGAAAAGCCTTCTTTACAAAGCCAGCAAAACTTAATTGCAGCTTATACTTATGAATAATAGTGACTGCAACCAATGTCGAAGCACTACCAATAGGAGTTAGATTACCACCTAAATTAGCTCCAAAAACCACTGACCACCACAGCGGAGAGTCAGCAACAGTCCCTTGAGCAAGCAGAATCTTTGCTAACATAGCTGCCAAAGGAATATTATCTGTTACTGAACTAAAGGCTGCTGAAGAAATTAATAAAGCACCTGTACCTAAAGCATTTTCCTCTGCACCAATAATCCACGCAATTCCTTTACCAATAAGAGTCAAAACCTGCGCATGTTCCATCACATTAATAACAATAAAAAGAGCCATAAAAAAGGCTAACAAATCCCAGTCTATAGAACGATAGAATTGATCTACTTCAGATTTAAAGCGGAGTAACATAATAATTGCAAAAGAAATAGCCACAAAACCCATCCCCAAATCACGCAATAACGGCGTAATAGAAGTAGTAGCAATCGTCGCAATAAAAATAATAAGCATAAAGGCCGAAAAGTTAAAAAAACTCTTACTTTTAATGCCATCATTTTCATCAAAACTTGAAACTAAAAAGCGTCCTTCCCTTTTCTCTTCTTCTGTTGAAAACGCTTTAATAGAAAATATTTTTGCTCCCACAATGATGGTTATTATTGTCGCAACAACAACATAAGGGCTCGCCTTCAAGAAAAAATCAACAAAACTGATCCCTGCTGCATTACCAATAATAATATTGGGTACAGAGCTGATGAGTGTTAATAAGCCACCAATATTGGTTAATAGGCCTTCAATTAATAAAAAGCCTAGTAATTTATCCATTTTATCTAACTTCTTTAATGAAACGCCTGTTAATGAACCAACAATAATCATAGCTGTCACATTATTTAAAACAGCAGAAAAAACAACCGTCATCAAACTGTAATACCATAATAATTTAATGGGATCACCACCTGACATTTTTGTTAGTTTAATAGCAACCCAAGTAAAAATCCCAGACTTTGATGATACATCCACAAAAATACTCGAACCTAAAATAATAGCAATAACACCCCAATCAATAGCAGGGATATAGACTGGTAGAGGTAAGTGCTCTCCCCCAGGAATGGTGATTTCACCAAAAGGCATAAAGCCTGCGTAAGCACCACATAGCAAGGCAATAATAGAATAGACCCCAACAATAAGAGACTTTTTAGCATGTAATTTTTCTTCTAATGCTAACGAAATAATCATAGCAACAAGCAAAAAAGTAAAAAATAATGTCACTTCTATAGGGACTTGAGCAGCATGGTGAACAGTTTGTTGTGCCGTATCAGCAACAGGCAGAGAAACTTCAGACATAGTAATTCCTTTAACAACTAAAGCATAAGCAGTGGGATTTGACGAATTTCAATCGCCAGAGGATAAGCAAGGCCGTGCATTGCTAGTTGATCATCATCTTTAGTACGCATAACCAATAAATCAATTTTTTCTTGTTCTACATAACGACGACATTGTGCTAAATGATGGCCAAATTCTACAATTTTAATGACCTCAATATCAACTTGAGAAGCTGATAAAATATCACGACAAGAACGGATATAGTCTTTAGGCATTTTTAATAATTGTTGTTGCAATTCTTGTTGTGCATTGTCAGTTTCAATACTAGGAATTTTTGCAATAGCATCTAAATAACGCTCAAAAATTTGCTGATCTTCAATATGAACCAGAAATAGCTGACCTTTTTTCTGAGTAAATTTAACTCCTTGATTAACAATATTATGATCATTTGATAAGTGATCGGTTAATACCATAACTTTGTTAGTCTGTTGCAAGGCATGTTCATAAGCATAGCCTGCTTTAGGATGAGGTAAAACCAGCACAGGTACGACTGATAATTGTAAAAGTACATCCAAATGAGCACCTAAACTATGTGGGAACTGCCATGCATTACTCTGTAAATTACGATAAGTACATATCAAGTCATAATTATCCGTTTTGGTAATTGCCAATAAATCCTCTGTGCTTTGAAAATCATTAGCCGTTAACACTTGCCATTGAATATCTTTATCTGCAACAAGAACTTGGGTAAAATGCTTTATTTTCTCCACAAAGAGATCAACATCTTTACCCAGCAAATCGGTTACAATCAAAACCTTTTTAAAATCAATGGGCTTATATACAAAAACATCTTTTATAGCTGCTCGAAAAACACTTTCAAACTGATCCACTTGGGACATTATTATTTACCTTATCCGCTTAACATCAGACAACTAAGAGAAACAGTCCTCTTAGTGCATTAAATGGTAATTATATCGTTTATCACTATTATTATGTAGTCTGTCTATTATTAACATCTATGATAAAGAACAAAGTAAGGTATGTATAACAAGAAAAAACAGATGTTTATTTTTGATGGGTAAAGAAAGAAACTTTAAGAAGTTATGGTCGGGACAGAAAGATTCGAACTTTCGACCCCCAGCACCCCATGAGAGTTAAATACCATTCTCAAACATTCCCATTCAATCAAAAACACTTCCTGAAACCCTTTGTTTTCAAGGGATCAAAGATATATACTATACTCAAACAGGGACATTTAAAATCATCTAAGTACAAGAAAATGTTTACCTAAATGTTTACCTAGAGTTTATTAGGTAAACAAATGGGCTGAAAGCATACTACCAACACACTTTCAGCCCTAACCACAATAGTTTTTCAAGGAACTGTCATGGCTAAGCAAATTGTATCACCTAAAAATGGTTTCACCACCACATTTCTTAATAAACTCAAGACTCAAGATAAACAATTTGAATTAATTGATCATAGCTCTAAAGGTTTGAGAATAAGAGTTTCCCCTTCCGGCACAAAAACATTTATCTGGCGGTATATCACCAAAGAGCGAAAAAGTAAGGTTTACACTCTTGGTTACTATGTTGACAAGTATGCTAAAGGTGATAAAAAGACTAAAAATATCACTCTTTCTGATGCACGAGAAAAGCTACTGACATTAAAGGCACTCCATAAGTCCGGCAATCTCTTAACCGCCCAAGAACAAAGGCAAATTGAAGAAGAAAAGAGAATTGCTGAGAATAAATTAAAAATAACTCTTGGCGATAAAATAGAGGACTTCTATAAAACTCTTGAAGCAACAAGACGTAGGCCTGAATCTGCGAGACAATTAATTGATGCTGAGATACGGGGTAAGAGAAAAGGGTTTGAGGGTGTTGTTCTTGGTGATCTAGTTCTTAGAGACGTAACAAGTCAGGATGTACAAGAACTTATTTATAATACTATCAGGCGTGGTGCTCCTGAACATGCAATGAAGTTACTGGCTTTATTAAAGCAGTTCTTTAGCTGGTGCGAAAATGGTGATCACATTGTTCGATCCCCTATTGACAAACTAAACCGTAAATACTTTGGTGTTATTTCTAACAAGGAAGAGCATATATTTGACATAGCACCAGAAGAGGAAGGCGGTGAACCAATCGCTGGATTGCCTGAAATTATTGATTTCTTTGAAACATTAGATAAAACCCCAAGATTATCCATCCAAATTAAAAATGGCTTAAAAATACTATTACTTACTGGTGTTCGTACAGGTGAACTATTAAAGGCTCAAAAAGGGGCTATCAATGATAATAACTGGTTTATACCTAAAAACGATACAAAAACCTTGGAGGGCTGGACTGTTCCCTTGTCTGATTATGTTCTGGCACTCTTTAAGGAATTAGAAAATAACTCTGATTGCAATTACTACATGGGAAGTATTGATTCTAAAGCAATGGCCAGAGCAGTAAACCGTCTTTGTAAAAAACATCAGTGGAATAAATTTACACCTCATACATTGAGAAAAGTTTTTAGAACTCACATTGAATTTATGGGGGTAACTTCACGGGTTGCTGAAAAGTGTCTAAATCACTCACTAGGGAAAATTGAAGGCACATACAACAAGGCTAAAATGCTTGAAAAAAGAAGGGAGGCATTAGTTCAATGGTCTGCAAAAATAGAACGGGCATTGCATCCAGAAAATAATGTAATTGAATTTAAAGTAAGTTAAAGAATTAGCCAGACATAGGCCGATCACCGAACTAACAGCACGTCACTGTTATTGTCTGGCTTCCTAAATGACGACTATCTTGGACGAAGATAATGAAAGAAGGAATGAACACTTTTGACTTTATTGAAGTTGTTTTTATTTTCTTTGGAGTTTATGAAAAATTACAGCAGGAAAATAATGAATTTGAGCAATTAGCACTTAATAATTCACTTGAAGAGGGCAAAACAGGGAATAATTTAGAATATTACATTATTGATTATAAGAACTTAGAAGCACCAGCGTTAGTTGATATTTATGGAACAATACTTCATGATTTTATAATAAATCAATCAGAATATTCCATTGAGGATGCAATGAATTTATCTGTTAAGTGGATGAAGTCTTCTCTATTTAAAGAGTATGGAACAGCGATTGAAGATCTGGATTTAATTGAAAGTTATTTGCAGAAGTTAATATATGACATAGACAACGGTAGAATAAAAATTGAATCTGATTTAGATATAGTTTGCATTAAACAGCTTGCTTTATCTAACTGGTGGCAAGATCAGGTGTGGTATAAAGAAAATAAAGTTAAACGGCCTAACGCCTTAACACCTATCTATGAGCAAAATAATAACAAAAATACTTCTATAAAAGTGAAAGGTTCTCCCTCTAAGGCAGATATCCATAAAATAAATGCCCTAAATAAAATAATAGAAAATCTATCTGCAAAACTATTGGCTAATCACAATATTGAACTCCAAAAAAATGAAAGAGGAAAAATAATAATCCCTTTAACTCCAAAACAAATATCAGAATTACTACTGGGTATAGATGCAAATACTTTTAAGATACTAAAGGAAGGTAGCATAACTGATAAAACCTTTTGGAAAAAACAAAAACAATTCATTCTTGCATCTCACAGAGAGTTAACTGTAAAAGAATTTAAAAAAACTCAAAAAACAATTATATCATTATAAACAACAACTTACATACATTTATAGGACGTAAATTTACGTCCTATAATTCACTTTCTTTTCTGACATTATCTTCAAAAAATCAATATTCTTAAATCATCTTAAACAAAGACAAATGAGGTGATTATATGAATAACAAAATCAAATCCGATCCTTTTCGCGATCTAAGTTTCGCAGAAAAATTCAGCGGCATTCATCGCAAAACACAGCGGCGCTGGTGGCAATCCAATCCCCCCAAATTTCCTCATCCAATTTTGATTGAAGGGAAATTATATTTCCGAGAGTCTCAGTTAAAAAACTGGATGAATGAAGTTGAAAAGAAGGTATAGAATAATGAAAAAAAATAATAGAACGACTGTTTTAACACAACTTTGTTCAACTGACACAGCGACACAGCGTAATAAAATACTGACTCATTTAAAAGAAAACGGCTCTGCAACTACTTTTGATTTTCGCGAAAAATTCGGTATTTGTGCACCTGCCCCTCGTGTCTTTGAGTTACGTCAAAAAGGCGTAAATGTTGAAACTCATTTTGTAACTGCAAAAGATTCGGCTAACAATGAGCATCATAATATTGCTCTTTATGTACTAAAGTCTATTGCCGGAGGTGCATAATGCGCACCTCAGGGTTAATCACATTCGCTTTTCAGAAAAGCCAAGTTTATAAGCAATTATTGAATGATAAGCCAGAGCATTTGCTTTTGGCTTATCATCTTATGATTAATTGCAATAGTCATATGTCGGGGTTTTACTATTATCCCATCGCTTATATGGCTGTGGAAACCAAACGAACTGAAGACGATCTTGAGCGTTCAATTGAAGTTTTGGAACAAAATGGTTTTATGCAATATGAACACAATGAATCTTTTGTTTGGGTTATTGAAATGGCTTATGAACAAAGTGGATTTCATCGTGAAAATGACAAGCGCCGTAAGTCAACAATTAATCACATCTCTGCTATGCCTGATTCAGTAATTCGAGATGATTTCATCGAATATTACAACATAAAATCTGAAATATCGGCTCAAAAACCTCAAGGGCATCAGAAGGGCATCAGAAGGGCTTATGAAGGGGATGCCAAGGTTACTATCCTATCCAATCCTATAAAAGAGTCTTTGAAGGCTCAAATACCAAATCACGAAATCTCAGAAAATACGCCAGAATTTCCAGAGGTGAATCATGCAAAATAATGACTTTCTCTCTTGGCATTTTCGAGACAATAAATTTGTTGAATTACGACACCAAACGAACATTGGCTGGGTGACATATTGGTTTGATAATTCTGATGACTTAATGAAGAAAGTTGATGAGTTATCTTGGGTTGGCAATCTGTTTATAAATGTAAACCGTCCTCATGAAATTACAAACAAACCAATCACTAATGACGGCATTAAATTACATACACGATTATTGTTTGATTTAGATCCTATCCGTCCTACAGGCACAAGTTCAACCAATGAAGAGTTGGAAGCATCCAGAGCGGTTGCGATCCGATTAATCGAACACTTTACAGCGTTAGCATGGCCTGTTCCTTTAAAAGCGATTTCCGGCAACGGTGCTCATATTCAGTACAGAACCTTCCTACCCAACAATCCTGAAACTAAAGAAATGCTCAAGACGTTGTATGTTGGCCTGAAAAAAGAGTTTTCTACTGAGACTGTCGATTTTGACCCAACAGTTAGAAATGCAGGGCGAATAGTAGCGTTATATGGAACCACAAAAAGAAAAGGTATTTCAACGAATGAACGCCCTCATAGACGATCAATTGTTCTAATCCCTGATGATTGGAAACAAGTCTCACCAAAACAAGTTGAATTATTGGCTAATTACTATCAAAAACAAGTAACCAGCCAATTTAAGCCTAGAACCAATACAAAGACAAGGATAAATGGCAAAGGCGATTACAAGTCCTTAGATGCTGTTTCTATGTTCAATGCTCATGGTTTGTATTTGCAAGAAGTTGAATCAGGTAAGCACTATGTAACGTGCCCTTGGTCTGCTGAACATTCTTCTACTAAACCTAAAGATACTGTTGTCTGGGAATCAAGTGGTGACTCATGGCCGACATTTCATTGTTCTCATGCTCATTGTGATGGTAGAAATATGCAAGATGTGATTCAAATATTTGGTGATGCTGATTCTTTTTGCTCTCAAGAATTTCAGGGGACTACAAATGAAACTTAAAACAACAAAAGATAATCATGAATTACGCCCTTATCAGGAGCAAGTTATCAATGAGCTTAGACAAGGATTAATAAACGGCCATACTTGCCAAATGCTGGCAATGGGTACGGGGCTGGGAAAGACCTATACAATTTCTCATATAATTCACAAAGTGGCTCAACATGGGAAAAAAGTTTTATTTATCGTCCATACCACTGAACTGGTCATGCAGACAGTAAGACACTTAGAGATGTTTGGTCTAAATGTTGGTGTGATGCAAGGAGAAAATACACTAATGACATCTAAGGATGAGGTGATTGTCGCTACTATTCAAAGTTTACGTTCAAGGGGCATACCGCCTGTTGAATTTGTTGTAATTGATGAGGCTCATATTCTTCATAAAACTCATATTGAATTAATAGAACGCTGGAATAAGTTGCCATTTATTGGGATGTCAGCCACTCCATTAAGATCGGATTTGGGAAAGTATTTTTCTAATCTGGTTAGAGGGCCATCTATTCAAGAAACAATTGATATGGGTTATTTGGTTCCAGCTATTGCCTATTGTCCAAGCAAAGCAATGATTGATACTGCTTTAAAAGGAGTCAATTCACTTGCTGATGATTACAACCAAAAGCAATTATCCAAAGCTGTTAATGTAAAAACAATTGTTGGCGCAATTGTCAGCACTTGGAAAGAAAAAGCCAGTGATAGAAAAACTTTGGTTTTTGCTGTGGACATTGCACATAGTCGAAGCATCATTGATGATTTTATCAGTGCAGGTGTTTCAGCAATGCACTTAGATGCCTACACCGAAAATGAAGATCGAAAGGAAATTATTCAGAAATTTAAGAATGGAAAAATACAAGTCCTTTCCAGTGTCAACGTGTTAGGTATAGGCTTTGATGTTCCAAGCGCCTCATGTGCAATTTTGGCACGGCCAACCCAATCAGAAGCGCTTCACATTCAACAAATGGGCAGAGTGATCCGTTCTTGTGAAGCTAAAAAGAATGCCATAATATTAGATCATGCCGGAAATACGGTAAAGTTTGGTTTGCCTATTCACTTTGAAGTGCCTGACTTAACAAATGATGATCATGAATCTGGTGTAGCCAAACCCAAGAATAAAGATAAGCTCGTAGTTTGCAGTAACTGCAATTCAGTTCTTGAGCCTGAGATGAATCAATGCCCTCAATGTGGAATGGATAGACAGGTTAAAAAATCAGAGGTTGTTCATGCTGATGGTCAATTAATTGACTATGGCTCTAATGATTCAGGTGAAGTTGAATTTACCCATCAAGACAAACGTGAATGGTACGCAGGTTTTTTGTGGCACACCGAGCGCAAAGGCTTCAAACGTGGCTGGGCAAACCATAAGTATAAGGAAAAATTCGGTGACTGGCCTGATTTCAGAAAAGTAGAAGCTACACAACCAAGTCAGGAAATTCAAAACTGGTTGAAGTATCAGCAAATTAAATGGATTAAGTCCCAAAGAAAAGCCAAAGCAAAGGCTTCAAATCGTATTAAAGAAATCAGAGAAAGTTTAGCAGGTTAACCATTGTCTTTGATGTCAGAGTTTTGGTAAAGGTTAGCACGAGCAAAGGTTTTTTTAGCGCTTCACTGGAAGCATACGCATCCAGTAAAGAATCTGGAATAGAACTCCCTTTAATACGCCCATAATTGTCATTTGATTGTTTACCAGTGTTGGTTGACTCCAATAGTCGCTTTGCCATGCGCCCGATGGCATCCCTCCCCACCCCTTGGTTTCTGGATTTGAGTAATGATAACGCTTCATGCGCAATAACGAACCTTTTAGCTGTAGAATGCCCAACTCCTGTTGCCAAAATGCGCTTTGTTGTAACTTCTTTAACAAACGTCTTTCCATTAACCGGTACTTGCTTAGCGCCTTCCTGTCGTATGAGGTTCCCATTTTTATCTACTCCGATATAATTCTGAACTTCTGGTAGTCTTCTTTTTATAATAAGAGTACCTTTTACTCCATCCCCAAGACGCTCCCGTGAAGCCTCTTGAATAGTGCGTCCCCTTCCTTCTTGTACTGCTCCCTGTAGTATGGTGTTGGCAATAGCAGTTCTTTTAAGCGTTGCCAGCCCGGCATTTGCGGATCGAGATTGTTTAGTCTTTGCAATGTTTTTGACATCCTCATCTGAATATCTTTGTCCTGAATTTTTATTGTAAAAGGATTGATTGTCTGCGTCATAGAGAATATTCTTTGCTTGAGGGAAGTTACTTATAACATTAGCATAGGATGCTTTTAGCAAATTAACCATATTCTGAATTGGAAGCATGCAAGTATCACCAAATTATTCATCCAAACAAAAAGCTAAATCACTTGAATTAATTAATTGAATGTCAGATTAGAAGCTGGCTCAAAGTAAATTGCTCCTATAATTGATATTTTCAATGTTTTGGACGATACTTAGCTTATGCCCCTTGTCGTTTCGGACGTTGATTTGGAGGTTGGCTTTAATAGAGTCAATATTCATCGCTTGGGGATACTTTCTCATAGCCTTAAAATTACATTCTATCTTCATATTTAAAGCCCTAGCCGTACCTGAACCTGAGTTTTAACTATTTTCAAAAACAGGGGCTAAACCTCCTAAATCATTGAAATATAATGAAAGAGAACTATCGAACGATGAACGAACGATATAGCCTATCTTTCAAAACCCCTTGATTTCTTTCTGGTGGATTGCTATTTTATGCGTATGGGTGTCGAAACCCTTAAACTAGACGGACAGAACACAGCACCGTTATGCTGTTTTTTTGTGTCTGCAATTTGTATCTATGGTGAAGTGGGCGGTGAAATAAGGCCAGCAATGGCACGAATAAGCTCAGGCATTCTAGTATGTCTTTCGAACCACTTTGCCACCCATACAAGTCTATCGAAAGGCTTAAACTAGAGATCACAATTATGCAACCACAAAATCAAAGGGCACACCTGCCTGAAATAGAATCAGAGCATCCCACCCTAGTAAACAAGAACCTTATTGATCATACTGAGCGCCAGCTTGTAGAGAATGAACTGAAACTTATATCAATATGCCAAGAAATAGGCGGTATAGCTGAACGAAACAACCAGTACACCTTATCCCTAACCCTGCATATTAATCGCCCTATAGAGTCGCTAACAGTGGCTCAGTTGTTGTCCTTTCATAGAGAATGCTTAAATCGTTTTAATCAGGGGGTGAGTCATGGATAATTTTAAAATAAATGAACGTCCTGCCAAAATCGGATATTACCCTGATGCTGGTGAAAATGACTGTGCCATTAACATTCAGACAGATAGAGGCCGAGTTCTTGATCTAACCTATGCTGATGCACAAAAGCTTATTGAGAGGCTAAATCAAGCACTTGAAGGCTTTAATTCATTTAATCAAAAATAATAATTGGTGGGGTGGATTATCTGCCCCATTTTATAGAACAAGCATATACCATAAAAACTGCACCTTTCCTGCACACCCTCTGAATTATCACCTCTCTAGTTTTGACACTAAAACAGAAAATTCTGACTTAATACTCAAAAGAATAAGTTATTGCTCCCATTTTGGGATTAATGAACTGGGATAAGTTGTCAGAATAAAAAATGATTAAAAAAAAGTGAACGGGAAACTGAACAGGAGTGTGCAGAATAAAAATACTAATTATTATCTACTGTAAGTATTTGATGTTGCTTAGAACCCAAATTTGGTTTCTAAAATCATGCAGAATTTAGCTCAGCCTGAGCTTGATATCTAACTGTACAACCAGAACCAGATTGCCGGAAGTTAAAATTCATAACACTTGGAAGGAAAATAACGGATTTTAGGAAAATGTTTACCTAAATGTTTACCTAAAACTAAATATTGATTTTTAAGAGTAAGGGTAATTAAAGGTAAGTTGTTGATTTATATGGTCGGGACAGAAAGATTCGAACTTTCGACCCCCAGCACCCCATGCTGGTGCGCTACCAGGCTGCGCTATGCCCCGAATATAGAAAAATAGCTGGAATCAGATATTCTCTCTGGTGGCGCACATTATAAACACAGATAAACTCCATATCAAGCGCTTTATAACTCTAACATTAAGGAATTTATTAATTTGCATCTATGATGTTAAATTAAATCTTCATGCTCCAATAAACACATGATAAATAAACTGACTAAAAACCAAAATCTATTTTAGCCTCTGGAAATATTATAATAGCTCTTTTATTTTTAGAATATTGAATGAATGCAGAAGTAATACTATACAGTAGCCAGCTAAAATTACATAGCATCAGTATAGCAGCACCACTAACAACAAATGGCCAATAAGCAGCGACAAGTAATAGTCCAAAGGAACTTAAATGAATATATAGCTGGGTCTTGGCTTGCTTATTAGTGATTATCTGTTTCATATTTAATACCAGTTTAGGCTCAGACATCATAGATTCAGGGTGTTTAAAGGATATATTTTGTAGATGCAAATAAATCAGAAAGGGCACAATTTTCTGCAACATACCAATAATTGCCGAACAGGCTAAGCCATAGATTAATAATATGCCTATACTTAAATCAAACTGTATTTGATAGTCCGGTTTATCCAATAGTTTCGTTGCCCACCAAAAGACAATAACCAAGATTAATGACCATAAAGAAATATAAAAAAATTTAAGTGTCACATCGCTCAGTTTTCGACGGCGTTGTCTGATTAAAGATAAAACATAGAAGGCAAAAAATATCAGCGTGCATGACAAAACTAATTTGTTTAAAGTTGTCAGTAAAAAAAGATTCTTCGCTAATAATGACAAACTGCTTATCATTGTAATAATTAATAATGATAATATTTTTAATATTCGAGTAGAAAATTCTGGTGTCACAAAAAACATAGGGATCACTTGAGAACTAACGGCCATAATCAATAGAACGACCCATCCAACCAAGCCCCACAAGGCATGAGTATTCGTATAATTCCAATACATAATACCTGACTCAGGATAAACATAGGCTAGAAGCATGTATAGACCAAGACTAATGGTGACAACTAAGACAACAAATAAAATTCTTAATAAAAAAACAATGAGTTGTTTTTTCATTTGACTAAGCAATAGAGGCAATAAGGATAGGCTAAAGAAGGAGAGTGCAATGGCAAGAAAAGTAAAGGCTAGAAAGAATATAAGATTCTCATGTAGCAAAAAACCTAAAGCAAGCGACAATACACCAATACACATAGATGCATGTATAATGGCTGACAAACGATCGCCCCACGGGATCAACTGCCCTAACATAACGGGAATAAACTGATATAAAGCCCCAAGCATAAGCATTAACATAAAACCGAGTGTCAATAGGTGAGTAAATGCTAATGTGCTCTCATGCCAACGAGAACTCAAAATATCTGAGCCATTAAAAAACAATAAAATTGCCGCCAGCATGCCAAAAATGGGTGCTGTCAAAAAAAACCGAAAAGGAATAAGAATGGGAGGTATAGTATTAAGGGACAGACCTTTGGTATTCATAAGCAGTCAGAACGGATAGTCAACGAAATAAAAATCAAATTGAAAATTTCTCAATGCAGAAATCACCCACCAAGTGATCATTTTTACGCCAGATAAATACAGCCCAAAAACCATTTAGTTCTTGTTTAAGTCGGCTTTCAAAGCCATTTTCCTGTAAAAATTGAATCAGTGGTAACGGCTGTTTCCTATGCAACATATGAATGTATTCCCCTTGGGACATTTCTTTTAAAAGTTGCACCACTTCTTCAAAAGGCTGTGGTGCTTCATAGTCACTCACATCAATAAACAGTTCTGTAATGTCGTTATTGAGCAATTATTCCTGTCTCATACGGTCAATAATATCACTACCATTAGGCAATGATTGATCAGTCATTGGGTAAAGAATTTGTTCTTCCTTCATGTTATGTTGCTGCATGGTAATCATCAGTGTTTCTGACAATGCTAAGAATTGCTCTTTATCTTGACTACTACTTGCCTTATTAATTTCACTCACCAATGAACGCATTTGTTCATGTTCCATACGCATCATTTGAGTGGGTCCACCCACCATGCCTGTTTGGCTTTCAAATTCAGGAAACAATATTGATTCTTCTCGAGTAAAATGTTTTTCTAACTCTGAGGCAAACTGTGACCATTTAGGCACACCATCAGCCCAGTTGTTATCTGCAATAGCTTCCTCAGCTTGAGCAAATAATTCATCACATTCTTTGTGATGTCCAGCCATAAACGCACTAATTGTAGGTGGTTGCAAAACAGACTCTCTTTCTAAAAAATAAAATAATACATATTAATTAATAAAATAAAAAAGCTAATAAAACCTGTAAACTTTATTGTATTAACTCGGTTTTATGATGCTAGGAATTTTACCTTTTTTGAATGAAGTTACCTTAATCCATGTCAAGAATTTTTTTCTGATTGGCTAAAATCTCATGCGTATTACCAGTGAAAATAAGCCGTGCTCGTTTTTTTTCTAATTGGTAATCATACATGGGGTCATAATAAGAGGTCAGCAAAGATTCTATCCATATTTTGTGTCGCTCAATGGCTCCTGATGCTTGCTGTTCTGCTAGGGCTTCCTGCATTTGGTCATTAATCTTTTGAAACCTCTCTCCCCCTAAACGTTTTTTTATACGCGTTAAACTGGCCAATAAATAGTTAGAAAACTGCTCAAAAGCAGTTTCTGAATTATTTGTTTCACCTTCATATTCCTGACAATATCTCTGGTAATAAGCATATAGATCAATCACATAATCTTTTAGGGTAATATTAATACGATAAGATACATCCTCATCAAGCATGACTAAGGGTGATTGTTTCATTTTTTGTTGTAAGGACTGTGGTAAGACAACACCACCAATTAAATGCCCCTCATCTTCTAACCAAAAGCGATTTATTCCCCGATTTCGCTGTTTCATTAAGGCAATTGATAAATTGTTTTCAAAATTGATCTGTGATGGTTGACCATCAGGAAAGCGGCCAAAACTAGAACCTCGGTGATGGGCAAAGCCTTCTAAATCAATCGCACCAGCCAATTCTTTTAGTAACCATGTTTTTCCTGTACCGGTTCTACCGCCCAAAATCACAAAATGCGATTCTGCAATGGAGGCTTCCAACTCATCCAATAAAACACGTCGCATGGCTTTATAGCCACCATTAATTAGAGGCAGTTTAACCCCACTTTCTTTAAGCCATTGCTGAGCTGTTCTGGAGCGCAAACCACCACGAAAACAATATAAATAACCCTCTGGATGCTCCTTAGCAAAATTCTGCCACTGAGTAATACGCTGTTCTTTAATGTCACCATTGACTAATTGATTACCCAGTTTAATGGCTGCATCTTGACCACCTTGTTTATAGCGAATACCCACTTCATGACGCTCTTGATCATTCATCAGTGGATGATTAACGGCCATAGGAAAGGCACCTTGAGCAAACTCAATCGGTGCTCGAACATCCATCAAGGGGACATCATGTAATAGGAGCGAACGAATTAAGTCTCTATCAATGGGGTTTGACATAAAATAAATACACCTAAAAATAAGTAAATCGAATGCAAAGAAGCGTATAAACAGCTAGAGAACCGTCTAAGCCAAGAGCTTAACAAAGTAAGAAAGCTTATTTTGCTCAACCACCTCATTATTAACATGCCCAATAATAGCAGCATGCTGGTAGCCTGCCGCATGTAATTGTGCCAAACAAGTATCCGCCTGATCAGAGGCAACACTGGCTAATAAGCCCCCAGCGGTTTGTGGATCAAACAGCAATGGGTAGTTTAGATGGTTGCTTAATTTGTTAGCTGAGTCATTGCATAAAATACGTTGGAATTGTAAGTTCTCATCTTGCAGAGAACTTACAATGCCAGCCTGCAACATATCATGTGCCCCTTTAAGCACAGGCAGAGCAGACAGGTCTAATTGTACGGCTAGCTCAGGTTTAGATTCACGAGACGCCCTCAGCATTTCAAATAAGTGACCTAAAAGACCAAAGCCGGTAATATCTGTACAAGCCCGAACATTGAATTTCTGAAAAATTTGGGCTGCTTTATCATTTGATACCAGCATTTGCTCAACCACATTATCAACCCATCGTCCCTTAGCTTTATAGCGCATATTAGCAGCTAATAAAGTGCCTGTTCCTAGCGGCTTAGTTAAAATCAGCACATCCTTATCGTTCAAGCCAGCTTTGCTCATTAAGTCTTCTTGACGGACAAAACCATTCACATTTAAGCCAAAGGACATATCCGCCCCCTCACCTGTGTGACCACCAACCAAAGTCATATTATTATCATTAAGCACCTCTAATGCACCGGACATAATAAGAAATAATTCTTCTTCCAAAATATCTGATAATGCATAAGGTAAGGTCACTAAAGCTAATGCAGAATGGGGTGTGGCTCCCATAGCAAATAAATCACCCAGAGCATGATTAGCGGCAATTTTACCCAGCAAAAAGGGATCATTAATAAAGCTCTTAAAATAATCCAATGATTGTACTAAAAGTTGGCCTTCTGGCACCGCAATCACAGCAGCATCATCCGAGTGCTCTAAACCAAGGATCACCGTACTGTCTTTATGTTTATTTAAGTCACTGCTCTGCAAGCGTTCTAAAACACGACTGAGAATTCGGCTACCCACTTTGGCACCGCAACCACCACAGCGCATTGGAATTTCCTGTAACTGCTTTAAGCTATTGGCATCTAACATATTTTTATTAATCGTCAGCTCATCCAACACAGCCATATCGGGCAGGTCACTAAAAAGCTTCATGAAATTAACATCAATCCAGTTTTTATATTGCCAAACCCAATGTCCTTCAAAGGCTAAAAAACCTCTTGAAGCAATGGCTGTCTTATCAGCACAATTGAGCAAACTTAAAAAGTTTTTTTGAGGCTTATAGGGCTTTAAGCCTTGCCCACAAGCAAAACGTCGAATATTTTCAAATAAAGGTGGCCCCTGTCTAACCGCATAAACACCCGATTTAGGTCTAGGGTTATTCACCATTGAAGCAATATCACCTGTGGCAAAGATATTGCTATGAGAGAGCGATTGCAGATAATCATTAACTTGAATAAAACCTCGTTTATCAACCGCTAGAGCAGACTCTCTTGGCCATTGAGCAGAACTTGCGGTTGTACTCCAGATAATCGCATTGGCCGAAAACTCTTCTACTGTAGAATCCGAACAATGACGATAGCTCATTACTTTTGTTTGCCATTTATCCGATACATCATGAGCCTGAGATATGGCTTTGATACTGGCACCAAGATGTAGGCAAATACCTCGTTTTTTAAATAGTGATAAGACTCGCTTTTGCACGGATGAATTATGTGAAGGCAAAATAGTTTGGGCAGCACTGAATAAAGTATAGTGAATAGCTCGCTCAGCTTGACCGACCTTGCTAAGTGCTTGTTCCAGCCGATATTGAATAGACAATATCAATTCAACCCCACTAGCACCACCACCTACTACAGCAATATCCCTTATATTATGATGGTTAAGAACTGCTTGCGTTAAGTGTTCTAGTTGACTAATAAAAGGTTTTACTGGCTTAACCGGTACGGTCAGTTCCCGCACACCCGGAATATCAAAATCATCGGGTGTCGAACCAATATTAATGGATAGGAGATCATATTTAATAGGTGGGCGCTGATCAGAATAAATAAGCTGCTTTTCAGTATCAACATGCGTTACTTTGGCATGATACAAACGGCAATGGGCAAATTCAGATAATACTCGCAAATCCAAATGAATATCATCGTAAGTATATTGACCGGCAATAAATCCAGGCAACATGCCTGAGTATGGAGTATGCGTATCACTGGCAATTAAGGTTAGCCTGAGTCCAGGTAATGGATTCATGGCAAACATTTTTATTAAGCCAACATGACTATGTCCACCGCCTACAAGAACTAGCTCTTTAACAGCAATTTCAGGAGATTTATTCACCACAACAGCCTATATTTAATGCAAATCTAAAAAAACAAAATTATCAGGCATGAATCCTAACAAAGATCGATATTTTTTTCTATTATGCTAATTTTCTCTGGTAATAAAAAATACGGCTAATTAACCTGAACTCTGGATAAGATAATTTTTGAAAATAACTTCAGAGTGTTGATTAGCCTGTATTTGTGGAAGAAGTCTCTTTGGCATGGATGCCAAAGTGAAGCCTACAAGGATGTATTTACGGCGACTTCTGTAACAAATGCAGGCTAATCAATACGTTACTTATTCAGTTATCCAGAACTCAGGTTAATTAGATAGGTAGAATATGAAAGAAAATAAAACGACAGGCAAAAAAAAGCCCATTATAAATGGACTTTTTAGCGATAAACTTAAATTTTAAAATACGTAATGATTTTATCTAACTCTTTAGCTGATTAAATATTAGTCGATTAAATGGACAGAAACATCTTTTGCTTATCTACATCCTGAGACTGGCTGTGTTTTTATCTGTTTGCTTAATCAATTCATTTAAGTTATTGCTCCCCACTTCCCCTTAGTGTAGTCGGTATTTGCTCGGCTCTTGAATAACAAAAGTAAATAACAAAAAAATTGGCTCAAATGATTGAAAAGTACTTTTTATTTTACTTAAAACCATTTGCGTCAATTTTTTTGGCTGTAGGCACTTCTTTTGGCTGTGGGCACTTCTAAGAACCCAATACTATAAGAAAAAGCCTGAGCAATCAGATTTATTTTTCTATGCTATCTATAAGAACATAGAATAAATAACAATAATATACAGGTAAACCCTATTTTTTACACATTAAAAAATAATATTGAATAAAATCAAGTGGTTGAAAACATGAAATATTATAATTTAGCCTATTAAAATAGTATTAAAA
>WFNB01000038.1 GCA_015488755.1 Gammaproteobacteria bacterium | reverse complement strand
GTACTGCAATCGCTGGGGAAGATTATATTGCCACATCAGGCACAGCCATCATTCCAGCAGGTAGCACGTATATTGCCATTGCAGTAGAGCTTATAGGTGATGCCATCAAGGAAGAAAATGAAACCTTCTCTTTGGTTATCAGTAATCCTTTAGGTGGGCTTTTTCCAGCACATATTAGTGAAATAAGCGCTACTCATACGATTATTGATAATGATTAAGCCTTAGTTTAGTAGCGTTGTATGTGCTCAAGGTCGGAGTCAAATAGCTTATTTAGCCCCGCTTATTATAGATGCCTATGCAAGAGAATAATCATAAAAAAATAGTGTGCTTTACGGTTCATTTCTAAGCCTTAAAAATACTGGAAAACGGGGTTTGCCAGTTGTTGTAAACCCATTATATTGGTAAGTAATTATTGCTCCTATTACTGGAGGATCCTCTCTTTGCTCATGATTAAAACCACTACCAATACGAATAATTTGGCCATCATTTATCTGGCAATAAAGTGATCCCATCAGTCCTTTAAATTTACCTTTGCCTTTTTTATAGCCTGTCACTTTACATTCAGCATCTGCAAAGCGTTTTACCTTTAATGCCCCGAGAGTACGCCCAGTATAGTAGGAATGCTTAGGATTGCGAATAACCACACCTTCACCACCTAATTGTTCTATGGATGATAAAAAGGCTTCTAAATGCGCATTGTCTCGACAAAGTTGTTGTTCAATAACATGGATAAATGATGAGGGATGGCTTTGCAGATAGCGTGTTACTTTATTTAGTCTTTGCTTAAAATCACCTTTGGCATTAGGCACTTCAAAAATATTGTAACTTATTTCCTGCCAGTCTTTATGTGCTTGCTGACGGTTAACAATCGACACAATATGTGAAAAATCACCTCGTTTCGTCCACAACTCACCATCTAACTCAAAATCTGGCAAGGCATTAATAAACCACTGGGGGGCAGAAATTTTTCGTCCACTACGAGAATATAAGGCATGCCCATCCCAATAGGCTCTTACACCATCCAGCTTTTCACTCATAAGCCAGTTTTTAATAGTAACATTAGGGTGTTTTTTATAACTTTTCAGCAAAAATAAATCCGGCTTAATCGGCTCTGCTTTTGCCTGCACAGATATTGAAAAAAGTAATACCAAGAGAAAAAAATTAAGCAAGGATTTTAATAATAGGCTCATTTTCTAATTACTCTGACTCTATGGCGCTATTTTTTAAAACATCTAAGGGATAATCTGGCCATATTTGTTTAAAATGCTTGAGCTCTTCTTGGGCATCACTTATTTTATTTTGTCGGTATAATATTTTTATTTTCTCTAACCATTGTGCTGGGGGAAGTAATGATATTGAGCGAGTTTTTCCTACTGATAATTTTTTATCCGATAGTTGTGGACTGGCAGAGAGTATGGCTTTGTCCAAGGTTTTTATTGAACTACTTTTTTTCTGTACAGCTGCTTTATTAGCTGCCTGAAACTCTAGCTTTCGTTCTCGTTTAGCTTCTTTTCGGGCTTTATTTTTTATGCGCTGTTGGGGCGCTGGATTTTCAAGCTTGGGCAACACAACTGGAGCAACCGTGTCGTATTGTCCTAACCTATCCAAGTGACGGTCTTGCTCCAATACAGGGGCAGAATTAACCGTAGAGATAGCTTCAGACACTTCTTTAGGCTGATCAATTGTTAATAACCTCTTATTCGATGGCTCAGTAGGTACTTTAACAGGTGCATCCGCAGTAACACGAGTCATAGCATCCTCAGATAAAATACTAGGCTCTGAAATAAACGCCTCATTATCACGCTGTTTTGTTGCCTCTTCAATAGTCACTAATTGCAAGGTAACACTGACACCTAAAATCATTATAGCTGCCGTTGCAATATGTCTTAACCAAGGTGATTGCTGTTTTTTAAGCTGTGCCGATGCCTGTTGCAAGACCGCACGATCAAGTGCTTGACTCGGTTCTTCTTGGCGACTTTTTTGATACAGCAAAGAGAAGGCTTTATCATAATAAGCATCATTTTGTTGATCCGTCATAGACAATCCTTTAACACTTTTTTTAATTGTTTAAGGGCATAACGCAAGCGGCTTTTTATGGTTTCACGGCCAACACTGACCACCTTGGCAATCTGTTCCAGAGTAAGCCCAGCTTCTTCTTTAAGTAATAAGGCATCTCGTTGTTCCGCTGGTAATTGGGCAATTTCTAAACGCAAACGATCATGACATTCTCTATCACTATAGTGTTGTTCTTGAGGATAATCTGTTGACATCGCTTCTTCTACTTGTTCTGAATCACTGACAATATGCAGTGTCTGCTTGCGAAATAAGTCAATTTTAATATTTCGGGCAATTTGAAAAACCCATGCTTTAAACGAGCCTTGTTTAAACTGAGTTTTTGCTTTTATAACCCGTGACCAGACCTCCTGATAACAGTCATCTGCTTGTGCTTGGTTATCACAAGTGCGACAAAGATAAATATAGAGGGATTTTCGATAGCGTTGATACAATATTTCAAAAGCATTTACATCACCCTGACAATACTGCTCTAATAATAGCTCATCGGAATCTTCACTTGATATTGACATAGATAAAATAATTAACTCAAAAAGAGTCTATCCATTCAGAACAATGAATGGATAGAATAGGCTAATAGTAGTTACTCATATGTAGGTATTTAAGGATAACTCTGTGTTTGCGGAAGAAGTTTTTGCCACATGGATGTGGCAATAAAGCCTCCAAGGATGAATTTACGGCGTCTTGTGTAGTAAACACAGAGTTATCCTAGCCCAAAAGTTCTTAAGTACCTACCTATAAGTAGTTACTTATTATCAAGTGATTTAGATAAATTTACAAGGCGGACAAATTCACCTCGATAACCATAAGGATCATCCCCTTTGCTCTGCTGTGCCAATTTCATTAGCGAGTCATAATTCCATGATTGACTATATTTTCCTCCTCTCAGCAATTCAGCAAAACCCGCAACCGCAGCACTAAAGTTGAAATTATTACTATTGGTATCTCGGCGATCTTTTTTTATCACCCGTGAGATCAGTTTTGATTGTTTACCCTGTGGCTCTTTATAGCGTAACTTTAAAAAAGCCAGTTCAGAGGCATTATTATGCCCTATAAAGCGCCCATCCGAAGGTATTTTTTTGTGCTGATTTTGTTGATAATGATAAGGTTCAATTTGTTGTTTCTTACTACCCACTAAGGTGATTTCATATAGAGCCGTAACGGTATGCCCCGCACCAATATCACCTGCATCCACTTTATCGTTATTAAAGTCTTCATCTTTTAAAACACGATTTTCATAACCAATTAAGCGATATTCAGAGACCACATCAGGGTTCCATTCAATTTGAATTTTGACATCTTTAGCAATAGTTTCCAAGGTGGCACTTAATTCATCAACCAGAACTTTTTGTGCCTCACTAATGGTATCAATATAGGCATAATTACCATTACCCTGATCGGCTAATTGCTCCATTAAATAGTCATTATAATTACCACTGCCAAAACCCAGAGTGGTTAAGGTAATACCACTTTGTCTTTTTTTCTTAATGAGATCCATTAAGGCATCATGATCCACCGTACCCACATTAAAATCACCATCCGTGGCCAGCATAATACGATTAATACCCCCTTCTATCTTTGCTTGTTCCGCTAATTTGTAGGCCAATTCAATGCCTGCTGAACCATGTGTTGAACCACCCGCTGAAAGCTCATTTAAGGCTTCTAAAATAGCGGCCTTTTTATTGCCTGCTGTAGGTTCTAAAACCACCCCAGAAGCACCTGCATACACGACAATGGCAACACTGTCTTTTTCTGTTAGTTGATTTAATAAGAGTTTAAAAGCTGTTTTTAATAGTGGTAATTTATCCTCCGTACTCATCGAACCGGAGACATCCATTAAAAACACCAAATTGGTAGCAGGTCTTTTTTCTGCTGGTGTGGCCTTAGCTTGAATGCCAATATGAACTAATCGAGTATTGGGGTTCCAAGGAGTCATACCAACTTCTGTATAGACACTA
Organism: Gammaproteobacteria bacterium; assembly: GCA_015488755.1. GTDB lineage: Bacteria > Pseudomonadota > Gammaproteobacteria > GRL18 > GRL18 > GRL18. The sequence goes on along the minus strand of WFNB01000038.1, from coordinate 20,782 downwards.
AAGGGGACACCATTTGACTTTGGCTGTGGGTAGTCATAAGCAAAATAATTGATCATTTCCTCCGTACGGACGAGATCAGTAGGCGGCAAATAACCACGATTAAGTGTTTTTCTGATCTGCGACCATGCGCCAGTATCTACATCAATAGAAAAGGTCGAACGGGGTTGTTGGCTAACGGATATGACTCCATTGGTATCCATTTTATCATATTGGTTATTATCCACTGCAGGTGGTGTATAAGAAACCCCATTAATACTGGCTTTTTTTCTACTCAATGAGACTGGCATATAGGCCAACTGACTAGCACCTGTAGGCAATGCTTTCACCATAGGACTCACCGGTGCTTTATTGATATCGGAGCGATGACTAGACAATTCACCTGCTTCTGCTTTATCCGATGGTCGTGTTGTTTGATTACAGCCTGAAACAAGCACGGCAACTGAAATAATCGCAAGAGGTAAGGGTTTAAGTAATATATTTAGCATTATCTGCTCCTAATAAATGATCATTGCTCACATGTCTTTTTGTAAGCCATAAAGGGAAATTGTTAACTTATTAAGTAGAACGCAACTGACTCATAAAAGGGGTTAAATAAAATTAATTAGTGTCTTGTTCCTGAAAAAAATCACTGTCCATCACTTCAATAAAGCGCCGAGCCTGTGGTGATAAAAATTTACCTTTTCTTAAAACCAAACCATAACTTCTTTTAGGAAAATAATCATCCAATGGCTTGCGCACCAGATTTTCTTCTCCTGTTAAGCAGACATCGGTAACAATAGAAATGCCCATACCCAATTCCACATATTTTTTAATGATCTCCCATCCTCCCGCTTCAAGTGACACATGAAATGATAAGTTTTGTTGTCGAAATGCCATATCAACCACTCGCCAAGTGCTTAAATGATGAGGGGGTAAAATTAATCCATAGGGACTGATATCTTCCAGCGTAATGGTTTGTTTTTCTACCAAAGGATGATCCTTAGGCAAAATAAGTACGGGATTGTAAGTAAATATGGGGCGATAGATCACATCATCAGGTACTTCTAGCATGGAACCCACAGCAAAGTCAGCCTTATCAGAGCGTACCAATGCCATCCCATCTCTGCCTGTTACATTAAGTAATTTTAAATGAATTTGTGGATAGGTTTGATTAAATTGCGTCACAAAATCTGGCAAAATATACAGAATTGTTGACTCACCTGCGGCAATATTCAAATCACCTGACTCCAAACGACCTAAATTGGCCGCAAAAGTTTCATGGAGCTTGTCCACACCATCTACCAGTGAATTAGACAACTCATAGAGCAACTTCCCTTGCGGTGTTAACTGAATTTTAGGACCTCTGCGTTCAAATAGCGTAATATTCAATTCCCGTTCCAATGCCTGAATTTGTAAGGTCACTGTCGGTTGACTGAGAAACAGCTGTTCGGCGGCCTCACTAATGCTTTCAGTACGACTGGCATGACAAAAGGCACGTAATTGTTTTAAGCGATTTTGCTTATAGTACAAGACTGGAGTTTTACTCATAAAATATCCTTAAAGAAGACTCATCTCCCATAAAATACCGCTTAGTATTGAAAAATTCAATACTAAAGATTGAAATAATTAAGATGACTAATAATCTAATACCCGATAAAGTGTCTGGAAATGAATAAATAGTAAGGCTTAATGAAAGTGAGCGCTCACTATTATCAATAAGAGTTTTATTATTAAGTTTCCCAATAATCTTAAGACATAGAGAATAGCAATGGAAATAACATCCGATTCAATCAGTCAATTGCTACTTGCTAGTTTTTTTATGGCCAGTCTTGGGGTGATTCTGGCGAGTATTTTATCTTTTGCTAACCGCCGCCTTTATGTTTATGAAGACCCTAAAATTGATGAAGTCGAAGAACTTCTACCCCATGCTAATTGCGGTGCCTGTGGTACACCCGGTTGCCGTCCTTTCGCCGAAGCCTTAGTTGCCCAAGAAGTCGACCCCGGTCTTTGCACGGTCAATAGTAACGAGATGAATCAGGTTATTGCTGATTTTCTCGGTGTCCAAGTGAGCCAACATGAAAAATACGTCGCTCGTCTTGCCTGTGCCGGTGGTAGCCATGTGGCTTATACCCGTGCTCATTATGACGGCATAAAAACCTGTCGGGCGGCGGCTCTGGTTTCTGGCGGAGGTAAAGGATGCAGCTGGGCTTGTCTGGGTTTAGAAGACTGTGGCAATGCCTGCGATTTTGCAGCTATTTCCTTTAATAAATTTAGCCTGCCTATTGTTGATGAATCTCTTTGTACGGCTTGCGGTGATTGTGTTAGCGAATGTCCAAAAAATTTATTCTCTTTAGAACCCATTAGCAATAAATTATGGATTGCCTGTAGTAATCAAGACAATATGGATGAAAGTGAGGCACATTGTGAGGTTGCCTGTAATGCCTGCAATCGCTGTGTCAGTGATTCACCAGAAGGCTTGATTAGCATAAAAAATAATCTGGCCAGCATTAATTATGCAAAAAATGGCCTCGCATCCAAGGTTGCCATTGAGCGTTGCCCAACCGGTGCGATTGTCTGGAAAGATTATAATCAAGCCTCTCAACGAGGCAGTGGCTCACGTAAAATTATTCGTAAAGAACCCATTATGCGCATCGAACCACTACCAAGAGCATAATACGGTTCTTTTAAGACTCAATTAGAAAAAGTCCCCCCTTCCAAAATTTAGGTAAAAAGGAAAATACAATGTTTGATACACTGCGTAAAAATATAGCCAATAAAGAACCAAAAACATTTCCTTTTCCCGGTAAACGCTTAGCAATGGATGGCAATGGTGCGGTCATTATGTGCGAACGCGAAGCCTCCGATGCTGCGGGTGCCTACCCGATTACCCCGTCAACACAAATGGGTGAATACTGGGCTGAAGAAGTGGGCAAGGGACACCTTAATATTTCTGATCGCCCTCTGATTTTCTTAGAACCTGAAAGTGAACATGCTGCCGCTGCTGTCACCTCAGGTTTATCTATGACCGGTTTGCGAGCCGTTAATTTCTCCTCGGCTCAAGGCGTTGCCTTTATGCATGAGTCGCTTTATACCGCCGTCGGAAAACGCCTGCCTTATGTACTCAATATTGGTTGTCGTGCCATTACCAAAGCCAGTTTAAATGTCCATGCAGGTCATGATGATTATCATTGTATTGATGACACAGGCTTTATTCAGGTCATGGCTAAAGATGCCCAAGAAGCGGCCGATCTGACCCTGATCATGCGTAAAATTGCCGAGCTCTCACTCACACCTGCTATTGTGGCACAGGATGGTTTTCTAACCACCCATTTAATTGAATCACTGTATATTCCTGAGCGCCAACTGATCCATGACTATCTAGGCAAGCCCGAAGATATGATTGACTGCCCTACTCCCGCACAAAAAATGATCTATGGTAAACAAAGACGACGTGTCCCTATGTCATGGGATGTGGACAATCCTGTTACCACTGGTAGCGTGCAAAATCAAGATGCCTTTATGCAAACAGTCGCCGCACAACGGCCTTACTTTTTTGATCATATTAATGAGCTTGCCCAACAGGCAATGGATGAATATTATCAATTAACAGGCCGTGAATATCAGCGGATTGGCTGTTATAAAACAGAGGATGCCGACTATCTTATTGTGGCTCAGGGCAGTGTCATTGTTCAGGCAGAAGCCGTTGCTGATTATTTGCGTAACACTCGACAAATTAAGGTTGGGGTCTTAAATATACGCTTTTATCGCCCTTTTCCAGGCGATTTGATCAGCCATATTTTAAAAGGTAAAAAAGGGGTGGCGGTATTAGAAAGAACCGATCAACCTCTGGCAGAAGATCTGCCCTTAATCCGAGAAATACGCTCGGCATTAAGTAAATGCTTTGATAATTCATCTGAACACAATAATAGTGAACAGTTAGCCTATCCTGATTATGCCAGCTTCAACAGTCTGAGCGATAACCCTAAGCTGTACTCTGGCTCCTTTGGTCTGGGTAGTCGTGATCTACAACCAGAGGCCTTAATCGGTGTCATTGAAAATATGTTACCGGAAGGCAAAAAGCTGCCTTTTTATTATTTATCCATTGACTTTGTGCATAAAAATGCCGATTCACCAAAACAAGAAATTTATCAGCAGGATTTGCTCGAAGCCTACCCACAGTTAGCCGACTTGTCTATTAATGGCAGTGAAAACCCAAACCTGATGCCAGCAGGCTCAATTACTCTGCGCATGCACTCTGTCGGTGGTTGGGGAGCCATTACCACCGGTAAGAATTTATCCCTGACCTTATTTGATTTACTGGGCTATCACATTAAATCCAACCCCAAATATGGCTCAGAGAAAAAAGGCCAGCCAACAACCTATTATTTATCTGCCGCTCCAGAAGCCATTAAAGTGAATTGTGAACACCACTATGTTGATATCGTACTATCCCCTGACCCCAATGTGTTTGATCATTCTAATCCTTTGTTTGGTTTAAAAAAAGGTGGGGCATTGGTTATCCAAAGCCATTTAGAGACTGCCGAAGACGTCTGGCAGTCTTTTCCACTCAAGGCTCGTAAAAGCATTGTTGATAATGATATTCGAGTCTTTTATGTCGATGGTTTTAAAATTGCACGAGAAGAAGCAGGTAATCCTGATCTACAATATCGTATGCAGGGTACTGCCTTTCAAGGGGCATTTTTTGTCGCTTCCCCTTTAATGGAATCAGCCAATCTCAGTGAAAAAGAACTTTTTAAAGCCATTGAAGATCAATTGCAAGCTAAATTTGGCAATAAAGGTCAAGCCGTTGTTGAAGATAATTTACGGGTCGTAAAACGGGGCTTTGATGAAACCATAGAGATCACCCAGAAGCCCATTAATGATGTTTTATCAACTACGATTCATAAAGTCGTCACCATGCCTGCCCTATTGAAAAAACAAAAACAGGGCTTGGCACAACTGTCCGATATTCATCATTTCTGGGAGCAAACAGGCAGTTTGTATCTTTCAGGACAGGGTAATAACAATATTGCCGATCCCTTTTTAGCCATAAGCCAAATACCTGCCTCTACAGGTGTATTTCGTGATATGACTCAAATCCGTTTTGAGCATCCTATCTGGAATGCAGAAAATTGTACCGCCTGTGGTGATTGTTACACCACCTGTCCTGATAGTGCTATTCCCGGTCTGGTTAATACCGTCAGTGAAGTATTTGCCACCATTGTCAGTCGTATCGAAACCAGCAATACTAACGGCATTGGTCATACTACAAAATTCTTACGCCGAGCCTTACGCGATGTTGAAAAAAAATTGCGGATAGTAATTGAACCTTATGGAGATAAAGCCAACGTTAATACGTGTTTAGATCAAGCTATTTTAGAAACCTTAAATGAATCCGAATTAGAAGCAGATGAACTGCGTACCTTAGAAAAAGAATTCACTTGGTTTATGGACACCTTAGGTGATTTTAAGCTGGCCACAACCAAGCCCTATTATTCCAATCGAGAGAAAAAAAGCACGGGTAGCGGTGGTCTGTTCTCCATAACCATCAATCCTTATACCTGTAAAGGGTGTATGCTCTGTGTCGATGTCTGTGAGGACGATGCTCTAAGTATTGAAACACAAACCACTCAAAGCATTGCTAAACTGCGTAATGAATGGGATTTATGGGAAGCGCTACCAACCACAGCAGATGATTATATCCGCATTGATAAGCTCGATGAAGGCATTGGTGCCTTAGAAACCTTATTATTAAATAAGCGTAATTACAATTCGATGGTCTGTGGTGATGGTGCTTGTCTTGGCTGTGGTGAAAAAACATCCATTCATTTATTTACCTCCACGGTTACCGCATTGATGCAACCCCGAGTTCGTGCCCATATCAATAAGATTGACCAATTAATTGCCAAACTGGATCAACACATCCGTCTCAAGTTGGCAGAAACTATTAATCTCGGTGATACCTCAGCCGTACACAATATTTTAGATGCTAATAAAGACTCTGATATGAGCCTGACAAAACTCACCAGTCAATTAGAAGCAGAGACTCAGGCAACACCACTGGATTCTGACTGGTTAGATTGGGCAAGCCAATTATTAGCAAAACTCAAAGACTTAAAATGGAAGTACACCATTGGTGTGACCAATAACGGGCGTTCGGACATGGGTTTTATTAATTCTACTGGCTGTACCTCTGTTTGGGGTTCAACCTTCCCTTACAACCCTTATCCTTTTCCTTGGTCCAGTAATTTATTTCAAGACTCCCCTTCGATGGCGATGGGCTTATTTGAAGGCCACATGGTAAAAATGGCCGAAGGTTTTAAAGCGATTCGTATGGCAGAAATGGAACTCTCTGGTGAATACAATGCCAGTATCCATCACGATTTCTTTACCCGATTTAACTGGCATGATTTTACGGATGAAGAATTTCATCTTTGCCCACCCGTCGTGTCGGTCGGTGGTGATGGTGCCATGTATGATATTGGCTTTCAAAATTTATCCCGTATGATGATGTCAGGTATCCCCATCAAAGTGATGATTGTTGATACTCAGGTTTACTCCAATACCGGGGGTCAGGCTTGTACTTCAGGCTTTGTCAGCCAGATTTCTGACATGGCACCTTTTAGCAAGCAGTGGAAGGGGAAAAAAGAAATTCGTAAAGAGATGAGCCTAATTGCGATGGCACATCGAACCTCTTATGTCCTACAAAGCGCTTTCTCACATACGAGTCATTTATTAGAAGGCTATATTGAAGGCCTAAACAGTCGTCGCCCTGCTATTTTTAATGTCTATGCTGTCTGCCCGCCAGAGCATGGTATTGCAGATGACAGTGCCAATAGACAGAGTAAATTTGCCGTTGAATCACGAGCTTATCCATTATTCAAATTTGATCCTGACCAAGGCACCACCTTTGAAGACTGCATTGAGCTTGATGGCAATCCGGCCATGAGTCAAGACTGGCCTCGCTATAAACTCACCTATAAAAATAGTTCAGGTAAAGAACAACAATTGGATTTACCATTAACCTTTGTCGATTTTGCTGCCAGTGAGGGACGTTTTCGCAAGCATTTTAAAAATATCCCCGAAGATAAATGGACCGATAACATGATCCCAGTCGATGAGTTTCTTGATCTGGATACGGATGAACAGGAAACTACCCAGCCTTATATCTGGAGCGTGAATACAAAACAGCAGTTAATTCGCACCAGCGTATCAAAAGAACTGGCACTATCTGCACTGGAACGTCGTGATTTCTGGAGACAATTAAAATCACTCAGTGGTTATGATCACAACTTAGATAAAGAAGCCATTATCCAGAAAACCCGACAAGACTTAGCACAAAACTTGACCAATAGTTTATTATCTATGACCGGTGCAGGCTCAGGGGCAAGTATGACCTTACTCAGCCCACAAGCAGGTAATACTAGCAATACCTCAGCTAGCAATGGTGATTATGAACCGGTGTGGGTTGAAACCCCAGAATGTACCGCTTGTGATGATTGTTTAGCCATTAATGCTGATATTTTTGCTTACAATGATCAAAAGCTAATGACCATTGCTGATCCTCAAGCCGGAAGTTATAAAGACATCGTTAAGGCCGCTGAAAAATGCCCTGCTGATTGCATTCATCCTGGTACACCATTTAACCCAAATGAAGCGGGATTAGATAAACTCATAAAACGGGCAGAAAAATATCAATAATTACTCATTTTTCGATAGCTAAATGGCATATCAGTTGTGACAAATATTACCCAATAGAGAGGTTCTCAGTGTGAGTATGTGGGATCATTTTAAAAGCAAAACCTTTTCTCATGGAATTCATCTTCCTGATAAAAAGGAGCATACCAAAGATCAGGCTATTCGTCGTCTGCCCTTTGCACCAGAATTGGTGATCCCTTTATCACAACACTTTGGCAAACCGGCCATTGCCATTGTTCAGCCCGGGCAGGAAGTTGTGCGGGGTGAGTTGATTGCTAAAAGTGATGGTTTTATGTCCGTACCCATTCACGCACCTGCCAGTGGTCTTATTAAAGCCATTAAATTACATGCCACTGCCAGAGGACCGAAGACTGAAGCCATTATTATTCAAACATGGGCTGGCTCTAACCAACGCACCGCCTCTTTTGATCCTCTGGATATTCCCTCATTAACTCATGAGCAATTTATTCAAGCTGTACAAGATACTGGTATGGTCGGTCTTGGAGGGGCAGGTTTTCCCACTCATGTAAAATTATCTGTACCACCAGAATACCGCATTGATACCTTAGTCGTTAATGGTTGCGAATGTGAGCCGTATTTAACTACGGATCACCGTTTGATGTTAGAGCATCCTGAGGCACTATTACACGGTACGCAAATGTTAATGCATGCTCTAGGTGCTAAACAAGCCATTATTGGTATTGAAGACAATAAAATGGATGCCATACAGGCTTTAGATGAGCATTTATCTGGTTTTGAGCCGATTCAAGTGGTTGCTGTACCAACCCATTATCCCCAAGGCGCTGAAAAATTATTAATTAAAGTTCTCTTGGATCGAGAAGTGCCTTCTGGAGGTTTTCCTTATCAGGTGGGTGTTGTGGTGCAAAATATTGCCACTTTATCTCAATTGGGTGAATTATTACCTCATAATCAAGGCTTAATTGAACGGGTCGTTACTGTTACAGGGACAGGTATCGACAAACCGGGAAATTATATTATTCCACTGGGAACACCTATACAATTTCTCTTGGATCAGGTGGGCTTTTATGGCAGTGCCAGCCACTTGATCCTTGGTGGCCCTATGATGGGCTCAACCGTTGCTTCTCTGGATGTCCCTATTACCAAACCCGTATCTGGCTTGTTAGTTTTTGATGATACGTCTATTGAAAAAGTCAGTGATGATATCTATCCCTGCATCAAATGTGCTCGCTGTGTTGATGCCTGTCCCATGCACTTAAATCCATCCATGCTAGGACAATTAGCAACCAAGCATCATTATGATGCTATGCAACAAAATTTTCATCTTATGGATTGTTTTGAATGTGGTTGCTGTAGTTATATCTGTCCATCCAATATACCCTTAGTGCAATATTTTAGAATCGCCAAATCGGTTTTAAGAGAATCTGCATTAAAAGAAACAACGAGCTAATATTATGATTGAATTACGCACCTCACCTCATATGAAAAGCACTTTAAGCCTAACGTATATTATGCGACAGGTGGTTTATGCACTTATTCCTATTTGTTTGTTTTCTATTTATCAATTTGGTCTCAGCGCTCTAGCACTTATTCTAGTGGTCACATCATCTTGTATATTTACTGAAGTATTATTTAACAAACTCGCCAATAAAACATCCAAAAACAAAACTATTTATAGCAGTCTAAAAGATAATACAGCTCTAATTACCGGACTATTGTTAGCTTTAAGCTTACCTCCAGGATTTCCTTTATGGATGAGTTCAGTAGCAGGTTTTGTTGCCATTGCAATGGGTAAAGTATTATTTGGTGGCATGGGGTTTAACGTATTTAACCCTGCACTCTTAGGTCGAGCATTCGTACAAGCTGCTTTTCCTGTTGCTATTACCACTTGGACACCCGCAGGACTCAGTGATCGCTTTAGCCAATTTATCCCCACCAGTTTAACCTTACCTTTTAGCATACCTGTGCCCATTGATGGCTTTAGTGGCGCTACCCCTCTAGCATTACATAAATTTGAAGGTATCAGCACCACCTTAGCCTCTTTATTCTTAGGCATTACTAGCAACACTTCATTGGAAAGCCCCCCCTTTGCCAGTGGTTCACTTGGTGAAACATCGGCACTATTAATTTTACTCTGTGCTGCCTATTTAATGGCACGGGGAATTATGGGCTGGCGTATTCCTTTAGCCATTATTATGACCACATTGATCACCAGTGGTGTATTTTACCTTTTCAATACCAATAGCCCAAGTCCTCTCTTTATGCTTGGTTCTGGTGGTCTTATGCTAGGAGCCTTTTTTATGGCAACCGATCCCGTCAGCGCCCCTGTAACACCAATAGGCATGTGGATCTTTGGTGCAATGATTGGCCTGATGACGGTAATTATTCGCCTCTTTGGTGGTCTGCCTGAGGGGATCATGTACGCCATTTTATTTGCCAATGCATCCGTACCATTAATTGAAGCCATTAGCCAACCCCGTAAATTTGGCTTTATAGCCAATAAGAAAAAAGACAAAAATAAGGAGAATAAATCATGAGTCAAGACCATTCTCCTCAACGTGCCAGCTCACTTTCTATGATCATCACTCTAGGAGTGGTTGCCATGCTATCAGGTCTCTTGGTGGTATTAACATGGCAGTTAACCTTAGCACCGATTCAAGAAAATCAACGTATTATGATTGAAAAAGCAATTTTTCAAGTGATCCCTGAAGCCACACAACGTCGTACCTACCAGATAAAAAATAATTCACTGACACCTTATGATAGTCATAAAAGCAATGCCGGTAAGAATAGAAAAAATAATTCAGCCTTACTTTTTTATGCTGCCTATGATGATCGAGGACAACTTAAGGGCATTGCTGCCGAAGCCGCCGCTCAGGGTTATGCAGACATGGTGCGCCTGTTATATGGCTATGATCCTCAGTGTCAGTGTATTCGTGGTTTTAGTGTCATTAAAATGACTGAAACACCGGGACTGGGTGATAAAATCTTAACGGATCAAGCATTTCTTGCCAATTTCTCAGCCTTGGATGCCCGTTTAGATAAGGCTCATAATACTCTGGCTCATCGTATTGTCACCGTTAAGCATGGCAGTAAAAAGCAGGCATGGGAAATTGATGCCATATCTGGAGCCACTATCACATCAAAAGCAGTCGGTAAGGCCATTAATCAAGGTGCTGAACAATTATTACCTAGGCTTTATCCCTATTTATCACAATTACAAACACTGAATGCATCCGCCACAAAGCCTAGTCACAATAAAAAAGGGACAGTAATCAATCATGCCGATTAAAGAAGATAATAAGATCACCGCCGATACATTTTTAGATGGTATCTGGAAAGAAAACCCCGTTTTTGTCATGCTATTGGGCATGTGCCCTGTCTTGGCGGTAACAAACTCCGTTAGTAATGCACTGGCTATGGGCTTAGCAACTACCTTCGTATTATTGTGTTCTAGTAGCCTAATTTCTTTATTACGACACCTTATCCCAAAAGAAGTTCGTATTGCCACGTATATTGTTATCATTGCCACTTTTGTTACCATCACCGATTATGTTATTCAAGCCGTTAGTTTGGAGTTATATAATGCCTTAGGTGCTTTTATTCAGCTTATTGTCGTCAATTGTATGATCCTTGGTCGTGCCGAAGCCTATGCTTGTAAACATCACTTATTAAAGACCATTGTTAATAGCCTCGGCATGGGACTTGGTTTTACCTTTGCACTACTCTGTCTGGGTAGTGTTAGAGAGTTACTCGGCAATGGCAGTTTATTAGGTTATGCCATATTCGGTGACAGCTTCCAACCTTGGGTTGTCATGGTCTTACCACCCGGTGGTTTTATTGTTTTAGGTACTTGGTTATTGTTATTTAATTGGCTAAAAGAACGCAAAATAAACAATGAGAAAAATTCATCAAATACATTTGCTAATGATAAAGGAGTTGCCTAATGCCTGTCGATTCCGTGTCCTTTATTTTTCTTAATGCATTTTTAATTAATAATTTTGTGTTAGCCATGTTCCTTGGCCTATGCCCTTTTCTTGGTGTCTCAGGAAAATTAAACACCGCGTGGTCTATGGGGCTGGCAACCTCTTTAGTCATGCTGATCAGTTCATTAAGTGCTTATTTTATTAATGAGCTATTAGTATATTTTCAAATCGAGTTTCTACGTTTAATTTGCTATATCGCTGTTATTGCCTCAGCCGTGCAACTCGTTGAAATGAGCATGAAAAAGTTTTCCCCCTCATTATTTAAAGCCCTTGGTATCTTTTTACCCTTAATCACCACCAATTGTGCCATTTTAGGCTTGGCTTTATTTCAAACCAATAAAAATTATGATTTAGCACAATCTCTTGCTTATAGCACAGGGGCAGGTGCCGGATTTATTCTTGCCATCATGCTCATGGCCGGTCTGAGAGAGAAACTAGAATTAGCCAATGTACCCAATACCAGTCAAGGTGCCGCCATTAGTCTGATGCTGGCAGGTATATTATCCTTAATATTTATGGGCTTTGCAGGCTTAGGAGGTTAGTTTTATGGAAGTGATCTTGCGTTATATTCTTGCTATGTCCTTTATGCTTGCAGTGTTATTGCTATGGTTTATGGTGCAAAAATTATCTCGAAAAGTTGCTGCTCAGCATCCCGAATTTGGTTCTGCTCGTGAAGAAGGCAGTGGTTGTGGCGGGGGTGGAAAATGCAATTGTGCCAGTATTGATCAGTGTACCAACCCTAAAATCAAACATAAGATCAAAGAATAATCATTATTTTATAACAATATAGAGAGTTTATTATGAATAAAAATATCATCTGGTTTGAACACCTTGGCAAAAATGATGTCGATATTGTCGGTGGTAAAAATGCATCTCTTGGTGAGATGATCAGTAAACTCAGTAAAGCAGGTATTCGAGTGCCTAATGGTTTTGCCACCACAGCACAAGCCTTTAGAAATTTTTTAGATCATAATTCATTAGAACAGCGCATTAATAATGAATTAAGTCAGTTAGATAGTAATGATGTTGATGCACTACAAATCTGTGGTGCTAAAATTCGTCAATGGGTCATTGATGCGCCACTACAAGAGGATCTAAAAAGCGATATTATTAAGGCATGGAAAAACATGGATGAACACACTAATGGTGAGCTCTCTGTTGCTGTTCGCTCTTCTGCTACAGCCGAAGATTTACCCGAAGCATCCTTTGCTGGTCAGCAAGAAACCTGTTTAAATGTTCGTGGTATTGATGCCGTTTTAAGCTCTGTTAAAGAAGTATTTGCCTCTTTATATAATGACCGTGCTATTTCTTATCGAGTACACCAAAATTTTTCTCATAGTGAGGTGGCACTCTCTGCTGGCATCCAACATATGGTCGGTAGCGACAAAGGTTCTAGTGGGGTCATGTTTACTCTGGACACCGAATCTGGATTTAGAGATGTGGTCTTTATTACGGCATCTTATGGTTTAGGAGAAACCGTCGTACAAGGCTCAGTCAACCCTGATGAGTATTATGTGCATAAAAAATCATTAGCCTCTGATCATTTGGCGGTTCTTAGTCGCAAGCTTGGTAGCAAAGCAATTAAAATGATTTATAGTAATAAAGAAGGGGAAACCACCACCATCGTTCCTGTTGATAGTAGCGCACAACAACAGTTTTGTTTGACTGATGATCAATTACACGAACTGGCACATAGAGCAGTAATTATTGAAAAACATTATCGTCGTCCTATGGATATTGAATGGGCAATAGATAAAAACGGCTTACTCTATATTGTTCAGGCACGTCCAGAAACCGTTGCTAGTAGAGAAAAAGTGCAGTTCAGCGAACGCTATCAGTTAAACCAGTCTGGCGAGGTTATCATAGAAGGTCGTGCTATTGGCAACAAAATCGGGGCGGGTAAGGCTCGAATTATTTATGATATTAAGCAAATGGATCACGTACAAAGCGGTGATGTTCTGGTCACAGATATGACAGACCCCGACTGGGAGCCAGTTATGAAACGTGCCGCAGCTATTATTACTAACCGTGGTGGACGCACCTGCCATGCAGCTATTATTGCCCGTGAATTAGGCATCCCTGCTATTGTTGGCTGTGGTAATGCCACTGACCTCATACAAGATGAACAAGCCTTAACCGCATCCTGTGCCGAAGGTGACACCGGTCTGGTATATCAGGGTATTTTAGACTTTGACATAGAGACCTCTGAAAATCTCAAGATGCCTAAGTTGAATAATAAAATGATGATCAATGTCGGTAATCCTGGGCGAGCCTTTGACTTTGCAGCCATTCCGAACAATGGTGTCGGTCTGGCTCGCCTAGAATTTATTATTAATAATTCTATTGGTATTCACCCCAAGGCACTTTTAGAGTTTAATCAACAAGATACTGATATTCAAGCTGAAATAATCAAACGCACCGCAGGCTATAAAGACCCTGTGAGCTTTTATATCAATAAGCTCATTGAAGGTATTAGCACCATTGTGGCTGCGTTTTCACCCAAGCAGGTGATTGTGCGTATGTCTGATTTTAAATCCAATGAATACGCCAATATGTTAGGTGGCGCTCGTTATGAACCTGATGAAGAAAATCCCATGATTGGTTTTCGTGGCGCCTCACGCTATCTTTCTAAAGAGTTTAGAGACTGTTTTGACTTAGAATGTCAGGCATTGAAAACCGTGTATAATGACATGGGACTGACCAATTTAACCCTTATGGTTCCCTTTGTGCGCACCCTTGAAGAAGCTGAACAGGTAATTAAATTACTGGCTGAAAATGGTTTACAGCGTGAAAAAGAGGGCTTGAAAATCATTATGATGTGTGAAATTCCATCCAATGCGATTTTAGCTGAAGAGTTTTTAGAGTTCTTTGATGGTTTTTCTATTGGCTCTAACGATATGACTCAGCTCACCTTGGGGCTGGATAGAGATTCGGGCTTGGTATCTCATTTATTTTACGAACAAAACCCAGCAGTTAAAAAATTACTTAAAGGGGTCATTAAAACCTGTAAAAAACACCATAAATACATTGGTATTTGTGGTCAGGGGCCATCCGATTATCCTGAATTTGCTCATTGGTTAGTCAAGCAGGGGATCAGCAGTATTTCTCTCACTCCAGATTCAGTAGTACAAACTTGGATCTATCTTGGTGAGCAAAATAAATAGTGTTTATGGGCAACGAATGATATGAAACGCAGTGTTTTTTATTTGTCGGATCAAACGGGACTCACCGCTGAGTTACTGGGTCAAACTTTATTGTCTCAATTTGAGTCTATTGAATTGGTCACCCAAACACTGCCTTATATTGATAACGAACAAAAGGTATTAGAAATTGTGGCGTTAATTAACCGCAATGCTCAGGAAAATAACGCTCGCCCGATAGTATTCTCCACCATCGTACAGCCTGAGCTAAAACAGCTATTACACCAATCTCAGGCAGTATTATTTGATCTCTTTGAGCAGTTTATCGCCCCATTAGAACAAGCCTTTGGGGTGCATTCCAGCCATCGAGTCGGTAAACAACATTCCTCAGCCAATAAAGAAGCCTATGATCATCGCATTCAAGCCGTTAATTATAGCTTAAATACTGATGATGGATTGTCTATTAAACAATACGCCAAAGCCGATATTATTTTATTAGGTGTCTCACGTAGTGGCAAAACCCCAACGGCATTATATCTGGCCATGCAATTTGGTTTATACGCAGCCAATTACCCCATTACAGAGGATGATTTGGAACATTATGAACTCCCCTCTTGGGCAGAACAATTTAAAGACAAGCTCTTTGGCTTAAAAATTGATGCCCAGCGCTTACATGAAATCCGTACCGAACGACGTGCCCATAGCCCCTATGCCTCACTCAAACAATGTCAATTTGAAGTCACCCAAATCAATAAACTGTATCAGCAAGAAGCCATCCCAACCATTGATACCACCTGCCGTTCAATTGAAGAAATTGCTACCAAAATTATTGATAAAACAGAGCTTAGGCGATAATTTGGATAATCAGCCAGCACAATTAATTTTTATGCGTGGAATCCAAGTTATTTTGCCATTTTTTTTGTATCTCATCATGATGAAGCATTAACCACTGCATACTGATCAGAGTACTGGCATTATTAAGTGTACCGGATGTTAATAAATTAACGGCATCCGAGTAGGACACACATTGCACCAAAATATCTTCACCTTCTTCTGCTAGACCATAAATACCTTCGACTCCTTTACTATTAACACAGCCACAATACAATTGTGTACTTTCTGAACTACCACCAGGACTGGAATAAAAGTTGCCAATAGGCTCTAATGCTAAGAGTTCAACACCCGCTTCTTCTTGGGCTTCACGATGGGCAACCTCTTCACACGACTCACCTTGCTCAACAATACCAGCAATAATTTCAACTAACCAAGGACTATGTTGATCGCTATGGTTGTTATTTTCTTCCGCCATAAGATGCACATAGGCTCCAATACGAAATTGTTCTAAAAAGATAATGCTATCCTGCCAAGGATCATAAGCTAACACACCGACTGCATGACCTCTCTCAAAACACTCACGAGTCAGATTTGTCATCTGCCCACCACGATATAGGCCATGATTCAGAGTATATTGATTAATGCTAAAAAAACCTGTATAGCCATTTTCTTTTTGCTGAATCGTCACATCCTGACAAGTAAATTTTTTCATTCTCTCTCTCGAGTTAGGTGGCATAATTATTCAATCGCTAAAGCAAGAGGATTATTATGATATAATTCTCTTATGATTTCATTAGTACGCTACCATAACATCCCTATGCTGGGCTTTGCTGCTTTTAGTGGTACCGGTAAAACGACCTTATTAGAGCAGCTTATTCCTGAGCTAAATCAAGCCAATATTCGTGTGGCTATGGTAAAACATACGCACCATGAAAAATTTGATATCGACAAACCGGGTAAGGACAGTTTTCGCTTACGCAAGGCAGGTGCAGAGCAAATGTTGGTTGCCTCAGCAAAGCGATGGGCGCTTATGGTGGAACACCCTAAATGGTCTATTGATGATGAGCCTAATTTATTTGAGCTACTGCCCCATTTAGATACCACCAAAACAGATTTGATTCTAGTTGAAGGTTTTAAACATGAAGCAATTAGTAAGATAGAATTGCATCGTCCCAGTTTAAAAAAACCTTTATTATATCCAGATGACCATAATATTATTGCCATAGCCAGTGATCATGATAATCTGCATAAGCAGTATCCGCAAAAACTACACTGTCCCTTGCTCGATATTAATAATATTGCTCAAATTGGTCATTTTATCAAACAACTTTTATAGACTTACTCTATGTATCACAATAGGATTTAATTCACAATGAGCCAGAACAACAAGCAATTTTTAAGTGTCAGTGATGTCCAAAAAAAAATCATCAGCGATATAAAGGCCATTGATGGCACCGAACAAATCGATCTACGACAGGCACTTAATCGGGTATTAGCACAAGATATTGTAGCCACCTTTGATACGCCACCCTGTGATAATTCCGCTATGGATGGCTATGCCTTTTCCAGTAACGAAATCAGTAATAATCCCGATGCCCAATCACTTACTCTAAAGCTGGTCGGTCAATCATTTGCTGGACACCCTTATGAAGGGAATTTATCCTCAGGTGAAGCCATTCGCATTATGACCGGTGCCAAAGTACCCGATAATGCCGATACCGTTGTGATGCAAGAGCATACTGAAACCCCCAACGATTCGACGGTCACCATTACCACCATTCCCAAGCCTTTGGCTAATGTCAGAAAAGCAGGGGATGATTTAACAACAGGAGAGATATTCTTACAACAAGGGAAAAAACTCTCACCCACTGACTTGGCATTTTTAGCCACTCAGGGAATTGCAGAAGTACGAGTCTCTCGTAAATTACGGGTGGCCTTTTTCTCTACCGGCGATGAACTACGCTCTATTGGCGAACCACTTGGTGATGGTGACATCTATGACTCAAATCGCTACTCACTTTATGGTTTATTAAAAAATCTGGATGTTGAATTATTGGATATGGGCGTCATTCCTGATGATCGCAATGCCATTGAAGCAGCCTTTAGCAGTGCCTCTAAATTAGCAGATGCCATCATTACCTCCGGTGGTGTGTCGGTGGGTGATGCCGATTTTGTGAAAGAAACCTTAGAAAAGATTGGCCAGATTAATTTTTGGAAAATAGCCATGAAGCCCGGCAAACCGCTTGCCTTTGGCACCATTGGTAATAGTTTATTTTTTGGCCTGCCCGGTAATCCAGTTGCCGTTATCGCTACATTTTACCAATTTGTACAACCTGCACTTAAGCGTATGAAAGGCCAGACGATTGTATTGCCCTTAACGGTCAAGGCAAAAACAACCGAGCGATTAAAAAAACGTCCTGGACGCACTGATTTTCAACGAGGCATTATGGAACAATCTGACATCGGCGAACTCACCGTCAGAAATGCCGGCACCCAAGCCTCTCATGTATTAACCGCTATGAGCCGAGCCAATTGTTTTATTGTCATACCCGCAGAAAGTGGCACTATTGAAGCAGGTGAAAGGGTCGATGTGCAACCCTTTGAAGGGCTTATATCCTAGCCATACCAAAACCAAACAGTGGTGTTTAATGGCTTTACCTACTGAGTGTGTGCCACATTACCAGTATTATTGTCATTAGACTCCCCCTGATACCAAGGACAGCAACATGCCTATACCCCAAAAACCTTTCACAATATCCTGCCCTGCCTGTGGCTGGCATAAAACCTATGTGCCTGCATCCGATGTTTTAATGACTCGGCTCCCAGAAAAATGTCCTCAATGCCAGCAAAATGAATTAAAAAGAAAAGAGCGTTCCGTATTCTCACTCGCCGCTCTTTTAGGTGAAAAATGTTAATACGTCTCTACCCAATCACCATCATCTGTGATCACTTCAACTTCAGATGCTGAACAACGAGAATTAGTAGCAACCGTAATGTATTCACCATAACGCAGCCGTCTAGGTAATCTCACTCTGGTCACTCTGTTCTTTGTGAACACTGTGCAATTACCACGATTAACAATAATATCCTGAACCTCAACATCATCAACAATGGCTGTTATCTCTATCTCTACATAAGCACTATTATGCGAATATTCATCATAGGTATCTATTTTTATTGAAGGGGAATAGTCTCCAGAACAGGCTGTTAATACAAAAGCAAACAAAAGCAATAATGTTTTTTTTAGCATGCTTTATTCTCCTACTTTATATATCCTTTAGAAAAATTAAATTGATATTTTTGTACTTCTTCCTTAGGCTTTCTTAAAACAGTAGTCATTCACAAAAGAAAGAAGCCTATAAACTATTGACTTAAGCCATTAACTCTTACTTTAATTTTATTGTTCCGTCGTTTAATCGTAATATCAAATTGTTTGCCATTTTTTAATATGGCTGTTGCCCGATAACGCTGATTACCTAAAAAATCATAAATAGAAACCGAACGACACTTAAGTTCACTATATGCTGATGAGACAATACTCCCCCGTCCTATAGCAGGAGGACTTCCGGGTTTTGATTTATGATCAAACCTATCCCCCCCAATATAATCATACTTATCCACTCCATATTGCGTCGCAATAATATCCGTCACCTTATGGCAGGCAATTTTTTCAATATGATAGACATTTCTCATCACTTGAAAAAACATCGAAGCAACCAAAATTAGTGTCCAGATAAACAAAGAAAGTTTCTTAAATTGTGTACGTCTTACTCGTTGCCAGACATAAACAGGTAAAATAAAGCGAGACCAATCATCAGGTGCTTCACGTTCATCTTTTTTTAACTCAGATGAATCCAAAAAAGCATACATAATATTCAATAAAAAAAACAATACCCAACCCCAAGCATGTAATGACAATAAGCGTTGTAGGGCATTCGCAAGGAGTAAGGTATAGGACATAGTCCAAAAGTGGCGATCAGGATGATGCAATAGTGATTGTATAACTGATTGTTTTTGGTTTATTTCTTGCTTCATAATCAACTCTTTATAAGGTGGTGTAAGAAAAAAATAATTTGTTAGGCAATGATTAATACTTAAAAATACCCAATAAATTCTACTTTTTGCAGTGCTTTTTTATCATTGAAAGTAAACGCCAAATAACTCCCCTCATCACTACAATAATAACGGTATTCATAAGGTGTTTTCTCAGGAGGTATGCCATACTTTTTAATTAATGCATCTTCATTATCAGGAAATGTCCTGCGCATATTTTTAGTAAACTGACTGCGATTAAAAATTACATAGGACAATAAATAGTTATCCCCTTGTGTGGCATAATAAAAACTAACCACATTCAACCCATAATTTAAAGAAATCAACTTATCATTAACTTTTGAATCATATTGATTGGCGACAACCTTCTCATCTATTGAGCTAGGCTTACCGAAAATAGCCATCGTATCTTTAGGATTTTTACCCGCCAGCATAAAGAGGTTTTTACATGCTTCAGGAAGATTATCTACATACTCAAGATACTCAGATGCAAACTTTTTTGATAATACCAGTTGTACTTGCCCTGACTTACCAAGAGTCAGGGGCTTATTCAGCTCAAGCTCATAGTTCTGACCATTAATATTAAGCTCATATAAATCACTGTCTTGAGCAGCAAATAGAAGGGTTGAAAAAGAAAGAAGAGAGCACAAAATAATCAGTCGATAATACATAATTAGCCTCATATAGTTAAAATATGTTTGAACAAATAATTGTTAGAACAAATTGAGTATAAGTAATCGATCTGACATCATGTGACGCAGGAATGTTTAACCATTCAATTTCTGACAGTAATACCCGTTAATAATCTAGGCCATATTTTTCATTTAATGAGAAGATAGTCAGACATTCAGACAATGATGTATTGCGTCATCATATATCGCTTTAAAATTTCAGCGCATTGTATTGCAATAAAAAGCACATTACATCCAATAAAAAAATCATGCTATACTTTTGCTATGGCCGAAAAAGACATTGTTTCTAAGGATATTATCAAGCGTTTGATCCATGAGATCAGTAAGTATCTCTTTGATCTCAAGCTGGATCACATTGAGGTGCTCGAAACCCAGTTTCAGCGTGTTGAAGAACGCCGTGCCGATATTGTGGTCAAAGTAT
>WFNB01000037.1 GCA_015488755.1 Gammaproteobacteria bacterium | reverse complement strand
TAATAACATCATGCCCCAGCGTATGTTACGCTACCGCACGGATATTGCTTTGCAATGGCCCAAGATCAGTGATATTGAGCAATATCTGATCTATATCGGTAAAGATAAACTGACCATAGCTGACGGTATTGAAGCAAAAGGGCTTAATTACCACTATCATATCGTTGATATGCATCACATTGATTGCCAGCATTTTTTAAGCCAAAATAATCCGGATGCCTTGGTTTTAGCCATCCTTTGTGATTTTAAAGGCCGTGATGAACAAGAGGTGATCCACCATATTATTAGAGAATTAAAGCACTATTACAAAGAAAATGAAAAAGGCTTTAGGGATTCCATGTCCATGTTGGAAATACTCTCCTCCAACCGCGATTTAGAGAATAAAGTCAGACAAGAGGAAAAAGTTATGTTATCTATGAGATGGGACGAATTACCTTCTTATGAAATTGGCCTAGAGAAAGGCATTGAGAAAGGCATTGAAAAAGGCCATCTGCAAGGTGAGCTTGCAAAAGCATTAAACATGGCTCGGCTAATGAAAAAAAATGGTGAGCCCGTCGATAAAATTAGTTTATATACCGGCTTATCTGAGCATGAAGTGAATACCTTAGACAATTAAAACATCTTATAGTGCTTGTTTTTTTATGTCGCTAACGCTATCACCAAAACCTCGTAGCCACCAAGTAAGTTGTTCTGTATCAACAACGGTAGCCATAATTTGATAGTGCTGTTCTAATTTTTCAATAGTTTGATCGTTTGATAAAGGGGTTTCCAGCAAATGTGCCCCTGCTTTATGACTTATTTTAAAACTGAGTTTTATGTATTTCCCATCACCAATACCAAAGCGACCATCATTGTCGTATTTTTTTAGATCAAAATCTTTTGGATATGTAAAACCTAGGGTTAAGGCTTTGGCACTTTTCATTCGATGCAAGGCGAGACTGCGTTCATTATCATAATGTTCATAACGACACACGAGATAAAGCCTTGAGCCTTGTTGCGCTAAACCAAGGGGCATGACTTTTATTTTCTTACGTTCTTTCGAGACATTTTCATAATCAATATTCAGCCATTTATTAGCATAAAGCGCATTACTGACTTCTTTGAATGCTTTACTATTAATTTGTGGTGCTAATAAAGGTTGTGTGGTACTAACAATGCGAACTTTCTTAAGCCATTCTTGTGCTTGCTTTGATTGAGCCTTTGGACTTTGTAATGGTTGCAGATTGTATTTTGCCTGATTAAAAAAACCTTCCATTGAGGTCATTAAATTAGCAGGCAATAAGTTGCGTAAGTAATTTTCTGCCAAGGTTAATAATAGTGAGTCCTGTTCGTTTAATATGGGTAATGCAAAACCTTTTGATTGGTCATTCCAACGATAACCATAGGGCTTTTCTCGTTCATCTCTTTCGATACCAAAGTGATCACTAAGCGCTTCTAATTGTCGTTGAATGGTACGAATACTTTTATCAAAGCCTGCATTTTGAAGCTGACAATGTAATTCACTGGCAGTGATTTTTTGTTTCCTAGGGATACGCCTTAATAGTTCTAAGGCAAATATCAGACCATCTTGTGTATTAGCTCGTTTGCTCATAAGCCACTATCCTAACTGAAGTTTTCGGGTGTCATTTTTGATGTCAATGAACATTATACCTTCGTATCTGCTATTTGTTGTACTTTCATTCTTAACTCTCTTGCTTGTAAGTCTTCTGAGCTAGAAACCACATCCCAGCCCTGTGTATGTTGTTCAATTAAAGCCATCATAGCCTGAATATTATCTTCTGAATCATTTAAAGCTGGAATATATTGGTAGTATTTACCACCTGCATTTAAAAATACATCCCGATTTTCAACGGCAATTTCTTCCAATGTTTCCAGACAATCAATGGCAAAACCTGGACAAATGACATCAATCTCATCCACACCCTGTTGCGCCAGTAGTACCAGAGTCTCACTCATATAGGGCTGTAGCCATTGAGCTTTACCAAAACGTGACTGAAAAGTAAGTTGCCATTGTTCATCATTAAGCCCAAGTGCATCGGCTAACAGACGAGCCGTTTTATGGCATTGGCAAAAATAAGGGTCGCCTTTTTCATGGTAATCTTGTGGTAAGCCATGAAATGACATAATCAGTTTTTTGCCTTGTTTATGTGTTTGCCAATAGTCACGAACGCTATTAGCTAACGCCTGAATATGCTGTTCTTGATCGTGATAACTATTAATAAAGCGTAATTCTGGAAGCCAACGCCATTGCTGTAATTGAGTGCTTAGGGCATCAAATATTGAGGCCGTGGTCGTACCTGAATATTGGGCATAGCTTGGCAAGACTAAAATTTTATGGGCATTATCTTGCGCTAACTGTCGTAGAGCCGAAGCAATATCGGGCTGTCCATAGCGCATGGCCAAGGCAAAACTGAATTCAGATCGCCCTTTGTCTAAAAAGGCGCATTCTAATTTTTCTTTTTGTTTCGTTGCAATGGATAGTAAGGGAGAGCCGTCTGATGTCCATATTGACTGATATAGGGGAACCAGTTTTTTCGGACGAAAGGGTAGGATAAAACCATTGAGGATAAGTTGCCAAAAAAACTTAGGCATTTCAATCACTCGTTGATCCGATAAAAACTCTCTTAAAAAACGTCGGATAGATGCTACATCGGGTGCTTCTGGAGAACCTAAATTTACCAGTAAAATACCAATTTTCTCTGGTTGGTCATGCTTATATTGCTCAGCATGAAACTTCATTAAACATTCTCCAAAAACACAATCCTATTACAATTTAAGCCTATTTTTAACAGGCTAATCATCCTAAATAAAAATATTATTGTTTCGTTTCTTCATTTTGTTGTTTTTCAATATCTTTTTTCACTTCTTCCATATCAAGCCCCATAGCCTGCTCAATGACCTGTTCAAGTTGTGAGCCTTGTAATGCTCCAGGTTGTGAAAATAAGATAATTTGTTCACGAAAAATCATTAAGGTGGGAATAGAACGGATCTGAAACTCACCAGCCAATTGTTGCTCATCTTCCGTATTAACCTTTGCAAAAACTGCATTTGGATATTTTTCTGACAGTTCTTCATAAACTGGTGCAAAACCTTTACAAGGACCACACCAAGGTGCCCAGAAATCAACAATAACAAAGTCATTATTGGTGATAATTTCATTAAAATTTTCTGCTGTAACGTCAAGCGTAGCCATAGTATTTCCTTGATAGATTAAAGTATTGATTTTATTTCTGTGTCATTATTATTTACCGCCACCGGCACAAGGTGGCGAATCCTGCACCTGACCATTACGCTCTGCCCATTCATCAGGAGTAAAGGTATGCATAGATAAGGCATGTATAGGCCCAGCCAATTCTTCTGCTAGCGCTTTGTTTACTGCTCTGTGGCGTTTAATGAGCATCTGCTCATTAAAGCTATCAGAGACTATTTGTACCTTAAAATGCATTTCTGATCCCGCAGGTACATTATGCATATGGCTTTCATTCTCTACCACTAAATAGCTGGGTGCAAAGATTTCTGTTAATTTTTTCTCAATAATCGCTTGCAGACTCATATAGTATATCACCTATTGCTTATATTTGATTAATTAACTCATAATATTGGTCTTGCTCAGTTATTTTTCAAGCCACAAGATGATTTACAGATAATTACGTACCGAATAAAACCACTTTCATAAACGAAATAAGCTGACAGAAAATTCAATTGTGCAAGCAGAGCAAAGCATAGTATGTGTGGTACTACTTGATGCCCCAAACAAGCAATCAGGTTAATCAAATTCTAAGCGTCCTTTAAAGGCATGCCCAAGTGTAGAGCCATCAATATATTCCAGCTCACCACCAAGAGGTACACCGTGGGCAATACGCGTAATTTTCTGGGTATGGGGTTTAAGTAATTCCACGAGATAATGTGCCGTTGCTTCACCTTCAACGGTCGTATTGGTCGCGAGAATAATTTCACTAATGGCTTCATTTTTTACTCTGTCTTTAAGCGTATCGAGATGCAATTCTGATGGGCCAACACCATCCAAGGGTGATAAATGTCCCATTAAAACGAAATAAGTGCCTCGATAGGAACCGGATTGCTCAATGGCATAAACATCTGAGGGTGTTTCTACCACACAAAGCACTTGACGATCTCGCTTTGGTGACTGACAAATATCGCAATACTCGTATTCGGTTAATATCCGACAACTTTGACAATGTCCGACTTGTTCTGCGGCTTGGTGCAGTGTATGAGCTAATTTTCTAGCCCCATTGCGATCACGTTCGAGTAAATGATAGGCCATGCGCTGTGCTGACTTTGCCCCCACTCCGGGAAGACAACGTAAACTATCAATGAGTTGTTTAATAAGAGGAGAATGTGCCATAACAACCTTTAGAAAAAATTTGCCCCATTATCGACCACACAAATATGGGGCAGTATTATAAAATCAGAAAGGTAGTTTAAAACCAGGAGGGAGATTCAGGCCATCGGTCATACCAGACATGCTGTCTTTAGACTTTAATTCAATTTGACGTACTGCATCATTAACAGCTGCAGCAACTAAATCTTCAAGCATTTCTTTATCATCCATAACACTATCATCAATAGACACACGGCGTAAATCATGGCGCCCCGTCATTACCACTGACACCATACCACCACCCGATTGCCCTGTGACTTCGGCTTTGGCTAGTTCTGCCTGAGCTTTTTGCATATCATCCTGCATTTTTTGGGCTTGTTTCATTAAGCCACCTAAACCACCTTTCATTGTATCTTCCTTTGTAATATTTTGTGCTGTTATTTGTTAAGCTAAAGAGGTTTTATGGACTCTTTGTGAATCGTTGCATCAAAGGCTGTGACTATTTTTTGTACGCCTTCATCTGCATATATAGACTCTATTGCTTGTTGCTGTAATACCTCTGCTTCGTATAGTTCACGTCGTCTTGGGGTATCTAATGTGAGCTTATTCTGGCCTATTTTGATATTCATTTGAATAGTAATATTCAGCTGATTTTGCAATACCTCCAACAAACGCTCGTTTATTTTATCACTGAGCAAATGTTTATGCACTGGATCCAATAATAATTCAAAAATACACTCACTTTTTTTATTCTCACTCACTGAGCGCTCTAACTTGTTAAGTAAAACACAATGCTTGGCCAATTGTTGTTCCAAGCCCGTAAGCGCTGATTGTTTAATTAACTCATGCCAGTAATCGGCAAGCTCTGTACTATTTTCACGATTTGCCTGTGTTTCTGCACGAGTGCTGGTATTAAATAAAGGGATCACCTTTGCACAAGCTTGGCTCTTATCTATGCGACTATTTTCATCGATTGTATCAGCACTTTGTGGATCCAAAATATTAACTACTTCTGGTATTTGTTCTTGAGGACTGGAAGCTTCTGGATTGAGAGATTTTTTAGTCGAGGTTTGTTCATAGGTTGAAGGCTCACCATAAGCAGGTGGCTCTCTATAAGCTGAAGGCTCCTTATAAGCTGAGGGCTCTTTATAAGCTGAGGGCTCTTGAAAATTTTCCTGCATATAAGCATCAATAGGAGGCAGTTCCTCATTACCAAACATTGTGTTATCACTCATGTTTTCTATCTGGATGATATTTTTTTCTGAACTATTTTGAGTAGCTTGTGCGCTAAGCAATGGGGAGGGTTCTTTTATAATAGGGCTATTTTCTTGTTCTTGATAAGGCTTATTATTAGCTGGCTCTGCTACTTGGTGTGCATCCGCCTTACCCTTATTATTGACTACCTTATCAGACACAGCCTTATTATTTGACGGTGTATTTTTAGGGGCTGTTTCTTTAGCTAAGGGTTGTTTAGGAGAAACCGGTTTAAATGCTAGCATGCGTAATAAAATCATTTCAAAGCCACCCTGAGGTTGGGGTGAATAAGGCAGATCTTTGCGGCCATTTAAGGCAATTTGATAGTATAATTGCACATCTTCTTGAGCCATACATTGAGCCACTTGCTCAATTTTTTGTTTATCACCAAAGCTGTCATCGATGGCATCAGGCACAATCTGACTTAAGGCGATTCGTTGCAAAGCATTAATCAGCTCAGCTAAAACCGTATTGGCATCAATACCCTGTGAAAAGAGTTCCCGACTCTGTTCAATTAAGGCCAAACCATCTTCTTGAATCAGGGCATTAAGCAGATCAAAAATACGGTCTTTTTGGACACTGCCTAGCATTGCCTCAATATCTGCAAGATTAGGTTTAGCATTACTATAAGCAATGGCCTGATCAAGTAAACTCAGGGCATCTCGCATAGAACCATCAGCAGCAATAGCCAATGGCTTTAAGGCACTGCTTTCAAATGGGATGGTCTCAGCCTCTAAAATCGTACTTAACTGATGTTCAATTTGTTCAATAGTTAAACTTTTTAAATTAAACTGCAAACAACGAGATAAGATGGTCACGGGTAATTTTTGTGGATCCGTGGTTGCTAACAAAAATTTTGCATGTGGCGGTGGTTCTTCAAGGGTCTTTAGCAAGGCATTAAAACTATGCCCTGAGAGCATGTGTACTTCATCAATCAGATAGATTTTAAAACGCCCGCGAGTGGGCGCATATTGAACATTATCGAGTAACTCACGAGTGTCTTCTACCTTGGTTTTTGATGCCGCATCGACTTCAATCAAGTCAATAAAACAACCTTGATCAATCTCCTGACAAGCAGAGCATTCACCACAAGGTGAAGCACTAATACCCTGCTCACAATTCAAGGCCTTGGCTAATACTCTAGCAATGGTCGTTTTACCAACCCCACGAGTCCCAGTAAAAAGATAGGCATGGTGTAAACGTTCCGTATCTAAGGCATTGGCCAATGCTTTTAAGACGTGCTCTTGTCCCATCATAGTCGAGAATGTTTTAGGACGGTATTTCCTAGCCAGAACCTGATATTTCATAAAAGCCCTAATTTGCGTAATAGAATAATGATGACTATAGAATAAAAATAGAGTCGAGTAAAAATAGGCTGAGTATAATATGAATTAAGCAGAATATAAAATAGGCAAGTGTCTAAAGATAAGAATAGACTCTGCCAGCCACACCCCGGCACATGAGTTGACCGCTACAGTTGCTTCCTTCCGGATCTGGCTGGGTTAACGGTCTATCATTGCGAGGGGACCAGCAGAGAGCGGGCATTATAACCTAATATTTATCTAGGATAAACCCATATTTCAACATATCAACAATCTTTTAAGATGAGTGCATAGCCAGCCATCAAAATAAGAGTTTTAGTGAAAACGCCAAGGTCTTGAAGGGGATGAATCGGTTTGGTAAACCCGTATAGAGCCTACTTTATGGGCACTTTGCTCTAATTCAAGCAATTCAAATAGATCTTCAATCTGCCGTCTAAAAGCTTCTTCTTCTTGGCTTAAAGAGAGTTTATCTGTGCTATGGCGGCCAATTTGAATCTTTTCACCATTAAGAAAGGCTGTGATTTCTGTCTCGTTGTCATCAAACGCTTCTAATGGTTCATCATCCAAGAGTTCATCATACGCAAAATCAGCCTCTTGCAACGCATTATTTGCTTGCTCTTTAAACGCAAAATCATAGGGTAATAATATTTCAGACGGCATAGGAACTAAGGCTGACTCTTCTGAGAAATCCCAATCTTGCGGATCAAATTTAATTTCTTGTGCCATCTTTTTCCTTACTTTTTTGCTTTATAATGCCCTTACACGGACAGCCAATCACGTTATAATCCTATATTCTATCATGCACAGTTGGTAAACTGCTATGCATTTTTATAGCAATAAAATAACTCAGTCCACTCAGTCCAATAGCCCTTAACTATTTGGTTATAAAATGTAATGCCTATTATTAAAAAACTCATAAAAACCTTATTTATTTCAGTGTTTATCATCATGATTGCACTGATCGTAGCACTCTTTTTCCCTCAGACTCAGAAGTATATTGTCGAACAACAATTACAGCCTTGGCTCAGCCATGCTCAGGTTGATTATATTCATATCACTCCCTTTGGCATAACAATTGATAATTTACACCTTGGCTATGAATCCATGGAAATTCACCTTGATCATCTTGAAAGTCAGTTATCCCCTTTTGCCTTATTTGAACAACGCCTTAAAATTGATACCTTTTTACTCAATTCTATTACGATTAAAGACTCAGCTCAGGCTGCAAAAAAAGCTCAAAAAAATAACACCAAAGAGCAAGTATCATCATTATTCTATGGTTTGTTTCCTTATCTCAAAAGCCCTTTTATCTTGGCTATTGGACACTTAGATATTCATGCCCACTACCAGTCTGAGGCAAGTGCTACCATCCATTTAGCTTTATCTGCTAACAACATCAATGAGCAAAATAAAAATCCTATTCAGCTTAATTTAGACATACCGGATGTTGTTGCCTCACAGGACATAAAAAGTATGAAACTCCATAGTACTATTTATTTACAACAGCACCAAAACAGTCCTATTAATGCCCAAACAACACAGGTAAAGGTAACACTCGTTAATTATCAAAATAATGCCCAGCAAATAAACCTTGAACTGGCAATGAAGCAATTACCAAAACCTGAGAAATGGGCAAGCTTTCCCTTTGATAAATATGGGACACGCTATTTAGCAGAAATTTTTCATCCTGAAAGCATTCAATTACACCTAAAACAAACTGATAGCAATAATAAAGCTTTGGCTGATATTCATTTTTCTGGTCAATACGATGGCAATGAAGGCCTATTATCAGGCACATTGGATAGCGCAACAAACAAAGAACTAGGGCAATTTTTCAGTCAACAAAAACTGCCTAAAATTACCACACAATTACAAACACACTTCACTTATAATACACGACGCTTATACGGTGATATTGATTTGGATGATCAGATTATTATTGAAAACTTTGCTCATTTAGTGATACCTAAAAAACCTTTAAAAAACACACCCAAAAGTATTTCTGATAAGAGCTCATCTCTGCCAAAAAGACTGCATATTAGCAATCACCTCAATATCCAAGTTGACGAACACAAGCTACGTTTAAACAGCTTACATTTCCACTTAAAAAATAATGATAAAAAAATTATTAGCATAGAATCACAAAAACGCATGGCCATTGATCTGGATAATCTCCCAGATTTTCTGGAGCAACACACAAGTGAGTTATTGCTCATTGATATTGAGCAGTTACCCTTAGTATGGCTTAATGATTTCTTAGCCAAATATCATATCAGTACAGGCTATCTGGATACTCAGATTAAAGCCAGTATTGACCATAAAACACTGAAACTGGTCTCAACTCGCCCACTAGCATTGCATAATATTCATCTATCTGAACAATTAAGCGCTAAACAATTAGTACCGAAAAAAAAGACTACCGATAAGAGCACAGACAAGAAGAGCGAAGGAAATAACAACACCTTAGTATTATTAGACAAACAAAACCTGCACAGCAAGTTTAATTTAAGCATTAATAAAGACCTTCTTAATGCTGAACTCACAAAAATTACCTTATCACAGTCTGGCAGAACAGCAACAGAACCAAAGACAGAAGTCGTACAAGCCAATGCCGATATTAAATTGACCTTACAACAGCCTTTGGCAAATGATCCAATAAAACATGCCTTATCAATAGAATCCAGTGGCGTAGTTACGATTCAGGCATTAATGAATATCCCCATAATAAATAGCACACTTAAGCAAACACTGGCCATGGAGCATCATTTAGCCTCAACACTCCCCAAGCAACTGCAATTGCATTATGAATTCATGGCTAATGCTAAAGCACCGTTTCTAACTATTAATAAAAGTCATGTTAACCTCAGTCACCTTAATAAGAAGCAAAAAAGACAGACTCTGTTTAGCTTAAAAAACACCCAAGATATTCAACTTCAACAACACGCAGATACCTTAATAGTCACCACCAATGGAGAATTATTAAGCGCCAATATTAATCAGTTTAATAGCAACTGGTTTGAACCAATCATTAGTCATTATAGCCATCCTTATCAGTTTTCTGGCATGCTTGATCAATTAACATGTTCACTAACACATAATACCAGCAAAAAAACTCAGTCATCTGATAATAATAAAAACACTGGGGATAATTTCTCTTTGGATATTAACACATTAACACTCAGTCAACTCCAAGGAGTAGAACATAAAGAAAACCAAAAAACTACTAGCTTATTTGATAAGTTAGCCATCAATGGTAAAATTCTGACCCAATACAAAAACAACACCCTTTTTATCCGTTATCCTTTGTTAACTATTAAAGAAAACAATAACCCTTTAATCAATAATAAGGGACAAATAACAATCCACTCACTAGGCACTAAAAATACCCCCCGTATTAGCCTTCAAGGTGATCTTAATGCCTCACTTAAACAATTGATGGCACTGCCCATTGTTCGCCCTTATCTTAGCCAATATAGCCAATACGCCTTAAAGCATGAGGCTCTTTTTGATGCCAATTATCAGCTTAACCTAGACAATGATACATTGATGATTGATAAGGCTGATATCAGCATACAACACCCGCAAAGTAATGGACGCTTATTAATAAAAACTCATGCCCCTATTGCCTTATCTATAAAGAAAAAGCAGCATAATTTTTCTCAAAATGGGCATTTAAGTGTGCAATTCAAGCACTTTGATCTCAGCCCTTATGAAGGGCTATTTGCTCAGTTTCCCATGACACTGGATTATATTAATGGCTCTTTTGATTTGCGACAAAGCGCTCAACAACAAAGCATTGTCTTACAAGAGCCCTTTATGATTAAAAACATCCACTATAAAGATGCCAACAATAAAGCGCTTAATCCCTTTGATCTGACTATGGATTTTTCTGCTAAACAAATAAAAAATATAACTAAAGGTGAAATTAAACACCTTTCTATTCACTTTATTGAGCCTGCTAATCAAGCATCTAAAAAAATAACGAAACAAGCAAGCCCAACCGTATTAAAAAAACACAATGCCCTAAATTTTCATACTACCTTTGAATTAAATTTAGACCAAGAACTACCACTTGAAAAACTCAATGGACAATTGGATATGGCATTGACTCAATGGTTAAACCAACCCTCAATAATGCCTCAAAACACCCTATCAAAGGGGCGTTTACATACTGATTTTTCTCTTACTAATCAGGTGATAAAACATCAATGGCTGATCCATCAATTAGTTGATAAAAATAATAATGCCATCGTTAAATCCATTCGTATTGATGGCTCTGGCAAGATTAACAAAGCATCTGAATTACAACTGGATCTGCCCATTAGTATGCAAAGCCTATCCGGTGAATCATACCTTAGCATTAATGCTAAAACCAACCTTAGCAACAAGCTTAAAGGTAATGCCCCAAAAAACATAAGCAAAAAACAAATTACCATGGGCATTAAAGGTAAAGAGGTATTTCTTAACGATCTACTCAAATTACTTGCTGCCATTAACCCACAATCTGAGTTAGCTCAGCTAGAAGAAGAGCAGGAAAAGGCAGATAGTAAAGAAGCGCAAGAAAACAGCACAATAGCACTCAATAAAACACCGGCAAAACACGCTTTCTGGCAAAGTGGCATTGACATAAGCAGCCATTTAGAAATTGAGAAATTATACTATAGTGACTACATGTCGTATCACCATATTAAGGGCGATCTGCTAATCACCGACACCCAACTTAAAGCAAATGGTTTTAGCGTCACATTCCATGATAGCCCCATGATACTCAATAGCACATTATTATTTGATCCACAAAAGACCAGACCCTATGATATCCAATTTAACACCTCATTAGAACATTTTTCAGTGGGTGAATTTTTACAAGAACTTAATCCAAAACACATACCTAGAGCCGATGGTGTTTTTGATGTGGCTGTGGATATTCATGGTCCGCTAAGCAATCTGAGTCAAATTCGTAATGAATTATTATTTGATATTAATATTGAAGGTAAACAAGGTGTGTATCATTTAATTCCCAGTAATGATGTTATGATGCGTTCCAGTGGTGCAGCAATGGCTGTTGTTGGCGAAGTCATTTCAGTATTGCCCACATCAGGCTTTGGTCTGGGAATTGTTAACCGAGTCATTCGTTTTGCTAAAGACATTAATTATGATTTTATTAGCATGCATCTGGTCAGGCAAGATGACTTAAATACTGCCATTGAAGAATTTCAAATTGTCAGCCCAGAACTGCATTTTCTTGCTAAAGGTGGCCTAAGCTTTAAAGAAAATACCCGCTTATTTGATCAGCCTTTAAAAATGACGGCACAAATGAATCTATCTGGAGAAGGTGCTGCCATTTTTTATGGTTTAGGACTGCTTAAGAATGAACAGGATAATTATGGCTTTTGGAAAGGGCCTATTATTGATTTTTCTGGCACATTAAATCATCAAGAAGATAACTTTGATGAAATTATTTCCCAAGCAAAAAAAGGTACTTTAGCAGGTGGTTTCACAAATCCATTTTCTGGCCTTATTGGTAATTTTAAATACCGTTGGTTTAATGAGCCACCCGATTATAGTAACTTATATAAAAACGGGAAACCACAATAAATGCCCCCATTATGAAAATAGTTTTTCATAAAACATAAAACTGAATTTCATGGCTTTGCCCCATTTTATCAATCGCACTGACACGGTATTTCCCCTTTTTAGCAAAGGTATAACTTAATACGGCACGAGTGGCCTGTTTATTGATAGGGATACCATTAATAAACCAGAACAAAGCCCCTTGTCCTCCTTGTGCTTGTAAGTTGAGTGATAAGGGCGTATCCGAACCCTCTGGGCGTTTTATGCGGGCATTATTTTCAATAGAAATAATTTTCAAATCATTAAAAACCGTTTCTAATAAGGGGTTAACGGCTAGGACAGGGGGAATGGTGTCATTGAGGATCCATGAGCGTTGTGTTTTTTTGCACTCATTAATAGGTGTTTGCTCAGGCAACATACCACCCGGCCAACAAATGGTTTTTTGACTCACCGAAGTCGGTTGCCTTAAGAGCGCTATTTTTTGATTCTTGTCTGCTAGATAAGGGAGATTTTGGCTGACGGCTTTTAATAAGGGCACAGCTGTTTGAGCACCATAGTGGCCCGGTACTGGCGTGCCATCTGGACGTCCTGTCCAAATGCCAATGGTGTAGTCTTGCGTCATGCCCACAGCCCAAGCATCACGAAAACCATAACTGGTCCCTGTTTTCCAAGCATATAAGGAATTACGTGAGTAACTGGCATTTTTAATCACACTCGAATACGAATGACGTGTTGGAATTTTACTTAAAATATCTCGTATTATCCAAGCGGCTCCCTCTGAACAAAGGTACTTCTCTATCAATGGATCACGATCAATAAAACGTAACTGCCCTGCTTTTCCCTTACGAGAAAAGGCCGTATAGGCAGACACTAAGGCTTCAAGTTTGACACCAGTACCACCTAAAATCATCGCTAAATTCGGTTTGGCATTGCTGGGCATATAGAGTGTTAAACCCGCATTTTCTAAAGTCGAATAAAAAACGTTAGCACTTAAAAACTGCAAAACCTGAACTGCTGGAATATTTAATGATCGCTGCAAGGCCTCACTCATACTTACGGCTCCTGAAAAATTTTTGGTAAAATTTTCAGGCTTGTAACCGGCAATATTTATTTTTTCATCCATAAGCATGGAATGAGAGCTGATCAAGCCTTGATCCAATGCCATAGCATACAAAAAAGGTTTGAGTGTAGAGCCGGGGGAACGAACAGCTGTGATCATATCCACTTGCCCATAGCGCTGTTGATCAAAAAAATCAGCCGATGCAACGTAAGCTTTAACCGCCATAGTATGATGATTTACCACCAATACTGCAGCAGAACTTTTATTGGATAGTTGATGACTATAGTCTTTTACTAAGGCTTCTAAATTTGTTTGTAAATTGGCATCAATGGTAGTTTTAATAATAGCTTGGCTGAGCTGATGATCCATCCGTCGAGCAAAAATGGGGGCAATCATTGGATGGGCTTCCAATTGTGGTACCACAATTTCTAATTGGGCATCTTGTTCCTGCTCTGATGTGATTACACCAAATTTATGTAGGCGATGCAGCACTTTATTTCTTGCCTGTGTGGCTTTTTGAGGATGCCTATCGGGTCTAAATCGGGTGGGTGATTGTGGTAAAACACTCAGTAATGCAGCTTCTGCTAGACTGAGTTCTTGAGCACTTTTTCCCAAATAGGCAAAGCTGGCCGCCTGAACCCCTTCTATGGGGCCACCAAAAGGCGCGAGATTAAGATAAATTGTTAGAATATCTTGTTTGCTATAATGCCATTCCAGTTGCAATGCCCGAAAGACCTGTTTGAGTTTTCCCTTAATGGTACGGCTATGGGGATCCAGTATGCGAGCAACTTGCATAGTAATGGTGGAGCCACCAGAAATAATCCGTCCATTAATGAGATTTTGCACACTGGCTCGTAATATGGCCAATGGATTAATACCGAGATGCCACCAGAACCAGCGATCTTCATAGGCTAATAAGGTTTTAATATATCGTGGGGATACAGCATCAAGGGTGACTGGATAACGCCAAACACCGTATTGATCGGCAAAGGCTCTTAGCGGTGTGCCATCCTCTGCCACTACCACTTTAGAAAATTTTTCTTGCTGATCATGGGCATAAGGCTCAGGCAAGGGCATTTGCCAATCGGCTAATAAAAAGATGAATAAAAAAAATGCCGTTAATAACAAGACACGTTGTAATAGACGCATTATTTTTTTTATCATTGAAAAATACCTGAGTAATGAGGGAAATAAACACCCCTTGTGGATGCCCTATTTTATTTGGGCAACCACTTTTTTGGGGTACTCACAAGAGATGTCCCTACATCTTTGTTGCCATTGTAGCCCGTTGGCTAGTATTGATAATCGTTTGTGGTTCAGGGCTAATGCCTATAGCTCGAATATAGGGGCGATACATATCCTCAGCATACGGTGGTGGCACTTGGTAGGTGCCCGGTGTTACAGCTCGTATTAAATAATATAAATACTGGGTATTGTAAGTATGCAGATCAATCGCCGCGATATAACGATCATCACGCCATGCCTGATATTTAATATTATTAGATGACATACGATCAATTAATGCTTCGTTACCAATGCGATAGTCATCTAATTTAATACTATGTTCCAAGTTTTGATTCTCCAGTTCAAAACCGGCAGGTAACAAGTCAACCACCAAGGCATCTTGTATGCGATTTTTGACTTGTAATGATAGCTCCACAATAATTAAATCACCGACAGCAACATTATTAGGCAGAATAACGTCACCTTTGGTATTGTAATAAGTACGAGTAATATTAAAATGGCTGAAATCAGGCTTAGGAGCTTGTTGGCTATAACCACCTATTTCAAGGCTGGCATAGAGACGATCGGGGGTTAAGGAAGCCACCTTGACTTCATCACTCACTTCTTGAGCATTAAGCGTTGTTTTAAAATCAGTCTCCTGCTCTAAATCCAAATCGTCTAATGCCGTTGTCAGTATCGCTTGCCATTGCTTATGCCCCTGTTCTTTAAGAGCCACCCCCACCATAAACAAGGCATTGCGTTCTTGCGTACTGAGCCATTGACGCTTGCCTAGCTCCACTTGCAATTGTGCCAATAAACCCGCAATGCCTTCATGTTTGGGATCAAAAGTGACTAAGGCATGAAGCATTAAACTCAGGTCTCTCAAGGTACTACCATAATCACCCAGATATTGATGCGGGTCACGGCTAATCGCTAGTGACTCTTCAATGGCATAATGCCCGCGTTTTAAATCACCTTGCTGACTTAGGGCGATACCAAGGTGCATTAATGGCAAACCAGAGCGTGCATCTTTTTTATGGTAATCGTACAGGGTTCTGATACTACCCAAAGAAGCTTGTTTAATACTTGATAAGACATAGGCCGCATACGCTTTATAGGCCAAAGTTAAGTGGGCAGGATACTGACTATAGCGATAATTGTAGTCGGCACGAGTCGAGCGAACGTAATGTTGCAAACGTTTTAAGGCGGGTTTTAATACCGAACTGGGAACCTCAATACCCTGTGCTTTAGCTTGCAGTAAAAAGTGTGTGGCATAAACGCTCAACCATGTTTCTTCACTGCTTTGATTACTCCATAAACCAAAACCACCATTGCCTAATTGTTTGGCTGCAATACGTTTGACACCTTTAAGTAAATACCTGTCCCTATTAGAAAAATCAATGGTTTTATCTTTAATTTTGAGATCTTTAAGACCTAATAATTGCATTTTATTCTGCGTCGCAAATAACCAAGGGAAACTGCTACTGGTGGTTTGTTCCAGACAACCATAAGGGTACTTTAATAAATGACTTAAATGACTGGCCAGATTAATCGGTGGTTGATTAGAAATCACCACATCACCAGATAAGGTCTCAGGCAGTAAATCATCTGTTTTTAGTTTTAGTGAGACAAGCTGATCCGGATTAATAATCACTTGTTGATTACGCTGTGTTGCTGGCCATGCAGGTCGTACCGCTAGTTGCCACTGACGTTGCAAGTCAATCACATCCGTTTTGTCATTATTAACGAGATGCAGTTTAATCGTTGACAAACCAAATCGTTGTTGTGCATTGATAACGAAGTTAAGGGTTTGTTTTTCTTTATCTGCTAAAGAAAGTTGTCGAGTGGCCTTATTAATCTCAATTTCATTACCACCATCCAACTCAATCGTCATTGTTTGTGCCTTATCACTCAAATTATGCACATCTAGGCTTAATACCGCTTTATCATCAGCCGCTAAAAAACGTGGCATGGATAATTGGGTCACAATGGGAGCCGCTATCACGACTTCTTGTTCTGCATGACCATAAGAATCCTCATCAAAAGCTACAACCATTAATTTGAGTGTGCCATTAAAATCAGGAATATCGAGCGTAATATCGGCTTCACCCTGCTTATTAAAGCTGACAGGTTGCTCAAATAAAGAGACAATTTTTTTATCTGCTTTTTGCAAATTGCCGGCACTGGCCATATCCATATCACCACCAAAGCGTTGTTTGCCTATAAGACCTTTACGACCATCCATAATATTCGCATAAATATCTAAACTGTCTACATCATAGCGTCTTTGGGCAAAAAACCAGCTAAAGGGATCGGGGGTTTTAAAATTACTGACATTTAAAACACCCACATCAACCGCAGCAAGAGTGACCATGACCTCTGCATTATTTTTGGGTGGACTGGCTAATTTAAGCTTCACATCAAGAGGCATAAAGGGTCTGCTTTTAGCCACCGTATCAATGGTCAAATCAAGATGACGGTCATTTCTATCTAAGGCTAAGTGCACCAAACCAATCGCCCGTTTGATTATTTGTTCGGGATTATTTTTGGCCGTTGCCTGATTAAATATAACGGCAGAAATATATAAGTCGTGACTATCCCAATTGTTTTTTATTGGAATATCCAATGAGGTTTCATTACCACCTGCAAGCGTCACTTCTTGTGTTAATAAAGCCCCTTGGTTATTTTCAACCAAGATAATACCACTGCCTAAAAAGGGTGCTTTGATGGTTAAATGAGCCTTCTCACCTGCTTTATAGGAGGGTTTATCCAAAACCAGATTGACTTTATCCGGTCTGGCAATTCTGGCTTGTTCATTATCAGAATACCAACCACTGCCAGCTGTAAATTCGACACTATTGGTCAGTTTTGTTTCTGGATTGTAGATCTCCAAACGATAATCACCCCATTCTACAGGCACTTCAATCAGGGCTTTTTCTGCTCTTTCAATCGTTAAACTTTGTTTAAAAACAGGGTATTGTTTCTCACTATAGTCCATTTGCCATTCATCTGAATCATCATAAAACCAGAAATAGTCATGGCGTTTTTTAATCAGTGTCACTTGTAATTTATGAGCAGGATACAGCTTGCCGGTGCTATCACTATTAACCACATCAAACTTTGCATAACTGTTTTCTTCTGGCTCATCACTATAAGGACGCACACCAATCATGGTTTTATTTGGCCATAGGGTAAAATTCGCCTGACGTTTTACTGCCCGACCACCCGTTTCAAATAAGCTACTGAGCACACGAATACGAATAGGTGACTGCAAACCCTGCCACTGAGAAGGAATTTCTAAATCAAACAAACCCTTATCATCCAGTGCAACCTCATCTAAATCGTATGATTGTCTGGCATCCTCTTCATCAGCAAGACCAAATAAATACCCAGGTAATGAGTCAATCGCTTCTTGATGAATATAGGTTCTGATACTGGTTTCAAGACGATTACCTGCCGCTGGTGCACCATAAAGATAAGCACCTTCAACGGGTATCGTTAGAGGTGCATCTGCTTTGACAAAGACTCCTTCAGGGCGTTCTTTAAGAGTCAGTTTCATGCGTTCTGGTAAAAAATCTTCTACGGAAAAAAACCACTGTTGAGGTAATTTATTACCCGGTAGTTTTACTTCAACAGACCAAAGACCTGTTTTGGCATTATCTGAAATCGCATATTGATAGTGATAATAGCCATGCTTTTGTGGTTGCCAAGTAAAACGCTCAACAATTTGACCATCTTCTTGTTTGATGGTGGCTTTAAGAGGGATAGCAGGGATCATCTTGGCATCATAATTTCTCAGCAACAAGCTCACATCAAGCATTTCACCGGGTCGGTATAAATCTCTTGGGGCATAAATAAAGGCTTCATTTTGGTTAGCAGTACGTTTACCAACATTAAATTCTGACAAATCCAAGGCAGGACTATTTAAGCTCACCAGAGATAATTGCTCGCCTTTATGGGCTAAAAGCAAACGCGCTTTTTTTAAGTGGTTACTAAAACTTAGCTTCCCTTTAGCATCGGCATTTGCCGTACCTAAAATATGGTTGTCATCATCCAATAAGCTGACTTCTACACCACTAAGAGGCTTCCCTGTTACTAATGAACGTGTGTACACATCTAACTGACCGGGGTAGCGTCGCACATGCAAACCAATATCGGTGCGGATAAAATAAGTCACTGCCTGACGATACTCATATTGGCCAGGTATTTTCATAACGGCAATATAAATGCCTGCTGGTGCCAGCTCTTTAATGGTATTAATGGGTAAAATAATACGCTCACGCTTATTTTTTTCAATGGCAAAATCAAAGCGTGCGGAGTAGACAAACTCCGATTGTTCAGTAAAGTTCTGCAACTGATACATGCTTTTTTTGCCGCCCTGTCGCCATTGTTGCAAAAAAGACAGCATCTCATCACCATCAACACGATGAAACTCAATATCAATATGAGGCACATTGACACTATAAATAGGTAAGCCCTTAGACTGGCTCAAAGGCAGAATACCGCCTTCATGGGCAAAACTAACGGAGGCTTCAATGGCTTTGGTGGTAATATTTTTCTTAAAACGTTCCCCCAGTGTTGCCTGATTCATGGCTTTAAGATTGGCATACACCGTTAATAAGTAGTCTTGCTCAGGATCAATATTGGTAAAAAATAATTCCTTAGCATCCTCTGATAAAATCCAGGCACCATCTACCCGCTCACCATCCTTACGCTCTAACACCAAAAAGTTCTGAAAGTCCTTTGTTTTATCCAATGGTACTGATAAAACCAACGCCAAACTACGACGCCCTTTATAATCACGCTCAGCAAAATCTAAAATCTCAAAATCCACTTGAGAATAATCATATTGGGGAACTTGAGAGCCTTCAGAAGTTGAGTCATCAGTAGCTAATAGGCTTAAAGAAGGAGAGGGATCTTTAGTCAATGTCGTCTTTTCTGCCTCTTTAGAGATCGTCGTTGCCACACTACTCACTTTATTATGAGTCAGTTGTGTCTCAGTCG
Source organism: Gammaproteobacteria bacterium (assembly GCA_015488755.1). Lineage (GTDB taxonomy): Bacteria > Pseudomonadota > Gammaproteobacteria > GRL18 > GRL18 > GRL18. The sequence continues at coordinate 4,618 of WFNB01000037.1, read as the reverse complement.
ATTTATCTTCACAAGCAATTAATAATAAGCAGCTTAAAAAAATCAAACCCCATTGGATAATAGAATGGCGACTAAATGATGTATTCATACTGTTATTCTTCCTTTTTATTAAGTCGATAGATAACCAATTCATGGTGTTATTATCCTAAATTAATCAATATGCTCAATATTATAGCGGATTTGCATGAATAGTTTATGAAGAGATAAGGGTGAATTATGACCAATTATGGCACTATTTCCCAAATTAATCAGGAATAGTCAAAACCATAGTAATAGTCACAATAAGTATAATCATAAGTGCCACAATGCTCGTCACAATCACATCTAGTAATATTTCTTCTTTATTAATAAAAGCCATTTGACTCGATACCTCTGGGTAGTCATTATTTCATAGCCATTCATAGGTAGGTACTTAAGCATGTCTGAGGCAGGATAACTCTGTATTTACTACGCAAGACGCATAAATCCATCTATGGAGGCTTTATTGCCACATCCATGTGGCAAAAACTTCCTCCGTAAACACAGAGTTATCCTTAAGTACCTACGTATGCGTAGCCATTAATTATATAAAGTGTACTTAATGCCTTCTGGTATTTTATAGCATCTATTTTGCGAAATAATTACATTAGCCTACAAAAACAAAAATCTATGATACACTTCTGATTTATTATCCAATGGAATAGCGCATGCCTTTTATATTTTGTATTTTCTTATTGCTCCCAACCCTTAGTTTTTCACATTCACTTAATACTGTCTTTGAGCAGGTGAATCCGACAGTGGTTGTAGTGCATATTGAAAACCAAGAGCATAGCCTAACTAAAAATTCATCTAATAAAAAAAATGTCGGTTCTGGGGTGGTGATCAGTCCAGATGGAAAAATCATGACCGCTTCTCATTTGGTGCATTCTGCAGATCAAATTATGGTAGAATTTTTAAATGGTACACGAATTCCAGCAAGAGTTTTATCATCTATTCCACATGCTGACGTTGCCTTAATTCAGCTTACTTATTTACCTAAAATACTGCAAGTAGCACCATTAGGCAACTCTGATAAAGCCTTGGTGGGTGATGAAGTCTTTGTTATTGGTGCGCCTTATGGTTATGCTCATACCATAAGCAAAGGTATTATCAGCGCTCGCTATAAACCTGGGGATCTTGATTCAGAATTAACTAAAACAGAGTTGTTGCAAACCGATGCCGCTATTAATAAGGGCAATTCTGGTGGTCCCATGTTTAATGAAAAGGGGCAGGTTATTGCCATTGTCAGCCATATTATTTCTCATTCAGGTGGTAATGAGGGGCTTGGCTTTGCCGTCACATCAAATATGGCCAAAAAACTATTGCTTGAAGAAAAACCCGTTTGGAGTGGTCTTGATGGCATTATTATTAGCAAGCTGGCAAAAATACTCAATGTACCTCAACCGGCAGCTTATTTAGTACAGCATGTTGCCCAACATTCGCTAGCCGATAGAATCGGAATACAAGGGGGAAGTATTGCCACGAAAATAAATAATTCTCAATTTCTTTTAGGTGGTGATATTATTTTAGAGATGTTGGGGATTACCATTAAAAATAATACCAAAACCTTTGACCACATTCGTAGCAAACTCTCAGCATTGAAAAAAGGCGATAGGATCACTGTTAAAATATTAAGAGCAGGAAAAATCATTTTACTCAGTACACAGGTTTTAGCAATCAACTGAGTGTAAGCCCTTGCTGTTCACATTGTCTGGCTGCACACTGACCAGCGGCTACTAATGTTTGTACTACTGTCTGTTGCCGTATTTGTTGATCAATGACAGCAGCATTAAAGACATCGCCTGCCGCAATCGTGTCAATAGCATTAATAGAGGGTGCATCCTGCCAATAGTATTGGCCACGCTCTGCTGCTGCCGCACCCGCACTACCCCAAGCACAGAAAATTTTCTGCTGAGCGTATTGTTGCCCCATAAACAAACAAAAGGATTTTGCTGAATCAAAACCACACGACTGGGCATAGACTTTGGAAAATAGAATAATGTCCGCCAAAGGAATTAATGCTGCTATGGCTTTTCGTGGCTTTTCAATTTCCAGCGACACACATATTTCAGGATAATATTCCTTAACATGAGCCAGCATAAGTAAGGTTTGCTCACAATTACGACCTTCAAAATGTAACCATGTAAACTGTTCTAAGGGAATACGTTTAAAGGCATTAAAAGAGAATTCAGGTGAATCCCTAAAATGGCAAATTGTCCGTGAACCATTCTCTCTATTTAAGGTAATATACGAGGTAGGTAGTTTACCTTCTGTTACATACTGGCAATAATGGTAATTAATGTGATAATTATTAAAGTCTTCCCGTACTAATTGAGCATCAACTTCGTCAACCAAAGTACCCGCCCAATAAGATTGATGCCCAAGTTGGCTTAACACAACAGCAGTATTACTGGCATTACCACCACGCCTCTTTGTTTGCCTTATAATACGAACCTCGTCATCCTCGCAGGGATAATGAGCCACTTCATTAATAATATCTAAGGTTGCAATACCAATACACAATAACTTAGCCATAACACCCCATTCATCTGTTCACAATTGATTAAAACACTTGAAAAATAACAATAAACAGGGTATTTTCTTATGCATAACAAATAATAACAATAATTTAATACACGGAAAATAGCAAAAAAGAGTATCTATACCTAGGCGACTTGAAAACACACTTTCAAGTATCATGAGTCTGTCTATTGATACCAATAATAATCAGCTAAACACAGTCTTTATCCTAGCTTGGATCTTGGCTTTACCTCAAATCCTGTGGTATTAAATCATCAATATAATAATTATAAACTCTATAGGGTAATTTAATGAGTGATCTCTTTTCAGAAGCATGGGTGAGTGCCTTAGGCGAAGCGTGGAATAACGATTTACAGATTGTGGAGCCTCTCAGTAAGGCCAATTTTTCAGCTAAAATATCGTATGGTTTTATTGGCGAAGCAAACCCAAGGTGCTTAATTAATATTGTTGGTGGACATATTGTCAGTGCTTCACTTTACCAAAATGAAGAGATTGACTGGGACTTAAGAGCCGATATTGGTAATTGGGAAAAATGGCTCACTCAGGGCTTTGGTCTAACTAAACTAGGCCCTGCCGTGGCAACACGCGCACTGCAATTTGCCAAAGGTGATTACCGACAAATGATACGCAATCCTTTACTAAGCAGACCTTTTTTACGCCATTTTGTCCTTATGACACAACTTGAAACCAACTTTTAAGCACATCACTTATTAACTTTTTTTCTTTTGGGTTGCTTTCATCAATAGCAACTCAATTTGACTAGCAGAAAGCTGCTTTAAATGTTTACTCAAATCTTTTTTGTGTATGGCTGATTGTGCTTTTTGTTCTCGCAGTTTACTGGCAGCACGCACAATCCCTTGGTGCTTAATATCCACATATTCAAAGCATAGACTAGCAAATTCATCACAACTTAGGCCAAGTTGCTTACTCAGCTTGACTAACCTTGTCGATGCTTTATTTGATAATTGTAAATTAACCTGTTTTTTCACTAAAACCTCTTCCACAAAAGTGAAATACTTCTTTTAAAAAATACCATACTTGAATTTAAAACGACTTTCAAGCCAGAAAAGATTTTCTGCACCATCACAAAATAACCAACCTCATTCCCCCGTCTTAATATGCATCATTTTAGTGCAACAAGACAAAGCTTAATAGTTTACAAGTTAATATTTTTGTTTGTTTTCAATTAGTTAATCAGTTATGGCCTAAATACTGCTTTACTCATTATATTAATATTTCAAATAGAGACTAGAGACTTATCATTATGACTGAGAGTAAATTAAATTTATTTTCCTTTACCGGAAAAACTAAGATCCTACATTTAACTTGGCTGGCTTTTTTTATCAGCTTTTTTGTTTGGTTTAACCATGCCCCATTATTAATTGTTATTAAAGAATCACTAGGACTGACATCACAACAGATAAAAACACTATTAATTCTTAATGTGGCTCTTACTATTCCGGCACGTATTATTATTGGTATGTTGGTCGACAAATTTGGCCCCAAGAAAACCTATGCAACCTTATTATCACTTGGCAGTATCCCCTGTTTTATGTTTGCTCTAGCAGAGAGCTTTGAGCAATTAGCTTTAGCCCGCTTTTTACTTGGCTTTGTCGGTGCAGGTTTTGTTATTGGTATCCGCATGATGGGAGAATGGTTCCCTGCCAAACAAGTAGGTGTTGCCGAGGGTATTTATGGTGGCTGGGGTAATTTTGGTTCTGCAGCAGCAGCTATGAGCCTGCCCACCATTGCCTTATTGTTTGGTGGTGATGAAGGTTGGCGTTATGCAATTGGCTTAACAGGTGTGATTGCTCTGATTTATTCTGTTATTTATTTTTTTAGTGTGACGGACACACCCAAAGGGTCAACTTATTTTAAACCAAAACGTATTGGTGCAATGGAAGTCACCTCTAAGGGTGATTTATACTTTTATATTTTAATGTCCATTCCCATGTACGCAACCCTCTCCCTACTAACTTGGAAGCTTTCACCTGCAGGGGTTAATTTGCTCGACTCAGGCACAGCAATAATCATTTATATTGGTATAGCAAGCTTATTT
>WFNB01000036.1 GCA_015488755.1 Gammaproteobacteria bacterium | reverse complement strand
GTTTTAGTCTCTCATTACTGCCTGATATTTTAATTTCATTATTTTACCATGATCATGAAGCCATTCATTTTGCCTCTATTTTTGCTGTTATATTTTCATTCGGTGCAATTTTATGGTCAGCCACTCGCCATAAAGTGCTTAATTTGAGTGTTCGTGATGGCTTTTTGATTGTGGTTATTTTCTGGGTTTTAATCAGCTTACTTGCCTCTTGGCCACTTTTTTTAGGGGCACACTTATCGTTTATTGATGCTATTTTTGAATCCATATCGGCTTTTACAACCACAGGTTCCACCGTGATCACTGATTTGGATGTATTACCAAAATCCATTCTTTTTTATCGTCAGCAGTTGCAGTGGTTTGGTGGTATGGGAATGGTTGTTTTGGCTATCGCAGTATTGCCGATGATCGGAGTTGGTGGCATGCAACTATATAGAGCAGAAGCACCAGGCCCTTTTAAAGAGCAGAAAATGACCCCAAGACTATCACAAACTGCCCGTTCACTATGGGGTATCTATGTTATTATGACCTTGTCATGTGCACTTGCTTACTGGTTTGCAGGAATGACGCCGTTTGATGCGCTTTCCCATAGCCTGTCAACCGTTTCTACAGGGGGATTTTCGACGCATAATGAAAGTCTTGGTTATTTCCATAGCCGTGCTATTGAGGGCGTGGCTATTTTTTTTATGCTCTTAGGCGCAATTAATTTTAGTATTCACTACATTGTATGGCGCAGTGGTAGTTTAAAAGCGTATTTTCTTGATGTTGAAGTACGTAATTTTTTACTCTTTGTTATTGGGGTGGTATTTTTCTCAAGTGTCTTATTATTTAAGCAAGGTACTTATTTAAGTTTTTTTGATAGTTTTGAAAATGCTTTTTTTGAGGTTGTTACCATTGTCACCAGTACGGGGTTTGGTACGGCTGATTTTTCTGCATGGCCAGGTGCCTTGCCGGTATTACTTATTTTTATTAGTTTTGTTGGTGGCTGTGGTGGTTCCACTGCCGGTGGAGTAAAAGTCATGCGCATCAATGTCATTGTTCAGCAAGGCCTAAGAGAAATAAAGCGCTTAATTCATCCTCATGCACTTTATCCGATTCGTGTTGGCAAACAATTATTAGAAGAAAAAACAGTAGAAGCGGTTTGGGGCTTTATAGCAATGTATATGCTTGTGTTTGTTATATTAATGTTATTTATGATACAAACAGGTTTGGATCAGGTAACGGCATTTTCAGCCATTGCCACCTGTATGAATAACTTAGGCCCGGGTTTAGGTGATGTGACAACAACGTTTGCTGGCATCAGTGATTCAGGAAAAATTATTGCCATGGTTGCTATGTTATTGGGACGCTTGGAAGTATTTACTGTTCTGGTTATTTTAACGCCTAGTTTTTGGAGACAATAGAAACACTTATGAATTATATTAATGGTTTGCATTTTAACAATATTAAAGGTGATATCTATGGCGGCTTAACCGCTGCTGTAGTCGCTTTACCTCTTGCGATGGGCATGGGTGTCACTTCAGGTGCCGGGCCTATGGCCGGTCTTTATGGTGCTATTTTTGTGGGTTTCTTTGCCGCTCTTTTTGGTGGTACACCGTCTCAGGTTTCCGGGCCGACAGGACCAATGACCGTGGTTATGGCTGTTATTTTCACCCAATATACAGCGCTTTATCCTCATGATCTTGCTCATGGTGTTGCCTTAGCATTTACGGTTGTGATGTTTGGAGGTGCATTTCAAATTTTATTTGGTGTGCTTAAAATTGGACGATTTATTTCTTTAATTCCTCATCCTGTTGTCTCAGGTTTTATGTCAGGTATTGGGGTTATTATTATCTTATTACAATTACAACCCTTACTTGGGCAAAAAGCACTCTCCAAACCTGTAGATGCCTTATTACAGTTGCCACAAACCTTACACGAACCGATTATATTGGCTGTCGTATTAGCGACGGCAACAATTCTTATTGTTTATCTCTTACCCAAGAAAATAGCCAATATTATTCCCGCACCCTTAGTGGCTTTAGTTGGGGGAACACTTACCTTATATGCAATTAGTGGGGGGCAAATTGATAGTCTGCAAAAAGGGGAAAGCACCTTATTTACCATGGCAGGTGTGCCTATTATTGGTGATATCCCTTCTGGTTTTCCAGATTTTATTTTTCCTACCATAGAAGCTGATTTACTAATTGATATGCTTAAATCAGGTTTGATTTTGGGGGCTTTAGGTTCCATTGATTCCTTATTAACTTCATTAGTTGCCGATAATGTGACTCGTACTTACCATAAACCCAATCGTGAATTAATTGGTCAGGGGTTTGCTAATATTGTGGCGGGTGCTTTTGGTGGTCTACCTGGTGCTGGTGCCACGATGCGCACCGTGGTTAATGTCCGCGCTGGAGGACGAACGCCTATTTCAGGTGCTCTGCATGCGGTGGTACTATTGGCTATCGTGCTGGGCTTAGGCTCTTTGGCAATGTTTATTCCCAAAGCAGTGCTGGCAGGTATTTTAATTAAGGTGGGTACAGACATTATTGATTGGGAGTATTTAAAACAATTACCACATTCACCTAAAGCCGGTATTATGATGATGTTAACGGTCTTTTTGCTCACGGTATTTGTTGACTTAATTGAAGCGGTGGCCATTGGTATGGTCATGGCCTCTTTTGTCTTTATGCATCGTATGACTGATTTACAACTTAAAACAATGCATATTATTCGCTCTAAAGAGGATGATCATTCACTGAGCAATGAAGAGGCAGAGCTATTAGAGAAAGCACAGGGACGAATTTTGGTCTATAAACTATCAGGGCCAAGAAGTTTTACCTCAGCAAAAAACATGGTGCAGAAATTATCAGAATATACCGATTATGATAGTTTAATTTTAGATATGCATGACATGACTGCTATTGACTACACCTCTTCTAAGGCCATTGATGAGATCCTAGAAGGGCTTAAATTAGCAGAGCATCAGGCTTATCTTACTGGAGCAAATCTTGAAGTAACAAAAACACTGGATAAATTAAAAGCAAAGCGTTTTTTATTGCCTGAACACGAATTTGACAATCGTATTGGAGCCATTCGTACGGCATTTGAGCATTTAAGTTAGAAAAATCAGTTGAATCGTAGTGAGAGCGACAAAGGTGCTGGAGATTCAGTGCTTTTGGCGTTCGCAGTAGATTCACCTGATTTTTTCTAGGTTCAACTAACTTCTTTTGACTTCTTTAGAGTTAAGTCAAGCTCTGCTTAGGTTTATGGACAGCATTTAAAAGTATTGCCACTATGGCAATACTCCAAACAATGACCGCACCACTGGGTAAATCAGCGATTGCAGAAAGTAGTAAACCGCTGAAATAGCCTAATGAACCAATGGTATAACCAATAAGGAGTTTTTTCTTGCCTATAAAGTGAATACTACCTAATGCGGGAATAATCAGGCTTGAAAAAACCAGATAAACACCCACTAATTGCACGGAAGCCGTAATAGCGATGGCAAAGAGTAAATAAAAAGCCTGATGGCTAATGTGCTTTTTAAATACCAGCCAAGTGACCATAATAACAATAGAGAGAATAAAAATGGGCAATAATTGTTCCCATGTCACCCATAATATTTGCCCGACCAATAAGTCTTTTAAATGTTCTCCACCGTGGGGATTACCGGCTAACATAAGAATGCTAGCCGTTGCCGCCAGAACAAATGTAATACCAATAACGGCTTCCTGATAGGCTCCCCATTTCTTTTCAATTTGCCCTAATAAAAAAGCACCCAGTAAGGCACTTAGCATGGCGGTTATTTGTATTGCCCAGTCGCCATATTGTTCCAAATCAAAAGAGTGAGCAATAATAACACCCAAACCTGCAATTTGAGCAATAGCTAAATCAATAAATATAATGCCTCGTTTTAACACCTCCTGTCCCAAAGGAACATGAGTTAACAAGACAATAATACCAGCACAAAAAGCCGGTAAGAGTATGCTGATATCTAAGCCTTCATAATTCATTTAATAGGATCCTTTAATAGTTGTATCAAACGATCCATCCAATGAAACAATGTTTCATTATCACTAACGGTTGAAGGGAGTGCCACAGCCGTAATATTGGTTTTCTTTGACAACCAGTGGGCGGCTTTAGGATCTTGATAGGTGCTATAAATAATAAGATCGGCAGGGGTCTGTTGCATTTGTTTTAATAAATGGGCTAAGTGACTACTACTCGGTGGTACACCAGGTTTAGGTTCTAATTCAGCCACTTTATTAAGTTTTAACCACTGCTGTAAATAAACCCAGCTATTATGATGGACAATAATTGATTTACCTTGAATTTCTTTTGTTGCTTGCTGCCATTTTTTTATGGCTTTTTTCCAGCGCACTTTAAATTGTGCCAACTTGTTTTGGTACTCTGATATATGGGTCGGATCAATTTGTTGCAAGCGTTGTGATAATTTCTTTGCCACAATGTTCATGCGTCTGGGGTCTAATTGAATATGTGGGTTACCGGCAGCATGCACATCCCCCATAGAGCGATCCAAAATAGTGGGTTTATCCAAAAGTTTAACCATTTTACTGGTCATAAAATAGCCTTTTTGACCGGCTTGTACCTTTGGATTAGCTGATTTTTGTAATAATACAGGTAACCAACCTATTTCTAAATCAGCACCACTGCAAACAAGAATATCTGCACGTCGTATTTTAGCAATTAAGCCGGGACGTGCCTGAATATGATGTGGATCTTGTTCCGCTGTGGTGGCGCTAAAGGTGCTTACTAAAGAACCGCCTAATTCTTGACTTAGCGCTGCCCATTCAGGTTCACAAGCAAACACATTAATAGGAGTAGCATGGGCTGGCATGATGCTGATAAATAATAAAAATACTAAGAAATATTGATTGATGTTCATTTGAATTGTCTCACTGATATTAATAGCTATGAGCACCATGAGTGCCCAAACTGAAGGTGTATTGTAAAAAGAGTTGATTATCGGTATCTTTAGAGGATTGATCATTATTGTATTGTAGACGAATACGACTAAACTCAGAGGGTAACCATTCAAGCATGGCACTATAACGTTCAGGTGTGTAGCCATTACTTTCTAGGCCGGCATCAATTAACACAAGTGAGTTTGAACCATTACTATGACTGGATAGATGATCATAGCGTAAGCCCGTACGCCATTGTGAATTAAGTTGATAAATACCTTGTGCATACCAACCTTTTTGCCATCCCTTATAAGTGCTGACATCAGGGGAGGTAAAATCATCTAAAGCAATATCACCGTCTTCATCTCGAGCAAAATATTCAAATTGGAGTTTAAGACTCTTAGTACTGGCACTAGGTGTCCATTTGTAGACTAAATCTAAGGCATTAATGTGGCTATCACCACTAAATAGCGTAGTTTTTGTATCATCTATAGCGCTACTTTCACGTCCATCAACATTTGCTTGCCAATGACTGAGACCGACTTGCCAACTATTTTGAGCATTGATATCATCACCAAGCTTAGCAAATGCTGTCCAACTACCAATACCGCTATGGTTACCTGAGGCGGGGAACTGGTGACCAGAAAATAGTTCTGTACCGACTTGCATAAACAAATCAGTCGGGGCAATGTAGCTAAGTTGGAGGCCATCACCACCCAATTGGCTACCAAAAAGAGCACGATAGACTAGGGGAGCATCAGCAAAATCCCAAGCATGAGCATGTTGATTATTCAAATAACCAATGTCAGAGAAAAAACGCCCCATTTTTAGTGTTAGGCCGTCATAGAGTGCAGGGGTTTGGGCAAATGCTTCTTCTATACCAACCTCTGTGGCACCATCTTCATCAGCAAAGGCCAAGGTTATCCTGCCATAAAATAATTGATCTATATTGGCACTTAAGGTGAGTTCACTTTCTCCCAAACTTAAGCCCTCTGAAAACAAACCAGATTCGCCTCCTAATGAATAACCTGTTAATTGATAATCGTCTGTATTATTTTGATAGTTTGCATAACGACCATCGAGAATCAAACTGATTTCAGGGTTAAATGCATTTTTAGCAACACTTATTGTATCGTCACTGGCTAATTCGGCTTCTTCAGCCTGTTCCTCAACGGCAATTAATTTTTTTTCATTGGTTTTAGTCGCTTGTTGGGCGGCAAGTAGACCTTCTTCAAGTGCTTTAATTCGTTTTTCGTAGTCTTGCTTTAACAAGTCAAGTTGCTGTTTTAATTGCTCTACTTGAGTATCTGCTGATGCCATCGCAGACGCACAAACAAGACTGGCAGAGACCACTACTGGTAGTATCTTTTTCATATTACTTCCGTTTTGTTTTTTAAAATAGACCAAGTTAACAATATTACAGGCATCAAATGCTCTATCTAAACAGACACTTGGATGCAAATAATCAAAATAATAGGACTATTTTTTGACAAGATAATGCCTTAGAGTAATCGATTATTTACATAGGGTACTCATGGCGTATTTGATAGTAAAACTTAGATGAAAAAGGGTGGAGCTCTGGCTAAGAAACAGGTTTGAAAAGGAATAGTAATTCTCTTGTCTGAAACAAACAAGATAGGTTCAAATTGACTTTCGGTCAGTTGAAAATCAGTTATTGGTGTAACTAATGAAGGTGAGGCATCAGCGGTTTGAAAAGTTAGGCAATAGTCGCTATGAACATGAAAGACGTGTTCGGTTGAATGTTCTAAGGTAATAAATTGTGAACCAAGTAATAACACAACAATCAAGTGAGTAAACCAGAATTGCTTTAATAACTTAAGTGTGTTTTCTTGAACGTTCATTCGCCTAGGATTATTTACCATAGAGTAACTGTGAAATTAATTATTTTGGGATTATATCCCCCTAGTGATTCAAAATAAAGAATTATTAGCATATTTACTTTTTAGTATTAATCAAATTACGATCCTATATTATTAATGAGGCTTTGAGTAATGTTCAACCCAGATCATGGTAGCAGCAATAACGGCTGTTGGCATAACAATAAAATTAACCAGTGGCACCATTGATGCGCCCATAGTAATGCCCCCAAAGCCTAGAGAAAATAAGCGTTGTTTGCCTTGCAAGGTTCGTTGTTCTGAAAACGTCAATTTATGATTGCTCATAGGATAGTCCATGTACTGCAATGACATCATCCATGCGGTAAATAAGAACCAGATAATAGGACCGATAACAGGAATAAAGAGCATAATTAGAAAGGGGATGGACCATAGGATCATATAAATTAGCTTTCTGATTTCCATCATAATTGTGGGCAATAAGTCCTTTATAATTTGTTTTAAGCCATCAGAGTCAGAGGCTGTTTTGCCCGTAAGATACTTCTCGGTTGCTTCGGCTAATAGGCTATTAAAAGGAGAGGCAATAATATTGGCTAAAATAGAAAAGGTATAAAAAACCAGTACAAACAGTGTGAGCCCAAAGATAATATAGAGTATGGGTTTTATGGCATCAACAATTGCTGCTACCCAAGACCATAGCCCTGAAGTATCGAGCATTTTATCCATGTATTCACCAAAATAAGAAAAACCGAAGTAAATACCAATGGAAAAAAAGAATATATTGATGATAAGAGGAATAATAACAAAACCCTTAATACCTTTTTTTGTTAGTAGTGGCAGTGCCTTAAAAAGATAAGAAACACCTGCAATTGGATTATTATTGTTCGCCATAACTATGCCTTTTTACTATTGGACTATTTCCAGAATTTTTGTGCCAGTATTGCACTACCGGCTGCTGCTTGTTGTTGTTCTGCAATGATAATAGGAACGCCTATTTTTTGTTCGCGAATAAACTGCCAAGTTTTATTTTTAGCCCCACCACCAATACTTCTAATAAGTTTGGGATAGGGTGCGCCTAAATCAACCAGTTTTTTATAGGCCAGAGCTTCAATATCAGCCATTCCTTCTAATAAGGCCTGAAAAAAGTCACCTTGCTTGCTTGGTTTTGGGGTAATTATAGGCATTTTATGAGGATCATTAATAGGAAATCGCTCGCCTTGAGTGAGCAGGGGATAGTAGTGTAAATCTTGCAATGTGAACTGTCCCATAACTCGTTTATGATCCAATTCATCCGTCATTGTTATGAGTTCACGAGTTTGAAATAAAGAGCGTAAAATAGCCCCACCAGAATTAGAACTGCCACCGACTAACCATAAATTACCATAAGGCTGACTGTAAACACCGTAGTATGGATCAAAGATAGGTTGCTCAGAGAGAATTTTCATTACTAAGCTTGAACCTAAAGAAGTAACCGCTTGGCCAATATGATCAGTGCCTGTGGCCATAATGGCAGCGGTGCTGTCGGTGGTACCCGCACATACTTTTAAATTAGGATGAAAGCCGTATTGGTGACAAAACTCAGGCAGTATATTACCGATAACCGTGCCCGGGGCTAATACCTCAGGTAATAGGGATGGCTTAAGATGATAGCGTTCTAATAACTCAAGTAGCCACTGAGGCCAACAGTGCTTTTGAGCATCATAGCCCATTTTTAAAGCGTTATTATGATCACTAATGGCAAATTTTCCGCTGAAGTATCCTGTAAGCCAATCGGCCTGATTTAGGAAACAGGTCTTATCACTTATTTGTTCTTTGTGGTGTTCAGCGAGCCATAAAATTTTTGCTAAGCCAGAGCTTGCTCCAATGGCCGCAGTATTAGTAGGTGCATAGTTGCCAATGCATTTTGCTTGTTCAACAGCGCGCTGATCATTATACATCAGTACATCTGTTAAAATAGTGCCCTTGGTATCACTTAATAAGACACTGCCAGAGGTACCATCCAGTGCTAAATGGCTAATACTACTGAGGTCTAAGGCTTTTTTTTGCAGTGTTTCTTTAAGTTGTAATAAGACTAAGTGAAGCGCTGACAACCATTCATGTGGTTTCTTTGAATATGGCGCAATTATTTGATTTTCAATATTTAATTCTATATTTTTAAAATCAATCTGTGCTTGGCTGATAGGGGTTTTATGGCCATCCATTAGTAGCGCACGGACTCCAGAGGTACCAATATCTATCCCCAAGCTAAACATCATGGCTTTAGTGAATACAATCTGTCTGAGCAATGGGAATGGTAATAATGTGCTTACCCTCTTTGCCTCGATAGGTATAATCAAGCTTAATAGCATTGTTCTTAAATACAGCCATTGCCGGTAAAGTGCAATAATTATTCACCAGAGTTTTCGTTTGTATTTCGGTAAACTTAGTTACTTGAGTTTTTGATAATTGTTTGGCGGTAAAATTAATCAATGTATATAAATAAATGACTTTTTTCCCTATTGCTACACTTGAATCCCAACGTGTTTCTTTATCAATTGTCATGGGTAATTGCTTATTAATAGTGTTTACCATGGTAATTAAGTCGTCCTGAATGGATTTGGCTTGAGCATTAAAAACCATGCTTAGAGAGCTAAGTGCTGTAATTACTATTATTATATGTTTTAAGCGCATTGTTATTTCCTTATATTTATTCGGGTAAAACCACAGGCGTTGGGGCTAACCAATTATCGGCACGGTGTTCCGCAATAACGGTTGTATAAATGCCGCCGCGAACATAAAACTCTGCTTTAATCCTCATAAACCTTGGTGCGGTGGCAGCCACAAGATCAGATAGAATGTCATTGGTGACTTTTTCGTGAAAAGCCCCTTCATTACGAAATGACCACATATACATTTTTAGTGATTTAAGTTCAACACATTGCTTATCGGCAATATATTCAATATTAATGGTAGCAAAGTCAGGCTGGCCTGTTTTTGGGCAAAGGCAAGTAAATTCGGGTACTTTGATGCGAATAGTAAAATCACGTTCCGGAGTTGGATTATCAAAGGTTTCGAGTTCTTTGCTGGGTTGCGTTGACATGGTGGCTTCCTGATAGAGGGTTAGAGTAAAATTTGAGCAAATTTTACACCATTGAATAAAATAATTCACCCGAACATGCGATGCAGTCATCATCATGGAAAATCCAGCTAGCAAAGCAACATGACATTGGGTAAAATATTGTTTCTATTGCCCTAGCTAACCCTCTAGATGCAGTAAGTATGTTCCCCACAAAGTGCCTTCACCTAAATTGAGATAATAAAGTAATACCATGCGTTTAAGCAAAATTAAACTTGCTGGATTTAAATCATTTGTTGACCCGACAGTTTTGTCTTTCCCCAGTGACTTAGTCAGTATTCTTGGGCCAAATGGCTGTGGTAAATCCAATACAATTGATGCCGTGCGTTGGGTCATGGGTGAAAGCTCAGCAAAAAATCTCCGTGGTGAATCCATGACCGATGTTATTTTTAATGGTTCATCTGGGCGCAAGCCTGTCGGTCAGTGCACGGTTGAATTATTATTTGATAATTCAGACGGCACTATTTCGGGTGAGTATGCCAAATATAATGAAATATCAGTCAAACGGACGGTCAATCGTGATGCTCAATCACAGTATTTTTTAAACAATATCCGTTGTCGCCGTCGTGATGTCACAGACTTATTTTTAGGGACGGGTTTAGGGCCAAGAAGCTACTCCATTATTGAACAAGGTATGATCTCACGGCTGATTGAATCCAAACCAGAAGAACTGCGTGTCTATATCGAAGAAGCCGCAGGGATATCTAAATACAAAGAGCGTCGGCGGGAAACAGAAAACCGTATTCGCCATACCCGAGAAAACATTGAACGCTTGGATGATGTCCGTTTAGAATTGGATAAGCAAATTGCCCACTTACAACGTCAGGCTCGCACTGCAGAGCGCTATACAGAATTCAAAAAAGAAGAACGCTTAAAAAAAGCCCAGTTACAAGCATTGCGTTGGGATGCCATTGACAGCAAGGCCAAGCAGCAAGAAAGCCAGATCCATAAAAAAGAGCTCTTATTAGAACAGCATATTGCAGAGCTTCGAACCATTGAAGCGGGTATTGAAGAATCTCGTGAGCTGCACATTGATGCCAATGAAGAATTCAATAGTGTACAGGGAAAGTTCTATCAAGTAGGCGCTGAAATTGCACGAGTAGAACAAAGTATCAATCATGCAAAGGACAAACACCAGCAGCAAAAAGAAGATTTAGAACAGGCTGAGCGTGCCTTTAATAATGCTACCAGTCATGTGCAAGATGATCGTGAAAAATTAGCCTCTTTAGAATTACAATTAGCCCAAATTGAACCCCAATTTGAGCAGGCCAGTGAACTGGAAGAACAATCCACTCACATGTTAGCTGACTATGAACACATAATGCAGGACTGGCAAGGCCGCTGGGATGAATTTAATCAACTAGCACAAGAGCCTTCACAAAATGCACAAATTGAACGTAATAAAATCAGTCAATTAGAGCAAAATATCACCAATGATCAGCAACGCATTGAACGCCTTAAAAATGAAGCACAGCAGTTGACAGGCAAGCCTATTCAAGACTCTCTGGAAACCTTGGAAATAGATCTTGCAGAAACAGAAGCAATCACCTCAAGCTTACAAATTCAATTGGATCAAGAACGTGAGAATATCCAGAATATTCGTGATGATAATCACCACTTAAGCAATGAACTGGATAAGCAACGTAGTCAATTACAATCACTCACTGGCCGTAAAGCATCACTTGAAGCCTTACAGCAGGCTGCTCTGGGTAAAAATGATAAAACCCTAAAACAGTGGATGGCGCAACAGAACATTGTTGCGCGCCCCCGTATTGCAGAACAAATACAAGTTAAAAAAGGCTGGGAACAAGCACTGGAATGTGTCTTGGGTGATTATCTTGAAGCTACTTATGTGACAGCCATAGAGCCATTATTCAGTCAATTATCCGACTTGCAAAAATCGAATTTGACCCTTATTGAAGAGCAAACTATTGCCGATCAAAGCCAAACACAAAACAGTGAAAGCCCACTTAGTTTAGCACCATTAGAAAGTATTATGAGTGGTCGGGTTCACTTGGTTAAACTTCAGGTACAAGATGTCTATATTGCTGAGCAATTGACTCAGGCAATTGCTTATCAAAAACACTTAAGCACACAACAGTCTATTATTACCCGTGATGGTATTTGGCTGGGTAAACATTGGTTACGAGTGATCAAAGATCGAGATCAAAAAGGTGGTGTGTTGGCTCGTGAGCAAGAAATTAAAGAGCTCAATGAACAGTTTGAACAAGTACAGCAAATTGTGGATGAACTCAGTGAGCGTATTGAAGAGAAACGAAGCTATCAGCGTGAAATTGAGCATAATCGAGAAAATTTACAAACAGAATTTAACCAATACAATCGAAAATTATCTGAATTTCGTTCACAACTAGGTACTAAACGTGCCCGTTTAGAGCAAATTAACAACCGTCAAAAGCAGATTCAGAATGATAGACAAGAAATTGAACAGCATACAGATGAACAAAAAGCTCTTATTGAAGAGGCAACTGAGCGTTTACATTTGGCTTTGGAAATGATTGAAGACTTCTCTATGCAAAGGGAAGCCTTAACTCAGGAACGTGAGTCTCATCGCAGTCAATTAGAAGAAATACGTATCCAATCACGAGAACACAGAGAACAAAGCCATACCTTAGAGATTCAACTGCGCTCAGTAAAAACAGAACTCAAGTCAACCGAGCAGGGGATGGCTCGCCTAGAAGAGCAATTACAGCAATTAGCTGATAGACGACAACAATTATTAGCACTTGTACACGAGGAGGGTGATCCGCTTGAACAACTCAGTGATGAATTAGAAGGACATTTAGAATCACGTATTCTTATTGAAGAACAGCTTTCTCAAGCTCGTCAGAGAGTCGAAGAGTTGGATCATCGTTTAAGAGAATTTGATAAAAGCCGAGGACAAGTTGAAGCCACATTGCAAGGCTTACGCTCTGAGTTAGAAACGATTCGCATTGCGTCACAAGAACTGATTGTCCGTAGACAAACCCTGAGTGAACAAGTTAATGAGTCAGGATTTTCTCTAGAAGCACTCTTTTTGGGTATGCCACAAGAAGCCAGTGAAGCCATTTGGAAAAATGATGTGCAGGATCTTGCTCAGCGCATACAACGATTGGGTTCTATTAATCTGGCTGCCATTGATGAATATAAAGAGCAGTCCGAGCGCAAACACTATCTAGATGCCCAAAATGATGATTTGCTCAGTGCGTTAGAAACCTTAGAAGGTGCCATTGCTAAAATTGATCGAGAAACTCGTACCCGTTTTAAAGAAACATTTGATAAAATTAATAGCGGTGTACAAAGGTTATTTCCCAAGCTTTTTGGTGGGGGACATGCGTATCTTGCACTGACCGGTGATGATTTATTAAATACCGGAGTCACGATTATGGCTCGTCCACCGGGTAAGCGAAACAGCACCATTCATTTGCTTTCTGGTGGTGAAAAAGCCATGACAGCAGTGGCGCTAGTATTTGCCATTTTTGAATTAAACCCAGCCCCATTTTGTATGCTGGATGAAGTCGATGCTCCCTTGGATGAAGCCAATGTCGGGCGTTTTTGTGCTATGGTAAGAGAGATGTCACAGCACGTACAATTTATTTATATTACTCACAATAAAACAACAATGGAAATGTCTGATCACCTTTGCGGTGTCACCATGAAAGAACCCGGTGTCTCACGCATTGTTGATGTTGATATTCACGAAGCTATTGAAATGGTAGAAAGCTAAAATTATGAATGAACTTACCTTTATACTTATACTGGCAGGGATTGCCGTCGTGTTATTGGTTGCTATGTTTACCTACTATAAACACCATAAAAAGATCCATGATGAAATTGAGAATTTTAACCATCATAATAATGATATTGATGATGTGTTATTAAGTTCTAAAAATGCTGTAAAAACGGGTATTCCTCCGGTATTAAATGAGACGGATTTACCTCATTCTTTTAATGCCTCTCGACAAGATGATTTTGATATTAATCAGGTTTATATTCAGCATGAGAACAGCCAACAAAAAGACATTAACCAAGAAATATCTCATCCAGAAATAAGTCTCACTGATACTGATAACGGGGATAAAGGAGAATTGGTTGATGGTGTTTATCTCAATAGCAAGCGAGTGATTAGCACGACAACTGATCAGACAAGACAAGAACATAAACCAGAGAATAACTCAGACAATAATAAAAGAGAGACTCAGGTAACAACACAGCAAATAAAGGTGGTTTATGAACCTTTATTAGACGGTGTAAAAGATCTTATTATCTCTCATACCATTATTACTAAAAGTGAATTTTTTACCCTAGCGGATATTATTCGGGTGTTACAAAATGCTGGTCTATCTCATGGTGAGATGAATATTTTTCACTTTCCAGCAGATGATAAACCACAAACCTCTGCACTGTTTAGTATTGCCAATATTATAGAACCGGGAATATTTGATCTCAATGCCTCGGATCTTAATACGCTAAAAACACCCGGTATCTCATTATTTATTCGTTTACCTGTGTGTGGTGACAACCATCGGGCTTACGAGACCTTTATTCACACAGCCAAAAAAATTGCCACCGATCTAGGGGGTGAATTATGTGATGAAACCCGAAATCCATTAACTCAACAAGCCATTAGCTATAAAAAAGAGCTGATCAGTAAATTAAATTTTGACCTAACCAAAGCTCAAAAACTTGCTGATATGGGGCACTAGATGCCATCTTCTATCATTCCCGATAAAGTGCAAGCACAGGTTAACGCACTGCACAAAGAATTAAATTATCATGCCCATCGTTACTATGTCTTAGATGATCCAGAGATCCCTGATAGTGATTATGATAAATTATTCCAGCAGCTTGAAGCATTAGAAAAACAATACCCACAATTACAGACCTTGGACTCGCCCACACAACGAGTGGGGGGGCAAGCGTTGGAGAGTTTTTCACAAATTCATCATCAAATGCCCATGTTGTCTCTTTCTAATGCCTTTAGCAGTGAAGAAATAAAAGATTTTGCTCAGCGTATTAGTGAGTTATTGGATCAAGACAATTTTTCCTTAGTAGCAGAGCCCAAGCTGGATGGCTTGGCCATTAGTCTGCGCTATGAAAAAGGGCTTTTAGTTCAAGCAGCCACACGGGGTGATGGTCAGACAGGAGAAGATGTCACCCAAAATGTGCGCACCATTCAAAGTATTCCCCTGCACTTGTCTGGCTCTGAATACCCCGAAGTTTTAGAAGTTCGGGGGGAAATTTTTATGCCCAAAGCCGGTTTTAACACGCTCAATGAAAAGCAAATTGCCCAAGGGGAAAAGCCCTTTGCTAACCCAAGAAATGCTGCCGCAGGCTCATTACGTCAACTGGATTCAAAAATAACCGCTGCACGTCCACTGGATATGTTTTGCTATAGTCTAGGAGTTGTTGAACAGGTACATCCTAACAATCCCTTAGAAAAACACCATAGTCGGATCCTTAAACAATTACAAACTTGGGGCTTGGCTGTCTGTCCTGAAGTAGACTGTTTGTCCACATGGCAAGAATGTCTTGCCTATTATGATGATATTCTGACTCGTCGAGCACAATTACCCTATGAAATTGACGGTGTGGTATATAAAGTGGATAGCTTAGAACAGCAACAAAAGGCGGGTTTTATTTCCCGTGCACCCCGTTGGGCTATTGCTCATAAATTTCCGGCTGAAGAAGCCATGACCAAACTTTTGGCGATTGACATACAAGTTGGACGTACCGGTGCGTTAACTCCTGTTGCACGCTTGGAACCCATTTTTGTTGGTGGTGTCACTGTCACCAATGCCACCTTGCATAATCAGGATGAAATTACTAGAAAAGATGTCCGAATCGGTGATACCGTTATTGTCCGCAGGGCAGGGGATGTCATCCCCGAAGTGGTCAAACCGGTATTATCCAAACGACCTGATAATGCCAGTGCTTACATTATGCCTGATCGTTGTCCTGTTTGTGGTTCCCATGCGCAACGGATCAATGAGGAAGCCAAATCTCGTTGCACAGGAGGCCTTTTTTGCCCCGCTCAACGTAAAGAAGCGATTAAGCACTTTGCTTCACGTAAAGCAATGGATATTGATGGACTCGGGGATAAGCTGGTAGAGCAATTAGTGGATGCTAAATTAATCCATAATATTGCCGACTTATTTCAGCTAAGCGAGGTGCAATTGGTTTCTTTGGAACGTATGGGAGATAAATCAGCGAATAATCTTATTCAGGCCATTGAACAAGGTAAAAAAACCACACTAGCACGTTTTATTTATGCCTTGGGTATTCGTGAGGTTGGTGAAACCACAGCCCGTTCGCTGGCGAATTACTACGGCACTTTAGAGGCTATCAAACAGACCTCAGCAGAGCAGTTAGAAGAGGTACCTGATATTGGCCCGATTGTGGCGCGTAATATTGAGCTATTTTTCTGCGAAGATCATAATAATGAGATTATCAATAAACTATTAGCCTCTGGTATTCACTGGCCTGAGATTATAAAAAAAGAAGCCCATGAGCTGCCTTTAGCAGGTAAAACAATCGTACTCACAGGCTCCTTATCACAGATGAATCGTAATGATGCCAAAGCACGCCTAATCGAACTGGGTGCTAAAGTCAGTGGCAGTGTTTCCAAGAAAACGGATATGCTCATTGCTGGAGAGAAAGCCGGTTCTAAATTAGAAAAGGCTCAGCAATTGAATATCGAGATTTTAAATGAAGCCGATATGATGGCCTTATTTGCAAATAGCTAAATGATCCAATATGTCATTTTCTAAAATTTATTTATTGATTAGCATAACCTTGTATTTGATATGTTCGACCACCTTTGCCAGTGAAGTGAATTTAACTCGATCTCGACTTATCCAGTTAGCCTTACATCTTGAAGCTGCTGAAAGTGAAAAACAGTATGATTTTTTACGTATTGCTTTAACTGAGATGTATGACGCTTATCAATATGAATTGGAGCGTGCTTATGCGAATCCATTGCCTAAAACAAGTAAAAAGAGAGCCAAACTGTATCGTTGGCGACGTGCCAATCGTGCCTATCTTGCGACGATCAACTTATATTTATATGAACTCGATTCTGGCAAACCCTTAAGCTTTTTTATTAGTGAACAAAACAAAGTCTTTTTATTAATTGGTGACACACCTATTATTATTACAGGGCCCAACTCAGGCTCAGATAAACAGATTGAAAATAATATTGTGGATCATTTTTGCAAACAATATTCTTGCCAAGAATATTTTTCTAAAACACACTATGCGAAAAGCAATAAGCAAAAACAAATGGCTAAAGAAGAAATCATTTATGAGACTTATGGGCACTGGTTGGTGGAATCGGATAAAGAAGTCATCTTTCGTTTGGATAATGGTCTGAGTTTTTCTTTTAAAAATATTAAAAATCGCTCATCAAAAGAATCGTGGTCATTAGCTGTAGGGGATGAAGCGATGTTATTACTAACATCATTAAAAGAGGCAGAAGAAAAAAATAAAGCCATTGATTTCAACCATATTGCCATTTATCCTTTACCTATTACCGATAAGGCCAGTAAAATTATTATTAATAAACGCAATGATTTTTTAAAACTCCCCTTACCCATACTAACAAACAATCAGCGCTTGTTTCATGCTCTAATACATTGGTTACAGTCTTCTTATGAAAAAAATACAGCCTCTCAGATAACCATCTCTGAGGCTGATATGTATTATAATACCAGTAGAGAAAACACTGGCCACTAGGTTTCTATTATGAATATAAAAAGAAAACCCTCTTATAAAGAACTGATTTTAATTGTTCTCCCTCTTTTAGCATTAATTTATGCCAGTTTTTGGGGAGCCTATCAATTTGTTTCCCCAGCACCACCAAGGGATATTAGCATTTCATCAGGCAATATACATGGCGCTTATTATATGTATGCCAAAAAGTATCAAGATGAATTAGCAAAAGATGGCATTCATTTAAAAGTGCTTGAATCTAAAGGCTCAAGAGAAAATATTAGCCGTTTGTTAAACAAGGAAGCAGATGTTGCTTTCGTTCAAGGAGGCACCGCTTATGCGGATGAGAAATTATTATCGCTAGGTAGTCTCTATTATGAACCCATTACTATTTTTTATAAAAAAGACCTCAAGCTTCAACATTTAAGTGATTTTGCGGGTTTAAAAATTTCCATCGGTGTTGATGGCAGTGGTGCTCATATGCTGGCCAGTCAATTATTTGCTATTAATCATGTTAATAGTCAAAATACTCAATTTATCTACCTTCCCCCCAATGAAAGTTTAGCGAAACTAAAAGCAGGGGAGTTGGATGCTGTTTTTTATGTTTCTTCCATTTATTCGTCTAATATTCAAGAGCTTTTACACAATCAAGATTTTCACTTATTTGATTTTTCACGGGCTAATGCTTATGCTCAGGTATTACCATTTCTCTCTAAAATCACCCTTTATGAAGGCATTGTTGATTTTAAAAAAAACATACCCGAAAAGCCAATTACCTTACTCGCACCAACGGCTAATTTAGTGGTACGAGATGATATTCACAAATCATTATCTATTTTATTATTACAAGCAATAGAAAAAAATCATGCTAGTAATAACCTTTTTTCAGCAGCAAACTTTTTCCCCTCGGATCAATTAACGGCTTTTCCACTGAGCGATGTTGCGCAACGTTTTTTAGCAGTTGGCCCGCCATTTTTAATCAAATATCTGCCCTTTTGGATAGCAACCTTTATTGACCGAATGATTGTCTTAATTGTGCCATTTTTATTATTAATTTTGCCTTTGTTCAAAATATTGCCTCCTGTCTATCGTTGGCGCATTCGCTCTAAGGTCTATCGCTGGTATGAACAACTGCAAAAGGTTGATGATAAAACCCGTGATAACCATCTTTCAGATAAAGAATATGATTTTTTAACTCATGAGCTTGAACAAATGTCTGAGGAGGTTAGTAAACTGCATACGCCACTATCTAATGCGGATCAACTTTATAATTTATTAGTACACATCGACTTAATTAAAAAAACCATCCATGATAAAAAACAACAACAAAATGACTAGCCACTATTTAGAACGATATTCTTTAACTGATTATTTAAGGCTTATCCTATTCAGTTTTTTAATAGTATTCTTTCTCGTCGACAATGTTTTTTCTATAGAATTAGACCACTTGGTCAGTGAACAAAAGTTAAAAGAAAAAATAAAAACCATTGAAGAGATCAATGATCCCGAGGATCAATCTAAGAAGAAATTATTAGAAAATTATAGCAAAACCTTAGACTATCTTGACATTATAAAAGCGAGTAATAGTAAAACGAAAGAGTATAAAAATACCATACTCATCTCACCTAAAAAAATCAAATTACTGCAAAAGAAATTTGCTAATTTACAGACGCCTAAAACGGACAAACAAAAAGATAAAAAATCACTGAGCAAACATAAGATAACGGATTCTTTAGAAAAACTGGAACAACAACATGCCTCAGAAGTCATTCTATTAACCTCTCTTTCAGCAAAAAATAGTAACTTAAGTCAAGCGATTAGTAATGAGTCTAATAGCCTTGAAAGTATTAGAAAAAAAATGGCTCAAGCAAAATCAATCATAGAAAAATTGCATGAAGACAGGCAACTGGTACCACAAGATATTTCAACAGAAGAAAAACAGGCTATTCAATGGCGCTTAGATACCCATATTGCCTCACTACAAAGTCAACTGACTATGTGGGAGCAATTATTGCTGAGCCAACCTATGCGTTTACAAATATTGAAGTTAGAATATGAGATATCAGAGCATGAACTGTCTATAGAACAAGAAAAATTATCACAACTACAAAAGAAAATTGCCCTTAAACGAACAGAAGAAATTAAACAAGCACAAAAAAATATCCAAGAAGAACAACTCAAAACACAGGGTAAGCATCTCATTATCCAAGCGCTGGCCAAAAAAAATACCCTTCTTAATCAATCAATCACCAATAAAATCAATGAACTAACATCACTTGAATCTTATGATAATGAGATATATCAGGCCATTAGCAAACTGCAACAAGAACAGAAAAATACTAAGAAAAAATTGGATATTGCCGGTTTAAACCAAGTTTTAGGGCAGGTGCTTTATGAACAAAAAAAAGCCCTACCTGATCAAAAACGCTATCAAAAAAAGATAAAAAAACGCCAAGAACAAATTGCTCATTCAGGTCTGGCTGACATCCGTTATCAAGAAGAATTATTGCATGTTAAGGATAAAAAATCCTATATTAAACAACTCGTAATAAAACTGCCCAAAGAAGAACAACAAAAAGTTTATGATGACTTAAGTAACTTGGTCGATACTCGTAAAAAATTATTGAAAAAAGCCATAGAAGTTGATGAAAAATATCTTAAGGCCATTGGTGATATTGATTTTGCAGAGAGACAATACTTAGATGTTGTTCGTGCTTATTCTGAATTTCTTGATGAACATTTATTTTGGCTGCGTAGTGCTCCCGTGCTGAACTTACAAAATCTAAAAAATATACCAGAACAAATTTCTTTTTTTCTGCAACCAGAAAAGTGGCTGCGATTTTTAAATGATTTAATTGTTATAGTAAAAACATCCAATTATATTTACCCAATTTTATTATTTTTAAGTATTTTTCTCTATAAAAAAGCACACTTAACCCGTTTATTAATTGAAACTGGATTAAAAACTAAACGCATTAGTACCGACAGTCTTTGGCATACATTTCAAGCATTTTTTTACACCATGCTCCTTGCCATACCCTTGCCTATATTACTCTATCTTTTAAGTTCACAATTATTAAATTTACCTAATGCATCTGAGTTTACCTATGCCATTGCTCTTGGTATTAAATTTATTGTCCCTCCATTATTTTGGTTAAAAACATTCCGTTATTTATGTTTTCCTGAAGGTATCGCTGATATTCATTTTAAGTGGTCAAATGAATTAATTATGGGCTTAAGAAAAGAAATCTGGCGTTTAATGATCACCTTTTTACCCCTGCTTTTTCTTACTGCCTTATTAGTTTCAAAAGGGGAGTCCTCTGTCAATGGTGGCTTAGGACGTTTATCTCTTATTCTAACCTTATTTACCTTTGCCATATTTTTCTATCATTTGGTCAAACCTAAAACCGGTTTGCTTGCTGAGGTAGCAAAAAATAATCCAGATAGTTTTTTTGCTAAATTTCAAGGCCTATGGCTTATTTTAGGGCTTATGAATATTACCGCCTTAATTGTATTAACCATTGTTGGTTATGTTTATACCGCTGGGCAAATGACTGCTAGCCTGATTTATACCGTCTGGATGATTTTTGCTTTAGTCTTTTTACAACAACTCTCAGTACGTTGGTTATTAATGTCAAGACGTAAATACGCTCTTAAATTGGCCTATGAAAAAAGAAAAGCCTTTCATGAGAAAAAACAACTCAGTGATGATGATGCTAAAGAAGATCCTGAACATGCAATCGAATTTGATGAGCCAGAAATTGACATGGTATCACTGAGTGAAGAGTCCATAAAGCTGCTGAATTTGGTTTTATTTATCGCTGCTTTGGTTGGACTGGGTGCTATCTGGTCCGATGTTCTACCGGCCTTGGGTATTTTAGATAAATTTGTATTATGGCACTATAACGGTGTTGTGGATGGTACAGAAAAAATACTTCCTATCACCTTATGGGATATTATTCAGGCCAGCGTAATGCTTATTCTTACCTTGGTCAGTGCCAAACGCTTGCCGGCCATTTTAGAAATACTCCTTATACAAAGTAGTTTTGTGAGTTCAGGTAGCCGTTATACCATAACAACATTGGTTAACTACCTTATTATAGGTCTTGGTTTTTTTAGTATTTTTAATATACTCGGTGCACGTTGGGCTGAATTACAATGGTTATTTGCAGCTTTAAGTGTTGGTATTGGTTTTGGCTTACAAGAAATTGTTGCTAACTTTATCAGCGGTATCATCATCCTTTTTGAACGTCCCATTCGAGTGGGTGATTATGTCAGTATTGGTGACAATGAAGGGGTTGTTAGTAAGATACAGATCCGAGCAACCACCATTATGACCCGTGATAGAAAAGAATTATTAGTACCCAATAAAGAGTTTATAACGGGGCAATTATTAAACTGGTCGCTTTCTGATCCAACAGCAAGATTAATTATACCCGTAGGAGTGGCTTATGGTAGTGACATACCTCTGGCAAGAAAATTATTATTAGCAGCCGCTCAGGAAAATGAACGAGTACTATCTGAACCAATCCCTCGAGTTGTTTTTTATAATTTTGGCGATAATACGCTTGATTTACAATTGCGTTGTTTTATCGGCAATGTGGACTTTCGCTTAAGAACCATTAGTGAGATTAATGAAGCCATCAATGAAAAATTTAATGCTGCTGATATCAATATCGCCTTCCCACAAAGAGATGTGCATCTGGATATTAATCAGCCTATTGATATTGTTTTAACAAATAAAGGATTATAGCTTAGTGAGTGAGTTTCAAGTAAGTGAGCAGTTTTTTTTGGGTAACAGTATTTAAGCCTAAAGCCACTGTGTTTACTAATAAAGAACCACCATAAAACCACCACCAAGCAATGAAAATCCAGCATATAACCTTCATCTCTACCCAAACAACGCTAAAAATACGATTTCTTTTCGATTAATGAAAAATGAATTAGCCACTATTTATAAGCTACTTGAACTTGGCCATAACGAACAAGGTTAGATTGTGTGAGGAACGAACCACAATCTGAACCGTTTGTTGGACGAACCCGGTATTCAAAAGTGAGTTTTAAGTGATAGCTATGAAAATAGCTTTTTTTGAATTGAGCCTGAAAAGATAAAAAGAACGGACTGAT
>WFNB01000035.1 GCA_015488755.1 Gammaproteobacteria bacterium | reverse complement strand
TAGGGCAGCGCTGATACCGCTGATGCCGCCACCTACGACCAATATGGTCTCGTTGGTTGCAATAATATCCGACATCGAATTTCCTCCACGGAGCGGATTGAGTTTGAACAGGAATTCTAATGATGCTTTAAACTTTAAATTAGGATAAAGCAAGATTTAAAATTCTTATTATGCGAATGTTTGTGTTTTACCAGAGCAAGTAATTAAGAATTATTTGAGTAGACAAACAACCGTGGAGGATACCTTTTTTTAAGTGCTTTTGCCATGAAAAATAAGGATATTTTTCACTTTTATGATCAATATCAGGAAATACTAATTTGATTGCATAATGAATGAGAATTGTTACTATCTAAGCTGTATTTTTATATCCTTATTAACTTAAATTGGCCATTAACAAAGATATGCTTGGGGGTAAATGAATTTGGCTGAAATTAAGATATAGATGATTTTATTTGTTTACTGATACGCCTTAATTCAGGAACTGCAATTTGATGTTTTTGTGCATAGTCTAATGCTCTATCCAAACGATCTGGGGCAGAACGTCCCATGCATTTATGAGAGAGATCGCCATTAATGGCTTCAAACACAGCCTCAATAAGAGGTTCCCGTTCATGTTGTTGATCAGTTAAATGGTTTTGGAGCAGCAGTATGTCATCGAATACTCTTAATGCTAACTCATGATTGTTATACCACAATGAATTGACATCACCACCAACATCCAGCCCTGCAATATTGGTTGTCAATATGTAGAGGTTTTTACGTACTAACTCAAAGAGCATTTCTTCTTCATTAGCAACTATCCAAGTGGGTATAGAAAGTGTCTTTAATGCACTAGAAAGTATTTCTGCTTTTGGACCAAAAATAGGGGAGGCAACTAAAATCTTGAAGTCTTGCCCTTTTTTCTTTTCGAACCAGACTGAGATAATTGTGGGTGAAAGCAGTTTATGCTTTTTCCAGTTATGAGGTAATAATTCATTTTGTAATAAGACAACTCGATCTTGCCACTGTTCAGGTAATTGTTTAAGCACAGAGTCTAAGTCATTTTCTCCTACTGCAATAAGCACCATTTCTGGCTTAGATAATCGTTTACTAAGCTCATTAATCGGTGTGTCTCTAATGACGGGATAGATAGGATAACCACTACGTAGAAGTGCTCGGCTAAAAACACCAGACATCTCTCCCATACCAATAATAATAATGGGTTTATTTAGTTTCATGCAAATAACCTATGATCTAAAGGTAAAGACTTATCGTTTAACAAGTTGTATTTAATCCAGTAAAAATTGTGTTAACTTGCAGGAGAAGCCATTAAGTGTTTAATTATTTTATCAACTAATTCTTCAGGCACGAATTTTGTTAAGACATCATTTGCACCACAGGCAATGGCTTTTTGCATATTCATTGTACCATTAAGTGAGGTGTGCATAAGAACATGAATATCTTTAAATTTACGCAGCTTTCTTGCTTCTTCAACGAAAGTGTAACCATTCATCTCTGGCATTTCAATATCTGAAATAATCATGGAAATAGGTTCCATCGTGTGAGGGTCACCGTTTTGGTAGTCATTCAGTATTTGTAGAGCAATTTTACCGTCACTGGCTGAGATATGTTGTAGGCCTAATTTATCTAAAGCATTAATTGTTTGTTTCATAGCCATAGATGAGTCATCAACAATCATAACTAATTTACCAAACACTGCTTCAAGTTTGGACTGATCAACATTAATGTCTTCGTTATGAGAATACTCTAAACCGAGCACTTCAGCTAATACCTTTTCAATATCAACAAGTTGTACTAATTCATTATCAATAAGTGTGACTCCGGTGGTATAACTACTTAAACCACTGCCTTTTGATGGTGGAGAAATGTCCTTCCAGTTGCATAACACAATTTTATCGACACCGCTGATCCATAAGCCTTGATGGGAGCGGTTGACCTCTGTTGTAATGACCGAACCTTGATTAATTTGTTCTTGTGATAGGATTCTTTGAGTTGAGCTAATTGCCTTAGCTAGATCAATAATCGGTAGAGTTTCCTGACGTAATTCTGAAATGCCAAGAATTTTGGGATTAGCAGAAGGTAATTGATGTAAGGGGGGGCAGGGTATTACCTCTTTTATTTTTAATACATTAATCGCAAAACGGCGTTTGCCACCTAAATAAAATAAAAGTAACTCCAGACGGTTACTAAAGTTAGCATCATTAGTCACGGCTTAGCTTCTCCATAGAATAAAATAACAATGGGTTATTTTGGTATTGCTTCTTTATCTGTTAAGTATAGCGACATTTTTATAAAAATCTTTATTTCATGCAGAGTCTTTCTATCAGTTAATAATGAGGAGGAGGGGCTTCGATGGTTTCTTTTTCACTGCTATTTTGTAAACTGCTTAACTTATCCTGTAGTAGTTCTAACTGTCGCACCATATCATTAATACTATTTTGTTGTTCGATAATAATGTGATTCAGTTGCTCAATAGTATCTTCTTGATGAGCACTTTTTATTTCTAGCTCCATAACTCGGTATTCAATATCTGACATATCCAGCCTTTAAAATGATAAAATAGGAATTTTAACTGATTTATGGGAAACAATGACAGAGTTTGATGTGTTAATTATCGGTGCCAGTGCCTCTGGCCTTATGTGTGCAATAGAAGCAGGCAAGCGTGGGCGCAGGGTTTTGGTCTTAGACCATGCAAATAAGGCAGGCAAAAAAATCCGTATTTCGGGTGGTGGACGCTGTAATTTTAGTAACTATGATGTGAGTGCTGAAAACTATCTTTCTCAAAATCCACATTTTTGTAAATCAGCCCTGTCTCGTTATCAGTATTATGATTTTATCAATCTATTGGCTCATTATGATATTCCTTGGCATGAACGTGAGCATGGGCAACTTTTTTGTGATCGCAGTGCGACTGATATTGTGCAGATGCTATTAACGGAATGTCAGCAATATCAGGTTGTTATTCAATTAAATTCACATATTAGTCAAGTACATGCCTCTGAACAGGAACACTATTTTAGTGTACAAACGCAATTAGACGTTTATCAAAGTGACTCTTTAGTGATTGCCACGGGTGGTTTATCCGTCGCTAAAATGGGTGCCACTGATTTTGGCTTGCGTCTGGCGAAGCAATTTGGTTTAAAGTGTGTTGCAACTCGTCCAGGGCTGGTGCCACTTATATACAATAATAAAGATTCTAAACGCTATAAACAATTATCTGGTATTACTCTGAAAGCACAAATTAGTTTTAACCATCACCATTTTAAAGAAAACCTCCTATTTACTCATAAAGGCATCAGTGGTCCTGTGGTATTGCAAATTTCATCTTACTGGCTGTCTCACAGACAAGAACCTTTGCAAATTAACTTATTGCCTGATTTAGATCTAATCTCATGGTTGGAACAAGAACAGCAAAAGCAGCCTAAATTGATGCTAAAAAATAGCCTATCTAAACAGTTTCCAAAGCGCTTAATAGAATGTCTTTGTCAAACAGAGCTTATTAACAAACCCATTAATCAATATTCCAGTGCAGAACTGCAAGACATTAGTGATATTTTTCAAAATTGGCGATTTTGGCCTAAAGAAACAGAAGGCTATCGTGTTGCTGAGGTAACGATTGGTGGTGTTGATACCGATGAATTATCATCTAAAACTATGCAAGTGAAAACACAAAAAGGGCTTTATTTTATTGGTGAAGTCATGGATGTTGCTGGACAATTAGGTGGCTACAATTTTCAATGGGCATGGTCATCCGGTTTTAGTGCTGGACAAGTTGTATAATGTTATGATTTTTAAAGTAAATGTATCTAAGGAAATTAATGTCAAAAGCTTTTGACAAGAGTATAGAAAAACAATAGAATAGCCGATTAATTTTTTAGCTCTGTATGAGCGCATTCAGTGTGGTAGTTAGTTAATAATGATTGGGCGTATCCCACAAAGAATTGATCATATTCGTTATACTGACCAAGGTACTGTTCTTGATGGTGTAATAGAACATGCTGAGTTAACTAAAGAATTAAGTCGCTTTAGTGACGCCATAGTTAAAAGCTCTAGCAATATTCACTATTACTTAGAGTTTGATGTTGATTTGCTTGGTAATCGTTATGTTAAAGGGCAACTGAGCACTCAAGTTATTTTGCAATGTCAGCGTTGTATGGAAGACTTTGAGTTGGATTTACGTTGTCAGATAGCGACAGCTTTTGTCATGAATGAGCATCAGGAACAAAGCGCTGAAGATTCAAAGTATGATTTATTTTGGCTGTCTCCAAAAGAGTATGTTGACCCAAGAATAATCATAGAAGATGAGTTATTATTAGCTTTACCACAGGTAGCAATGCATCCGTTATCTGAAATTGGTACAGCTTGTAAGGCTGAAGTCGTGTTTTTGGACACGGATTCAGAGCACAAAAACTCTTTTGATGCTGAGAGTGACGCTTCAGAACAGGAGGATAACAATCCTTTTGCAATTCTGAAACAGTTAAAAAAGTAATCAAACTAAAAATTTAATACTATTTTGTCAATTTAAATGCATAACGCATGCGTTTATGTACACAAGGAAATTCAAATGGCCGTTCAAAAAAATAAATGTACTCCTGCACGTCGTGGTTCACGTCGTTCACATGATGCTCTTAGCGCAACAGCGTTATCTATTGACCCAACCAGTGGTGAGACACACCGTCGTCATCACGTTACCGCAGATGGTTATTACAAAGGCCGCAAGGTTTTAGGAAAGTAATACCTTAAATAGCGCTAAATAAAAATATTAGGAAGAATAATTCAATTGAATTATTTTATAACTCTTAATTATGAGCTGATTGTTGAGTGTATGTATTTAAAATACATTGGATCAGTCTCTATTAATTAGACTTTAAGCACAAAATAATTATTATAAATTTTTACAAAGCCTCGGATTTTTCAGAGGCTTTGTTTTTTGTCTCTTAAAAAAAATATACAAAATATTGGTATCATAAAAATATGATAAGCAAGTTGCATAGTAGCACGTTAGCCATTGATTCCATGGGGGGTGATATTGGCTTAGATGTTACCATTCCTGCCGTTATTAATGTCTTAAACGATTTTCCCAAATTGATGGTTATTCTTGTGGGTGATCAGCAAAGCATTGAGTCAAAATTAATAGACTGTTCTGAGTCTGTGCGTTCACAAATTACTATTCAACATACCTCGCAAGTGGTTGCTATGGATGAAAAACCGGCTTCTGCTCTGAGAGGGAAAAAAGATTCTTCTATGCGTGTTGCTATTAACTTGGTGAAATCAGCCGATGCCGATGCCTGTGTCAGTGCTGGCAACACAGGTGCTTTAATGGCCACAGCACGTTTTGTACTTAAAACGCTTCCTGGCATTAATCGACCCGCTATATGCTCAGCAATGCCAACTCAAACTGGACATACTCATATGCTGGATTTGGGGGCTAATATTGATATGTCTGCACAACATCTATTTGAGTTTGCGGTTATGGGTTCAGTGTTGACCAGTGCTATTGATAATATTGATAAGCCAAGCATTGGCTTACTAAATGTTGGTCAAGAAGAAATGAAAGGTAATGAACAGGTGCAACAGGCGGCCACGCTTATTGCTAATAGCTCATTAAATTATTATGGCTTTGTTGAAGGCGATGATATTTATAAAGGGGTTGTAGATGTTGTTGTCGCAGACGGTTTTGTTGGTAATATATCCTTAAAATCATCTGAAGGTGTAGCTAAAATGATTGCTTATTTTATTAAACATGAATTTAATAAAAATTGGTTAACCAAATTAGCTGGCTTGATTGCATTACCTGTGCTCAATGCTTTTAAAGATAAAGTGGACCCCCGAAAATATAATGGTGCTAGCTTAGTTGGCCTTAAGGGAATTGTGGTAAAAAGTCATGGCGGGGCAGATATTTATTCCTTTTCCAATGCCATCAAAGTCGCTATGATTGAAGTCGAAAATAAAGTACCACAAAAAATAAGCAAGGTGTTAGAAGATACCTTATGTTATAAATGATTG
This sequence comes from Gammaproteobacteria bacterium, assembly GCA_015488755.1. Lineage (GTDB taxonomy): Bacteria > Pseudomonadota > Gammaproteobacteria > GRL18 > GRL18 > GRL18. Next base: position 22,389 of record WFNB01000035.1, on the reverse strand, counting down.
TTATAAATGATTGCTACGAATGATTCTTAAGTAATAAGTTGACTTATGTTACACTCCCATTGCTTCTTTTATCATTTTCTATAAATTATATATTCACTTAGGACGCTATTGCATAGATGTATTCTCGTATTATGGCAACAGGCAGTTATCTGCCCGATAAAATTTTAACCAATCAGGACCTAGAAAAAATTGTTGATACCAGTGATCAATGGATTACGGAAAGGACTGGGATTAAAGAGCGTCACATTGTTAGCGATGATCAAACAACCTGTGATTTAGCAGAATTTGCCGCCCGCAATGCACTTGATGCAGCGGGTATTGATGCACAATCTATTGATCTCATTATTGTCGCAACCACCACACCTGATAGAGTATTCCCCAGTACTGCTTGCCTATTGCAACAACGTCTTAATATTCACGGTTGCCCCGCTTTTGATATTCAAGCCGTTTGTACGGGGTTTATTTATGCTTTAGATGTTGCGGATAAATACATAAAAACAGGGGCTGCTAAACGCGCCTTAGTCATTGGTGCAGAAACACTATCACGTATTGTTGATTGGACAGATCGCAGTACCTGTGTCATATTTGCTGATGGCGCAGGTGCTGTTATTATTGAAGCGAATGAAGAACCAGGAATTTTATCCACTCATATTCATGCCGATGGTAGTTTTGCTGAATTATTGACAACCAATGGCGGTATTTCTGCGGTAAATCCAGATGGTTTGGATGCTGTGCATATTGAGATGCGAGGCAATGAAGTCTTTAAAGTTGCAGTAAATACCTTAGGACGAATTGTTGATGAAACCCTAGCTGCTAACAATATGGAAAAATCAGATATTGACTGGCTGGTTCCCCATCAGGCCAACATCCGTATTATTAATGCCACTGCCCGTAAGCTAAAAATGTCAACGGATCATGTTGTCACAACAGTTCAACATCATGGTAATACCTCAGCTGCTTCTGTGCCATTGGCATTGGATACAGCCGTCCGTGATGGGCGTATCAAGCGTGGTGAAACGATTTTATTAGAAGCCTTTGGTGGTGGTTTTACTTGGGGTTCTGCTTTGATTAAGTTTTAAATGGTTCCAAATGCTCATTATGAGCTTATATTCATGCAAAATAGTTGCATATTGATGGCTATGGATGAAAAAAAATTGAAGGATACGTGTTATGTCGATGCAAAATGAAGTGGCTTTGGTTAGTGGTGCCAGTCGAGGAATTGGTCAGGCGATTGCACTTAATTTAGGTAAACAGGGAGCAACGGTTATTGGTACGGCAACCACCGAAAAAGGTGCTGAAAATATTAGCCAATATCTTAAAGAAAATAGTATTTCAGGGCAGGGAATGGTACTTAATGTCACCAATCAAGACAGTATTGAAGCCTTATTAACCGCTATGAAAGATCAGTATAATATGCCATCTATTCTGGTTAATAATGCCGGTATTACTCGTGACAACCTTATGATGCGTATGAAAGATAGTGAATGGGATGATATTATTCAAACCAATTTAAGCTCTATTTTTAAGCTCTCCAAAGCGTGTTTACGAGCCATGATGAAGGCTCGCAAAGGACGCATTATATCTATTGCATCCGTTGTTGGATTAACCGGCAATGCTGGACAGGTCAATTACGCTGCAGCAAAAGCAGGTATTTTTGGCTTTACAAAATCGCTAGCAAGAGAAGTTGGTTCTCGTGGTATTACAGTGAATGCAGTTGCTCCTGGATTTATTGATACAGATATGACCCGTAATTTACCAGAAGCAGCCAAAGAGGCTCTGCTAAAACAGATCCCTTTGAGTCGCTTGGGAGATGCTGAGGAGATTGCTTCAGCTGTGGGTTTTTTAGCATCTAGCAATGCTGCTTACATTACAGGCGAAACACTGAACGTAAATGGTGGCATGTACATGCCATAACGGTATGTATAGTGATAGAGAGTGAGAAATTTTAGAGCACTTATTACAAATATTTCATTTTTTTGGCATCTAAGGCTGGCATATCGCAGTGGTTTTCTCTAAAATAGCGTCACGTAAATAAAGACACCTGCAGTCTAAGGTTTTTTGATTCGTTAGAATCTGTCTATTTAAGGCGCTATTGCTACATAAATGTAGATGATTTTATCGTATTGCTATGATTGCCTGTATAAAGAAACTTAATACAGAAGTGTTACAAAAGAATAATGGAGATTTAAATAAAATGAGTAGTGTTGAAGAAAGAGTTGCTAAGATTGTTGTTGAACAATTAGGTGTTAAAGAAGATGAAGTAAAATCTGAAGCATCATTTGTTGATGATCTAGGTGCTGATTCCCTAGATACAGTGGAATTAGTTATGGCTCTTGAAGAAGAGTTTGGTACTGAAATTCCAGATGACGAAGCAGAAAAGATCACTACTGTTCAGTTAGCGATTGATTACATTAACGCAAATACAGAAGCTTAGTACGTTTTATAAGCAAACTAATTTGCCAGCTAAGTGAAAAAAATAAGACAATGGCTATAATCATGCCATTTAACTTATTTGAAAATATTTAAAGCCGATTTAGATTTAATAGTTATTTATACACTATTAAACATCGGCTTTATTTTTTTGTGCTCCAAAATAATTATTTTAGAGCAGTATACCTTCAGTTTTATATATGGAGATGACCTTGTCTAAGAGAAGAGTTGTTATTACCGGAATGGGAATGGTGAGTCCTGTTGGTTTGAGTGTATCAGAATCATGGGCCAATGTTCTTGCGGGGAAAAGTGGCATTCAACCTTTAGAGCATTTTGATACTGAAGCATTTAGTGTCAAGTTTGGTGGCTCTATACGAAATTTTAATATCACCGATTACTTGTCCCCCAAAGATGCTAAGAAAATGGATACCTTTATTCATTATGGTATGGCTGCTGGTATTCAAGCCATTGAAGATTCAGGGCTAGAAGTAACCGATGAAAATGCTTGGCGTATTGGGGTTCATATTGGCTCAGGTATTGGTGGTATTTCAGGTATTGAGCAAGGTCATACCAATTTTATAAAAGGTGGGCCACGTAAGGTCTCTCCCTTTTTTGTACCTAGTAATATTATTAATATGATTTCGGGTAATCTATCAGTTAAATATGGCATGAAAGGGCCTAATTTAGCAATTGCAACGGCTTGTGCAACCGCAACGCATAGTATCGGTGATGCCGCTCGTATTATTGAGTATGGTGATGCCGATGTGATGGTGACCGGTGGTGCAGAAATGGCCACATCGCATACGGGTTTAGCTGGCTTTGCTTCAGCCCGAGCCTTATCAAAAAGAAATGATGACCCTCAGTCTGCATCAAGACCTTGGGATCGAGATAGGGATGGCTTTGTCCTTAGTGATGGGGCTGGTGTGGTGGTTTTAGAAGAGTATGAATTTGCCAAAGCCCGTGGTGCTAATATTTATGCCGAAGTCCTAAGTTTTGGTATGAGCGGTGATGCCTTTCATATGACCTTGCCGTCAAAAGGTGGTGAAGGGGCGAGTCGTTGTATGGGTTCAGCCTTAAAAAATGCAGGCTTAAACCCTGATCAGATCCATTATATTAATGCTCATGGGACATCCACACCCGCAGGTGACTTAGCAGAAACAGAGGCGGCCAAACGTACTTTTGGTGATTATGCTTATCAATTAACTATGAGTTCAACTAAATCAATGACCGGACATTTACTAGGAGCCGCTGGTGGTATTGAAGCCATTTTTACTGCGCTTGCTATTCGTGATCAGGTTGCACCGCCGACGATTAATTTAGAAAATCCTAGTGATGATTGTGACTTGGATTATGCACCTCTGAACGCAAAAGAAATGAAAATTGATTATGCTATTTCAAACTCTTTTGGTTTCGGCGGCACTAATGGTACCTTGATCTTTGGCAAAATATAGCGATTAGAATACATCCATAGGATATGGAATGGGCGAGTCCTCCTTATCCTAAGGATGTTGGTATGATGATAAAAAATTAAAAATATGACCTCTGTCTATCAGCTGAGTGAGCTTAACAATAAAAAAATTCCTGAGTTTCTACAATTCTATCGCCATTTTCCCCAAAAGTATCCATTTTTACTCACTACCTCTAAGCAAATAATTAATCATAAGTGTTCGTCTAAAGCGATAGAGAATCGCTATGATATCCTATTTATTGAGCCTGATAACTATTTAAAAATGGATCATAGTTTTACTCTTAGTTGTTCGAATAATACTGAATTTACAGAAGGAGAGACATTTTTAGAGGCATTTGAACAAGAATTTCTAAGCGAAAAAAGGAGTCATATCGTATGTGAACATGCAAGTGACTCAGATAATATGTCTTTTCAGCCACCCTTTAGCGGTGGTTGGTTTGTTTTTCTGGCCTACGAGCTTGCTCAGCAAATTGAACCAACATTAAAACTGACAAGTGATGTTTCGGTATTACCTATTGCTTATGCTGCTCGGGTAAAAAAAGCGCTGATCTATGATCACTATTTAGACAAATACTTTTTTATCACAGAAAAAGAACTGGATCATCAGTGGGCTTACCAAGTGCTATTAAATGATATTAACCATATCCAACAAGCCAATCACCCGGTTAATAAGCAAGTGGCAGAAGAATTTCTTATGTCATTAAGTGAAGAGTTTGACGAACAATTTTTAGCTTCGGCACATAAAGTACATCATTACATAAAGGAGGGAGATGTTTTTCAGGTTAACTTATCTCGTCGTTGGCAAGCTTATGCGTCTACAGAAAAATACAGTGAAACTGCTTGTGCCTTAGCTACATCATTAGGACAAACCAATCCAGCCCCTTTTTCTGGTTTTGCATCCTTTGTATCTGCTCAAGGACAGGCTAGTATTATTTCTTCTTCACCTGAGCGATTACTTAAAGTACATAATAATCAATTGGAATCCAGACCGATTGCAGGCACTCGTCCTAGAAGTGAGTGTGCAGAAGAAGATGATCGTTTACTTAAAGAATTGCATGATCATCCCAAGGAGCAAGCGGAACATATTATGCTCATTGATCTCATTCGTAATGATCTAGGACGGGTATGCCAGCCTGGAACTGTCCGTGTGGATGAATTAATGACCAATGAAAGTTATACGCATGTACATCATATTGTTTCTAATGTGATTGGTCAGCTAAAGGCTGATGTGACACCTAGTGATGTAATTAAGGCTTTGTTTCCAGGAGGAACGATTACCGGTTGCCCTAAAGTTCGTTGTATGGAAATTATTGCTGAATTAGAACCACATTCACGAGGAGCCTATACCGGTTCAATGGGTTATATTAATCGTGATGGTAGCATGGACTTAAATATTTTGATCCGAACCATACAGTTGGAGCAAGCAAGCGTATCAGAATCAATGGCCTCGAAAGATAGAGAAACAGCTAAGCAACGATTAAGTGTTCAAGCAGGTGCGGGTTTGGTTTATGATTCAATCGCCACAAAAGAACTTATGGAAACTCGCACTAAGGCAAAGGGTATTTTAAATGCTTTAGGCAATAGGTCACTAAAGCAATGATTTCTGAATACGATCGAGGCTTGGCTTATGGTGATGGCCTTTTTGAAACCATTGCTTCAATTCATGGGCAACTTCATAATTGGACATTGCACTGGCAACGCCTAATTGACGGGGCAAAACGATTACAACTTGATGTGCCGGATGAAAATACGGTGTTAGCACAGATAAATACACATAAAGATTATCGTAACCATAATTGTGTTATCAAACTAATAGTCACTCGTGGTGAAGGGGGACGAGGCTATCAGTTTCCACAAAAACAAAAGTGTACTTTATCTATCTCTATACATCGTTGGCCTGAGCGCGCACTAAAGGATTATTACTCAGGTATTGATGTTTGCATCTGCCATACCTGCCTTGCTCAGCAACCTGCCTTGGCTGGCATTAAACATTTGAACCGCTTGGAGCAGGTGCTTGCACGAAATGAAATAAATGATGAGCAATTTCAAGAGGGGCTTGTACTGGCTTGTGAATGCGTGGCAAATAGACCTTTCAATGCCACACAACAATCAGCGTCACTTGTGATTGAAGCAACCAGTAGCAACCTTTTTTTTGTGAAAGAAGGTCAATTATTAACCCCTAAAATTGATACTTGTGGGGTAAACGGTACAATAAGACAACAAATAATCAACCTGTCTATGGAGTTAGGTATTGATATTCAGCAAATACCTGTTTGCTTGCATGATTTAAACGAAGCCTCAGAGATTTTTCTCACTAATAGTATTTTTGGTATTGTGCCCATTCGTTCGATTACCTTTGATACTCAGACTCACTGGAATTTTATAGGACAACAAGAAAATACAGGCTTGCTAGTAACACAATTGGCACAGCATATAAATAAGACTATTGAACGACCAGAGACACTTTTATGTGTTTAGTTTGCTTGTAATTCAATCATTTATGGTGTTTTATTGATTTTTCACTTTAACTTTTATGATATTTTAACCAACCAAATCCCAACTGATTATGATAAAAATTCTTTTCAAATTTATTGCATTAAGTATTCTCATTGGTAGTTTTGCGACCGCTTGGTATTGGAATGAATACCAACTATTTCTTAAAGAAAATATTCAATTGCCTGATAAACAAGAAAAATACATACTAAGTATTAGCAAAGGGGCTTTGCTTCGTGATATTGCACAGGATCTACAACAGCAGAAAATCATTAGCAATGCGCTATTTTTTCGTATTTATGCCCGTGTTTCTAATCAAGCACAGAAAATCAAAGCAGGAGAATATGCTCTAAACTCTGATATGACCGTTGTGAATGTGCTTACTTTATTGGTATCAGGCAAGGTTACCCAATATACTCAGACAATTATTGAGGGTTTAACGGTTAAAGAGTCGCTACAGCGCATTGCCAGAGATAAATCCTTAATTCATAGTGAAGATTTTTCTCTCCCTATTAGCCGGGATGATCTGATAAGCTTACAAAAAAAATTAGGGGATCAGCACAAAACATTAGAAGGTTTACTTTTCCCTGATACCTATAATTTCCCTAAAGGGACAACGGAACTGCAATTTATTAAACGTGCCTATGATCGTATGCAACGTATTTTAAGCCAAGAATGGCAGGCAAGAGAAAAACAAACCCCATTAAAGTCACCTTATGAAGCCCTGATTTTGGCTTCTATTGTTGAAAAAGAATCGGGGGTTAGCAGTGAGCGTAATAAAATTGCTGGTGTGTTTATTCGTCGAATGAATAAAGGTATGCGTTTGCAATCGGATCCAACGATTATTTATGGTATGGGGGATACGTATAAGGGCAATATTCGGCGTCGGGATATTAATCAAAAGACAGCCTATAATACTTACCAAATTCCACGTTTACCACCCACTCCTATTGCCATTGCTGGGCGTGAAGCCATTCATGCCGTATTGCACCCAGATAAGGGTAAGAGCTTGTATTTTGTTGCTGATGGTTCAGGTGGTCATGTGTTCAGTAATAGTCTTAAAGAACACAATCGTGCCGTCAGAAAATACATTTTAAAGAAAAAATAAGGCGATGCTAGCAATATGTTAAAGGCTAAATTTATTACCATAGAAGGTTCTGAAGGTGCTGGAAAATCCACTAATATCAATTTTATTAAGGATTATTTACAAGCAAAAAATATTGATTTTATTTTAACCAGAGAGCCAGGTGGTACCCCGATTGCAGAAAAAATCCGAGACTTACTACTGGATAAGTCTCATAATCTATTATGTGATGATGCTGAATTGCTACTGATGTTTGCTGCCCGTGCCCAGCATTTACAAGAACGTATTTTACCAGCACTTAATGCGGGTAAATGGGTAATTAGTGATCGTTTTACCGATGCCAGTTATGCCTATCAAGGTGGGGGACGAGGTTTGTCATGGCAAAAAATTGCTCAGTTAGAGCAATGGGTTCAAGGTGATTTAAGACCGGATGCCACCATTTTATTAGATATTCCTGTGGAAGCGGGTATGGCAAGAGTTCAGGCACGAGGTGAAACGGATCGTTTTGAGCAAGAACAAATGAGTTTTTTTAACCGCATTCGAAATGCTTATTTGCAATTAGCCAAAGATAATCCTGAACGTTTCCATATCATCAATACCTTGCCCGAAATTGCTAAAGTACAACAACAGATTAACATTGTGATGGATAAGCTTACCCATGCCTGATATTGCCCAAGAGAAACCTATTCAAGCCAATACGCATGATGGCTTTTATCCGTGGCAATCCTCTTTATGGCAACAACTCTATGTGAGTAATCAAGAAACAGGCCATTTTCCCCATGCGTTATTATTATCCGGTATCTCCGGTATAGGAAAAAAAGACTTTGCTTTCTATTTAGCCAAAGGGCTACTCTGTCAGACACCAAAATCTCTATCACAAACAAGGCAATTACAAGGAGATCGGCAAGTAGTTCAAAAAGGAGCTCAAACAGTACCGTGTAATCAATGCCGTTCATGCCAATTACTAAATGTTGCAAGCCATCCCGATCTGTACCACATTGGCATCCCTGAAGATAAAAAAATCATCCCTGTGGATGCTATTCGAGAACTTATCCAATGGAGTGTGTTAAACGCTCAGTTAGGGACTAAAAAAATCATTATTATTGAGCCTGCAGAAGCCATGAATATAAATGCAGCCAATAGTCTATTAAAAACTCTTGAAGAGCCTGTTGCCAATACCTTTATGATTTTACTGAGCCATAAAAAACAAGCCTTATTAGCAACGATTCGTAGCCGTTGTCAATGTGTTGATATCCCCTTGCCTGAAGAAGCATCTGCTCAACTCTGGTTACAAGAGCAGGGCATTAAACAAGCAGAACTTATGTTATCTCTTAGCTCAGGTGCACCATTATTAGCAAAGGTTTTAGCACAAGGACAACAACTCGCCGTGCGTAATCATATTATTAATAGGCTCCTAGATATTATTAATAGTGCTATTGATCCAGTGTTAGTGGCTGAAGAATTTTACAAAGCAACCATACTTAAGCCTGCAAAAACTAAGGCTGCCAGAGCAAAACAATCATTAATGATGACAGCCTATGATATTATTTACTGGTTTGATTCTTTATTAGCCGATATTGCCAGATTGGCTTATCACTGTACAAACAAAGGGATCACTAATCTTGATCGTTACGATGACTTGCAAGATCTATCAAATAGATTATACTTAAGGAAGTTATTACAACTATCTGATTCAATTAATAAAGCCTATAATGAAATTCAGGGTTCTATCAGTATTCAACTGCTTTTTGAACAACTATTGATTGAATGGAAAAATTGCAAAATATAATTGCTTTTGTTTTAATAAACACCTTCTTCTAATTTTTATGAAAGAGATTTCTGTATTATGATGCGTCCAGGTCAGGCCAGACAGAGCATTTTATCCTTATCAATTAAAGATAAAAATGCCCTTTATGCTGCATATATGCCCTTTGTTGTTAATGGGGGCTTATTTATCCCAACAAATAAGCAGTACAAGTTAGGTGATGAAGTGTTTATGTTATTGACCTTATTGGATGAAACCGATAAATTGCCTGTTGCTGGAAAAATTATTTGGATCACGCCCACAGGTTCTCAGGGAAATCGTGCCGCAGGTGTGGGTGTGCAGTTTAGTGATCAGGATAATGGTCAGGCACAAAGAAAAATTGAAACCTATCTTGCCGGCGCACTAAAATCAGATCGGCCTACTCATACTATGTAGCGACTGCTTATTTACTCAACTAAGTTTTTTTATTATTAGTTAAGTATGAAATCTTCAATCCCTCTCTATAGCGTTAACTATGCCTTTAAATTTTGTTGATTCACATTGCCATTTAGAAATGCTTGATCTCTCTGATTTTAATGATCACATGGATCATGTCATAGATAAGGCCAAAGAAAACCAAGTCAGTGATATGCTAAGCATTTGCGTGGATCTGAATACATTTGCTGAACTTTTGAGTACGGCAAAAAAATATCCCAATGTTCATGCATCAGTCGGTCTACATCCTTGTCACTCCCCAGAGGTGGATGTGAGCGTAGAACAATTGCTTAAGCTTGGAAATGATCCTAAAGTTATTGCCATCGGTGAAACTGGGTTGGATTATTATATGAATAATGGCATTGATCCACGTAATAATGATTTTGCTTGGCAAAGGATGCGTTTTCGTACTCATATTCAAGCAGCCATACAAGCAAAAAAACCATTGATTATCCACACTCGTGATGCTCGTGAGGATACGTTAAAAATTTTGGTAGAAGAAAAAGCTTACAAGGCTGGCGGTATTATGCATTGCTTTGTTGAAGATATTTCAAGTGCAGAAAAAGCATTGGCAATGGGCTTTTATATATCATTTTCAGGCATAGTGACGTTTAAAAATGCTAAGTCCATCCAAGAGGTTGCTCGCTCTATCCCCGATGATCGTCTTCTTATTGAAACCGACTCTCCTTACTTAGCACCTGTGCCTATGCGAGGTAAGAAAAATCAGCCTGCTTATGTGGCTTATGTGGCTGAATTTTTGGCGCAATTACGAGGGGTCAGTGTGGCACATATTGCCCAGATCACACGAGACAATTATTTTCGGTTGTTTAAACTCTAATTCCTATCAAATCCCTTAGGCACTTTTCCTGAAGCGATATAGGCAAAGGCCAGCACTTGAGCAACCACCTGATAAAGTGATTCAGGGATCGCATCATAAAGTTCTAATTGTGATAATAATACCGCCAAATCAGCATCTTTATGGATAGGAATATCATGTTCTTGAGCTAATTCGATAATTTGCTGAGCAATATCATCACTACCCGTAGCAATAACTTCTGGAATGGGTTCTGAGATGCTTTCATTATAATGCAATGCAATGGCCTGCTTAATGGGTGTTTGGTCATTGCTTAGACTCTTTGTTTGGCTGTTTTGTTTTTTCATAGGTGTTTTTATCTAAACATGTTCATCCACAATAAAATGACTTTTTGACTGCTCCTGCTGTGCTTCTTCTGGCATACCATGAAAAGCAACTAACTGAGATAAGGTAAAACCTGCATTGTTTAAGCGTTCACTAAGTAAGTGAAAATATTGCGAAAATAGCTGTTGACTGGATTTCTCTTCTGTCCAGAACTGGATGGCCAGATCGTTATCATCTAAGGTAATATAAATACGAATATTACCAAGGCTTTGAAGGTGAAAGGCCAAATTAACTGTCCAGATTTTATGGCCTTTTTGAGCTTCTTTTTCTTGTCGTTCCTCTCTTATTTTCAGTTGTAATACTTCAGATTGATCATTATTACGAAAGGGGAATTCAAAATTAATAAAGGACTGCTCACTACTCTCTCGTGTCTGTAATTGATTAACCACAATACGTGAAAGGCTGCTTTCTACTTGTTCCATAAGTCGAGCCTGAATTAACAAATGGCTGTTTAATTGAAATAAGTTCTGTGTCTGAACAGGAGGGTGTACCTGAGCATGTTTTAGTTTTGCCGGCAAAGCAAATAAATGACCTATATCAAGTTGACTTATTGGACTATCAATAGTCATATTTCGATATACATTGGCTTCAACTAAGGATAAGTGCTTAGGAATAATTGCCTGATTGTTTTCTATAAGCATTTTTAATTGTAATAAATTTGCTTTTAGATCAGAGAGTAAAAAAGAATTATTTGTTGGTGTTGTAGCCATTGACTGCTTAGTAATAATTTGCTGAATAATCGTATTAAATGTCTTAGACTCTAGAAATAAGCCTGAATTTTGCAATGCAGTTTTAATATCCGTAGCAGAAGATAATTGAGATAATTGTGGGAATTGCTGTACTATTTTATCCACTTGTTTGATAACTTCAGGGGTAAAAACAGTGATTGCCTGATTTTTATGATTAGAAATGTCTTTAAGTGAAGCAAGTAGTTGAGGAAGTGGTGTCTGTTTGGTTTCTAATTTGCTGATCAACTGACTAATAAGGTTGCTTTCACTAGGGGGATGCTTTAGTGAAAAAGAAATATCTGAAGTATTTTCTTTATTAACGGATAAGATCAGTTGCTGACCCATTTTTAAATCTAAATCAGTTTTAATACTCACCAGCTGTGATTGCTTAATAAGATCATTACCAAGTGCTTTGTTATCATTATTTACCGGTAAACTATTTACTGAGAAATGACCTGATTTACTCACCAGCAATAGTGCCTGATTATTTTCACTTGCTTGGTAAACAATGCTTTGAATGAGTTGTCCAGTGAACCATTTATTAAGTGTACCCTGTGTTAATGGTTCGGGCTTAATAACTTGTGAAGCAAGAAGTTTTGCTAGTTTTTGCTGCTCAATACGATCCTGAATCAATAATTGATTCAATGCTTCTGGCAGGTTATTTTTTGCATTGGCAAGTGCCTTTTGAGTGTTAATACTCAAAAGTCCGTCACTTTTTAAATTTTCTAGTGTCTGTTTAAGTAGTAAAGCAATGGCTGCATGTTGTTTATCTATAGTCGCAGGGGAGGGGATATTTTCTGAACCATGTTCTATTTTTGCCATATCAGGCTGATGATTGGATACTGATGACAGCTTGCTGAGTTTAGCTGCAAGTCTGGATAGGTTAATAGGTTGCATAATGTGCCATTAAATATTGGAGAAGTCTTGTAGAACAAGTACTCTGGATATTTACTATAGATTTATAGGTAGGTACTTAAGCACTTTTGAGGCAGGATAACTCTGTATTTACTACGCAAAACGCCGTAAATCCATCCCTGGGGGCTTTATTGCCACATCCATGTGGCAAAAACTTCCTCCGTAAACACAGAGTTATCCTTAAGTACCTACGTATGACTATAGATGAAACAGATTTATTTAGGTTTAATACCGTGTTATCAATACTATGCTATATTGTTAAGTATAAACTAAATAACGATAATACAGATAAGACTTTAGGTTAAAAATGAATAAAGAAACACAACTTTGGTATCTTAAAGTAAAAGGACAGGTAAAAGGGCCTTTTGCTACAGGTCTTATTAGTAAAAATATTTTATTAGGTCGTATTCACCCCAATGATCTATTGAGTCAGGACAAAGAAATCTGGCGTAAAGCATCATCGGTTAGAGAAGTGATGCCTGATGTCATTAAGCACCGCAATGAACCGAATTATAAAGAACGCCTAAAGGCTGCAAGGCGTTGGGCTGATGAACGTGAACAGGTACGAGAGGTTGGTGCTGATGGCAAGGCAAAAATATTTGCAACACGTAAAAAGATAACTCATTTAAGGATCAAAACACTGGGGTTTATCGGTATACTCAGTTTTGTTGCTATTATTTCAGGCTTGGTTATTACTCTATTTTTATTTACCCCAGAAGATCCACTGGCAAAAATTGATTGTAATGCAACGCAAGGAGAGGGACGAATTTTTGATGGCTGTCATTTGCAACGTAAAAATTTTACTAAAAAGAGTTTAAAAAATAGTAGTTTTAAAAATACACTATTACAAAACACACAATTTAGTTATGCTATTTTGCAAAATAGTAATTTTGACTATGCCAATTTATCCCATGCCACATTATCCCACGCAAATTTTACACAGGCTAGTTTACGAGCGGTAGATTTAAGAAGTGCCCTATTATATAAAACCAACTTTTCCAATGCTGATTTGAGTTATGCTGATTTAACAGGAGCCAAAGTATCAAAAATAAATCTAACTGGGGCTATACTTAATAATACGGTTTGGTTTGATGGGAACATTTGCAATAAGGCATCTATTGGAAAATGTATAAAATAATTTTTGAGATTCACATCACATTTTTTATTATGTGCTATAATTTAGATTGAGTATTTTAGCTATAGAAGCCAAATGTAAACAAAAAGCATTGAAGTAATTTGAAATATCAAGTTATTAAGTGTCAAGTTATTTTACACTAATGTTTTTTTATTAAAAACTGTTTTATATAAGTGTTTGAAAATAAATAAAAATATTATTATTGGCTTGAAAATTGCTTAATATTTCATATGTAGCTAGTGTAGCTAGCAATAAAAGTATAAACATAAGGATTTGTATTTTTTTTATTATGAGGATTTTAATGTGTTAAATAAAAAATTTATTAATGGTTTGTCAATCGTGTCATTATTAGCAATACCTTTCACAGCTCAGGCTGATGTTCTTGTTAATGGAGGATATGACTGGAATCTTGATTTTAGTGATCCAAACAATACGACTTCTTATGTTTATGCTGATGGCAAAAGAAGTGGTTCAAATGATCCTGACTTTGCTACCAATGGCATTTACAATAACTCCAATGCAAGAAATCCTTGGGGTGGCCAAGCTTACGATGCTGAACAAATGTTCATGGAAATTAATAATGACACATTGTATTTAGCTATTGTAACGGGGTTAAGCCCTGAAAACGGTTATGCCTCTGGTGATATCTTGTTTGATCTAGATGGTGATATGACGGGTGTAGACGGTGCTTTAGTCTCTGACGATAATTTTACTCTTGGTAACGACAGGTTAGGGACACATTCTAATCAACGCATTATTACGGCTGATTCGTCCGATCCAAATGCTGGTTATGAATATGGTTTGGTGGTAAAAGATCATGACGTTACTGGTAATATTAAGCCAAACAAAATCTTTGACTATGGTTATAGCGCTAATGCTGGTGATTTATTCCGTCTAAACGAGTGGAACTCAGGCACTGATATTTTGCGTTCATTACACCCTGTTAACGGGCGTGTTGCTGATGGTACTCAGGCTGTGAGCAATTCAGCAGTGACGTATGGAAATTTTACAGGAGCGGGGAATTTGTATGTAGTCGAAACTGCTATTAGCCTTAGTGGCAATCAATTTGGTCAGGATTTATTAGATAGCGCTATGAATAATGGTACGATTAATGTTCATTGGAACCCATTATGTAACAATGATTGGATTCAATTTACAGGTTCATTAGCTTATACACCTCCTGGCGGTAATAATACCATACCAGAGCCTGCTCCTTTGGCTCTTATGTTAATTGGTTTAGTTGGGTTGGCATCAAGAAGAAAGTATCGCTAAAACTAAGTAAGACATTATTAACTACCAAAAGGCCTCTATTTTTATAGAGGCTTTTTTATTTAGGCAAGAGATTCTCTAACTGCTTATAAATTAAGTAACGCTTGCCATAGAATTGACAAGCATCTTTAGTTTGTATAATGGGCAATAACCTTATTTATTTTTCCCTGCTCATTAAAAAACATAACTTCAATTGCCATTTTTCCCATTACTGATTGGTAATATAGTGCAATCGAATTAACACTAGCTGTTACTTCTTTTAATTCAAAATGTAAATCTGGCATTTTTTTTAATGCTGTTGCCCAATATTCCCTTATATTCTGCTTCCCTGATAATGTACCACTATCAATACCCGTGGCTATCTTTATCATTGGTGTCGTAATTTCAAAATTATCGGAGTAATGCGATAGAATGTCATCCAAATTATGTGAATTCCATGAATTAATCCATTTTTTAGCAAAAGTTTTTTCATTAATCTTCATATATCTATTTTGAATGAGATAACCGTTCTAATAGTTTTTTAGCGTCCTTTCTTGATTTAAACTTACCTTTAACTGGGACAACCATATTAAGCTGTTTTTTTGCTTCTTTGATTTGATCATTTTTACTTAGCGCAACCGCATAATGGTAGCGTAAATTAAAGTCTGAAGGATTGATATCAATGGCTTTTTTTAATATTGATAAAGCACGGGAATGCTCTTCATTATGAAGTAATAGCCACCCGAGTGTGTCCAACACATTGGCATTTTTAGGTGCTAGAGAATAGGCAATTTCGGCGTATTCTATGGCTCTGGGATCATCTAAGTGATCATAAACTAAGGCCAGATTATTGATAACTAAGGCACTATCAGGTAATTGTTCAATAATAAGTTCGTAGTGAGATTTTGCTTTTTTAAACTGCCCTGTTTGTTGATACAAAAGAGCCAGCATATTTCTTATCTTGGTGTTTTGGGGGTATTTCTTTAACCAATTTTCAAATGTTTGAGCCGCTTTTTTCTTGTTGCCCATCCGAGCATAAGTACGAGCAATTTTATTGACTAATAAATAGTTATTATCCTTGAGTGAAAGAGCTTTACTATAGGCCTTAATTGCTTGTTTAGGCTTGTTCATTAAGACATAAACATCTCCTAATGTTTCATGACTTAATGATATTTTTGGATCAATTTTAACCAGTGCAAGAGCATCAGAAAGTGATTTTTTGTAATTTTTTAATTTTAAGTCGATCTTAATAATGGCATTACGTGAAATGACATGATTAGGCTTAAGTTCTAGCACTTTGGCAAAGTTTTTTCGAGCACTGTCAGTATCATTCCATAGGTATTGAGTGCTGGCCAGCCAATAATAAGCATAAGCATCATTAGGTTTTAACTCAACAATTCTTTTATACGTTCGAATAGCAGAAGAGAGCTTCTTTGCTTTAAGTAAGTTATCAGCATGAAGCTTTAGAATAGAGACATTATCAGGCTGAATATCGACTAATTCATAGCTTACCTTAAGAGCATTTCTTAAATCGTTGTTATTAGCATAGAAATTATTGAGTGCCACACGTGACTCAACAGAAGAACGGTTAGAAATACGAGCCTTTGTTAGCCAAGAAAGCATCTCTGGTATTTTTTTTTCTTTTAAGCTTAATTTAGCAAGATCCATCATTGCTATTTCATTTTTTGGATCTCTACTGAGTATTCTTTGATATTCACGCTTAGCTAGAGCCAAGTCATTTTTGGCAATGGCAATATGAGCTAAGTTAACCCTAGATTTCAGGCTATTTGGATTAAGTTCTAAAACCTTAGTGAAATTTGTTTGAGCGGCATCTAAGTCATTGCCTTGCAAATAGGCTTCACCGATTAAATCATAATAGAGGCTATTATCAGGTTCCTTTACCTGATAGCTTTTAATCAATTCAACCGCTTCTTTTATTTTATTGCCTTTTAAAAACTGTAAATATTTAGGGTAGCCAATGCCGGTAAAGTTATCAAAGGTTTGATCAATAAGTTTTAGCTTTATATTACTATCAGATAAAATAATATTTAGACGTTTTTGGGTTAATATATCAGGATTATCTGGGTCAATTTTTAATGCTTTTTCCAGGTAGAAGGTACTTTTATCTTGATTGCCAAGGATCTTATAAGCCCGACTCAGCAGTGATAATACTGAACTATCCTTTAAGTCTTTATAGGGTTCTAATAATTGAATGGCCTGAGAACCTTGCTTTTTCTTTAAGTAGGTTGCTGAAAGCATTTTTATTGTGGCCAAATCCTTAGGTTTGAGGGCTAAATATTTTTTGAGTTGAGTTTCTGCGGCATCGTATTCCTTTTGTTGATAATAGATAAATCCGGATATCAATAAGATCCCTGTATGTTTACGATTTTGTTCTTCAATCACTTTAATCGCTTGCATTGCTTTGGTGTAATCTTGTAATTGATAAGAAATAATGGCTTTTAAATAGTTTCCAGAAATATGTTTGGCGTCAACTACAAGTAGATTATCAACCACTTCATTGGCTTTGGCATAATTATCTTCATCAATGTAGGTTGTAATTATGCCGATCCTAGAGGCTGTGTTACCGGGTTGAATAGAAATGATTTTTTCAAATAAATCTCGTGCTTCTAGATAATCTCCTTCTTCACGTTTTAAATTGCCTATTAGTAAGAGCACATTGGTATTATATGGATATTCTTTATACAGCTTTTCAATAATTTTTTTAGCCTGATCCTTTTTTTTATCAATGGTATAAAGACGAGCAAGACCAATTTGTACTTCAAGGGCATTGGGTGCTAGACGAGACCCTCTCATAAAAAAGCTTCTGGCCTTCTCAATATTCCCCTGATTAAGATAAGCCTGTCCCTGTAGAGCTCGAATCCGGCCAATATCTTCTGTTTTAACATGAAGAATTTGACCAATTTGTGAGGTGACCTCTCTAAATTTTCCTTGAATTAACTGAGCATTAATCCTGAGTAATTGAGTGTCTTTTTTCTTGGCGCCCAAGTAGCTTGCTTTATCTAATTCAATTTGAGCTTCTGCACCAAAACCAATTTGTATAAACAAGTCAGCCAATGCGAGTTTAATCTTAATACTATCTGGGTATTTTACGGATGCATTTTTCAAATGTATTAAAGCGGTTTTAAACTCTCCTTTACTCACTGCTTGTTGAGCATCTTGCAAGAATTGACTGGCAGAACTCTCCGCACTATAAGAATAGTTTGGTAAGAAAAATAGGGCTATTAATAGACTTTTTAAAATGAAATTCATATCAATAAAATATCTCAATAAATAGGTTAAAGTTGATGTATTATTTGTTTGGTGTTTTAGACTATTTATGTAAGCTATTTCCCAAAACGAATAATCAAAACAGAGTAATAAGAAAATCTATAGTACAATAGGTTCATTATATTTTATTCACACTGATTTGCTAAGAAGTTATTTCGCCTTAAGCTTAGCAAAAGTAAAAACAAGACTTAGCTTATTTACTAATAAATGAGCAATGAACTTTGGTAATATTTTGGGTATGGTAAAAATCAACTATATTAAGGAAGATCTCTATGCTTCCTTCGATACAATTATAGACTTCATTCGATGGGGTGCAAGTATTTTTAAACAATCTGAGCTTTATTATGGCCATGGTAATGCCACGGCTATTGATGAGGCCGCTTATCTGGTTTTGCATACTCTCAATTTAGAGCCTGATACGCACGCGACTTACTTTTCATCGTCATTAACTGAGAATGAAAAAAGAGCAGTCGTTGATATTTTATTTCGTCGTGTACAAGAACGCATTCCTGCGGCTTATCTGACCCATGAGGCATGGTTTGCTGGGCTGCCTTTTTATATTGATGAGCGGGTGTTAGTACCTCGTTCACCTATTGCAGAGCTTATTCAAAATCACTATGAGCCATGGGTTGATGTTAATCACATTGAGCGAATTTTAGATTTATGCACAGGCAGTGGTTGTATTGCTATTGCCAATGCTTATTATTTTCCCCATGCTGAAGTCGATGCAGTGGATATTTCTGAAGACGCTTTAGATGTTGCTTTGCAAAATATAGAAAAGCATCACTTGGTGGATCGAGTGAATATTATTCAATCGGATTTATTCAGCAATATCCAAGGTAAACAATATGATATTATTATTTCCAACCCACCTTATGTCGATGCTCAGGATATGTCAGACCTACCCGATGAATATCACTGTGAACCCGCATTAGGTCTGGCCGCAGGTGTTGATGGTTTGGATCTTGTGATACCTATGCTGGAGCAAGCAGCCAAATTTTTAACCGAGCAGGGAATTTTAATTGTTGAAGTGGGTAATAGTGAATATGCACTCAATGAACATTTTACTGATTTACCCTTTTATTGGTTGGAGTTTGAACATGGCGGGCAGGGGGTCTTCTTATTAACAAAACAACAATTAGAGGAATATTTTACTGCCATGCAATAGCATCTTATTAAATAATAATATAATTGGATTTTAAAGGAGTTTTTATGAAATATTCACTATTAATCAGTTTTTTTATGGGTCTACTTTTTTTATCTGGATGTGGTTCTAAGGAAGAACCTACTGTTCAGGAAAAAAAACCAGCAACAAAGAGTTTTATTCCTGATCATCAATTAGAAGCACTAGAAAAAGCAAAAGGTGTGGAAGCTACCTTAAAGGATGCCAATAAAAGAAGATACGAGTCAACAAAAAATTATTAATATCGTTAACTATTATTAATACTATGGGGTTAAGTTGGAAAATCAACCACAATAGTTAAGCCTTTAGAGCTTGAATTAAATTTTATACAGGCTTGATAGACACTCAGAACATCTTTGACAATAGCTAAGCCGACCCCATGTCCGGGTGTTAATTCATCTGCTCGGATCCCTCGTTTACTAATTTCTTCTATCATTTCAGGATGAATACCTGGACCATTATCACTGATAATAAGCTGTATATAATCTTTGTTATTTTCAGTGTTTTTGATAATTGTCAGTTCAATGTTATCTTTGCACCATTTACAGGCATTATCCAGTAAATTTCCCAGAACCTCCATGAAGTCACCTTCATCAATTTTTAGTTGTATATTGTCTGCTAAGTTTATCTTAAAAATAATATTCTTTTCCTGATAAATTTTTTTCATGCTTTCAATGAGTACGTTAACAACGGGCGCTAGAAGTAAGTAATGTATATGTGGAGAAGGATGTGTTGCACGGGCTCGTTGTAATTGGTATTCAACGATGGTATTCATACGTTCTACTGCATTATCAATCGTATTAATGTATTTTTTCGGATTGTTGTGATCAAATTCCTGCCCCCGAATAATTGCTAAGGGTGTCTTTAAGCTATGAGCCAGATCGGCTAATGCATTTTGATAGCGTACCTGTTGTTGGCGTTCATATTCAACCAATTGATTTATATTATGTGTTAATGTAATTAATTCTTGAGGATAATCTTGCTGTAAAAGGTCTTGTTTTCCTTGCTCTACAGCTTTAATTTCTTGTTCAACATCTCTTAAGGGTTTTAAGCCCCAACGCAGACCTAAAAATAGAGCCACGAATAAAAATAGCGACATAATGACTAAATGTGTCCATAAACTCTGTTGATAATTGGACACTTTATCCTCTAACTGGCTTAAATCATCACTAATATGATAAATCAAAGGAAAATGGGCCTGTTTTAAATCCCAAAAAATAACAATACTGAGGCTGATATAAGCTTTGCCATTAACCGAATAGGTTTGAAATATTTTTTTTCCGTGAGCCTGCTTATTTATTACTGGCTGCATGGTGGGGGGGAAATTATTTTTTTTAGGATCGGATTGCCATAAAATTTTACCATCTGCCTGGGTAATATAAGCAAATAGATGAGGCTTCCTACGGTAAGGCTTAAAAAATGTTTTGCTTGAGATAACTTGTGGATCAGAAGGGGTACTACTTAATAAATATTCACGCTCTGCCATTAATAAATAAATTTGTCCCGTTAAGCGTTCGCTCAGAGCAGAATAAGCACTATGATAAAAGGTATTGCTTAAAGTAAAGCCTGTAAGCAAGATAAAGCTAGTGACAATAATTAATGCCCCGAAGATAATTCGGCTATTAATAGAAGAAAGGAAGGGCAAAGAAAATATCAAATTCATAGGCTATAGCATCTTTTATAGGTAAGCCGAGTTGAGATTATTCAGCTTAAGTTAAAGCAATAGCCTCTACCACGAATGGTTTCAATCGGTTTTAAAGTATTATTCGGATCCAACTTTTTTCTCAAACGTCCCATAATCACCTCAATGACGTTGGAATCACGATCCTCATCATGAGGATAAAGATAATCTGCTAATTCTGACTTAGATACGACTTTAGCGTGCCGTCTCATTAAATACTCCAGAATTTTATATTCAAATTCAGTTAACTCAAGCAAATTCTCATGTAAAAAAGCTTGTTGGCTATCGGGTATTATTGCAATACTACTATAGCTGATGCGTTCACTGGTGCTATTAGATGCACGGCGTAGCAGGGCATTAATACGGGCGAGTAACTCTTGTATATGAAAAGGTTTGACCAGATAATCATCCGCACCGGCTTCAAGTCCTTCTACTTTATCCTGCCAACGGCTTCGGGCAGTTAATATGAGTACGGGTAGGGTATTGCCTTCTTTTCTTAGTTGTTTGATTATCTCTATGCCAGATAGCTCAGGCAGTCCTATGTCAATGATGGCAATGTCTACTGGGTACTCAGAGGCAAAAAATAAGCCTTCTTTACCATTTGATGTGACATCAACCATAAAGTTATTTGCCTGAAGTTGCTGTGCTATTTGTTGTTGAAGTTGTATTTCATCTTCAATAAGTAAAGCGCGCATGGTTATCCTTTTTATTATTGCATTAAGTGAAGCTTAGTTTAATTACCAATGCATAAGTATGCCTCAGAGAGTTTTTTTAGTAATTCATCCGATGAAAAATACGCTAAGGCATGGCTATGCTCTTTTTTTGTTACCAGAGCCTGAGCCTCTTTTATAGGTAGTAAACGTCTTTGTCTTTTAGACTCTTCAGGCCAATTATCAAGAATATCTTTAATGATTAATGGGTAGATAACCAAGGTTCCACCTTCTTCACGTTTGAATTCCTTGCGCAATTTTTTATCAAAAATAACTCCTTTTATGCCGGCCTCTTCATAGGTTTCTAATTTGGCCACTTGAGGTTTATTTAAATCTTCTTCAGGATGCCCTTTGGGTAGTATCCAAGATTTTCCAGAGGTATTGGTGATGATCATAACCTGTAAGGCTTCTTTTTTTATTAAAAAAGGAAATGCGCCAATTTCAAGCATATTGAGAGTCAACTTTGTTCATAATGTTATAAAATCTTTTATCTTTTATCTTTTATCTTTTTTATTTTTAGACGAGCTGTTTTTAGTTACATACTCCTGAGCAGACATGGTACTGACAATCTCATTAAATAAAGTACGGT
>WFNB01000034.1 GCA_015488755.1 Gammaproteobacteria bacterium | reverse complement strand
GTTGATCCACAGTACAAATAAAATTTTATTTTTTCGTATTTAATGGTTTACTTTTAGCCAAAAAAAGTTATTATAAATAACATATTAAGAATAATTATAAACTCAGACACAGTAGCTAGATACTCATTAGAAGATATTAGTAGCCTTGAGATCACCATTAAATTAAATACTAAGCAAGATAAGCTTATAAGTTAATTAAAAGGTACTTATATAGTGTTTTATTAATGTCTTGAATTTAGTTGCCCTAGCCCTCCATTTTTACTCTTACTTTTCTTTTTAAAATGAAAGCAAATTAAGTTTTACAATTTATTATATTTATTTAGGAGATACATTCTATGGCTCACGTGGTTATTATTGGTGCAGGAACTGGCGGTATGCCTTGTGCGTATGAAATGCGCGATGCATTAGGTAAAGAACATCTTGTTACTATGGTTAGTGAAAATGAAACCTTTGATTTTACTCCATCGAATCCTTGGGTCGCTGTTGGCTGGCGCACACGTAAAGATATTAGTTTTGAAATAAAACCCTACCTTGAAAAGAGAGGCATTAACTTTATTTCTCACCGTGTTGAAAAAATTGACCCTGAAAATAATGAATTAATACTAAACAACGATGAAAAAGTAAACTATGACTATTTGATCATTGCTACTGGCCCTCGTTTAGCTTTTGAAGAAGTCGAAGGATCCGGTCCTTCTGCAAATACACAATCTATCTGCTCACTGCCTCACGCAGAAACAGCCTTTGAAGATTTTGAAAAACTGGCGGCTGATCCTGGCCCAGCCATTGTTGGTGCAATGCCTTTTGCCAGTTGTTTTGGCCCTGCGTATGAGTATGCCTTTATTCTCAACCGTGAATTACAAAAGCGTAAAATTCGTGATCAAGTTCCAATGACATTAGTTACTTCTGAACCCTATATTGGTCACTTGGGTTTAGGTGGTGTCGGGGATTCTCAAGGCATGCTTGAGTCTGAACTGCGCCAACATTCAATCAAGTGGATTTGCAATGCCAAGACCACTAAAATTGAAGCAGGCATGATGTATGTTGATGAGTTAAATGATGATGGCAGTGTTAAACAGCAACATGAATTACCTTTTAAACATGGTATGATGCTACCAGCATTTAAGGGTGTTGATGCCGTTGCCGCCGTTGATGGTTTATGTAATCCACGTGGTTTTGTCATTGTTGATAAACAACAACGTAATCCTAAATATAAAAATATTTTCTCTGCAGGTGTTTGTATCGCCATTCCTCCTGTTGAAGCCACACCTGTTCCTACTGGTGCCCCTAAAACAGGCTATATGATTGAATCAATGGTCACCGCCATTGTGCATAATATTGCAGATGAATTAGCGGATGTTGAGCCTACAACAGAGGGTACTTGGAATGCAATTTGTCTTGCCGATATGGGCAACACAGGTGCAGCCTTTGTGGCAATACCACAAATTCCACCACGTAATCTTGCATGGTTTAAGAAAGGCAAATGGGTACACTTAGCAAAAATCGGCTTTGAGAAATACTTTATTCGTAAAATGAAGTCTGGTTCAAGCGAACCTATTTATGAAAAATATTTATTAAAAGCATTAGGTATTAATCGCTTAAAATAAAGAGTTTATCAGGTTGCTTATGTTCTATACCCGTGATACTTGGAAATGCAGCGAGGCATTTTGACTAAGAGCCGATTGAGTGTATAAATACTACATGATTGAGGCTTTTAGTTAAAATAACGAAGATTGCATCTTCAAGTATAATGGGTATATAAGCAACCTATCTCCACCTTTACTGCCCCATAAATTCCATAGCAAACTTTAACACTATCAATCATTAATCCGATAGACTTCAATCACATTAGGCAATTGACTGATCCGATTTAAGGCTCGGCTGAGTTGGGCAATACCAGCAATTTCTAATGATAAGCGCATTCGAGCAGAATAGTCCGATTTATTGGTTGAGGTATTGGTACCTAAAACATTAATCTCTAAATTAGCCAAAATAGCCGTAATATCCCGTAATAAACCTTGCCTATCCATGGCAATCAATTCAATCGTAACGCTATAACATTGGTTCACTTCATGGTTCCATTCCACTTCTGTAATGCGATCGCTATTCTCTTCTAAGGCATGTTGAATGTTATGGCAATCACTACGATGGATAGTAATACCTCTGTGTTTGGTAATAAAACCAATAATAGCATCACCAGGAACAGGCTTGCAGCACTGAGCAATCTGCGTCAATACATTATCGACCCCATAAATGGTAATATCACCTGAACCTTGGGGTAATAATTCAATCGTTTGTTGAATCGGTTCCTCGATGGGTGTTGCTTCTGTCTGACCATGCCCACCCAACTCTTGGATGGTTGCTGCAATTTGGCCGTGGGTCATTTCACCTCGTCCAATGGCGGTAAATAGGTGTTCTGTTTTTTCAAAGTGAAAATGATTGGCTAATTTTTCATGAGAAATATTAGTAATACCTAAGCGATGTAACTCTTTTTCTAAAATCTCACGACCCGCTAATAGATTTTGATCATGATTCTGCTGTTTGAACCAATGTCTGACTTTTGCTCTGGCTCGAGACGTTTTTAGAAAGCCCAACTGAGGATTCAACCAATCCCGACTGGGTGAACCATTTTGGGTCGTGAGGATATGTACCTGCTCACCACTTTTTAGTTCATAAGTCAGCGGCACCATTTTACCATTCACTTTGGCTCCCCGACATCGAGCACCAACTTCGGTATGCACATAAAAAGCAAAATCTAATGCAGTCGCCCCCTGAGGCATATCAATGATTTCACCTTTCGGTGTCATAACATATACCCTGTCCTGAAAAACTTCTGATTTAAAGCGATCAATAAAATCACCCGCATCTTTTTCTTCATCTTTCCAGTCTAATAATTGCCGCAACCATGCAATTTTCTGATCATAATGCCCACTTTGTTTGCCACCTTCTTTATAACGCCAATGAGCAGCCACACCATATTCAGCATGGCGATGCATTTCATAAGTACGGATCTGTATTTCTAAGGTTTTGCCATGGGGGCCTACTACGGCGGTATGAATGGACTGGTAATTATTTTCTTTTGGGGTGGCAATATAATCATCAAACTCATAAGGAATATGACGCCAAATAGTGTGTACCACGCCCAGTGCATGATAGCAGTCTTTAAGTTGTTCAACATGAATTCTAACGGCTCGTAAATCATACAATTGGTGAAAGCCTAGATTTTTACGTTGCATTTTTTTCCAAATGCTATAAATATGCTTAGAACGCCCAGTTACTTCACCTTCGATATGATTCTCGGCAAGATTATCCTGAATAACCTGTACCACTTCGGCAATATATTTATCTCTATCCACTTTGCGTTCAGCTAAGAAACGGGCTATTTTTTTATAATTAGCCTCATCAAGATAACGAAAAGCAAGATCTTCTAATTCCCATTTTAATTGCCAAATCCCCAAACGATTCGCTAAAGGCGCATAGATTTCTGCGGTTTCTGTAGCAATTATTTTTTGCTTATGAGGCGAAAGAGAGCCTAAAGTACGCATATTATGCAGCCGATCAGCCAGCTTAATCATCACTACACGCACATCTTCGGCCATTGCCAATAAGAGCTTACGCAAGTTTTCAGCTTTTAAACCTTCTTTTTTTATTGATTCATGCAGATTAGACTTTAAGTTAGCAAAGGCTTTCATTTTAGTGACACTATCCACTAAAATTGTGACTTCTTGACCAAATTTTTCTGCTAATTCCTCTAAGCTAATATCGGTATCTTCAACCACATCATGAAGTAAGGCCGCCATTAATGAAGGTGTATCCAGATTGAGTGATAAGAGAATTTCTGCCACAGAAATCACATGGAACACATAGGGTTCACCGGATGCACGAGTCTGCCCAAGATGGGCAGCATTAGCAAATTCAAAGGCCTTTCGTACAGCATCCAAATCAACATTCTCATGACTGGCTTTTATTTTTTCAGCCAACGCATTAAAGCGTTCTAAGGGCGTATCATGTTCATCTGAAACTGCTTCTACATAAACCATAATTCTAATTACTTAATTATTTAACGAAGGGGGAGGAGTGAAATAACTACCTGCAATAATAGACAATTCTCATATAAAATCTACACAGAACGTAATTACAGAGCAAGTATTATATTCATTACCGAATCATCTTATGCTTCCTTATTTGAATTCTTTTTTAATACTAGAATGACTTTTATTGCTAGAAGAATAAAAGGTGAGCTATGCAATAGCAGATCAAAGATATCCAATGGTTTGCTCAACGTGCCTGAAAACAGCATATTTATTTTTTCCAGTAAATGCGGCTCAGCGCCCATCGGAGCACTACCCAATAAAACAGCCATAATCAACAACATCGGCCAAGACAAATTATCAAAAAATTTACTCATATTATTAATTCATTATTTTCTAATTAAAAACATTAGCTTAATGGATCCGCTGAACAATTTCCATAATTACAAGATTGTTGCTTCTATTATTTTGAATACACTAACTATGCTGAAAAATATAAATAATCCTCTATAATAATAAGCATGACGAATAAACAATTTTTCTCTGCCTTTATTATGACATTGGGACTGCTATCTTATCATCCAATGACTTATGCTGATGAGAGTAACTCTGTCGCACAATTTGTTAATACCCCTTATTCAGATAAGCAACAGGTTTTATTTGAGTTTTTCTTTGATGAACCGGAAAAAATTCATGCCGCTCTGTATTGGTTGCGCTCTTATATGAATACCTTAATGGCAGAACCTTATTCTCTAGCACCCGAGTTTATGAATATTATTGTGCTCATACATGGTACTGAAATTGTTACTTTGGCAAAGAAAAATTATCCTAAATACAAAAATGCTGTGCAGCGAATGCGTTATTATGAGCAGTTAGGTGTAGAATTTCGTGTCTGTGGTGACGCCGCCGATGACTACGGCTACAGCGCAAAAGATTTTCAGCCTTTTGTAAAAATTATTCCTTCTGCAATTGTTGAACTGGCTCATTGGCAAAGTCAGGGTTATACCATTATCCGCCCCTTAGTCTTTGAAAAAACACACACTATCGAAGAAATCCGCTAATTAGCTTTGCCTCATATATAGTTACTTAAGGATAACTCTGTGTTTGCCGAAGAAGTTTTTGCCACATGGATGTGGCAATAAAGCCTCCAAGGATGGATTTACGGCGTCTTGTGTAGTAAACACAGAGTTATCCTAGCCCAAAAGTTCTTAAGTACTTACCTATAAGCTTTGCCTAGCATAATCAAAATAGCCAAAATAAAAAAAATACCGCATAATATACACCACTTATTTGAGGAGTATTGAATGAAATTTACTGTGGATGAATTCCGTCATTGGGAAAATAAAAAAGTCACTCTTTTGGGCATGTCGGGCGTTGGCAAAACCTATCTTTCAAGCCTATTAAGAGACTCACAATGGTTTCACTATTCTGGTGATTATCGTATTGGTACACGCTATCTTGATGAACCGATCATGGATATGATCAAACAACAAGCCATGCAAGTGCCTTTTCTCAAAGAATTATTGCGCAATGACTGGATCTCTATAAAAAATAACATCAAAGTTCATGATCTAGGTCCCGTGCTCAGCTATATTGGCAAGCTTGGCAACCCAGAACTCAATGGTGTGGAATTAGAAGACTTTATCCAACGTCAGGACTGCTATCGCCAAGGTGAAATCGCCGCCATGTTGGATGTCCCTGAATTTATAAAAAAAGCACAAGATATCTATGGTTATCAACATTTTGTTAATGATGTCGGTGGTAGCTTATGTGAGCTTGATGATCCTCAAGCATTAAATACTTTGGTCGAACACACCCTGATCCTTTATATTCAGGTAACCAACAAGGCCGAAGAAAACAAACTCATAGAGCGTGCTCAAAGTGCCCCAAAACCACTGTATTATCGCCCTGAGTTTTTACAAGAGGAACTGGCTGTGTATCTTAAAGAAAATAACTTAGCTTATGCTGCACAAATGGTACCTGATGATTTTACCCGCTGGATATTTCCCCGTCTGTTTCATTCTCGTATTCCTCGCTATGAAGCCATTGCCAAACCTCATGGTTATACTGTTACTTCTGAAGAAGTCTCACAAGTACGGGATCAGCAAGACTTTTTACATCTATTAGAAACCGCCATTGCACGCACCCATACGGCATAAGGCAAGAATACAATACAAGCGAAATATGATATGCCTCTAGTTGCTCATAATCAATTACCCTCCTTCTCACGCCTGCAAGACGAAGGCATTAAGGTCTTAAGTCCCAAGGCAGCACAGCATCAAGATATTCGAGAACTGCATATTGGCCTTTTGAATATGATGCCTGATGCCGCTCTAGGTGCAACCGAACGGCAATTTTTCCGTCTGGTCGGCGAAAGCAATCCCATTGCTCAGTTTTATGTGCATCCATTTACACTGGATGAAATTCCCCGCTCTGATAAAGCAAAAGACTATCTAGCTCAATACTATGAGTCATTTGCTGACATTAAAGAAATGGGGCTGGATGCCTTAATTATCACTGGCGCCAATGTCACTGGAGCAGAACTCTCTAAGCAAGCCTTTTGGCAGCCACTGATCGAAGTTTTTGATTGGGCATGGGAGAATGTCACCTCAACACTGTGTTCCTGTCTGGCCACCCATGCTGTTATGGAGTTTCGTTATCAACAAAAAAGACAACCACAGCAGACAAAAACTTGGGGAGTATTTCCACATCACATACTAGATAAAAAACATCCCTTAATCAACGATATTAATACTCGTTTTGATGTCCCTCACTCCCGCTGGAACAGCATCTCAAAACAACAATTTAGCGAACAAGATTTACGCATATTAGTGCAATCCAATGCAGGTTTTGTTCACCTAGCAACCAGTCCAGATGGTTTTCGTCATGTCTTATTTCAGGGACATCCAGAATATGATGCCATCTCATTACTCAAAGAGTATAAACGTGAGGTGTTGCTCTTTAATCAAGGAAAATTGAGCCAATACCCACCCTTTCCTGATAATTATTTAGGTACCTTTGAGAAAGCCATTTTAAATGAATATCGTTACCACTGTCGTATGGCACAAAAAAATTCTCAGAAGTTACCAGAATTTCCAGAAGATCTGATCAGCAATAATATTGACATTACTTGGCATGATACCGCTGTTGAAGTCATTGGTAATTGGATGGGGCTTATTTATCAACTCACTCATAATGATCGCCACATTCCCTTTATGGACAGCATTGATATGGATAATCCCCTCTCTCTATAAAAGTACCTTATATCAAACAACACTAGGATTTTTTATAGCAAATTTGTTATAGTGCTAGATTCTATAGCCAACTGTACTGCCGATTATCTGAATTCTGAGGTATAGGTCTTTGCTTGTCTTGGTTTATCTGTCATTTTGAACACACTCTCTTTTTGAAGTATTTTAAGTTGTGTGTCCGGAATAGTATAGCCACATCAAATCCATGTTGGTGACAAAATTCAACTTGGGTTAAATTGCTGGATTTCCAATGGTTGATTTTGTCTTGCCAGTATTCTGCTTTGCAATGAACTACTTTACGATGTTGGGTATTCATAATAGCCTCCTAGCTACTCAATTTCAGGAGGCTTAAGAATATTTTATTTAGGGTCACCTTGGAAGAACATTGGGGAATGATCGCTTACAATAATTTTCTTGTTGGGATATAACAATACGGTTACGCCCTCCTTTTTTTGCCAGATAGAGGTTTTGATCTGCATAATTTAACATCTCTACAAGAATTTTTGTTGCTTTTTTTTCTGAATTAAGTTTTTTGAGATAACCTCCTATAGAAATGGTAACAACATTTTGTGGAGGGTTAAGTTTGTGTTCAATTTCAAGATTTTGAGTATTTTGTCGTATTCGTTCCCCTAAGTTTTTCATTTCTTCAATGTTAAAAACAGAGAAAAGCACAGCAAACTCTTCACCACCAAGCCTAAATGCATAATCACCTTTTCTTTGTAAAGAATCCTCAATTGAGCTTGCTACCTTTTGTAATGCTAGATCACCCATATTGTGACCATAATGATCATTGTATTTTTTGAAATTATCAATATCTATGTAGAGTATAGCTGTTAATGTTTTTTCTGTATGTTCTATATTTGAAAAAACACTTTCTAATTCACGTCTGTTTCCCAACCCAGTAAGAGGGTCTTTTCTACTTAATTTCTCCAATCGGTTTTCATAATTTTCAGTCTGTTCTAACAAACTGTACAACATTTTAGCTAAATTGCCTATTTCATCTTTCCTTTTAATACAAGGTACATCTGACAATTTATGTTCCTTATGATTCTTAGAAATATAAGCTGATAGTTTGTTAATTGGTGACGTTATTTGCCTAGATAATATTGTTAATATAATCAGTGATAAGGTTAATGCAAAAATTGATTCGTATAAAATATTTTCTAATATATGTAATTTAATCTTTTCTATTTCTGAAATATCAAAAATAAGCTGTACTCTTCCGCCATTTTTGTTGTCTGCTGGGATAGAAATAAATAATTTTTTTGTTTTAAAATTAATAAATGTTACTTTCAGTTTTTTAAATGAATCAATTAATTTACTATTATTTTTTGAAAGCAATATACTTTTTTTGTAGCGCTGAATCTTTTCCTGATTGCGTTCAATTAAAAAATTTATTTTTATATGATCACTATTTATTTTTTTCAGTAATAGTTCTTGTAGCTTATTAAGTTGAGAATGAATATCATATAGATAATTTTGGGGATATTCTTCTCTCCACATATCACCAGATGATTGTTTGTAAAATACTTTGAATGGTTGCTTAGTATAGTCGCTATTACCAACAACATGCATAGCATAAAGTTTTTTATTTCTTTTTAACTCCGTTATAAAATCAGGCATTTGTATGTTTGCATAATTAGAACCTGAAATTGCCTTAGAAAACTTACTAACAATGGATGAAGACGATGCTAGATGGTACTGAATCGCACTGTTAATATGACTTTGAAGTTGATACTTATATTGGTGGTAACCTATGCCTCCTACAAGTAATAAAACCAAGAAAAAATGGTATAATATGATTCTTCTTTTTATATCTAAATAAGCCATGAAATGAATTATTTTTTATTTTATTTTATTTTTAAAAATATCAATAATAGGTACTGCACAGGTTCCATTTGTACAAATATCTGAATATCCTTCATGGCATTGATAACAAATATCTGTTTTAAATGATGGGTGACTATTACTTAAATCTTTTCCTTGACGATTATAAGTTCCATAAAGAGGTTGACCTGCAATATGTTCAGTCACAAAAATAATATCTTGATCTTCATAAATAGCAACAGCTGTAATACCATCTGAATAGGGGCCATGTTTTTTATATTCATTAAGTTTATTTTTTGGGACAAATATATTTAATTTTGTCCCTTTTCCATTATTTATCCAATTATACATTTTTACAGTTTCTTGTAAAAATAGGGGGGTATCATCAGGTAAAACAACATCATTTCCTGGAATAACACTTTGTTTAACCAGTAGCATTTTATCAATATTTTTTGGGAATGTAGCTAGTGAATCAGCTATTGACACAGGAATATGTAGAATAAATACAAGAACTATAAGATATTTAAACATAGAGTAAGTCCAGAGAATTATTTGTTTCTAATAGTTTATCAAATACTAGGCACGAGGTTAAGTCTTATAACGTCTGGGCTCAGGAGTACGCACGTAAGCGATCATTCCCCAACGTTCTTCCAAGGCAACCCTAAATAAAATATTCTTAAGCCTCCTGAAATTGAGTAGCCCGGAGGCTATTATGAATACCCCTCATCGTAAAGTAGTTCATCGCAAAGCAGAATACTGGCAAGACAAAATCAACCATTGGAAATCCAGTAATTTAACCCAAGTTGAATTTTGTCACCAACATGGATTAGC
>WFNB01000033.1 GCA_015488755.1 Gammaproteobacteria bacterium | reverse complement strand
TTCATGGCGTGGCCAGTCTCTGAACCGTCTTTGTCCAGTTTCATCAAGTCGTGTGGGCAGATGTACATACATGCTGTTCTGTCCTGACCTTTACAGCCATCACACTTTTCTGTGCGTACGAATGTTGGCATTTTGGTTTCCTTATTGCGATGTTAAACTAAAATTAAATAAAATTTGATGCATTAAGTGATTGCTCACTAAAAAGACCCTAGCCTCATTACGAAACTAGAGCCTTTTTAATCCAAGCCAGATATAAATAACTGACTTATTTCATTATATTAATGGAATCATCATTAATGCAACGATGTTAATGATTTTAATCATTGGGTTAATAGCAGGACCTGCGGTATCTTTGTATGGGTCACCTACAGTATCACCCGTTACTGCTGCTTTATGAGCATCAGAACCTTTACCACCATGATTACCATCTTCGATGTATTTCTTAGCATTATCCCATGCACCACCACCAGTAGTCATAGATATTGCAACAAAAATACCCGTTACAATAGAACCGATTAGCACCCCACCTAAGGCTTCTTTACCTAGAGTTAGGCCAACAATCAGTGGTACGGCAATAGGTAAAATTGAGGGCATAACCATTTCTTTAATAGCAGCAGCAGTAAGCATATCAACCGCTTTAGAATAGTCTGGCTTTTGGGTTCTGTCCATAATGCCAGGCATCGATTTAAACTGACGGCGTACTTCAATAACCACTGAACCCGCAGCACGGCCAACAGCTTCCATAGCCATAGCACCAAATAGATAAGGTACCAAACCACCAATAAACAAGCCAATAAGAACCATATGATTTGATAAATCAAATGAAACAACACCACCACCAGCAGTTTCTAAAGTATGTGTGTAATCCGCAAACAGAACCAAAGCAGCCAGTGCAGCAGAACCAATTGCATAACCTTTAGTGACTGCTTTTGTTGTATTACCAACAGCATCCAGAGGATCGGTAATATTACGAATTTCCTCAGGCATTTCAGCCATTTCAGCAATACCACCGGCATTATCAGTAATAGGACCATAAGCATCAAGCGCAACAATAATGCCTGCCATTGATAACATAGAGGTTGCAGCAATTGCAATTGCGTATAAACCACCTAACTCATAAGCACCCCAGATACTAGCACAAACAGAAAGAACAGGAGCTGCTGTTGATTTCATAGAAACACCTAAGCCAGCAATAACGTTAGTACCATCACCTGTAGTAGATGCTTCAGCAATAGTTCTTACAGGAGCATACTCTGTTGAGGTATAGTATTCAGTAATAACAACCATCGCACCCGTTAATGCCAAACCAATTAAGGCTGCAAAATACAGATTAACAGTAGCCAATTGAACACCATTTACTAGAACTGTGTCGCCTAACATGTGAGTAGTTACAGGATAAAATGCACCACCTGCAACAACAGCAGAAGCAATTAAGCCCTTGTACATAGCACCCATAATACTGCTATTTTCATCATTTAATTTAACCAAAGAAATACCAACGATAGAGGCAACAATCGAAACACCACCTAATACCAATGGATACATAATAGCAGCATTAGCAACACCACTATCAACAGTTACCATTAGTGCACCTAGTAACATCGTTGCAATAATAGTTACCGCATACGTTTCAAACAAGTCAGCTGCCATACCAGCACAGTCACCGACATTATCACCGACATTATCAGCAATCACTGCAGGATTACGAATATCATCTTCTG
The DNA here is from genome assembly GCA_015488755.1 of Gammaproteobacteria bacterium. GTDB lineage: Bacteria > Pseudomonadota > Gammaproteobacteria > GRL18 > GRL18 > GRL18. The sequence goes on along the minus strand of WFNB01000033.1, from coordinate 15,577 downwards.
GAATACCTGCTTCTACTTTACCAACAATATCAGCACCAACATCAGCACCCTTAGTAAAGATACCACCACCTAAACGAGCAAATATGGAAATTAATGAACCACCAAAAGCTAAACCAATTAAGGCATGAACCGCATCATCAACTGAAACACCCATTTGTGTTAATACAGCAAAATAACCTGCAATACCAACTAAGGCTAAGCCTACAACTAACATTCCAGTGATAGCTCCACCACGAAAAGCAACTAGAAACGCTGCTCCCATACCATTTTTAGCAGCTTCTGCTGTACGAGAATTAGAGCGAACAGAGATATTCATGCCGATATAACCAGTTGCACCTGATAAAACAGCTCCGATTAAAAAACCAACAGCAGTATGCATACCAATAAAATAGGCAATAGCAACAAAAACAACGGCACCAACCATAGCGATGGTTCTATATTGACGATCTAAATACGCTTGTGCACCATCTTGGACTGCTTGCGCAATTTCCAACATTTCGTCACTTCCTGGTGAGTGAGCCATGATCCACTTAATGGATACATACCCATAGGCTACGGCAGCGATTCCAGCTACCAATGCAAAGATTAATTCAACAGACATTACGTCCCCCGTTGCTAAAGTTTAAATAATTGAATTCAGTATGAATTCACGAAAAAAAATATTACTTGAGTCTAATTCAGATAGTCAAAGCATTCATTGATCAACATCAATGACTGCTAATGTACTTCTTAATATAAATAGGACTTTGATTGTAACAAATCAAAAAAAGGGCTGATTGATTAATCAGCCCTTTTGACTCTTATACTTCAAAATCCGGTAGTTTTTTGGCCACACTCTGATTTTTTAGAACAACATATTTGGGCAAGCCGTTCTCGTATGGAGGATAGTCTTCACCTTCAATAAGGGGCAGCAAATATTCCTTACATTTTTGTGTAATACCAAAACCATCATCTGTGATAAAGTCCATTGGCATCATTTTTTCAACATTAGCAACTTCAGATAAAGGTGCCTTGCCAATTTTCCATTCATAAGGATTATTAGAAATACGATCAACTGTAGGCATAATGGCATTATCACCATCCAATGCAAAGTTAACGCCCGCTTCACCCAACGCATACGCTTGTTCAACATCAGACTTAGAGGATAAGTGACGTGCTGCACGTTGTAAGTAATCAGCAACTGCCCAATGGAATTTGTAACCTAATGCGTCTTTAATGATATTGGCGACAACCGGAGCTGCACCACCTAATTGTGCATGACCAAATGAATCACGTGTGCCCTGCTCAGCGAGGAATCGTCCATCAGCCCAATGTACGCCTTCTGAAACAACGATAGTACAGAAACCATATTCTTTTACTTTAGCATCCACTTGAGCGAGGAATTTATCCTGATCAAATTCAACTTCAGGGAATAATATAACCACAGGAATATTATGATCTTCAATCAAGCCACCCGCTGCTGCAATCCAACCTGCATGACGTCCCATCACTTCAAGAACAAAAATTTTAGTGGATGTTTTAGCCATTGAACGAACATCGAAGCTTGCCTCTAATGCAGAAATAGCAATGTATTTAGCAACAGAGCCAAATCCTGGACAATTATCGGTAATAGGTAGATCATTATCGACTGTCTTAGGAACATGAACGGCTTGAATTGGATAACCCATTTTTTCAGATAATTGAGAAACCTTATGACAAGTATCCGCTGAGTCACCACCACCATTATAGAAAAAATAACCAATATCATGAGCCTTAAATACTTCAATTAAACGCTCATATTCTGCTTTATTTTCTTCAAGACTTTTTAATTTAAAACGGCAAGAACCAAAACCACCTGAAGGCGTATGAAGCAAGGCGGCAATATCTTCTTCTGATTCCAAGTTGGTATCAATAAGATCTTCTGTTAGAGCACCGATAATACCATTACGACCAGCATAGACAGTACCAATTTTATCACTATGCTTACGTGCTGTTTGAATCACACCACATGCTGAGGCATTAATTACTGCTGTAACACCACCAGACTGGGCATAAAATGCATTTTTCTTTGTCATCTTAACTCCAAATTTTTATTAAATTAATTGAATCTGAAAAAGCCTAAGCAAGTTCTTTTTCTTAGGGTAAAAAGGGATGAAATTTTATTCATTCTGCTGAGATTTATTTCTTTCTAAGTCGGCATGAACTTGAAGAACCGTTACAATACAATCAAGAACATTGTCGAAACTAGGTACTGATGTGCCATACTGGTCGTGCCCCTTGTAGTAAAACTGTGTTTTATACGTAGAACGACCAATTTTAAAAATAATAAAGTTACTTTCTTGATATTCCCAAAAAATAGCTGGACAAGTAGACAGTTCTCGATCATTGGAGCGCAAACGAACGTCAACATCGGCCATTTGCAATTCGATTTTATCTTTACCCCAACGTTCATCTAGTGTTTGCCGAACCGTCCAAATGTCCGTATCAGAGAAGTCTTTTATTTTTATATTTGCTTTTGTTGCCATATTTATACTGCCATAATTGATTGCTATAGCTAAACATTAGTCGCAACCAACTCAATAAATCATCAAATATCTTAGAACTAGGTAAACAAGCTTTAAGTTTACTAGGCTAGAAGCTTAGTGAACTGTGTCGTTGCTACCTGTCGAAAAATTCTGTGTTACACCATGTTTTAACTCATCTTCAGTAGCATCTCTTACCATACCAATAGTAATTACAAATTTAATTGTTTGTCCTGCTAAAGGATGATTACCATCAACCGTTAATTTACCATTTTCAATATGGGTCACCGTGAATTTTTTTGTTTCACCACGATCATTTTGCATTTCAACCTCAGCCCCCACTTGATGAAATTGAGGAGGCACATTGGCTAAATCATCGGTAAAAATAAGATTTGGATCGCTGGGACCAAAGCCTTCCAATTGACTTAATGCAACTTCTACTCGAGCGCCTTCAACTTGGTTTTCCAAGGCTTTTTCTATTTTTGGAAACAGACCGCTATCACCGCCATGAATATATTTTATGGGAATATCAACACGCTCTTTAATCTCACCTTTGGCATCTAAAATCGCATAGGTAAGTTCAACATATTTATTTTTCTTTATTTCTTCAGCCGACATGCTATTTGCTAACCTTCATTACGTACAAATTGTGCGAACAGAACTCGTTTAAGATAAATCAAAGAGTCTGCATTTTTCATAAACGGCCGTATTCTAACAATACAGGGTATAAAAAGCTATGCTAAACGTGTAAGGCGAACCAAGTTAAACTGATACCCAGTGGAAGAGATAAAGTCTATATTTACATTTGGATATGCCGTATAAATTAGCTATTATTAAGTAAAAGGCTATCTTGAAACACTGATTTGTGAACATCACCCATACTAATAATACCAACCAGTTTATTATTTTCTGTAACAGGAATACGGCGAATTTTACGCAACCACATCATAGAAGCTGCACGTAAAATAGGCATATCAGGAGACACACTAGCAACCACTCGAGTCATTAGATCATCGACAGTTTTACCCATAACGCTGGCATAATCTTTTTCCATTTCTTCAAAGTCAGCTTTAGCACCTGAGTCTAACAATTCTTTCATATCAGGAAACATACTGCATAAAATATCTTTTTCAGAAATAATGCCAACCACATTATTATCATCGTCAACTACTGGTAAACCACTGATTTTATTAAAACACATCAGTGTTGCAATATCTTTTATCGGTGTATCCGCCTTACATGTTTTAACATCCGTAGTCATAGTATCTCTAACTTGCATCGAACAAACCCCTTATTAATTCGTTAATCTTTGAAAAAATAAATATAATATATTTATTATTCGTAAATAATAAACATACCACGCTTTTAAATATTATAAACCTACTCACAAATGGATATATGCGATAAATATCAACCACTTATATCTGATTATTTTTTTAGAAAAGTAACTTAGCTTATTGTTTTAAAAGAATTTACCAAGGAACAAAAATGTCTGACACCATAAAAAAACTTTCTGATGATTTAAAAAAATTTGCCCTTGAACGAGATTGGGAGCAATTTCATACCCCCAAAAACTTATCTATGGCTCTTATTGCTGAGTCTGCAGAACTTGTAGAACATTTTCAATGGCTTACAGCAGAAGAAAGCTACAATGTGAAAGATGAAAAGCTCAAAGATATTGGTTATGAAATGGCTGATATATTTATTTATCTACTACGAATATCTGAGCAGCTCAATATTGATTTAGCCCGTGTAACACGAGAAAAAATGAACATTAATGAAATACGCTTTCCAAAAACAGAAAAAAACGAACAAAATCATAAGGATAAAAAATATAAAAAATAAATCAGTAAGCCATAACAATTACTATAACCTCATAACCATAAAAAATTACCTCATTAGAACAATACTATAGTTATTTAAAAAAGCCTACTAAGGCTTATTATAGAGGCCACTAGCTTGCTTTATAGTCCTAAAGAGGTATCGTGATCATGCTTACACAAATGTATCATTGCCCACGTCAAAAAAGAATTTAAATTCGTAAGTTAATATCAGCTCTTTCTATTAATTAACTAAAGTTTAGAGTAACTCCTTAATTAATGGTTCTTCATGATCATTAACTGTTCAAACTCAATCCGCTCCGTGGAGGAAATTCGATGTCGGATATTATTGCAACCAACGAGACCATATTGGTCGTAGGTGGCGGCATCAGCGGTATCAGCGCTGCCCTAGAAGCTGCAGAAGCAGGCAAGCAAGTGATACTGGTTGAAAAGAACGCCTATATAGGCGGCCGTGTCACCCAACTGCATAAATACTTTCCAAAGCTGTGTCATCCTACCTGTGGTATGGAAATCAACCAGCGCCGTGCTAAAAGCAACCCGAACCTGACCATATTAACCATGGCCGAAGTGACCGACATCAGCGGTGACAAGGGCGACTACAGCATTAAAGTGACGCTTAAGCCACGTTATGTAAACACTAACTGTACGGCCTGTGGCAAATGCTCCGACGCCGTAGAGACCGAGTTTGACAGCGAATTCAACTATGGTTTAAACAAACGCAAAGGTGCCTATATTGCCTACAACAACGCCTACCCTCAGACCTATGTCTTAGATGAGCGTATTATTGGCACCGACGACGCAAACAAGGCCAAAGAAGCCTGCCCTGCCGATGCCATTGACTTAGACATGCAAACAGAAACCATCGACCTGAAAGCCGGTGCCGTAGTTTGGGCCACAGGCTGGCGTCCGTTTGATGCCAATAAAATCCAACCTTATGGCTATGACCGCTTTGCTAACGTCATCACCAATGTTGAATTTGAGCGTATGAACGACCTGATGGGACCAACCAATGGCAAAGTAGTACGTCCTTCTGATGGTGCAGAGCCAAAGAAAATTGCCTTTATTCAATGTGCGGGTTCTCGTGATCGCAACTACCTTAAGCACTGCTCACGCATTTGCTGTATGGCCTCATTAAAGCAAACCCATTATGTGCGTGACAACATCACTGATGGTACTTCCGATATCTATTACATCGACATCCGCGCCATTGACCGTTTTGAAGACTTCTACCAAGACGTACAAAACGATGACAGTGTGACGTTTATCAAATCCAAAGTAGCCTTTATCACCGAAGGTGATAACAACAACCCTGTTCTTAACGGCGTTGACACCGAAGGCTACCATCGCTATGCCAATGAATACGACTTAGTCGTACTGGCTGTAGGCATGGAGCCTAGTGTCAATCAAAGCGACTTCCCTGTTGATATCGTCATGAACGAAGAAGGCTTTATTGAAATGGACGAGAAAAACGGTGGTGTCTTTGCGGCGGGCTGTAGTTCCGATGCCTTAGATGTCAACCGTGCCGTACAAAGCGCAACTGCTAGCGCCTTACGTGCCATTCAAGTGATTAACCAAGTTTCAGGAGCTAAATAATAATGGCTGATGAAGTTAAAATAGGTGCTTACATTTGTAAGGGCTGCGACCTTGGCAATCGCCTCAACGCAGACCAACTCGAAATGATAGCGACCCGTGAAGGTCGTGTCGCCACCGCTAAAACCCATGATTTTTTATGTGGCAGCGACGGCGTTAAAATGATTCAGGACGACATTGATTCTGGTGAAGCCAATCGCATTGTGATTGCCGCCTGTTCTCGTCGTGCTAAAACCGATGCCTTTAATTTTACTACCGTACCGGTCTCTCGTGTGAACTTACGTGAAGGCGTTATCTGGGTGCGCCCAGAAACCGACGAAGCACAAGAGACCACTCAAGAGATGGCGGAAGATTATGTGCGCATGGGCTGTGCTGAAATCAAATTCATGGCCATGCCAAAAGCATCTGAGGAGCAAGGCACCAATCGTCATGTCATGGTTGTTGGTGGTGGTATTACCGGCATGACCGCAGCATTAGAAGCCGCTCGTGCAGGCTACCAAGTCTCTATTGTAGAGAAAAGCGCTGCCTTAGGTGGTAGCGCAGGTCAACTGTATAAACGTGCCCCCACTCGTGCACCGTATGCCGACCCAGAAGATACCGGCGTTGAAACAATGATTAAGATGCTCGAAGAGGATGATAAGGTAACCATTTACCTTAATTCAACGCTGAGCAACACCGATGGCGCCCCAGGTCGTTTCAATATTGATATTAGCTCAGGCGATAACACTCAAACCGTCTCTTGTGGCTCTATTATTCAAGCCAGTGGTATGACCGAGTTTGATGCCAATACTCTGACTGAATTCAGTTATAGTGAGGCTCCTGACGTTATCACTCAATTAGAAATGGAAGCCTTAGCTAAAGCAGCCAACGGCGGTGCTATTAAACGCCCATCCGATGGTAAAGAAGTCAAGAATGTAGTCTTTGTTCAATGTGCCGGTCAGCGCAGCGATAAAGACGGTCATTTATCTTATTGTTCTGGTCATTGTTGTAATACCAGTATTAAGCAAGCCATGTATTTAAAAGACAACGCCGAAGCAAGCCGTGCAGGCAGTGGTATTGACATTCAAACCACCATTTTATTTACCGATTTACGCACCCCAGGTGCCGGCGGTGAAGATTTCTACCGCAGTGGGCAAAGCAAGGGCATTACCTTTCGCAAAGCCACCGTCTCAGGGGTCGATAAAAATGCCAAGGTCTCTCTAAAGGATTTAATTCTTGATGAAGACGATAGCATTGATGCGGATTTAGTGGTCTTAGCCACGGGTATGATACCCAACTCCGGTCGTAATAATGAGCGTGAAAATGAACTTAACGCACAAAAGACTCAGTTTGAAGCTGAAAATAAAGAAGTGCCACAGGAGATTTTAGATGAAATCGCCATTCCTGTAGAATCTATCTTGAATTTGAATTACAAACAAGGCTCTGACTTACCACAATTGGTCTCAGGCTTTAATGATTCACATTTTATTTGTTTCCCTTATGAAACCCGCCGTACAGGTATTTATGCCGCTGGCCCAACTCGTCGTCCTATGGATACGCAGCAGGCTCAAGAAGATGCCACGGGGGCCACTATGAAGGCCATTCAGTCCATTGAGAATGCCGGCAAAGGCATGGCGGCGCACCCTCGTGCCGGTGACTTGTCTTATCCAAGTTTCCGTAAGGAAGGTTGTACTCAGTGTAAACGCTGTATGATGGAATGCCCCTTTGGTGCCATTCACTCCGATGAGAAAGGCTATCCTCAGTACAATGAAGCCCGTTGTCGTCGTTGTGGTACCTGTATGGGTGCTTGTCCAGTACGAGTTATCTCCTTTGAGAACTATTCCATTGATTCAGTGGGTCAACAAATTAAAGCCGTGGATATTCCAGATGAATTTGATGAGAAACCTCGCTTATTGGTTTTAGCTTGTGAAAACGATGCCTACCCTGCCTTGGATATGGCGGCACAAAACCGCTTTGAATATTCGGCTTTTGTCCGAGTCATTCCCGTACGCTGCTTAGGCTCAGTCAATACCATTTGGATAACCGATGCCTTAAACAGCGGTTATGATGGGGTCATTATGATGGGTTGTAAGAAAGGCGATGATTATCAGTGTCACTTTGTTAAGGGCTCTGAAATGGCGCATGTACGCATGAGCAAGATTGCCGATACCTTACAAACCTTGAATCTTGAAGAAGAACGGGTGGCGGTGCATGAAGTGGCCATCACGGATATTCATCGGGTACCTGAGTTGATTGATGATATGGCTAAAACCATTGATGAAATCGGCATGAGTCCATTCAAGTTCTAAACAGCCAGGGAGTGCGCCTGCTTAGCGACTCTATCTAAGCATATGAGACGCGAGACAAGCGACACTCTCCTCAAGGAGATAGTATAAATGAGTGATTTAAATCAAGCCCTGGCTGATAAGTACAAGGGCAACTTCTTAAAAGAAGTCATCGATAACGTCGAAGAAGGCGATAGGGTGCAAATGTGTATGCAATGTGGTGTCTGTGCGGGCTCTTGTCCCATGGGACCTCATTGGGAGCACACCCCACAAAAAATCTTTATGATGATACGCGCCAATAAGCGTGAGCAAGTCTTAGCCAGTGATTCAATGTGGATGTGTACTTCTTGCTACAACTGTATTGCCCGTTGTCCTCGTGAGTTACCCATCACCCACATCATGCATGGTCTGGCAACTTACGCCAAGCGTCTGAATTTGGTACCAAAAACACAGCCTACGGCTAAGTTTGCCCAGTTGTTCTGGAACAATTTAACCAATAAGGGTCGTGTTAATGAGTTAAAGTTAGGCATCAGCTTATACTTTATGAATGGCTTTGGTGAAGGCGTTAAAACCGCTATGGCCAATCAAAAACTCGGTCTGAACATGCTTAAAACCAAGCGTATGGCGGTCAATGAAGCTTGGGGTGGACATAGCATTAAAGATAAGTCTGGCTTTCATGCCATGTTAAAGAAAGCCGCACAAATTGAAAACGATGCGATTGAAGCCAATAGCAAGTAGAGGATAGAAACATCATGTCTGATAAGAACGATTCTAGTAAAAAAGAGTACTCATTTTACCCAGGCTGCTCCTCTCAATCCGGAGCATCCTCTTCAAATTACCTCACCTCGGTTAATTCGATGTGTGATGAGTTGGATATCAAACTCAATACCATTGATGACTGGAACTGTTGTGCCGCTTCAATTGGTTATGCCGGTGGTGGTGAGTTACCTCGGGTGTCATTATCTGCACGTAACATTGCTCTATCAGAGCAACAGCATCCTAAGCAAGACATTGTGGCCACCTGTGCGGCCTGTTGGTTAGCCACTCGTGAAGCCTCTGAACGGGTTGCTCACAGCACCAAGATTAAGGAAGGCACTGCCCTAGCACTTAAGGAAGCCGGTCTGGAGATGAAGAACGATAAGAACATTCGCCATATGGTTGAGGTTCTGGTCGAGGACATTGGGATGGCAAAAATCACTGAAACGGTGAAAAAGCCTCTTGAAGGCATTAAGATTGCCGGTTATGTCGGCTGTCAAACCAATCGCCCTTTTGGCATTGATGGCGAGTCTTTTGAGAACCCTGCCTACTTAGACAATATGGTTGCGGCGGTCGGTGCTGAGCCTATTCGTGACTATGAGAAGAAAGTCTCTTGTTGCGGGGGTGCCTTAGCTTTCTCTGAGCCGGATAAGAGCTTCAATCTCATTAAGCCTATTTTGGAATCAGCGATGGATCATGGTGCCGATATGATTGTCACACCCTGCCCTGTGTGTCAGATGAATACGGAAGTTTATCAGGATAAAATCAATGACAAGTTTGGCACTCAGTTCAATATCCCTGTGGTCTATTATTCCACATTGATGTCGGTGGCCTTTGGTCGCTCGGCCACTGACTCGGCATTGAATGGGCAGGTCATCCCTGCGCAAAAGCTTAATGATATTGCGGCTAAGTAAACAACACATTATCATTAAAGCATTCTAGTTGCTTATTAAGCGCCCAAGCAAGCTAAGTAACTAGAGAAGTAAAAAAGAAAAGCCCCGCTTAATTTAGATAGTAAGCGGGGCTTTTTGTATTTATTAAAATTTAAGTTTAAGCACTTAAAAGATGTACCCATCCAGTATTTTTTGATAGGTACCATCTTTTTTTATCTCAGCTAAACCCTGATTAAACTTTGCAATAAGATTTTTGCTCTCTGGGCGTTCAATCGGTGCAGCGATATAAAGCTGACGAGAGCTTAGTGGTTTAGCTAAAAAACGAAAGTTCTTTATATTATTGCCCATAAAATGCTTCAGTTCATACATTGCTAAACGCTTATCAGCTACCGCCACATCCAACTTACCATTTTGCACTGAAATTAAATTTTGTGTTAAGCGATTGGCTTGGAACTTTAAAATCTGATGATCGTTCATAAAAGCTTCATCATACTCATAGCCTTTTAAAACACCAATAAGAACCCCTTTTAAATCATCTAAAGAATTAAATTTCAAGTGACTTTGAGAGTGTGTAATTAAAACAATATTATTGGTTAAATAAGGATCACTATATAATAAAGTCTGCTCTCTTTCCTTTGTCTTCCATAAAGCACCGACAATATCATAAACACCCATCTCTGATCCCTGTAATGCCTTCTCCCATTTTTCAATTCTTATTTCTGGTGTATAGCCTACCCTTGCAAATGCAGTTTTAACAATATTCATAGCCAAGCCATTTTCATGCAGTGCACTATCAACATAGGGAGGCCATGTATTGGCAACTAGAGAAAAAGTTTGAGCTTGAAGTTGCAAGCTAATCAAACTAAAACATAAAAAAAGCATAATCTTTAATTTTTTCATTCTAAGTTTCAACCTAAATAAATTTTATCAATTGACCTGTAGCATTTTTTATTTCTTCAAATGTAGGCAGTTGGGCATTATAGGGAGTATCTTGCTCACCCCGACAAATTAACGCTCGCACCTGAGATAGTGACTCTGGATCTTGAGCAGTCAGCTTAAAATAATAATATCGCTTAATATCAACGGGTGAATCTGATGACCAGGCAAGTTCTGCAGAAGCAAATAGTAAAGGTTTACGCATAACAATAGGACTTTCATCCCAAACAATAGAGATAACATTAAATGTTTCTGCTTTAATTTCTTGATACTGTTCATCTAAGACAGTATTTATTTCAACTTCACAATTACTATCATATAAATTCAGTTGATTCATAGGAATTTGTTGACCTCTTTGCAGGAAAGATCGTGCTGATCCAGGGGAAACTTGCAAAGAATGAGTAATTTCAATCGATGAAATTAACTGGCCATCAAATAACACATTTGTTTGTTTTGTTGGCAATGATGATTGGCAAGATGTAATGAAAAAGGTCGTTAATAATAGATATTTTTTTATGAGACAACTTTCTTTAGTAATTTTTTTATACCCCATTTTTTTTCCACCTTAATGTCCACATTAGTAGCCCGCTCTAAACCTTGAGTAACCTCTGAAACATCAATACCAAATGCGCCAAGAGGATAGGTATTAATAATTTTAGCTTTAACACCCTCAGCATTTTGATTGATCTGGTACAAATCCAATACTTTAAAAAGAGTCACTGGCATACGCTCCACATCCCGTAAAATTAACACTTTAGGTAATAGTTGGTTTTTGCCATTTTGCTCAACAATGATAGCAATTTCTTTTGAGTTGAGTTCAACAATTGAACCCACTGGATAGATACCAATTGAGCAAATAAATTCTTCAACTAATTCTGACATAAATTTTTCATCGCGCAAAAAATATAAATGCTCTACTGCCCGAGTTGGATCTAAAGAATCTTCATGATGCCTTCTATTAGTAATTTCTTCATAGTAACTCACAAGCCCTGCAATTTGAGCCAAAAAAGGAATTTCATCGCCCATTAATTGCATAGGATAACCAGAGCCATCAAAGCGCTCACAATGTGATCTAATAATAGTAATAATGGCTTGCGGAGTTCGCCCCATAATTTTTAAAGCTTCTAGTGTGAGTTCAACATGCTTTTGGTATTCAAGCAATTCCTCATCATTCAAATCATCTTCTTTCTCAAGTAGCTCCTTTGGTAACTTTGCTTTACCGATATTGCACAAAAGTAATGCGCTTGAAAGATCATTGAGTTTAGCTTTTTCTAAACCAAGATGGCGTGCAAAGGCAATGGCCCAGATTGATGTTCTTAATGAACGATGATGTGAATGACTGTCTTTCTCATGCAAACGTGTTAACCATAAAAAAGCATCTGGATTGCGAACAACACTGTCAACAACGGCAGTTGCAGAGCGCTTAACACTAATTAGATCCACTTCAGCACCTGAACTTACATTAGAAAATAGTTGTGATGCGGTAATAGTGATATCTTTATATAATTGATTGGCTGTTCGAAATTCTGTTGAAAAAGAGCTGGTTTTTTTATAGGTCGTTTCTGGCTTAGGAATAGTAGATTTTCTTGGCGCATCCGATTTAAGAGTAAAACTAATGTCCTTAACATCAGTATTAGCAATACTCTTAATTCTTGACATAAGTGAAGGTTCAACTGAGTCAAATTTTACTCGCTCTTTAGTCAATTCAACATCAATATAAACAAACTCGCATAGCCCCTGAATCTTTTCAAGGTCACGATGTGTTTCAATAAAAAAGCCTTCTAAAAGAAAGTCTGTTTCAATCCACGGGCGATCCAATGCGGATATGTACATACCAACAAGAATATTTTGAGCTAATATTTTTTTAGTTTGGAGCGCCATATAACCTCAAATAAAACATTTAAAACTTACTATCACTACTTTATAAATATGCATTTAAAATAAATATCAGCAAACACTTTGTTTCTATATTTAATACTTCTAAACACTTTATTTATGAACAAATATGAATCTAATTATAGCCTACTCTCTACTATAGTTAAGTTTATTATACTAAAATGTGATCATTCACTAATTTTACTATAATAATAAGCAAAAACGCTATAATTACATATTTAGCAGTTTACTACTAACCCGATAATTCAATGATTTATATAAAAACAACCTTAAAAACAAAAATCAATTCTGCTTCTTTTTTGCTATTGATTTTACTCCTTATAGCTCAAAATGCTTTTAGCGCTTCAATATCCCAATGCACACAACCTGATGGAACGATTGAGTTTACCAATATGGGCTGTGGTCACTCCCAACGCTTAAAAAGAACAAAAAGCCTGATGACAGGCTATTCTAAGCAAAGAAAAAGAAAAGCTTTTCTACAAACTAATTTCGTTCATCTTCAAAAAAATATAGTTAAATCAAAAACCCCCAAAGAAACTGAAAAATATGCTTATAAGCTAACCAAAACAGCCATAACACAAGCGCAGTCTAATCAATTAAAGACAGCATACAATATGATTGCAGCCATTTATGCTCGACTATCAAAACATTTAAAAAAACAAAGGTGGGAAGGAGTTAATAACTACAAGCATACAATAAAAATTAGAAATCTCTTCAAAGAAATCTTAGAAACACAGTCAACAACATCAACAACAAATGAATTTGAAGCAATAATTAATAGTGCTTGGGATAATTATAAGAAGAATAACTATAAGCAAACTTAGCGTAAGGTGATAAGTATAAGTAAAAAAAGGCGTCGTTTTCTAAATTAGAACCGTAAGATAAAGTATGAGCTACGACAATTTATCATTAAATTTAAATGTCTCATACTCCCAAACATCATCTTTTATATTAAGAACAATGCAAGAAGCCCCCCCCTTATTACGGGTATAACCGGCGGCACCAGGGTTAATGACATGCTGACTTTCAGCAGTATCAATAACTTGTATATGAGTATGCCCATAAATAATAACACGAGCATTAGGATGTGCCTGTTTCAAATCACTATGTTCAGGTTTGTATATATCATGCTCATGACCATGTTCAATGGCAATTATTCCTCCTGAGAAAGTCAGTTCTTGAATTAATGGCAGTTTTTTCACCAAATCCCAATCTTTAAAGTCCCATAAATACGGTTTATCATTATTCCCAGCCACAGCAATAATATGGCCTAATTTTGGTTCTAGCGCTTCCAATACAGAACTGGCACCAATGTCACCAGCATGAATAGCAATATCACATTCATTGACAATTGCATTCACCTGTTCACTCAACTCATCATGAGTATCAGACAGGATAGCAACTTTCATTTGCTGATATGATGTGAAATTATTTTCCTGATTCAAAAGCACTATAATATTCTCTTTAATAGCCTAAACTACTTACTTTTTTTCTTCGCTGCTTCAGCTTGCTCTGTTAATTTATTATCACCCATTACTTCATCACCCATTACTTCTGGATCATAGCGAGGATCATTTAAGTTAGCATATTCCATTTCTGCATCATGACGAGCCTTCCAATATCCCTTACGTTCTTCTGCTCGCTTGGCAACTGCATCTGCTTTAAGATCAATGGTTTTTTCACCAAATAACACCTGACGCAAAAAGCGATAGCCAAATTCTAATAAGGCGAGATCATCTTTTTGTATTGTGTCAAGAAAGTCTTTATCAAGAAGATAGACAGATTGAAAGTTAGGGCTAAATACAAAACGTTTAAAACGGTCTAAATCATAAGTAGCCATAAAAAGAACTTGGAGGCTTTCAACTGAAGGAGTGCCAACAGCAGGACCCGCTGACTTTTTCTTCAGCATAAGACGGATCCAGTCCAGATTAAACTTATCAAACTCTTCAACACCTTGAGTCTTACGATATTCACCTAAGGTAATTTCTTTTGTGTCGGGCAGAAAATTCTCTTGTTCATGCCCTTTGCAATGTTCTTCTTCAATACGGAAATAATTTTGTTCATCGGCCTTAGCCTCTGTATGCTTTACTCCCATTAAACCAAAAGGATAATAACGACAAGCTGCTGGGCGATCTTTATAAACACTACACCCCTTCTCTGTCATTAATAAGCAATGCTTATCTTCATTTGTTTTTAATTTAACACCAATAACACCATCACCGTCCATTTCCCAAGGCACTGTATAGTCTTTAAGAAATTGCTCAGAAGTGAGTTCCAATTTTTGTTTCAGACGAATGACATCATAAGGAGCAAGCATAACATCTGCTTGTTTACAACAGGCATTAAAACAAGACACACCAGGGTGGCAAGCAAATTTAATTTTATGATCTTCAGTGAGGATCTCTGGAACAAATGAGCTTTCATAAGGAAGATGTGAAACGTCGGTTTTACCCATAATAATTACCTGATTAATTGACTCTGAATTTTAGGAAGACGAATTCTACTATATTATTAGAAATTTGTCAGTATGTCTTTCGGGAGGGGTAGTAAATTTGCTCAAGCAGACTTGTTGAAAATGGTCTGCTTGGGCATAACTTCAATTCCACCAAGTCATCTAAATAAAGCATGGAAGTTACTAATAAAGACTTGGATAGGAATTATTTACTTCTTTGATTTTTTAGACTTTTTAGACTTTTTAGATTTCTTGGACTTTTTAGATTTTTTCTTTTTATCCACTTTCTTTTTGTCTGCTTTCTTCTTTAACTTCTTCGTTGTTTTTTTCTTTTTGAGTTTTAGAAGTGCTTTCTTTTTATCATCTTTTTTCTTGTTATCTTTCTTTTTATCTTTTTTAGACATAACATTCTCCAGTTATTAAATGTAATTTTATTATAGAAGAAAGG
>WFNB01000032.1 GCA_015488755.1 Gammaproteobacteria bacterium | reverse complement strand
CTCATGGCTAATCCATGTTGGTGACAAAATTCAACTTGGGTTAAATTACTGGATTTCCAATGGTTGATTTTGTCTTGCCAGTATTCTGCTTTGCGATGAACTACTTTACGATGAGGGGTATTCATAATAGCCTCCGGACTACTCAATTTCAGGAGGCTTAAGAATATTTTATTTAGGGTTGCCTTGGAAGAACGTTGGGGAATGATCGCTTACGGTATAACGACGTTCAGTGCATGATGCTTAATTTCTGCTCGGCCATTTTTGAAACGATAGGGTCATTATCAAGATTGGCATTTACACCTATTTCTTGTTTAAGTTTGGATCTTTAAGAAATTCAGTTGCACCCCAATTAGCCTGTAGCACTAAACCGGTATCCACCAACTGATACAAAGAAACACCGGGGATTAATGATACTGCTTTACTTGCTTGTGTCCCTTTACCAGCGACTTTTAGCAAGGCATCTCCTGATGCACTGACCTGTAAACCAATAGTGGTAAATTGTTTATAAACCGTTTCATTGGCAAAAATAAGCACACCACGGATGGATTTATAACCGACGCCAGGACCTGTGCCAGCTCTAACAGCATTCATAAAAATAGGTGTTTTGGTCTTATTATCATAAACAACCCCTAAGCCTTTACCAGCAACATACATAACCAAATTAACGGTCTGTCCCTTAAAAACACCATAACCGTAGGCATTTTCTATTTCTTTTTTGGCTTGTGGATGCTCTTTATAGAGTTGTTTGAGTGTCTCTTCTGACATACGGAGTATATCCTGACGCATCTTGACAAGATCGTCAGCTGATAAGGTATTAAAGTCATTCCTTTGCTCAGCAATAAAGTCTGCATTCGCCATCGCACTTATCGATAAAACTAGAAATAGACACAACCATAGAATCCGTTTATTCATTAATATAGTTCTCTTTTTTTCAAAAAAATAAGTTTATTAGTACATAAACCCGTCAATATAACATGACAAAGCAAAAAATAATTGATATTTTAGTCCAATTATTTAGCCATTTAGACAGTAATGATATGAAAACAGAAGGATTACCCGGAGCTTGGGTCTTAGAATCATTTCGCAGAGGCGGTGTGGACTTAGAGCAATTGAGTCAACAATTACCTGAAGATGTCGATAATTTACTTTATCACATGGATACCATCTCTGCTGACAGCACCAATCGTTTGTTATTGTCATGCGCTGAGATAAGTAATAACCCTGATTTTGGTCTCACCATGAATGAAAGAGTCGATATTACCATGTATGGCCTGTTTGGCTATTTATTGCTTAATAGTAGTACCGTAAGAGACTTGTTGATGACCTTAGAACGCTATTATTATATTTATCATGCCGGTGGGGTTTCCTTTAAAATAGTACATGAAAAAGATACCATAAAAATCCGATATTGTTTTGATCATGTCATCAGTATTAATTCCAGACACATTACTGAATGGGCCTTAGGCTTTGTTGCTTATTATTTAAAAGAGCCCTTGGGGGAAATAGCCAAACCTCTAAGCACCCATCTAAGTCATGGCGAACCTCAAAACAAACAGAAGTTATACAGCATTTTTGGTGAACGTATTGTTTTTAATGAGCCTGACAATTACCTGCTATACCCTAAATCTATACTGAATAAACCACTCAGTAACGTTGACCCTGAGTTATTAAAAATCTTGCGGAAGCAGGCTGATGAAACCTTAAAAAACTATCTAAAAAGCACGACTTTTTTACATAAAATTCAGTCCTTATTAGTCGAACGTATCAGTGGAGAAAAAGCAACTGCTGAAGCAATTGCCAAAGAATTCAATTTAACAATAAGCACCTTTAAACGTCGCTTAGTGCAAGAAAAAATTAATTTTAGACAAGTAAAAGAAGAAGTTAAAAACAATAGAGCCAAACAATTATTAAGCGAAACCCAAGTAAGCATTAGTGATATTGCCCGAAAAACGGGCTATACTGACCAAAGTTCATTTACCCGATTTTTTATTCGTTGTAACAAAATAACCCCTAAAAAATTTAGAAAAAATCATCAACAATAATTTTCATTAGTCATACGTTTTTTAACTTTTCAGAATAATAAATTTAGACTGAAATGTAAAATTTATGAGCGAAAAAAACAATTATACTTTTCTCTAATATGTTAAGCTTATTGATTTAATAATTAAGAGACTTTAATGCTCAATTTACGATTTTCTCTTCATCTAATCTTGTTAATATTGGTCTTATTAATAAGCTCCTCTGTCTTTGCTTCGCCAAAATTGATCCTACAAATCACGGTTGATCAATTACGTGGGGATCTCCCTGAAAAATATATGAAGAACATGGGTGAAGGTGGTTTTCGTTATTTAAAGAAACAAGGTGTCTGGTATAGCAATGCTCACTATGGTCACGCGAACACAGAGACTGTCGTAGGTCATACTTCGCTGGCGACCGGTGCTGATCCAGCACAACATGGCATGGTTTCTAATGTCTGGTTTGATCGTCAAACAGGCAAGTTAGCCTATAATATTGAAGATCAGCGCTATCCTATTCTTTCTAAAAATGCAGATGTTGATGAGTCAACCGAAGTGGACTCTTCACAACGCTTGGCTTCTAGTGATGGTCGTTCACCAGCCAATATTTTAGTGACCACCTTTAGTGATGAATTATCATTAACCACTAACGCTCAAGCTAAAATTTTTGCCGTCTCCGTAAAAGATCGAGGTGCAGTGACTTTAGCGGGTCATAATGGCAAGGCATTCTGGTTCTCAAAATCCTCTGGGGAATTTATTACCAGTTCTTATTATTATGATGCATACCCTGAGTGGGTAACACATTGGAATCAGAAAAAGAAAAATCAGGCGTATAAAAATAAGTCATGGTCACTACTACATAAGCAATCGACTTACTTATATGGAAAAGAAGATAAGGCATCAGGAGAAGTGGACATTGCTGGCTTTGGTACAACGTTTCCCCATAAATATGGTTCCTCAGACAATAAATACTTTAATAATTTTCTGACCTTTAGCCCCGCAGGTGATGAATTAACATTAGATTTTGCTAAAACCATTATCAGTGCGGAGCAATTGGGGCAAGATAATGTCACTGATTTTCTTGCTATCAGCTTCTCTTCTACGGATTATGTTGGGCACATCTTTGGCCCTTCGAGTTTAGAAGCAGAAGATAATCTACTGCGTTTAGATCGTACTCTAGCAAACTTATTTGCCTATATTGATAAACATATCGGCTTAGACAATACGCTTATTGTGCTCTCTGCTGATCATGGTGGCCCCGAAACCCCCGCTCATCTGAAAAAATTTGGTATTGAGTCGGGTTATGTGTCGCCGGATAAATGGGACAAAGCACCTGCCGTTACACGGCTTAAAAAGCAATTTGGCATCGGCAAAAAACTCATTCAAGCTTTTTTTCCACCGTATTTGTATCTTGATCATGATTTAATTAAGAAAAAAGGTCTTCAACTCAGTAAGGTTGAACAAGCAGTGGCTAAGGAATTAATGGGAATTAAAGGCGTTGCTCTGGCTGTTTCAAGCAGTGCCTTAGAAAATAATCAACTACCGGATACTTTTTTAAATAGAGCGGCATTGCGTAGTTATCATAATAAACGCTCGGGCGATATTTTAATTCTTTTTCAGCCACATTATTTTATTAATGATTTTGAGGGTGAAATTATGGCCGTTAATCATGGTGGCCCTTGGAACTATGATACCTTTGTCCCTGTTATTTTTGCTGGTAGTGGTCTCAAGCAACAACGCATTAATCATAAAATAGAGCCTATTGATATTGCCCCGACACTAGCCAAAATAATGCATACTAACTCACCATCAGGTGCAAGTGGTAAGCCACTACTAGATATTATTAATTCACTTAAATAAAACCCTTAGGATCCAATCAGTGAAAACATTTAAAATACCCACATTCTTGGCAGCATTGTTTTTTGTCAGTAGCACGTTCTCAAGCACTGTTTTTGCCCAAAGTAATAGTGATCTTGCTAAAGCAGCGCAAAATCCGATTGCTAATATGATCAGCCTACCGTTTCAAAATAATATTAATACCAAAGTCGGACCGGATAAAGAAACACAAAATATTCTCAATATTCAGCCCGTATGGCCTATTACGCTTAATAATGATTGGAATGTAATTACTCGAACGATTATTCCGATTACCTCTCAACCGGATACATTAACCAATAAAGGTCGTGTAAACGGTCTGGGTGATGTGTCATTTACTGCATTTTTTTCCCCCTCTGATTCAGGCAAGCTGACTTGGGGTGTGGGGCCGACCTTTCTTCTGCCGACAGCAACAGATGATACCTTAGGTGCTGATAAATGGGCAGCAGGTGTATCTGCTGTGTTTTTAACCATGCCCGGTAATTGGGTGGTCGGTTCTCTTTTTAGTAATCTTTGGTCAGTGGGTGGTTCTGGTAAACAAGATATTAATCTCTTTACGTGGCAATATTTCATTAATTATAACCTACCGGATTCTTGGTACTTAACAACCGCACCCATCATTACCGCCAACTGGGAAGCACACAATGATGAACGTTGGACCATACCCGTAGGCGGTGGTTTTGGTAAGATCTTTAAAATTGGCAAACAACCTATTAATGCTCAGATCAGTGCCTATAAAAATATAGAAGCTCCTAAATATGGAGCCGATTGGCAGGTGAGATTGCAACTACAGTTTTTATTTCCTAAGTAAACTGACCCAAAAAGATAATAAATTGACTTAAAATGTCAGGTATTTGCCAATATGATGTGCTATATTTTCTTGTATAATGATCTAAATCAATAAACTATTGAATCGAATGCAAACAAATGAACCTCATCTTTGGCGAATAAACCAACTCTTCTTATTTTTAGGCATGTTGTCCATTGTTTTTGCCGTTCTAAAAATGGCTTCGGATATTGTTGTGCCTCTATTAATTGCCATAGCAATTGCTATTTTACTGCTACCGCTATTAGCTTTTTTTGAGCGTCGAAAAGTACCTCGAAGTATTGCTCTTATTTTGATTATTGTGACCAGTATTGGCATAGAATTAGGTATTGGTATTTTTCTTGTTAATGAGGTCGATTCTTTTACACATGACTCACAAAGTCTTGCGAGTCAATTACAAAGTATTTCAGATAGGGTGATTAATCAGTTAATTGGCTATGGCCTACCCATAAAAAATAAAGATTTATTAGCCATTTTTAACCCTAGTAACTTAGTTGGTTTTTTTCAAAGCACGCTTATGCAACTAGGCAACCAACTCTCTAATATAATGCTTATTCTATTTATGGCTATTTTTATCGTAATGGAATCAGGCTATATGTATATCAAGTTGCAAAAGACATTAAATGATAGCGAACGCCTTGAGGCATCCATTGAAATTATCAGCAAAATTAAAACCTATTTTGTGATTAAGGCAAAAATAAGCCTCTTAACCGCTCTCTGTGCTTTTATTGTACTATGGTATTTTGATGTTTCTTATCCTCTTTTATGGGCAACCGTTACTTTTTTCTTAAATTTTATTCCTGTCTTTGGCTCTATCATTGCCGCAATTCCCCCTGTTATATTAGCAGTGCTTGATCAGGGGGTAATGTCTGGTGTCTGGGTTATGCTCTGGTACATTATTATTAATAATGTTATTGGTAATATCATTGAACCGGGTCTAATGGGACGAGGCTTAGGTCTGTCATCATTAACCGTTTTTTTATCTATGACTTTTTGGGGCTGGATGTTTGGTCCGGCAGGTATGATCTTGTCAGTACCACTGACAATGGCATTTCAATTTTTATTAATGCAATATGAAGAAACAAAGTGGCTTGGTTTTATGATGAGTGACTATCAAGGATGAAGCAATGCCGATAAAAACAATGAATGAAGAGGTAGAGCTACTGCATAAAGCGGCTAAGCAATTACAAGAACAGCAAATAACAATAGCACAGAAAAAACTTAGCCAGATAAAAGAAAGCATTACAGATACAATGGATGAAGCTTCTATCAATGATCTTAGAAATGATCTATCAGAGCAATTCTCAGAACAGCTAAAAGAGCTCAGTGTACAATTAAAAAAAGATTATGATCAGATTTCACCCGCTACGGTATTCTTGTTATTAGGTTTAGGTATTTTAATTGGCCGAGCCAGTGTTTCAAAATAGGATGCATCCACTAGACTCCTATTTTGATATTTACGAGACAAGGATAGCCCATGAGTAATACTATACAAAATAAAATTAATTTATTGCTTAGAAGTGAAAAAGCACTTCTAAAATTAGAACTTCGTAAGCGTAGCAAACAAATTGTTTTAAATACGATTGCCTTATTGGCATTATTTATTACTTTGGTGATGGTCAATATTTCTGTTTATTTTTATCTATCAACTTTTTTATCTTCTGCCTTGGCGGCGCTGATATTAGCCTTAATAAATTTATTTATTTCTGCTCTTTTTTTTATTATTGCATCAAAGCAGGAATGTGCTCCAGAAGCAGAAGCCATACTCGATGTGCGTGATTTTGCATGGTCTCAGATATTGGAGGATGTACAGGAATTTAAACACGAAGCGAGTGAAGTAAAACAGACCGTTAAACACATCAATAGTGGCATTAATGGTGTGCTAAAACGTGATGTAATGAGTCTAGGGCAATTAATTCCAATAATAAAAATACTTTTGGAGAATTTGAAACCTAAACATAACAAAGAAGATAAACAAGCAGAGACCAGTACGGAAAAAAACTAACATCCAAACGCTCTATAATAATCAACAGCAACTAACAACAATTTAGGAAATTCAATAATGATAAAAAATAGAATAACTAAAAATATAATGTTTACTATGGTGGCAACTCTTTCACTATTACAAACACCGCTTTCTTTTGCTCAAGAAAAAGCAACCCCGGGCTTTAAACATAAAATCCCAGAGAATATCATGACCCCTAATAAGGTTAAAACTCGTATTGGTGACTTAGAGTTTTATGACGGTTTACCCAGTAAAGAAACACTCACTAAGGTTTATGATAATTTAGACTTTATTCGAGGGGTTGATGTCTTTCTTAATTTTATACCGGCAACCTCCATTGAGGGAATGCGTCTTGGGATGAAAGAGTTAGGCGCTGATAATTCAAATAAGGTAGTTGTTTTTGATAATTTAATGGATGCTTCTTCTTTGTTTCTAACCGGTAATGGCAGTACCGTCTATGCCTCTGCTATATTAGATTTAGAAAAAGATGGCCCTACCGTAGTAGAAATGCCTCCGGGTGCTGGTCCGGGTACTGTCGATGATGCTTTTTTTCGTTATGTTGTGGATATGGGGGCACCAGGTCCTGATCGCAAAAAAGGGGGGACTTATATTATTTTGCCTCCAGATTATAAAGGTGACTTAAAGCCTACCCCAAATAGCATGAAAGACAATAGTTCAACTAAGGTGTTGGTGGGCGATCAGATGAAAGAAGTCTGGATTGCGCAGTCCAGAAGTTATACTAACTGGATGATTTTGCGTGGCTTCCTCGTTGATGGAAAACCTGATGCCGCAACAAAAATGTGGAAAACAGGCTTAAAAATTTATCCATTAAAAGATGCTAAAAAACCCAACAAAATGGTTTTTATCAATGGTTCAGGAAAAGTGTTCAATACCATTCATGCTAATAATTATGATTTTTACAAAGAATTGTGGCATGTCTTGCAAAAAGAGCCGATTAATTTTATCGACCCTGAATTGAGAGGTCAGGCCGCTGCTATTGGTCTTATTAAGGGCAAACCTTTTGCCCCTGATACGCGCATGAAAGGTATATTACATGATGCAGTTGCTGTTGCCAATGCTACCGCAAGAGGCATTGGTTTATCACCTCGTGATAAAAATGCCTACCTCTATAAAGGCAAACAATGGTATACCGGTTTTGTAGGTAAGGATTATCGTTGGTTAGATGGCGATGGCAATCAGGGACGTAACTTAGATGCTCGAACCCTATTTTTCTATACTGCCACAGTGAATACTCCTGCCATGGCTTTAGAAATACCCGGCGTTGGTTCAAACTATGCTTTTGCAACTAAAGACAGCAAAGGGAATATTTTATATGGCGAAAAAACCTATAAGCTGACTATTCCAGCGAATGTGCCAGCCAAAGATTTCTGGTCAATTGTGGTCTATGACCCACAAACTCGATCCATGTTACAAACCGATCAAGCATTGCCTAAGAAAAATAACATTGTCGATAAGCTTGTCTACAACAAAGATGGTTCAGTTGATTTATACTATGGACCAAAAGCACCCAAGGGGAAAGAAGCGAATTGGACACAAACCGTCCTCGGTAAAGCATGGTTTGTTTTATTCCGAACCTATGGTCCTTTGAAGCCTTGGTTTAACAAAACATGGCAATTGAATGATTTTGAACTAATGGAATAAGGCTTTATTTAGGATTAAACTAAAATAAAAGGCTTGTTGATAACAAAGCCTTTTATTTTAACGACCAAGAGCTACCAAATTGAATATAAATGGCTGTATCATCCGGTCCTTTGGCGATATCAATACCCGTCTGCAAGCCTAGCTTTGAAGCAATTAAATAGCGTATGCCCAAGCCTTTGCTATAAACAATGTCAGAATCCCCCTTATTACCACTATTGTAGGCCTTACCAGCGCCACCAAAACCAACTAGAGACCAGCGTGGTGTGAAAGCCCAGCGTAACTCGGCTTCAGCTAAGAGTGTTTTTTCACCTTGGTATTGCATGGCCTTGACCCCTCGCATATCAACAAAGGGGTAGGAATAAAAAGGCGCATCGCCTTTAATTACTTCAGCATCAGCACGTAGGCCAAGCACTAGGGTCTCATTTAAGGGTGTATAGTTAAGAATAGAAGCGCCATAGCGCTTAAAGTTTTGATCCCCACCCCAGCGTTTATTAAAGTCCATTATTTTAACTTCTGCTGCAATACCTTTTGAGGGCGTAAAAATATTGTCCCGTGTATCATAATTAAGCATTAGGGCTAATGCTGCTGAACGACTATTAAATTTAATACCGGGTAATTGTGAATCAGGATCTTGGATTTGTTCGCTACGTGTCATTCTAAAGGTGTTTTGGGTGTCCGCAAAGGTATAACTGATGCCAGCAAAAAAAGGGCTGCTGCCTAAACGAAATTGTATTTCCTGCATCAAAAAAAGAGCTTCCGTTTCAAAGTTTATACCGTTATTTTTTTTTCTACCATTAACCCCTGACAAACCATAATATTCCATTTTAACCAGACCGGCTCCTAAGCCACCTGTATAACGTATTTTATCATTATTCCAAATGCCTAAATGACCACCTCCGATAAACCAGGTACCATTTTCTGTTGCTGCAGCAGCAATTGCAGAGACGCTAGGAGGTATGCCTTTTTTAGCCCCTAGTTTGTCATGAAAATAAACTAAAGCAACACCGCCACCATAACCAATAGCAGGTTCGGTAATAATAATCGGGACAGGTAAAAAGCCTTCCTTTTCTAACAACCAATTACTGGTATCAAAATAACCATCACTGGGATCAATAAAGGTATCTGTTAGCCAACTGGCATGAGCTACATAAGGAATAAAAAGGAATAAAACATAATGTAAATATTTGAGGCACTTAGACATGATTATTATTGACTTTCAGATATAGAGGGAAAGAGGGGAAATATTGGCACACAAATTTCTGTATGCCAATATTTTTAAGCATCAGAAAATATTACTTTTCGTCGACCTCTACTTCCACTTCGACTTCAACCGGTACGGGAACAACAACAGGTGCAACAACCGGTGTGGTTGCCATTACGGCAGCAGTACGGCGACGAGTACGACGACGTACGCCTGCAACACTAACGGGTGTTATAGGACGACCCACGACAGCCTCAGCATTTTTTATAATGCGAAAGCCAAACTGTGTACTGGTATCAATATCACCTAATAAAAATAAAAGGCTCACAGCACCTAGAAAAAATATTTTTGTTAACACGTTCATCTGTTTTCCTTTTCTCTATGAGTTATTTTTTATGAGGATTAAAACTAAAAATACTGCTGCTAAAATCAGGCTGAGTATTCCAGTCCAGATCTAAGACAAATTGAGGGCTTCCTGTTGTCCATCTAGAAGTGACGACATAACGTTTAGGAAGAGGCTTATCTCCTGTGGCAATCCATATTTGCCAATCGACTTCCGTATTACGAAAAGCAAGATGATAGCATTCAACACCGTCTATGATGGCTGTATCCACATAAAAACCTGACAATAAATTCTCTGAAAGCCTCTTATAGCTATCTTTATACAATAAGTCAGCGCCCGGTGCCGCAATATCAAACTGTTTAATGGCTGAATCTAAGGCTTTTGTTAAGCTATCAGGTGCATTAATTGTCTGGTAGGTATTTGTTGTGACATTATAAAGAGTAAATACTTTCCCATTGTAGTAAAAACGTTGATTGACTGCATCGCCCTTACGCTGAGTAAATAGTTTATTAGGGCGATCAATCGAGCTAATATTATCATGGTCAAACATGATTTTTTGCCCTGAGTCCAACATGGACTCAATAGTTGAATGACTCTTCACTGTAAATTTATCTAAGCTGGCCAAATACGTACCCATGTTGTTTAAAATCTGATCGGCTTCTGGTTCAACACCTTTGGCATACAGAGTATTGGCAAACATACCCATAAGGACAACTAAAAAGCTAACGACTGATAACTGTTTTGTGTGTTTATTTTTTATCTTCAAGATCATCTCCTGCTTGTTCAATGGCATTACCCATTTGTTGCATTTTTTCTCCGGTATAATCTGTGGCTTTATCCATTTTTTGATCCATGGATTTGCCCATTTTTTCCAGAGTCCCTTCTTCTTTTTGCTTTGAGCAAGCACCTATTGTAAGCAATAGAGTTGCTAGTAATAATCGTTTTGCTTTCATGGTCTATCCAGTTAAGATTAAAAACGTCGATCTTGTCTATCATCAATGCGTTCCTCGGCACGATCAACCGCATCTTCACGATGATCCTGACGATTATCTGAACGACAATCAGCACCATCACCGACACAATCTCTACGCTCTTCACGAAATTCCTGATTATCATCCACACGATCCATGGCATTGTCACGATGATCCATTCGTCTATCAACACGATCAACAACACCCACTGCCAACACGCTTTGACTTAGAACCAGAGCACCGATACAGAAACACATTAACGCCATAATTTTTTTCATATTTATCACCTTTATCACTTTTATAATAAAATGTTCAACCTTCGCTTAAAAACGAATGGTTGCTCCAATGGTAGGCCCTGACATTTTTACATCAAATAAAAAGTCGCCCTTCTTATAATTGATTTCCTGATGACGATAACCCACCGAAAATGACACACCATCAGAATAGTCATAGCCAATAGCCCCAAAGACATCCCAAGCTGAGTCAGAATCACCAGCAATGGATGTAATGCCCCAACCGGATATAAACCACTTTTCGTTGAGCCAGCGCTTGCCTCTTAGACCAATAAATGCGTCTTGCCAATGCTCACGATGTGATTTTTTAGCGCTAGGTAAACTACTGGACTTTAGTTTTAAACGATTATCTAAGTCCCAAAAACGAACACCCGCTAAGGCATCAACTAAGTAATCCTTGTTTTGACTTATCGCATAAGAAGCACCGACACTCAAAGCCCAAAGATCTTGTTCATAGTCTGCTTTAGAATATAAATTTCCTGGGGTATCTGCATCAGCAGAAATACCTACATAAAATAGTTCACTAAAAAGACCTAAGCGCCCTTTGCGTGCTTCAAAGAAACCCATCATAGAAAGATCCATATTGCTGATCACATCATTAAATGAGACATCTATCTCTGTCGCACCAGCAGGTGGCAGGGTGGCAACATCCCCTTTCTGTCCGGTCACCCATAAGTAAGGGGTGACAGAGTAAACCCAGTCATCATTCTGGGCAGAAGAATTGTCAGCCAAAAGTGTTGTTGGTAATAGCAATAAAGCTAAAAAAGGAATAGTGAATAATTTAAACATAAAGGAGCTCGATTTTAAGTTATTTTTTAGGGTTAATTTTAGTGATTTTTGAACCCTGAATACCCATGCCGGCCATTAAACCTTTTTGATTAAAGGTAAATACATAAACAGATTTTTTTGCTGTGGTAGTGGTTAATGTTTTTGCCATGCCCTCATCAACAATGACCACACTAGGACCGACACCGACTTCCCAACCCTCACTTTTATTAAGATAGGCAAGTGCTTTATCATTCATAAAAAATAAGGCATAGCCAAATTTTTGTGCACCCATTTGTAAACCATAAGAGCCAGCAATGGTATTGTAATAAGCAACACTTTTGCCGTTTTTACGTAAAACCCCTTCACCATGATGGCCACCAACACCCATACCGGCTTTGATAATTTCAGGGTAAATTAAAATACCTTTAGCTTCTTTTGCTAAGGCTTTAGCCGCCGGTGAGGTGGCTAATAATTGTTGTAATGCTGTGCTTGCAGAGGCATCGATTTGACTGCGCGTTAAACCAATGCCCATTTTGTCACCAATTTTATCGGCCATCTCAGTAACTGCCTCACCTAAGGCGAAAGCATTATATGAGAAACTGAATAAACAAATGCTCGTTATAAATAATTTTTTGTATAAATGCATACAATTAATGCCTCTTAATTTTTAATAAATTGAAACTACAGAGCTTATATAGTATTACATGAGTAATATTAACGACCGCTGACTATAGCATGCAAGCCAAAGGAAATATTATCCTTTTGGTTCGTTAATTTATCCATTTAGTTCAAAATAGAATAATTCTAAATACAGTATTATTAGTAAAGGTAATTGAAAGTACTATTAATCATTCACATAGACTTGATTTTAGAACAATTCAGCCTCATTTCAATCAACTCATAGACTAAAATATTCATATATTCGGGAATAATCACATTGGAACAATATAGAGGAACCACCATCCTTTCTGTACGCAGAGGTAATCAGGTGGTTATTGGTGGTGATGGGCAAGTTTCACTTGGCAACACCATTATGAAAGGCAATGCTCGCAAGGTGCGACGCTTATTTCACGGTAAAGTGATTGCTGGCTTTGCAGGCGGTACTGCGGATGCGTTTACATTATTTGAACGCTTTGAAGCCAAGCTTGAAAAGCATCGTGGTCAACTGGTTCGCTCAGCCGTTGAATTGGCAAAAGACTGGCGTACCGAGCAGTCTTTGAGAAAGCTCGAAGCCTTACTTGCTGTGGCTGATGAAACGGCCTCATTAATTATTACTGGTAATGGTGATGTCATCGAACCAGAAGAAGGTCTTATTGCTATTGGTTCTGGTGGTCCTTATGCCCAATCCGCTGCGCGTGCTTTACTTGATAATACAGACTTGAGCGCCCAAGAAATTGTCCAAAAAGGACTCACCATCGCGGGTGATATCTGTATTTATACCAACCATAACCAGACCATTGAAGTATTGGACTTAGAATCTTCAACAACTAAATAGTATGGATTCTAAACCGATTTAACCCGTATTACTTATTAGAACAGGTACACACATGTCGCAAATGACCCCAAGAGAAATTGTTCAGGAACTGGATAAGCACATTATTGGTCAGGCTGATGCCAAGCGTGCCGTGGCTATTGCCTTGCGTAATCGCTGGCGCAGAAGTCAGGTTGCAGAACCACTATGCAGTGAAATTACCCCAAAAAATATTCTTATGATTGGTCCTACAGGCGTGGGTAAAACAGAAATTGCTCGTCGTTTAGCTCGTTTGGCCAAGGCCCCTTTTATTAAAATTGAAGCAACAAAATTTACCGAAGTAGGTTATGTAGGACGTGATGTTGAATCAATTATTCGTGATTTGTTAGATGTTGCTATTAAGATTACTCGTGAACAAGCCGTAGAAAAAGTACAAAATCGCGCTATTGATGCCGCTGAAGAGCGTATCTTAGATATTTTATTACCTCCTGCTCGTAGCACAGATGGTTGGGAAGAGGATGCCTCTGCTGCAACACAAGAAAATTCCACAAGGCAAAAATTTCGTAAAATGCTCCGTGAAGGCAAGCTCGATGAGAAAGAGATTGAGATTGATGTTAAAGCACCCACTGTTGGGGTAGAAATTATGGCACCTCCGGGCATGGAGGAAATGACCAACCAATTGCAAGGTATGTTCCAGAATCTTGGGGGCAGTGGTAAAACAAAACGTCGTAAAATACCTGTTAAAGAAGCCTTAAAGGTATTAACAGAAGAAGAAGCCGCTAAACTGGTTAATGAAGATGAGATTAAACAGCAAGCTGTCGATAATGCCGAACAAAATGGTATTATTTTTCTTGATGAGATTGATAAAATTGCCACTCGAAGTGAAGGTCGTGGTCCAGAAGTCTCTCGAGAAGGCGTACAAAGAGATCTCTTGCCTTTAGTTGAAGGCAGTACCGTATCCACTAAGTATGGCATGGTAAAAACCGATCATATGTTATTTATATGCTCAGGTGCCTTTCATGTCTCTAAGCCCTCTGATCTCATCCCTGAATTACAAGGCCGTTTACCCATTCGAGTGGAGTTAAATGCCTTAGATGTCAATGACTTTAGTCGTATTCTGGTTGAGCCAGATGCTTCTCTAACCGAGCAATATATCGCCTTAATGGGTACGGAAGACTTGACCCTGAATTTTGAGCAAAGTGCTATTGAACGTATTGCAGAGGTTGCTTTTACCGTCAATGAGTCGACTGAAAATATCGGCGCACGGCGTTTACACACCATTATGGAGCGTTTATTGGAATCTATTTCTTATGACGCATCTGATAAAAATGGTGAGACCTTAGTTGTTGATGGTCACTATGTTGATAAGCAACTGGGTGAACTTGCCGTTAATGAAGATTTATCGCGCTACATTTTGTAATTGAAAAACTGCAAGAAGAAGCAATAGCAAAAAATTATAGAAAGAAGAATAAGGTAAAATTATTATGTCTCAAAAAACACCCACACCGACTGAAATTAATTTGCATTCTAAGTCCCGTGAATTAGAAATTGCTTTTGATGATGGCTCTCGGTTTCATTTTTCTAGTGAATTCTTACGTGTACACTCACCTTCAGCAGAGGTTAGAGGTCATGCACCAGGAGAAGAAACACTGCAAGTAGGTAAAGAAAATGTCAATATAAAAAACCTCGAACCAGTTGGTAACTATGCTATAAAAATTGAATTTACCGATGGCCATGATAGTGGTATTTTTTCATGGGATCTTTTTTATAATTATGGAAAAAACCAAGAAAAAATGTGGCAGGACTATTTGCAAAAACTCAGTGATGCCGGTCATGAACGTAAACTTAATTGAAGCCGACTCTCTAGGTTCAACTCATAAATAGATTAAAGCAAGCTCACAACTGGGTACAAATGGTTCCCAGTCGAGGCTGATTTATTTAAGATAATAAATTAATTCATTTAAAACTGGTACAACATCTAGTTGTTATTGCAAACTGAGATTGTTTAAGTAATCTCTGGCCTAGTCGGTTTACAATAATCAGCCCGACTTCTGTTGAATTGCATGCTACCATTAGACAGTACAATCCACGCAATTAGCTTTAAAGGTTATGTTTCAGTGGTTTCTTTTTTTCAATTTAGCTAAAGCCCTATCAATTTGATCATCCAATGTACCACCAAATAAAGACGGTGTGGTGACTCCTAAAATGCTATCGACCAATTGTTTGCCATTGGCATCAATAAAAATAGTGGTTGGATAAAGCCTGACTTTATAGCGTTTTTTAAATTCTTTAACAGAAATATCTTCTCCTGAAAAATCAATCAGCTTGGCTCGTGGTGTTACATGAACTTCTCGAATTAATACCCTATGCTCATAATCTCCTGATATTAGCATGGGAATTAAAAAGTCTTCTTTTAATAAGCGACAATAAGGACAACTTGTTGTACCAAACATTAATAAAATAGGCACTTTTTTTAACCGTGCTTCATTTGCCGCAATCCGTAAATCTGTGATTTGCTTGACCTTAGGGCGGTGTCTCTGAGCAGTATCACTTGCGAGAGTAAGTGAGCTCAAAATAGTGACTATAAGAAAAATTAAAATACAGTATAACGACTTGTTTTTAGGCATAAGTAAGGATTATTGTTGATGTTTATGGTACATTTTAGTCTATATTGAATAATATTGCTTATAAATAGACAACTGCTTGTTTAAGCTGAAATATTTAGGATGGCAGATGCAAAGTAAAATTTTAGCTGGGATTCGGGTTCTAGTCACTCGGCCAGCACACCAAATACAAGCATTATGTGATATGCTTGAAGAGACAGGGGCTAGGGCTATATGCCTACCACTGATTGCCATTGAACCCATACCTGTTTCACAGCAAGTAGAGACTCAACTGAGGCAGTTATCTCAAATTTCCTTTGCTATTTTTATTAGCCCTAATGCGGTTGAATATGGCCTAGAAAAATTGCGCTCATTGGGCGCTATTCCTAAGACACTCAAGCTTGTGGCCATTGGTCAAGCCAGTGCCTTAAAAATACAGCAAATACTCGGACGTACAGCAGATATCTACCCTAGAGATCAGTATAATACAGAAGCCTTGCTGGCCTTAGATGATTTACAAGCCAATTATGTTAATCATAAGCATATTATAATCTTTCGCGGTTGTGGTGGTCGAGAATTACTCTCTGATAGCTTGAAGCAGCGAGGAGCTATTGTTTCTTATGCTGAGGTGTATCAACGTATTAAGCCACAATATGAAGCACAGCAACTGGCCAACATTTGGACTAAGCAGCCACCCGACGTTATTACACTAACCAGTAATGAAGGTCTAATGAATTTAGTTTCTTTACTAGATGGGCAGTATTGGCAACAGGTTAGGCAAACACCATTGGTCGTTGTGACTGAAAAAATGGCGCGTAATGCCAAAAAAATAGGCTTTAAAAATACTATTTTGATTGCCAATAAGGCAAGTAATCAGGCCTTATTGGACAGTGTTTTGAAATGGGCTAAAATAACTACACAATCAATATGAAATAAATGGGAAAACAAAGTGAATAAAACCCCTGATAAAGTAAACAAGCAAGATATTGAAAATGATGAACTGAACGTTGATAAAGCAAAAACTGCATCATCTGGTGTTGCTTCGGCTTTTATCTTTTTAGCCATTGTCTTTTCCTTAGCATCTGCGGGTATTACTTTTTTACTCGCTCAGAGTTTAGAGAAAAATCGTGCCGAATTTTCCCAGAAAATGGAGAAGACCAGAACCGATTTATCGGCATTAGCCGTTAAAGTAGACGGTGGTATCAGTGCACAGCTAACAACAATGGCTGATAAAATGGCACGCATTAGCGCTGAGCAACAACAATTTCAGCAGCAGGTATCTGGTCAGCAACAAACCACAGAAGCCTTATCTAAAAAAGTGGCTTTAAGCAATCAACAAATGTTGCAGTCATTGGATGTATTATTTAAACAAAAAGGACGTGAGCGTATTGGTTGGGTATTGGCTGAAGTTGAATATTTACTATTAGTGGCTAATCATAGTTTAAAACTACAAAAAGATGTGGCGACCTCAATTGCTGCCTTAGAAGCTGCGGATTCTCGCTTACTGGATACAGGTGATCCGGCAACCATTGAAACTAGAACACAGATCCGAGACGAGATTCAGCAACTAAAAGCACTTCGACAACCCGATATTGTTGGCATGGCTGCTCGTTTGGCTAGCATTATTAAAATGTTACCCTCGCTGCCTATTTTATACACTCAAGTGAATACCAAGAAAAAAATAGCAGATTTAGTCGATAAAAAAGCCTCCCATGATAGTGCTGATTTAGAACAAGTAGGTAAAGACTTTTTGCATGAATTGAGAGCCTTAGTGGTCTTTCGTAAATTAGATAAGTCCCCTAAAGCACTTATGACACCCAAAGAGCAGTTTTTTTTGCAGCAAAATTTACAGTTAAAACTTGAAACGGCACGGCGGTCACTTTTATTGGGACAAAAAACACTGTTTGTTGAGAGTTTGACAGAAGCTACGCAATGGTTAACAGAATTTTTTGATCCAGAAAGCTCTGCTATTAAACAGACCATTGAAGAATTGCATACACTGAAAAAAATGAGCATTACAGGTACCATGCCTGATATTTCCAAATCCATTAAATTATTGCGTGCCTACCAAAAAGAGCTTGAACAACAGCAAGAGGCTAAGAGATGATAAAACTGCTTTTTTATTCACTGATTTTTCTTATTATTGCGGTTTATCTTGCCTTGATTGCCAAAGAAGATCCTGGCTATGCCTTGCTCAGTCATGGTGACTGGAGCATAGAAGGTACTATGGTCTTGTTAATAGGTGTCTTGAGCACTATTATTGCCAGCATTTTGTTATTGGTTTTTTTAATTGTTAAGACCATTAAATTTCCTTCTCAGATCAACCATTGGAACCAAAACCGTAAGACATTAAAGGCGCTTAAAAACTGCAATCAAGGCTATATTGAACTAGCTGAAGGTAATTGGCGTGAAGCAGAAAACCATTTGCGCAAAAGTGCTCATACCAGTGGCATGCCAATTTTAAATTATCTGGCAGCTGCCCGAGCTGCTCAAGAAGGTGGCGCCCAACAACGCCGAGATGATTATTTATTACAGGCTCATAAGAGTGATCCTCAGGCGGATATTGCGATTGGTTTGACTCAGGCAGAATTACAGATTAAAGATGGTCAGGCTGAACAAGCCTTGGCTACTCTAATGCATTTACGTACCTTGGCACCCAAGCATCAACAGGTATTGAAAATGTTATTTCGAGTCTACCAGCAACTCAATAGCTGGCAAGATTTAGAAAAATTATTGCCGGAACTACGTAAGAATAATATTTTTAGCTATCAGGAATTAAGCCAGTATGAACAGGCCTTGAGTAAGCGCTTAATGTTACAAGCCTTGCAAAGTAAAAATCAGGGCGAACTCAATCTAATATGGCAACGCTTACCTAAAGCAACACGTACCGAGCCAGAGATGATTCAATTTTACTGTCAATTATTATTATCTTTGGGTGATCATGATCAAGTTCTGGAGCTGATTAGAGAAGGGCTTAAGCACCATTGGGATGCGGCATTAATTCTACTTTATGGTCAAGTAAAAGAGCCCGATGTTGCTAAACAATTAGAAAAAGCCGAGTCATGGCTCAGTGATAATGGTCGCAGTGCAGAGCTGTTATTAACGCTTGGCCGTTTGAGTATTTATAATCAGTTATGGGGTAAAGCACGCGATTATATTTCTGAAAGCATTGCGGTAGCACCTAGTACAGAGGCCTATCAATTGCTTGGTAAATTGTATGAAAATCAGCTGGATGATTCTGTAGAAGCGATGAATTGCTATCGGGAAGGTCTGTTACTTAATACCAAAGTAGAGGTGATTAAACTTAATGAAGAATTGCCTTTGATGCTCAGTTGTTGATGTCTGCTATTACAAAAATAGTTGAATATTTCTGTAATAGCTTATTATTCAATAAGGCTTTACTGAGTAGTTAGTCTGTGAATGTTATTCTGTAGAAAAATCAAAAGAGTCATAGAAAAATTGCTCCTTAGTCATGCCCTTCTCGGTAAAACTTTTCTCTGCCGCTTTAATCATAGCAGGTGGACCACAGGTATAAATATCAAAGACCGATAAATCATCAAAATCCTTTACTATCGCATCATGAACATAACCTGTTCTGCCAGACCAAGTGGTATCAGATTCTGCATTAGATAATACCGGTATAAAGCTTATATTTGTCTGATTGCTAGCCCATTGCTCAGCCAATTCTTTCATATAGAGATCAGCCTGTGTACGAGCACCCCAGTAAAGGTAAATTGGACGTGTATTTTTTTCATTAATTAAGTGCTCAATAATGCTTTTTATTGGCGCAAAGCCGGTACCACCAGCAACGAGCAAAATATCCTTATTGGAGTCTTCATGAAAAAAGAAGCTCCCATGAGGCCCTTCGATGCGTAATAAATCTTTGGCTTGCATGGAGTTAAATACTTTGGGGGTAAAGAGTCCTTGCTCAACCAAACGAATGTGTAGCTCTAAAAACTCATCATTATGGGGGGCATTAGCAATAGAAAAACTGCGGTGGCGACCATCTTCAAGAAGAATGTCAATATACTGTCCAGATAAAAATTGCAGACGCTCAGATGCCGGTAGCTTAACAAAAACCTGCATGACATCATCGGCTAGATGATTCATTTCATGCACACGACAAGGGAGGCTTTTAATTTCAATGGCGCTATCAAGCTCCACTTCTTCTACTTCTATCACTAATTCAGAATCTACAAATGATGCACAGAACAATACTTGATTGTCATCCTTCTCTTCATCGCTTAGGGCAAAAGGATCTTCATCATAATAAATGTCGCCTTTTAGTAATTTACCTTTGCAAGCACCACACACACCGTTGCGACAACCGTATTGCAGATTGATCCCTTGGCGTAGGGCTGCATCAAGTACAGTTTCATTTGATTCAACATAAAATTGGTGTTCACTGGGTTGTATAGTTACACGATGACGCATGGCTTCTTTGACCTTCCTTAACTCAATCCTTAATTCAAAAAAAGGGGGATATATATAAGCGCTGAATATATCTCATTTTAGGTAGAATGGAAAGGTGGAAGTGTAAAATAATAAAGAAAAATCATACCTAGACGCTAATAGGTGGGACAGCCAAGCTATTT
Source organism: Gammaproteobacteria bacterium (assembly GCA_015488755.1). Classification (GTDB taxonomy): domain Bacteria; phylum Pseudomonadota; class Gammaproteobacteria; order GRL18; family GRL18; genus GRL18. The sequence continues at coordinate 58,017 of WFNB01000032.1, read as the reverse complement.
TTATTAAATATGCGACAAAGTGGTGCAAAAGAGCACATAAAAAGACTGTAAAACTGTTTTTATAGAGAGTGAATTAAACCGAGATATATTGGCGTCACAGTACACTTAAATGAGTAAATCCCTTATTAAATATAATGACTTAAGGGTTAAGAATGGAGCCAAACATGCAAGCATCTTTATCCGCTATCACCACAAAAAACCAACTTTTGACTAATAATCTGGCAAAAGCCAATATATTACCAAAAAGCATTGCTAATAAAGCCAGCGATGATGTCTCAATTGGTGTGTTAACCCCAGAAAAAACTCAAGCAATAGTAAACCGTGAAATCGCTGATAAACTTAAAGAACGTTTTAAAGAAGAAGGTATTGAGCTTAAAGGTTTAAATGCTGATGATTACACCCCTGAAAAAGTGTCCGAACGAATTTTAGGTTTTGTTTCCGGGCGCATTTTAGCCGGTGGTGACAATGAGCAACAGAATAAATTACTTACTCAGGCGAGAGAAGGTATTGAAAAGGGGTTTGCTGAAGCAAGAGATATTCTTGACAGTTTGGATGTGCTTAATGGCAAAGTCAAATCGGATGCAGACTCAACCTATAAGCTCATCCAACAAGGATTGGATCGTCTGGATCAGAAAATTAATGGTCAAGATGAAGCACCAAAAGATGAGACTGAGCAAGCAAAGAATAAAAATGTTCAAGAAGCGTCTATAGAAAATAGTTATGCCCGAAGTGAAAGCACACAAGTCAGTATTACAACTGCGGATGGTGATAAAATACTGATTGATCTATTTAAAGAACAGAGTGCACAATCAGAACAATACTATCGCCAAAACAAAGAAGGGAGCAGTTATAGTCAATCCCAGAGTTTTTCTGCCAGTACAGGGATCAGCTATCAAGTCGATGGTAATTTGGATAAAGACGAGCAAAAAGCAATAGATGACTTACTCAAAAATATTGCTCAGGTCTCTAATCAGTTTTTTTCCGGTGATACTCAACAAGCGTTTAAAACAGCGACGGAAATGAACTTTGACTCCAAAGAGTTGACTCGTTTTTCTCTAAACTTAAGTTATCAGGAATCTCGTCAGACAGCTATCAGTACTTATAGTAGCTATCAACCCAATACCCTACCCCAATCTGAGCAAGCAAATACTCAAAATGGTCTCAAAGAAATAAGCACTTTTATTAAACAATTGGATCAACTATTTGATAATCCTATTGCCAAAAATAATTTTGCCGACGGTACACAGGGTATTGCTGACTTACTCAAAGGAGTAAACCAATTATTGGAATCTGATGATATGAAACAATTGGAAAAAGGTTCTACAGAACTCCTTGATTCCCTAGTAGCTGAACTTAAGCAATTGCATAGTAAACCAGCTTAGCCTCTAAGTACATTATTAGGATCTTATTGTAAATAAGATCCTAGGAGCCCGTCCAAAAATAGATAAGAGCCTATTTTTTGCTATTTAATCGTGATTGATATTCCTGAGGATGGTTACACACAGGGCATATATTTAACGCTTTTTTACCATAATGCACATGACCACAGACCTCACAAATCCAAGCTTCATTATCATTTTCACTGACAAATTCAGCCTTTGCCTCCAGTCTGTCTAAAAGCATTTTATACATGTTTTCATGCTCCACCTCTATTTGACCAATTCCCTTAAAAAGAGTTGCTGCTTCTTGATGCCCTTCAGCTTCTGCAATGGCGGCAAAATCTGGGTACATGGTAATATTTTCATAGCTTTCGCCAGCAATGGCAGAGATTAAGTTCTCTTGGGTATTACCAAAGTTATTTTTGCTTTGACTCAGCATACGATTGTGTAATGCCAGTTCAAGTTTAGCATGGACTTTTTCATTATTGGCTGCTCGTTGAAAATGCTCGGCAATATCCCGATAGCCTTCTTTTTGAGCAACTTTAGAAAAATATTCATACTTGTTTCTTGCCTGAGATTCACCTGCAAAAGCTTTCATTAAATTAACTAAGGTTAAGTTTTCTGTCGCCATTGTCATTGCTTCACCACAACAGGTCAATGTTCCACCACCAGCAGTCTGCACTTCTACAACATTACCACAGTGTTTACATTGATAGGATTCATATTGTCTCATGTTAATAGGCCTCATTATTTGATATTAGAAAAAATTCTTAAAAACTACTCAGAAAATACGGTTATAAATAAGTGATAATAGCAGATTCCAGATGAAATACATTATATTTAGAATCATTATAAAGAAAACTTAAAGATAAGCCTTGGTATTTTCTTTTATAATTTAATAATAGTACTAACACTTACTTCAAGTGTTAGCTAATTTTATGGATTAGCATAACTACCTATAAAATTATGCTATACTGATCTTTTAATATTCTTAATGACCTGTATTATTATGCCTTTAAAAAAATTAGCCACGGACAATTCTGTACCCAATACTACCTATAATGCTAGTGAGTCTCTTCGTATTCATGGTATTTATCCTACTGCACAGCGAATTGCCATTGCTAATATGCTATTAGCAAAACACCAGCATATGACGGCTGAACAAATATACACAGCAGTAGCAGCTAAGCACACGAAGGTATCTCAGGCGACTGTTTATAATACATTAGGCTTATTTGTTAAAAAAGGCTTACTTAATGAGATTTTTGTTGATTCAACAAAAACTTTTTATGATACCAATACCAAACCACATCAACATTTCTATAATGTCGATACGGGCCTATTAATTGATATACAAAAACATATTGATCCCTCCTTTATACAAAATGAACTTCCCAAAGATAGTAAAATTGATTCCTTTGATGTTATCGTTCGAATAAGCAATAATCCTTAAAGTAACCATGTATTTCTAGTATAAACACGTTATTTTCAAAATCATTTTATCCAGCGTTCAAGTTAGATAACCGAACCGCATCAAAGGATACCTCGTTGCGCTAGGGAAATGGTTTCCCCATTGCCAATAATAAAATGATCCAGTAAACGAATATCGACTAAGGCCAGTGCTTCTCTAAGACGTAATGTTATTTGTTCATCTGCAAGGCTTGGTTCAGCGACCCCTGATGGATGGTTATGGGCAATAATAAGTGCCGCCGCATTATACTCAAGTGCTTTTTTAACGACTTCTCTTGGATAGACTGATGCCCCATCAATAGTACCATGAAATAATTCTTCAAATTTAATAACCTGATGGCGGTTGTCTAAAAATAAAACCGCAAACACTTCATGAGGCCGGTCTCTAAGTTGTTGAATTAAATATTGTTGGGAAGCTTGAGGGTTACTAATAACATCCTGCTGTGCCAGTGTTTCATGAAGATAGCGCTTTGACATTGCCAATACTGCTTGCAATTGTACATATTTGGCCGGCCCAACCCCTTTGCATTGGCAAAACTCTTCTAAACTGGCATTAAATAAATTGCGTAATGAAGAAAATTCATTTAGTAAAATATAGGCTAGATCAATTGCTGTTAAACCCTTTGTTCCTGTGCGTAAAAAAATAGCCAATAATTCAGCATCTGTCAGTGCCTCTGCACCCCGTTGTAACAGCTTCTCCCTTGGGCGTTCAGCCTCAGGCCAGTCAATAATTGTCATCTTGCTCTCCAAAAAATTTATAAATCTATGCCATCACTCATGCTCTTACTAAACATCTTAACTGATAGTATTTGTTTCACTTGCAGGCATTTTCTTACAAAGGCCATTTTGTTTGCTTTTTAGTGTTGCAGTAAGTGCTTACTAATCGGTAAAATAGCCCTATGTCCGTTCTCAATCAAAAGAAAATTATTTTAGGTGTATGTGGTGGAGTTGCTGCATACAAATCTGCTGAACTTTTGCGCCTGCTGATCAAACAAGGTGCTCAAGTGCAAGTGGTTATGACTGCTTCTGCCCAACAATTCATTCGTAGTATTACCTTTCAGGCGTTATCCACTAAGGAAGTACGCAGTTCATTATTTGATCTCAGTGCTGAGGCTGGTATGGGACATATTGAATTGGCACAATGGGCTGATTTAATTCTAATTGCTCCAGCAACAGCCAATACCATTGCTAAAATCACTTGTGGCATGGCTGATAATCTACTGACAACATTATGCTTAGCAAGTAAGGCTCCACTATTGATTGCTCCGGCAATGAACCAGCAAATGTGGTTAAATGAAGCCACTAAAAATAATATTAATAGCCTATCTCAAAGAGATGGGCTTTCTATTTGTGGGCCAGCCATTGGTGAGCAAGCCTGCGGTGATAATGGTCCAGGCCGAATGGAAGAACCTGAGGTACTATTATCGGCTTGTCAAAAAACATTCACTAATCAAGCAGAGCAAACACCTCTGTATAACAAACGTATTTTAATTACTGCAGGTCCAACTATCGAGGATATTGACCCAGTACGTTATCTTAGTAATCGTAGTAGTGGTAAAATGGGGTATGCTATTGCTCAAGTAGCACAGAAGCAAGGAGCTAAGGTGACTCTTATCAGCGGCCCTGTGGCATTAAATGCCCCTTCAGGTGTTGACTTAGTTACTGTTCGTAGTGCTCAAGAAATGCATGATGCTGTCTTTGAAGAAGTCACACAGGCTGATATATTTATTGCTACTGCTGCGGTTGCTGATTATCGTCCTATTAAGCTTGCCCAGAAAAAAATTAAAAAAAATGCGGACACCCTAATAATCGAATTACAAAAAAATCCTGATATTTTATCTGATGTTGCGAAGCTGGAGAATAAACCTTTATGTGTCGGTTTTGCCGCTGAGACAGATAATCTTGAAAACTACGCACGCAATAAATTAAACAATAAAAATCTTGATATAATCGTTGCTAATAAGGTTGGTGCTGATCAAGGTTTTGAAGTCGATAATAATGAGTTACACTTATTTTGGAAAGCACAACTATGGCATAAAGAAGGGCATAAAAAAGAAATTTTACAGGGGCAAAAAAAATTGCCTCTGGCCAGTAAAAAACAGCTAGCAAGCCAATTACTTAATGAAGTTGCCTTACTTTATTTTAATTAAATAATAAAGAATCTTTCTATGGAATCTTTATTTGACACTCCAGAAGGATATCCATAAGCTATGAATGAAGTTGATATTAAAATTCTTGACCCCAGAGTTGGTACAGAATTTCCATTACCAGAATATGCAACACAAGGCTCTGCAGGCCTAGATTTAAGAGCAATCCTTGATGAACCACATGATCTTTTACCAGGAGAAACACTCTTAATCCCCACTGGTTTTGCCATTCATATTGCTAATAATGATTTAGCGGCAGTGATTCTGCCACGCTCAGGCCTAGGTCATAAACATGGTATCGTATTGGGTAACCTAGTCGGCCTAATTGATTCTGATTATCAGGGACAACTCTTTGTCTCATGTTGGAATAGAGGTGACACGGTTTTTACCATTAAGCCGGGCGAGCGGGTTGCACAATTAGTGTTTGTTCCTGTTGTGCAAGCAACATTTAAGCTTGTTGAGTCATTTGAACAAAGCCAGCGTGGAGAAGGTGGCTTTGGGCATACAGGAACACACTGAAAATATAGCCACTATCTAACTAAGTAAGTATGGCTATTTCTCGATAGTAAGCACTTACTTTATCTGTGGCGTTTACAAATAGTATAGACGTAGACAAACCTGTTCACAATTTTAGAGCAGCCATAAGATGTTTAAGTAATGAATTCAAAGGGAATCTGATTTTATGAATGAAACAAAAGAAAAAATTCAGGCAATGATCGATGAAGAAATTGCTTCAAATCGTAGGCAAGATCTTAATAAAGAACGTTCAAAAAAATCAAACTTAAAAGAAAAAATTCCTGTTGATGATCAGAAAAAACAACTAATCCGCAGTCTTTTCTATCTTTTACTTATGTTAATTGCTTCTTTTATCTTGCTCTATGGTGCCTCTTTAGCAAAAGACTATTCTGACGAAAGCCACAAACAAAGTTTAACGCAACAAGCCAAAAATGAATTAGATATAATTGCTAGACAATCTCAACTCATATTAAAGAAAAAATTTGCAGTAGTAAGTCGTACCTTACAAAGTAATCACTATATAAAGAATTTTAACAAACCCAACTGGCAAGACATTTTTAAAGTTGAACTCACTGCACGCTTAGGTCCTAATGTTAGTATCAATATTATTCCGGCTAATTTTAAAGATGATGAGATCATCGATCAGCCTAATATGGGCTATGCGATGCTGTCTCTTTTAAATGAACTCAAAAATATACACTCTAGCAATTTTGATTCTAATGTCCGTGCTGAAGTACATCGTGCCAATGAAGACAATGCTCAATTAATCTTAGCAAAGCGGGTTAATTATACGGACACTAAGCAAAAGAAAAACATTACTTTGGGATTTATTATCGTTCACTACCCTCAAAGCGCTATAAATAAATTGATAGCTACTTTTAGTACTGATAATGGCTATCTTGAAATTACTCAATCTTTTTCAAACCTTCGTACTGTGTTGGTAAAAAAAGGGCTTCAAGAGCTTCAATATCTGCCCTTAAGTGTTTCTAAAAAAATCCCTTATTCTCCATGGATGCTAAAATTTTGGCCAATAGCTCAACAAGATTTTGCTCCTATCCTATCCCTATTGCCCGCTATCATTGCGTTATTCTTAGGCATACTATTATTTTTAGTTTCAATCACTTTAGCTATCCTGAAAATTAAAAAATATCGTATTAGTCAAGAAATTTTACTGCCTCAAAGGCAACAGAATAAAAGCACCAGCAATAGTGTTGCCACTACTCATGATTCACCTAATATTACCAAAAGCAAGGACATCACTAATAGTATATACAATACCAATAATGGCATTATCCTTGACGAAAGTAATGAAGATGAAGCTGAATATTTACACCATGTAACAGATAAAATATTCAGAGCCTATGATATCAGAGGTGTCGTAGGTGAATTTGTTAACCCTGAAGTATTTCGACAAATTGCCTATGGTATTGCCAAAGAAATGGTTGAGCAACAACAGAGCCAAATTTCAATTGGCTATGATGGCCGAAATAGTAGTGAAAAGTTAGTCAAGTCATTGATTGATGCCTTGTTAGAAAGTGGTATTGATGTCATGGATATTGGTATGGTCAGCAGTCCAATACTCTATTTTTCTGCCATAACAAAAACGGCAGGCAATGGTATTATTGTAACCGCTAGCCATAATCCAGCAAACTATAATGGCATGAAAATCATGTTATCAGGTCATAGTTATAGTCAAGCAAGGTTACAAGCGCTTAAACAAAAAGTCATTAAAGGTGAACGTGTTACTGGAGAAGGTACTTTATCCCAAGCAAATGTCTTAGAAGAGTATATAACTAAGATAACAGGCAATGTGATTTTAGCTCGCCCTATGAATATTGTTATTGATTGTGCTAATGGTGTCACTGGAAAGTTTGCCAGCACATTTTTTGAACAACTTGGCTGTAATATTACAATTATTAATGAAGAAGTTGATGGGAACTTCCCTAATCATGCTCCTGATCCCAGTCGCCCTGAAAATTTGTCTGAGTTAATAGAAAAAGTAATGGAAACAAAATCTGAACTTGGTATTGCCTTTGATGGTGATGGCGACAGGATTGCTTTGGTTTCCTCTGGTGGTGAAATTATCTGGCCCGATCGGATATTAATGCTCCTAGCAAAAGATATTTTATCACGAAACTCCGATGCAACTATTTTATATGATGTTAAATCAACATGGAAACTAGATAGTTTTGTCCGTGAACTTGGCGGTAAGACACAAATGTGCAAAAGTGGCCATTCCTTTATGAAGAGCAAATTGCTAGAAACAGGCGCATTGCTTGCTGGTGAAATGAGTGGTCATATTTTTATTAAAGAGAGATGGTTTGGCTTTGATGATGCCCTATTTGTTGCCGCTAGAATTTTAGAAGTGTTATCTATTGATCTGAGAAAATCACGCCAGGTATTTGCTGAACTACCCGATTCACTTAATACGCCTGAAATTCTTATTGCGACAGATAATGCCCCTGAGATTATAGAAACACTTAGCGCTGATCTTAGTTGTTTTGATGAGGCAAAAATTATTGATATTGATGGTATTCGAGTGGAGTACTCTGATGGTTGGGGCTTGGTTCGCTCTTCTAATACAACTGACAACCTTACTTTGCGTTTTGAAGCGGATGATGAAGAAGCCTTACAACGCATTGCCAGTACCTTTAAGAGTGCTCTTATGGCTATTGAGCCAAAACTAAAATTCCCCTTTTGATTTACAACGATAACTTTGAGATACATTTATGAGTCTTAACCTTAGCTCTGCCACGACAATTGCCCACGTCCTCTCTGAGGCACTGCCTTATATAAGAAAGTTTCAGGGTAAAACCATTGTGATTAAATATGGTGGCAATGCCATGACAGATGATGCTCTAAAAAATGGTTTTGCACGAGATATTGTGCTCCTTAAACTGGTTGGCTTAAACCCTGTTATTGTGCATGGTGGCGGTCCACAAATTGGTAATTTACTCACCCGAGTTGGTAAGCAGAGTGAATTTATTGGGGGTATGCGTGTAACTGACAAGGAAACCATGGATGTTGTTGAAATGGTGTTAGGGGGGCAGGTTAACAAGGAAATTGTTGCCTTGCTTAATTCTCATGGTGCTAAAGCCGTGGGCCTAACAGGAAAGGATGGTGCTTTAATCAGTGCAAAAAAAATGCAGTTTAGTCATAAAACTGAAGAGATGAAAGTCCCTGAGATTATTGACATTGGTCATGTTGGTGAAGTCACTCATATTAATACCTCTATTGTTGATTTATTGGTTAAGGGTGATTTTATCCCTGTTATTGCCCCTATTGGTCTAGGAAAAAATGGTGAATCTTATAATATTAATGCCGACTTGGTTGCTGGAAAATTAGCTGAAAAACTACAGGCTGAAAAACTCATACTGCTGACAAATACTCGGGGTTTACTTGATAAAAAAGAAAACTTACTAACGGGACTGAGCACTAAAAAAGTTGACGATTTAATTGCTGATGGTACTATTTTTGGTGGCATGCTACCAAAAATACAATGTGCCCTTGAAGCTGTAGAAAATGCGGTTTGCTCTGCCCATATTATTGACGGTCGAGTCGAACATGCTGTCATGCTAGAGCTATTTACGGATGAAGGCATTGGTACATTAATCTTTGGTGACTGCCCTGATCCTGATGAAGCTCTGTAGTTTTAAAGACACATAATATTATGACTAAAGCCAATAATCGTAAAGAACAGATTTTGCAGGCACTTGCTCTGGAATTAGAGCAAAGGCCAGGGGAACGTATTACCACTGCAAACCTTGCTAAAGCCGTGGGTGTTTCAGAGGCGGCGCTTTATAGGCACTTTCCTAGTAAAGCAAAAATGTTTGATGCCTTGATCGACTTTAGTGAAACAGCTGTTTTTGGTCTTATTACTCAGTCAATAGCTAATAATAATGACCCTATTGCACAAATAGAAAATATTATGGCCATTATTCTAGTATTTTCCACACGCAATCCAGGGATTACTCGTATTTTATTGGGGGATGCTTTAGTCGGTGAAAATGAGCGTTTGCTTAAGCGTAGCAACCAGTTTTTTGAACGCATAGAAACTCAGCTAAGGTCAATATTAAGAGCAGGGGAGCTAAGCAAACACTTTTCCTACCAAGGTAGTAATAGCCACTTGTTTGCCAGTTTATTGCTGAGTATTTTGGAGGGACAACTCAATCGGTATGTAAGAAGCCAGTTTACTAAAAACCCAGATGAAGATTGGCCTAAAAAATGGGCTCTTGTAAGTTCATTTTTAGTATCAGAAAAAATCTAATATCTTAATTTAAGAGAGCTTGTTATTTAGTTGTAAGCAATGGTTTTAAACTCTTTTAATAAATTCTTAATTTCTTTGCCATCACAAAACTCCTGTCCTTCACGTAAGCGATTACAACGAATTTGAAAAATAATCACTTTCTCTGATTTTTTTTCTGCATCCAATATTGAAAGACTCATAGCAATATCATGATTTTTAATTGGAATGCCCGTCACTAAGATAGAATTGGTATTGTATAGAATCTTTGTTGTCGCATATTGCTTAATAAAATTATTTGCTTGTTGCCATTTTTTATCACATTGAGAATCAATACAACTAAGGTGTGCAGCACGTAATTTTTTTGACTGACTCGGTGATGACATGCTGTATTTAATCCGTTGAGACTTAGTTAAAATAAAGCGTTCCACATCATGAGCGAAAACTTCTTTAAGCTTACGAGTTTCCTCTTGTTGCTCCTTTTTACGATTTTGTATGGTTTTTAAATCACTGCGTGCCAATTCCAATTGTTCGGTAAGTCCTTTGGGTATTTTTTTGCCTGCTCGCTCTATATTTGCAGCCCGTTTTACCAAATCAGAAAATTTACGTTTTTTGATAGTAAGGTTTGAATCTAATATTGCGCTACGCGATTCAATAATAGCAAGCCTTGAATTTAGAGAGCCGAGCAAGTCATCAATAGTAAGATACGTTTTTAACAATACTCGATCATAATCGACCAGTTTTTTTCTTTCTCTATCTTTTTTGGCTTGTAATTGTTGTAACTCAATTTGAGCCTCAATCTCTTCTTGTGTTTTTGTTCTTTCTTTAATTTTTCTAGTAATACCTGAATTATCAATATAACGAACCTGCGTGTTATAATACTCCCTTGGAACACGATTACCGCACTCTGTCATATTCTCTTTGTTTTTCCAGCATTTAATGTAGCTACTGCTCGCAGCAAACGATTCACTTAGCAAAAATGTATTGGTAAAAAATATCATTAAAAAGGCAGAGTATAGCGTCAAAGACTTTATGGATAGTTGCATTAGTTTATTTTCAGTCATGTTGTTCTTATTAAGAAGTCTATAAAATAGCAATATTATTGAAGTATATTAATCACTACCCGTTATAGGGATAATTACACAAAGTAAGCTTTATAAAAATCAATCTAAAATCATGCAAGTATCATAGGTATTTGAGTTTTAACTTATTATTATTTTTACTTAGACTAATATATAACATTTTATCAGCGTATAGAATAGCAAATGCTTGGTATTTTTAATAAATTTAAAGGTTTATATGCTAATTAGCGAACAATTTTTACTCTTACTTATTTCATATATTGCTAATACCTTCTCTGCTTTTGCCGGTGGTGGTGCTGGATTAATCCAGCTACCTATGCTTATCTTCCTTGGTTTACCCTTCAGTATTGCTTTAGCTACCCATAAGATTGCCAGTGTTGCACTGGGGGTAGGAGCAACCATACGACATTTACGTTCAGGGAAATTAAGCCTTTCTTTTGCTTTGTTTGTTCTACTATCGGGTATTCCAGGAGTCATCACTGGAGGCTTTATGATAATACAAGTCCCTGAACGCCAAGCAGAAATTGCCTTAGGGGTACTAACAGTTTTTCTTGGTGTATATTCTTGGTCAAAGCCAAACCTAGGACAACAATACCAACCTATTCACCATAATACTTCCGGCTTTATTATTGGTGGTATTATATTGTGTCTGATAGGACTTCTTAATGGCTCCCTAACTTCGGGTACTGGGCTGTTTGTTACCCTATGGATTATCCGTTGGTTTGGTCTTGACTATAAAACAGCGGTTGCTTACACATTGGTGTTAGTCGGTATTTTTTGGAATGGTACAGGTGCTCTGACACTTGGTATGCTCAGTACCATTCAGTGGGACTGGTTGCCAGCTCTCTTGATAGGATCTTTCTTGGGTGGCTATACCGGCGCTCATCTAGCCATAATATCTAAAAATCAGTGGATTAAGCGTATTTTTGAACTGATAACTATTAGCGTGGGCATTAAGCTGATTTTTGCTTAGCCACGTATAATGTATACACCTTATTTAAGGCCGATATTTTGGCAAATCTCTAAGCTTGCTTTACTTTGATTTAGAGTATAGAAATGTAGGCCGGGTGCCCCCGCTGCTAATAACTTTTCACATAGATCAGAAACAACCTCTAAGCCTAAGGCTTTAATGGAATCAATGTCATCACCATAGGCTTCCAAACGCTTGGCTAACCAGCGCGGGATTTCTGCACCACACATATCAGAGAAGCCAGCAAGACGTGAATAGTTTGTTATGGGCATAATACCCGGCACAATTGGCTTATCCATCCCCGCTTTTTCACAACTATCAACAAAATAAAGATAAGCGTCAATATTAAAAAAATATTGGCTGATGGCACTATCAGCACCGGCATCCATTTTTGTTATAAAATTATTTAGATCACTTAGTGAATTTTTTGCTTGTGGATGCACTTCTGGATAAGCTGCCACGTCAATATGAAAATGGCTACCTGTTTCTGCACGAATAAATGCGACTAATTCATTGGCATAGCGAAATTCACCCACATCACGATGCCCAGAGGGCAAATCACCTCGCAAGGCAACAATCCGATTAATACCAATGTCTTTAAAGGTGCTTAAAATGTCACGAATGCCAGTCTCAGTAGAACCAATACAGGATAAGTGAGGGGCAGCTGAATAACCTGCCTCCTTGATACTTTTGACTGTATTAATGGTGCCTTCCTGAGTACTGCCACCCGCACCATAGGTCACCGAAAAGTAGTGTGGTTTGAGCACGCTTAATTTCTCACGAACCAGCGCAAGCTTAGTGGCACCTTCTGGTGTTTTTGTTGGAAAAAATTCAAAACTAATGGGCTGTGTTTGTGAACTCATAGTCATCTATGCACTTTAAGTAAATTAATAGTAGTCAGAACCGTTTTAATAACGGTAGTGATCGGCTTTATAAGGACCTTCTTGAGGTACATTAATGTAATCGGCCTGCTCCTTAGAAAGGAGGGTCAGCTTAGCACCAATTTTCATTAAGTGGAGGTGAGCGACTTTCTCATCCAGTATCTTAGGTAATATATAAACTTTATTTTCATAGGCTTGAGCATTAGTAAAAAATTCAATTTGTGCCATTACCTGATTGGTAAAAGAGGCTGACATGACAAAGCTAGGATGTCCTGTGGCACAACCAAGATTGACTAGACGGCCTTTAGCTAGAATAATAATTTTCTTACCATCGGGGAAAATAACATGATCGACTTGGGGTTTAATTTCTTCCCATTCATATTTTTCCAGAGAAGCAATATCAATTTCAGAATCAAAGTGGCCAATATTACACACAATGGCTTCATTCTTCATGGCGGCCATATGATCATGGTTAATGACATTGACATTACCTGTTGTAGTAACAAAAATATCTCCCATAGAAGCGACTTCGTTCATATCAACAACACGATAGCCTTCCATTGCGGCCTGTAAGGCGCAAATGGGATCAATTTCCGTTACCCAAACGGTAGCCCCCATGCCTCGATAGGCTTGAGCACAGCCTTTACCGACATCGCCATAACCTAAAACGACACAGATTTTACCGGCAATCATGACATCGGTTGCCCGTTTAATACTATCAATTAAGGATTCACGACAGCCATAAAGGTTATCAAATTTAGATTTGGTAGCAGAATCATTCACATTCATAGCAGGGAATAATAACTCACCTTTTTCCTGCATTTCATAGAGGCGGTGCACGCCTGTTGTGGTTTCTTCTGTTACGCCTTTAATACTGCCTGCAATATCTTGCCATATTGTTGCATTTGGTTTTATTGTCCGGCGTAATACGTCTAATATGGCCTGATATTCTTCATTATCACCAGCCTTAGTTGCAGGGATAGCACCGGCTTTTTCAAATTCAACACCTTTATGTACCAATAATGTTGCATCACCGCCATCATCTAGGATCATATTAGCTAATTTACCATCAGGCCACATCAATGCCTGCTCAGTACACCACCAGTATTCTTCAATGGTTTCACCTTTCCAAGCAAAAACAGGGATATTTTGCGCAGCAATAGCGGCGGCAGCATGATCTTGAGTAGAAAAGATATTACAAGAAACCCAACGTACCTCAGCACCTAAATTAACCAATGTCTCTATTAATACGGCTGTCTGAATGGTCATATGAATACTGCCCATAATACGACAGCCTGCTAAAGGTTTTTTACCTTTATACTCTTCTCGTAAAGCCATTAGCCCCGGCATTTCAACTTCAGCCATAGCAATTTCTTTGCGTCCCCATTCAGCAAGACTGATATCAGCTACTTTATAATCTGTAAATGTACTCATTATGATCCCTAATTATATGTCTATTCTATTTTCTGGCTTAGCAATGTCTCAATTAAGCCACTTAATGGTTAATCTAAATGCCCGCTGCTAACTTCAGAGCCTCTGCCTTATCGGTTTTTTCCCAGCTGAATCCCGCCTCATCACGACCAAAATGGCCATAAGCTGCCGTTGCTCTATAGATAGGACGTAATAGATCCAGCATATTAACTAAACCACCAGCACGCAAATCAAAATGTTCGTTAATCAGAGCAACCAGCTTTTCATCACTAATTTTTGCTGTCCCAAAGGTGTTGACTGAAATCGATGTGGGTTGAGCCACACCAATAGCATAAGACACCTGTATTTCGCAACGTTCAGCCAAACCTGCAGCAACAATGTTTTTAGCAACATAGCGACCCGCATAAGCGGCACTGCGATCAACTTTAGAAGGATCTTTACCCGAAAAAGCCCCTCCTCCATGACGTGCCATACCACCATAAGTATCAACAATAATTTTACGTCCTGTTAAACCACAATCGCCCACAGGCCCGCCAATAACAAAACGTCCTGTTGGGTTAATATGAAATTTAGTGTCTTTGCTTAACCATTTTTCTGGCAGGATGGGTTTAATAATCTCATCCATAACAGCTTCTCGTAAAGTATCAATAGCAATATCAGCATCATGTTGGGTAGACAAAACAACGGCATCAATACCCACTGGTACATTATTTTCATAGCGAAAGGTCACCTGACTTTTAGCATCTGGACGTAACCAGTTTAAAGAACCTGACTTTCTTACCTCTGCTTGGCGTTTAACGAGTTGGTGAGCATAAGTAATAGGAGCGGGCATGAGTACATCTGTTTCATTGCTCGCATAACCAAACATGAGGCCTTGATCACCGGCACCTTGTTCGTGGCTATCGGTCACATCCACGCCCATAGCAATATCAGCCGACTGCTTATCAATACACGTTAATACGGCACAAGAACGATAATCAAAACCCATATCAGAATGGTTATAGCCAATTTCTTTAATAGTGTTTCGTACCACTTGCTGCATATCAATATAAGAAGAGGTTGTTATTTCACCTGCGATAACAACCATACCGGTATTTATCATTGTTTCACAAGCGACACGGGCAGCTTTATCTTCACTTAAAATTGCATCAAGAATCGCATCAGATATTTGATCGGCAACTTTATCGGGGTGCCCTTCGGAAACAGATTCAGAGGTAAACAAGTGGCTATTGGCCATAATAATTCCTATTATTTAACTAATTATTAACCCATAATTTTAGACCTTATTGGTCTAACTTTATATATTTTAAAGAAAATGAATGATAAATTGAATAAAATTCATAGTTTTTAGTGATATGATAACCTGAGTTCTGGATAACTGAATAAGTAACGTCATTGAAGTTATTTTCAAGATCATCTTATCCAAAGTTCAGGTTATGATAAGCGCACAATTTTAACCTAAAAAATATACGGGGTCTCTAAATGGTCAGTCTACAATCGCCTATTTGTGATTTTAATCAGCCTGCTATTGATTTTTCACTGCCTGATACCAGCGGAGAATTGTGGGATCTAAAAAAATGCTGTGGTGAAAATGGCTTATTGGTGATGTTTATTTGTAATCACTGCCCTTATGTTAAGGCCATACTTAAACGTTTAATACGAGATACTTTAGAGCTAAAATCATTGGGCATTAATAGTGTTGCTATTATGTCAAATGATGCCACACAATATGATGAAGATTCCCCTGAAAACATGAAAAAACTAGCTCAATCTTTAGCATTTTCATTTCCTTATCTATTAGATGCTAACCAAAAAGTAGCCAAGCAATATGGTGCTGTCTGCACGCCAGATTTTTTTGGTTATAACAAGAGCCTTAAATTGCAATACCGAGGCCGTTTAGACGCCTCACGAAAAGATACAGCACCAGAAGGTGTCAAACGTGACTTATTTGAAGCAATGAAGCAAATTGCTCAATCAGGCATAGGACCCACCGAACAAATTCCCAGCATGGGTTGTTCTATTAAATGGCTTGATTGACAATTATCAATATTTGGCAAAGTTATTTGTAGCAAAAAAATTATAAAATCTAGAGCTTGCCTTCTTTTTTTAAACATTAAGCTATTGAATTAAAATGCTTAAAATGATTCAAAGTTAAGCATTTACTAAGCCTTGTTATAAGTAAAAACTTATACAAACTATTAAAAAATAAAGTTGTACTTTATACCTGATTTCTATTATATTCCCTAAACTGCTATTTATGCTAAGTATAATGTCGGGAAAATCTCAATTAAAGTTGCTGTCTTTTGTTGAGATAAGCGTTGAGATAAGCGACAATGAAAAACTTGATAAATTTTTAATTAGAAATTCCTTAATTCCAGGAGAAACGTATGCCAGAACGTAAGGTACTAGCCAATGCTATTCGTGCATTAAGTATGGATGCCGTACAAAAAGCAAACTCAGGTCACCCCGGTGCGCCGATGGGTATGGCTGATATCGCAGAAGTGCTGTGGAATGGTTTCATGAATCATAATCCGGCAAACCCAGATTGGGCTGACCGAGATCGTTTTATTTTATCAAACGGTCATGGTTCTATGCTAATTTATTCATTGCTTCATCTGACTGGTTATGACCTTTCAATTGATGATCTCAAAAGCTTCCGCCAGCTACACTCTAAAACACCCGGACACCCA
This sequence comes from Gammaproteobacteria bacterium, assembly GCA_015488755.1. Taxonomy (GTDB): domain Bacteria; phylum Pseudomonadota; class Gammaproteobacteria; order GRL18; family GRL18; genus GRL18. The sequence goes on along the minus strand of WFNB01000032.1, from coordinate 41,208 downwards.
GAGTATGGTTATGCACCTGGTGTAGAAACAACCACAGGACCACTAGGTCAAGGTATCACTAATGGTGTTGGTATGGCGATTGCTGAAAAAGCAATGGCTGGACAATTCAACCGCGATGGTCATGAAATTGTTGATCATAACACTTATGTGTTTTTAGGTGATGGTTGCTTAATGGAAGGCATCTCTCACGAAGCTTGCTCACTTGCTGGCACCTTAGGTTTGGGCAAGCTGATTGCGTTCTGGGATGACAATGGTATTTCTATTGATGGTCATGTTGAAGGCTGGTTCTCTGACGATACACCAAAACGTTTTGAATCTTATGGCTGGCACGTTATTGCTGATGTCGATGGTCATGACGCTGCGGCACTGACTGCGGCAGTCGAAGCGGCCAAAGCCGAAACAGGCAAGCCAACCATGATTTGTTGTAAAACAACCATCGGTTATGGTTCACCTAATAAAGGTGGCAGTCATGCCTGTCATGGCGCACCATTAGGTGACGAAGAAATTAAGCTGACTAAAGAAGCTTTAGGCTGGAATTATGGTGCTTTTGAAGTGCCTGATGATGTCTACGCTGGTTGGGATGCAAAAGAAAAAGGGGCTACTGCAGAAGCCGCATGGAATGATAAATTTGCTGCTTATAAAGCCGCTCACCCTGAATTAGCCGCTGAATTTGAGCGTCGCATGTCTGGTGAATTACCCACAGACTGGGCCGACAACTCGGCTAAATATATTGCCCAAGTGAATGCCGATGCTAAAAGCCCAGCAACACGTCAGGCATCTTTAGCTAGCATTGAAGCCTATTCACCTATGTTACCCGAAATGTTTGGTGGTTCTGCTGATTTAGGTTGTTCTAACCTGACTGAATGGTCTGGCTATAAGCCCATGTGTGAAAATGACGTCTTCAACTACGTCAATTATGGTGTTCGCGAGTTTGCTATGTCAGCCATTATGAATGGTATCGCACTGCATGGCGGATTGATTCCATTTGGTGCTACTTTCTTAATGTTCTCCGAATACGCACGAAATGCTCTGCGTATGGCCGCATTAATGAAAATTCGTTCAATCTTTGTTTATACACATGATTCCATTGGCTTGGGTGAAGATGGCCCAACACACCAAGCGGTTGAGCAAATTCCAACCATGCGTATGATCCCTAATATGGCTGTGTGGCGTCCATGTGATGCTGTTGAGTCAGCGGTTGCATGGCAACAAGCTGCAGAACGTGCAACAGGCCCATCTTGTCTGATATTCTCTCGCCAAGGTTTGCCACATCAAACACGTACAGATGAACAAATTGCTGCCATTAGCCAAGGCGGTTACATTCTTAAAGATTGTGATGGCACTCCAGATGCAATTATTATTGGTACCGGTTCTGAAGTTGCCTTAGCAATGGGTGCAGCAGAGCAAATGAGTGCTAAGAAAATTCGTGTTGTATCAATGCCTTCAACTAATATTTTTGATGCTCAGGATGCTGACTATAAAGCATCAGTCTTACCTAAGGGTATACCTACTGTTGCCGTTGAAGCAGCCGTTACCGATGCATGGTATAAATATGCAGATGCTGTTGTTGGTATTGATCACTTTGGTGAATCAGCACCTGCCGATGTTCTATTTAAAGAATTTGGCTTTACTATAGAGAACGTTGTAAAAACCGTTGAAAGCATTGCATAATAGAACGCAAGCATTTGATAAACATTCAAAATAGCTCTTGTTGAAGTAACACAAGAGTTATTATCAGAATAGTATAAATTTTAATTACGAGTTAGGAGAATAATTCATGGCTATAAAAGTCGGTATTAATGGTTTTGGTCGTATCGGTCGTATGGTTTTTCGTGCTGTTTATAATGAATTCAGTGACATTGAAATTGTCGGTATTAATGATTTATTAGATGCTGACTACTTGGCATATATGCTTAAATACGATTCTGTACACGGTCGTTTTGACCATGATGTGTCTTCAGAAGCAGGTGCTATGATTGTTGACGGTAAAAAAATTCGCTTAACTGCAGAGCGTGATCCATCTGACTTAGCATGGGGTGATGTTGGTGCCGATATCGTTATTGATTGTACGGGTTTCTTCCTGACAGAAGAAAGCTGTCAGAAGCACATTGATGCAGGCTGTAAGAAAGTGGTTCAATCTGCACCATCTAAAGATGGTACACCCATGTTTGTATATGGTGTTAACCACACTGAATATGCAGGTCAAGCAATTGTTTCTGCAGCTTCTTGTACAACAAACTGTTTAGCACCTGTTGCTAAGGTTCTAAATGACAAGTGGGGTATTAAACGTGGTCTTATGACAACGGTTCATGCTGCTACTGCAACTCAAAAAACAGTTGACGGCCCTTCTATGAAAGACTGGCGTGGTGGGCGTGGTATCTTAGAAAATATCATTCCATCTTCAACTGGTGCAGCCAAAGCTGTAGGTGTTGTTTTACCAGAATTAAATGGCAAACTAACTGGCATGGCATTCCGCGTACCTACTTCTGATGTTTCAGTGGTTGACTTAACCGTTGAACTAGATAAAGAAGCGAGCTATGACGATATTTGTGTTGCGATGAAGGCTGCTTCAGAGACTGGTGAGATGAGCAAGACGCTTGGCTATACGGATGAGAAAGTTGTTTCAACTGACTTCCGTGGTGTTGGCTTCTCTTCAATCTTTGATTCCGGTGCTGGTATTGCTCTTGATGGCACATTTGTTAAAGTTGTTGCTTGGTATGATAACGAGTATGGTTATACTTGTAACATGCTACGCTTTGTTGAGCACGTTGCTGCCAACTAAGGGGAACAACCAGATTTAATCACAGCTATTAAATTTGGTTAAATACTAAAGAGCACCTAGGTAACACTGGTGCTCTTTAGTGTTTTTTACTCCATCATAAAAATAGCATAAAGTAGTATTACTTAATTACTATCTAAATAATTTTTATAGACAAGTCTTAAAGACTATTTAAATAGTTATTAGAACTATACCCAAAGATATTCAGCAAAGAGGAATTTACATGTCAGTTATTAAAATGAGCGATTTGGACTTATCCGGAAAACGCGTTCTAATCCGTCAAGACTTAAATGTTCCAATTAAAGATGGCAAAGTATCATCAGATAAACGTATTCGTGCATCGTTACCTACCATTGAACTGGCTTTAAAAGCTGGTGCCAAAGTCATGGTTATGTCACACCTTGGTCGTCCAACTGAAGGTGAGTATAACGAAGAATTTTCAATGGCTCCTGTTGCTGAACATATGTCTTTCTTATTAGGACAAGAAGTTCGTCTTGCCAAAGACTATCTTTATGGTGTTGAAGTAGATGAAGGTGAAGTTGTACTTCTAGAAAATGTCCGTTTCAATGAAGGCGAAAAGAAAAATACCGAAGACTTAGCTAAAAAATATGCTGCTCTTTGTGATGTATTTGTAATGGATGCCTTTGGTACCGCTCACAGAGCACAAGGCTCAACCTATGGTGCATCACAATTTGCCCCCACTGCCTGTGCAGGACCCTTACTCGCAGGTGAATTAGAAGCACTTGGTAAAGCCTTAGACAATCCCGCACGTCCTATGGTAGCTATTGTCGGTGGTTCTAAAGTGTCAACGAAGTTGACCGTACTTGAATCACTTTCAAAAGTAGTTGATCAATTGATTGTCGGTGGTGGTATTGCCAATACATTTATTGCTGCTGATGGCTATAACGTGGGTAAATCATTATACGAAGAAGACTTAGTTGCGACGGCTAAAAGCCTTAAAGAAGCTGCTCAAGCGCGTGGTGGTGATATCCCTGTACCTACTGATGTCGTTTGTGCTAAAGAGTTTTCTGAAAGTGCTGAAGCTACTTTGAAAAATGTAGAAGATACCACTGACGATGACATGATCTTTGATATTGGCCCTGATAGTGCCAAAGCATTGGCTGATGTTATTATGAAAGCCGGTACCATTGTCTGGAATGGCCCTGTTGGCGTATTCGAATTTGATCAATTTGGTGAAGGCACAAAAGCAATTTCAATGGCTATTGCCGAGTCACCTGCATTTTCAATTGCAGGTGGGGGTGATACCTTAGCCGCTGTTGATAAATACAATATCTCTGATAAAGTCTCCTATATTTCAACTGGTGGAGGGGCTTTTTTAGAGTTTCTTGAAGGTAAAAAACTACCTGCCGTTGCTATTTTAGAAGAACGTGCAAAAGGCTAAGCACTAGAATAATACTTATCCTGACAACACTTTACTATAGCAGATCAGTCAATGTTTAGACGAACAAAAATTCTCGCAACACTTGGACCAGCAACCGATGATCCCAAAGTTTTAGACAAGATCATCGAGGCAGGTGTAGATGTTGTGCGCATTAACTTTTCACACGGCACCGCTGAAGAGCACCTTGCCCGAGCAGAAAAGTTACGTTCACGAGCAAGAGCATTTGGCCGTCAGGTCGGAGTGCTGGCTGATCTACAAGGCCCTAAGATCCGCATCGAACGTTTTAAAAATGGTCCTATTGAACTTGAAGAAGGTGATGAATTTACCTTTGATGCTGAATTACCCAATATTGATGGCAATCAACATAGTGTTGGTATCAGCTATAAAGCCTTAGTGAGTGATGTAAAACGTGGTGATAATTTACTTGTTGATGATGGCCGCTTAGTTTTTTGGGTTGATCGTATTGATAAGCAAAAAGTAATTTGCCGTGTCGTTGTTGGTGGTAAACTCTCTGATCGCAAAGGCATTAATCTACAAGGTGGTGGTCTTTCTGCTAATGCGCTAAGTAAAAAAGATAAAAAAGATATTAAAACAGCGGCTCAAATGGGTGCTGATTATCTGGCTGTTTCTTTCCCTGTTTGCGCTGATGATATTCATCAAGCACGTAAATTATTTAGAGCAGCTGGTGGCCATGGTGGCTTAGTAGCAAAAATAGAACGTGCAGAGGCGCTTAACTGCATTGAAGACATCATTGAAGCATCGGATGCTATTATGATTGCCCGTGGTGATTTGGGTGTAGAAATAGGCGATGCCTCTTTGCCACCTATTCAAAAACGTCTTATCAGTTTGGGACGCACCATGAACCGGGTGGTCATTACTGCCACTCAGATGATGGAATCAATGATTGAAAACCAGATACCCACCAGAGCAGAAGTGTTTGATGTCGCCAATGCTGTTTTAGATGGCACCGATGCGGTTATGCTATCGGCAGAGACAGCCGCTGGAAAATTCCCTGATAAAGCTATCATAGCAATGGATAGAGTGTGCCGCGAAGCAGAAAAGCAACGCCAAGTTAGCCAATCTGGGCATCGAATGCATACAAACTTTTCTCAGATTGATGAAGCCATTGCCATGTCAACCATGTATACGGCAAATCATCTTAAAGTAAAAGCCATTGTTGCCCTGACTGAATCAGGTTCTACAACATTATGGATGTCTCGTATCGGTTCAGGTATTCCTATTTTTGCCTTTACTGGACATGTTGATACCCGTCGTAAAGTTACCCTTTATCGTGGGGTTGTACCCGTTAGTTTTGATATTACCACAACGGATCATGCCGAAGTCAATATGGAAGTCATTGATGAACTTAAGCGTCGAGGTACTGTTCGAGATGGTGATAGAGTCATTATAACTAAAGGCGATTTGGCGGGTGTCATGGGTGGTACCAATGCCATGAAAATTGTCACCGTCGGTGAATTAGTTGAACCTGATTTTGATGAATAAGTAATCAAGATAATATACGAATTACCAAAATAACTTGTTAAAAAAATATTAATTTTTACACATAGTATGATATAAATATATTTCATACTAATAATTTATAACCAAAATAACCTAACACAGGAGAGTCAAGATGGCCTTGATTTCAATGCGTCAATTACTAGACTATGCAGCAGAAAACGACTTTGGTCTACCCGCTTTTAACGTTAATAATATGGAGCAAGTTCATGCCATTATGCAGGCCGCTGATGAAACAGATTCTCCTGTTATTATGCAAGGTTCAGCAGGCGCTCGCTCTTATGCAGGTGAACCATTCTTACGTCACCTAATTTCAGCAGCAGTTGAAATGTATCCTCATATTCCTGTTGTTATGCATCAGGATCACGGCTCAGAGCCAGCAGTATGCTTACGCTCAATTCAGTCTGGTTTTACCTCTGTTATGATGGATGGTTCTCTAGAAGCAGATATGAAAACGCCTTCAAGCTTTGAATATAATGTAAATACCACACTTGAAGTTGTTAAAATGGCTCATGCTGGCGGTGTTTCTGTAGAAGGTGAGTTAGGTTGCTTGGGTTCATTAGAAACCGGCATGATGGGTGAAGAAGACGGTCATGGTGCTGACGGCAAATTAGATATGGATCAATTATTGACCGATCCTGAAGAAGCGGCTCAATTTGTTAAACAAACAGGTGTCGATGCTTTAGCGATTGCTATTGGTACTTCTCATGGTGCTTATAAATTTACTAAAGAGCCAGAAGGTGATGTGTTACGCATTGATCGTATTGTTGATATTCATAAGCGCATTCCTAATACTCATTTAGTTATGCACGGCTCTTCTTCTGTACCTCAGGAGTGGTTAGAGATTATCAATAACTATGGTGGTGACATGGGTCAAACTTATGGTGTCCCTGTTGATGAAATCGTAGAAGGCATCAAAAATGGTGTGCGTAAAGTTAATATTGATACCGACTTGCGTATGGCATCTACTGGCGCTGTGCGTAAATTTATGGTTGAAAATACAGCTAACTTTGATCCACGTAAATTCCTTAAGGCCTCTACAGCAGCTATGTCAGGCATTTGTAAAGCGCGCTTTGAAGCTTTTGGTAGCGCCGGTCATGCCTCTAAAATTAAGATTCAAACATTAGAGACTATGATCAGTCGCTATGCAAGTGGCGAGCTCGATCCTAAAATTTCTTAATAGAAATTTTATTGTTAGCTCAGAGAATAACGGCAACTGCTCTTCTGACTGACTTTAGCTCGATTAAAAAGGACGGTAACTTACCGTCCTTTTTAGTTTATGGCCGATTTTTAAAAATGCGTTAAAGTGAAAAAATATGAGTAATAGTAAAAACCCCATTGTAGGAATTGTCATGGGCAGTAATAGTGACTGGGATGTCATGAAAAATGCTTGCCAACAACTTAAAGACTTTGGTATTCCTTTTGAAGCTAAGGTTGTCTCCGCACATCGGACACCTGATTTGCTCTACCAGTACGCAGAGCAAGCACGAGATAGAGGTATTAAATGTATTATCGCTGGTGCAGGTGGTGCTGCTCATTTACCTGGTATGCTCGCAGCAAAAACAACCATTCCCATTTTAGGTGTACCCGTTAATTCACGTTATCTAAAAGGGATGGATTCACTATTATCCATTGTACAAATGCCTAAGGGTATTCCCGTTGCCACCTTTGCTATTGGCGAAGCAGGTGCTGCAAATGCTGGTTTATATGCCGTATCCATGCTTGCTATTGAAGATGCTATAATAGCAGACAAGTTACAGGCGTTCAGAGAAAAACAAGCACAAACTGTTCTTGAAATGGAATTACCCTGTTAATTATTCTATTTTTGTATAAGGTTTACTCATGATACTACCAGGAAAAACACTTGGCATGCTCGGCGGAGGCCAGTTAGGAAGAATGTTTGTGATGGCTGCACATGCTATGGGTTATCACGTTATTGTCCTTGACCCTGATCCAGACAGTCCTGCGGGAAGAATTGCGGATGAACACATTCATGCTTCTTATAGTGATCAATGGGCAATTGAGCAGTTAGCAAAAAGTTGCGATGCCATTACCACTGAATTTGAAAATATTCCTTCTGAAACATTAAAGAAATTAGAACAATCTGTACCTGTTAGACCCTCTTCTTCGGCAGTTGAAATTGCTCAAAACCGAATTGCTGAGAAAACATTTCTTGCCGACAATGGTTTTGAAACGGCTAAATTTTTCCCCATTTATGAACAAGATGATCTCGACTTTGCCCTTAATCAAATTGCCAGCACCGCTATTTTAAAAGTCGCCAGCTTTGGTTATGACGGCAAAGGCCAAGCCATTATCAATAATCTGGACGAAGCCATTGCTGCTTTTGAGGCAATGGGATCCGTACCTTGTGTACTTGAAGAGAAAGTCAGTTTAGCCTCTGAAGTCTCAGTGGTATTATCCCGTGGTATTAATGGAGCAATCACCTGTTATCCTGTAGGTGAAAACCATCATGTTAATGGTATTCTTGAATATACAGCCGTACCGAGTAACTTAGCAAAAAGAATATTAGATCAAGCAATTAATGAAGCCTCAGCTTTTTCAGAAAAACTCAACTATTGCGGCATTATGGCGGTTGAATTTTTCTATACGAGCGATGATAGATTATTAATTAATGAAGTAGCTCCTCGCCCTCATAATAGCGGTCATTACACCATAGATGCCTGCAAAACATCACAATTTGAACAACAAGTTAGAATGATGTGTGGTCTGCCAGCAGGCAGTACAGAGCTTTTATCACCCGTGGTCATGTTTAATATTCTGGGTGATATTTGGCAAAATGGTGAGCCTGACTGGACACAACTACTCTCTAACCCAAATGTTAAACTGCATTTATATGGCAAAAGAGAAGCAAGAGCAGGTCGAAAAATGGGTCATTTTACTTGTCTTGGGCAATCGGTATCTGAATTACTAGAGGAAACACGTCGCCTAGCTAATGCCTTGCCTAAGCCTTAATCATTTAGATTTTGTTGCTATAAGTTAACTCAATGGAGTCTGCACGATGCAATATACTTTTGATACCATTGCTATTATACACTCTTGCTATAAAGATAAATTTGCCATCCCAAGACAGGCAGGTTTGGTTAGTGCATCGACTGCTTCGATTGAATTATTAGCCCCTTATAATGATTTAGAAACCACCAAAGGTCTAGAGGACTTTTCTCACTTATGGCTGAGCTTTATTTTTCATAAGCATGTGGGAAAAGGCTGGAATACAACAGTAAAACCACCTCGATTAGATGGCAAACAACGCTTTGGGGTCTTTGCAACACGCGCCAGTTTTCGCCCAAACCCTATCGGTCTATCCTTAGTCAAAATAGAATCCATTGAACAAAAACAGGGCAGTGTCTTTATCAATATAAAAGGGGCTGACTTACTTGATAAAACACCGGTTATTGACATAAAACCCTATGTTCCCTATAGTGACAGCATTCCAAATGCCAAAGGGGGCTTTACTGATCAAATCAAAGAACAAACATTAAGCATTACTTTTTCATCGGCAGCAAAAATAGATTGCCTAAAAGCTAAACAGAAATACCCCGATATAGAGCAGTTTATTCAGCAATTATTATCACTTGATCACCGCGCTTATTACTATAAAAAAATTGATAAAATCTATTCGACTACAGTTTATGACTATGATTTAAAATGGCAGATTAATAGCGATCAAGTTGAGGTCATTAGTTTAAAAACGCTAATAAGTTAGCTTGAATGCTTCTGCTTAGACTCTAAAACACAAGTCCATATGAATTTTTAGATATACACAATTGTAGCAATAAAAATCAGCCATCATTCCACCGTAACACTTTTTGCTAGATTTCTTGGTTGGTCAACATCGGTGCCCTTAATTATTGCCACATGGTAAGAGAGAAGTTGTAGGGGAATGGTGAAAACCATTGGGGCAATATAGGAGTCAATTTCACCGACTTTAATTATCGTTATAGCATCTTCTGCTAGTAAATCAGCATGGTTATCGGCAAAAACATAGAGTTTACCACCACGGGTTTTTACTTCTTGGAGATTGGATTTTAATTTATCAATGAGTTGATTATTTGGTGCCACTGCAACAACAGGCATATCATTATCAACTAGGGCTAGGGGGCCGTGTTTTAACTCACCTGCTGGATAGGCTTCGGCATGAATATAAGAAATTTCTTTTAGTTTTAATGCACCTTCCATGGCAATAGGGTATTGTGTGCCCCGACCCAGAAAAAGGGTGTGGTGTTTATTGGAAAATTCTTTGGATAGGATTTCAATTTGTTTGTCGAGCTGTAATGCTTTTTCAATTTGTCTGGGTAGTTTTTTTAAGGCATCAACGGCTTCTTTTTCTAATGTGGTATTACCTTTTTCTTTTGCTACACAAACCACCAGCATAAACAATGCTGTAAGTTGGGTGGTAAAGGCTTTGGTTGAGGCAACACCAATTTCTGGACCAGCATGGGTCATAAATGATAAGCTAGACTCTCTAACCAATGAGCTTTCTGGGACATTGCAAATGACTAAAGAATGCTTGGCACCTTGTTTTTTTGCTTCTCTTAATGCGGCCAACGTATCTGCAGTTTCACCGGATTGAGAAATGGTTATTATTAATGTTTTTTCATTATAGACTGCTTTTCTATAACGAAACTCACTGGCCACTTCGACCATGCAGGGTATATTAACAATATCTTCAAACCAATATTTTGCCACTAGGCCTGAGTGGTAACTGGTGCCACAGGCAATGATATAAACGGCATCAATTTCTTTAAAGATTTTATCAGCGCTATGACCAAAAGACTGGGTGAAAACATGCTCATTATCAATACGACCTTCTAAGGTATCACTGACAGCCTGTGGCTGTTCATAGATTTCCTTTAACATATAATGTCGATACTCACCACGCTCTACCGCATCGGCACTGATTTGGCTGGTCTTCATCGGACGTTCAACTGCTATTCTATTTGTATCATAAATAACAATAGAATCTCGTGTAATATCGGCAACGTCACCTTCCTCTAAAAAGATAAACTGCTGTGTCACTGGTAGTAGTGCTGAGACATCTGAAGCAATAAAATTTTCTCCAATACCTAAGCCAATCACTAAAGGGCTACCACTTCTTGCGGCAATAATCCGTTGTTCTTTGTTATCAATAATGCCTAATGCATAGGCTCCTTTTAAGTGTGTAATTGTTTTTAGTACGGATTTAAGTAATGAATGATTGTCTTGTCTGTATTTGCCAATTAAGTGAACAATGCTTTCACTATCCGTCTGAGAGCAAAACTTGACACCACTGATTTCTAATTCTTTTTTAATGTCTTCATAATTTTCTATAATACCATTATGGACTAGAGCAATATTTTCATCGCTCATATGAGGGTGTGCATTACATTCTGCCGGTTCACCATGTGTTGCCCAGCGTGTATGAGCCACACCAATGGTACCCTTAATAGCACTTTTTTTAACATCACTTGCAAGCTGTGACACTTTTCCTAATGAACGGCAACGTTTTATTGTTGTTCCTTGTTCTTGAATAGCAAGACCAGCAGAATCATAACCTCGATATTCTAAGCGTTTTAGGCCTTCAATTAATATTGCCACAACATTTCGCTCTGCAATGGCTCCTACTATTCCGCACATAAATTTTCCTATTTTTTACTTGGTCTCTGCCATCCAGATAGACTTTTTTGAGTCGCTCTGGTGAACGTTAATTTTTCTGCTTCAGCATCTTTACTTAAGGTAGAACCTGCCCCAATAGTTGCCCACGAGCCTATTTCTATAGGGGCAACTAAGGCGGTATTAGAACCGATAAAAGCATTATCACCAATACGAGTTAAATGCTTATAGGCGCCGTCATAATTACAGGTGATTGTGCCTGCTCCAATATTAACATCTTGACCCATTTGAGTATCACCAATGTAACTTAGGTGATTTATTTTTGAGCCTTGGGCAATATGAGATTTTTTTATTTCGACAAAATTACCTACTTTTACATTTTTGTCCAATTGTGTTTCTGGTCTTAGTCTGGCAAATGGGCCAATAGTACATGCCTGCTCAATCGTTGATTTTTCTAAGATACAGTTTTCTAGTATTGTTACATTATCGGCAATGTTAACATCTTTTAGGATAGTATTAGCGCCAATGCTGACATTATTACCAATGTGGCATGAACCTTCTATAATAACATTTATATCAATCACTACATCTTGGCCAATAGATAATTCACCTCGTAAATCAAAACGTTCGGGATCTCGTAAAGTGACACCCTTTAACATAAGTTTTTTTGCTTGTCTTCGTTGATGTTCTCGTTCAAGATCAGCGAGTTGCAGTTTATTATTAATACCTTCTATTTGTTTATGATCATCAAGTATATAACTGTCTACTATTTCACCTTCAGTGACGGCTAGCTCAACCAAATCGGTTAAATAGTATTCATTCTGGGCATTATTATTACCAATTTTGGATAACCAAAATTTCAGTTTATCCCCTCTGACAACCATGACACCACTATTAATTTCTGAAATAAGCTTAATTTTGTCATTAGCATCTTTTTCTTCAATAATTTTTTCAATAGTTGAGTGCTTATTTCTTACAATCCGTCCGTAACCTGATGGATTTTCTAAACAAGCAGTCAACAATGCCAATGAACCCTCTTTTTTTGCTAAAATTAATTTTTCTAAGGTTTCTGCTTTTAAGAGTGGTACATCACCATACAAGATTAGTACATCAGCAGAGTCACTAATGGTATTAATGGCCTGTTGGACAGCATGTCCTGTACCTAGTTGCTCTTTTTGTTCACACCAATTCACTGTAGTATTTCCAATGCTCTGCTGAACCTCATTACCACCATGCCCAAAGACAATAGTAATAGAGTCTGCCTGCATACTTGTGGCACTATCCACAACATGTCTGAGCAGTGTTTTTCCTGCTAATTCATGAAGCACCTTGGGCTTTTTTGAGAACATTCTGGTGCCTTTTCCAGCAGCTAAAATAATGACTTGAAGAGGTCTTGTTCTTTTTATTTTATTCTCCATTGCTATTCCTTTCATTAGTATTTTCTATTGACATTCATCACAAATCAAGGGAAAACCCTTAGAAACACCATGGGATACCTTGATCTTTAGTTTGACTACCCATATTATTAAATTATAATATAGTTATGGTTTATCTTATGTCTAAGGTTTTTTATATGCTTTTTATTATTACTTCTATCTCACTATTTTCAAATAGTGTGTATTGTGACGATCAAAAAAAGACTACAAATAAAGCCAATAAAATTACGGTATCTGAAGTTTTAGATAATTATTATAAAGAATTTGACCAAAAGATAACGCCTCATCAAAATGAGTTAATTATTCTACCTAAACACTACACAAACAATGAGTCACTGGCCAACTATTATTCCGAATTTTTAAAATGAGACAAAAAAAGGGTCGTATTAAATACGACCCTAGTTTAAAGAGAAATTAAGCAGAAACAATCAAGATTAAAATTATATTTAAACGCCTTTCTTTTTTCTTAATTTTTCTATTAATTTCAATTGTGCAATGGCTTCTACTAATTGTGCTTCTGCTTGGGCAAAATTAATCTCAGACTCTTGATCTTTCAGTATTTCTTCCGCTCGTTCCTTTGCTGCTTGTGCCGCCTGCTGGTCGAGTTCACCTGCTCTTAAAGCAGTATCTGAGAGAATCGTCACGACATGAGGTTGCACCTCGACTAGACCACCTGATACATAAACAGACTCTTGATTGCCGCCTTGTTCAGTGATAACGACTTCACCAGCTTTTAGGGTAGACAATAGCTGGGAATGTTGGGGTAAAATACCAAGATCGCCCAGCTCGCCCGGAACGATAACCATTTCAGCTAAATTAGAGAAAATCTCTTTTTCAGCGCTTACAATATTCAGTTTCATGGTCATTGCCATGGCAACTCTCCTTTAAAATCCTAAGCCCCGTCTTTGGTATGTTCTTTAGATGGGGCTTATCTCAATTGCTCAGCGCTTATTAAGCAATGTTTGCTTTTTCAAGCACTTCTTCAATACCACCAACCATATAAAATGCTTGCTCAGGAATGGCATCATGTGTGCCATCAACAATTTCTTTAAAACCACGGATGGTATCTTTCAAAGAAACGTATTTGCCTGCTGTGCCAGTGAAAACTTCAGCCACAAAGAAGGGTTGTGATAAAAAGCGCTGAATCTTACGAGCACGATTTACAATTTGCTTATCTTCTTCGGATAGTTCATCCATACCTAAAATAGCAATAATATCTTTAAGCTCTTTATAACGTTGCAATGTTGTTTGCACACCCCGTGCGACTTCATAGTGCTCATTGCCCACAATTTGTGGGTCAAGCTGGCGAGAGGTTGAGTCTAGTGGATCAACCGCTGGATAAATACCCAATTCGGCAATTTGACGAGAAAGTACAACCGTGGCATCTAAGTGAGCAAAGGTGGTTGCAGGTGAAGGATCGGTTAAATCATCTGCCGGTACATAAACGGCTTGTACAGAAGTGATTGAACCGACTTTAGTTGAGGTAATACGCTCTTGCAAGGCACCCATTTCTTCTGCCAACGTAGGCTGATAACCCACAGCAGATGGCATACGCCCTAATAGGGCAGATACTTCTGTTCCTGCTAGAGTATAACGATAGATGTTATCAATAAAGAGTAGTACATCATTGCCCTCATCGCGGAAACCTTCTGCAATGGTTAAGCCTGTTAGTGCGACACGTAGTCGATTACCTGGAGGCTCATTCATCTGACCATAAACTAAGGCAACTTTGTCCAGTACGTTTGACTCTGTCATTTCATGATAGAAATCATTACCTTCACGAGTACGTTCACCAACACCAGCAAAAACAGAATAACCACTATGCTCAGCAGCAATATTACGGATAAGCTCCATCATATTAACAGTCTTACCTACACCAGCACCACCAAATAATCCCACCTTACCACCTTTAGCAAATGGACAAACCAGATCGATTACTTTGATACCCGTTTCTAAAAGCTCAGTTGCTGCAGCCAATTCTTCATAGGCAGGTGCTGCACGATGGATAGAGGCACGCTTTTGCTCACCAACAGGACCTTTTTCATCAATAGGATCACCCAGTACATCCATAATGCGACCAAGTGTTTCAGTGCCCACGGGTACTGAAATAGGAGCCCCTGTAGATTCAACGGCTAGCCCTCGTTTAACACCATCGGTGCTACCCATAGCAATGCAGCGAACAACACCATCACCCATTTGCTGCTGCACTTCTAAAGTTAGCTTTTCTTCGCTAACTATTAGCGCATCATAAATCTTAGGTAAGGCATCACGTGAAAATTCTACGTCAACTACCGCACCAATAATTTGGACAATTTTTCCTGAACTCATTTTTGGTTCCTTATTTCTCAATATAAAGAGCAAATAATTATCTGCATCTCTTACTTTATGTTCTTAAACAGCTGCAGCACCGGCAACAATTTCTGACAACTCTTGGGTAATTGCTGCTTGTCTGGCCTTATTGTAAACCAGTTGCAAGTCATCAATCATGTCACCAGCATTGTCTGTTGCGCTTTTCATTGCAACCATTCTTGCTGCCATTTCGCAAGCAACATTTTCCACAACGCCCTGATAAACTAATGATTCAATATAACGCATGAGCAGTGCATCAATAACGGTTTGCGCATCTGGCTCATACAAATAATCCCAGTGATGTTTACGGCCATCTGTTGCTTCGTCTTCAGACACTTCATAATATTTTTCCTGTTGATCATTTTCCCTTTGAGAAGGGCCAATGGGGAGCATCTGTGCCACAATAGGTTGCTGTGTCATGGTATTTACAAATTTATTGAACACCACAAAAAGGCGATCAATTTTGCCTTCGTTATAGGCATCGAGCATGACTTTAACGCTGCCAATTAAATCTTCAATACTAGGATCATCACCCAAATGTTCTGCATGTGAGATTACGTTGCCACCAATACGCTTAAAAAAAGCGCTGGCTTTTGAACCAATGACACAGACATCAATTTCTTTGTCTTTCTCATGCCATTTTTTCATACTTGCCACGGTTTCTTTAAATACATTAGTATTTAAGCCACCACATAAACCACGATCAGAAGAAACAACAATATAACCAACACGCTGTACATCTCGTTCTAATAAAAACGGGTGTTTATATTCAGTATGAGCATTTGCTAAATGATGTACGACTTCAATCATTTTTTCAGCATAAGGTCGGGATGCACTCATCCGATCTTGTGCGCGACGCATCTTACTGGCAGCCACCATTTCCATTGCACTGGTGATTTTCTGCGTATTCTTAATACTGCTGATCTGAGTGCGAATCTCTTTTCCGCTTGCCATCCTCAGAGCCTCCTATTTACCAGCTACTATTTGCTTTGAAGCTTTTAATAGCTTCATGCAGGTCACTGTCAATACTGTCATTGTAATCACCAGACTCATTAATTTTATCAATTAAGTCCTTGAAATTAGCTTTTATATAATCTTGCATAGCATCTTCAAAATCGACTATTTTAGCAACATCAATATCATCGAGATAGCCCTTGGTTGCAGCAAATAAAGTGATTGCCATTTGTGCCAAACTATAAGGAGAATATTGTGTCTGCTTCATCAATTCTGTTACACGTTGACCACGCTCAATTTGACCACGGGTCATATCATCCAGATCAGAAGCAAACTGAGCAAATGCTGCTAATTCACGATACTGAGCTAAGTCAAGACGAATACCACCGCCAAGCTTCTTGATAATTTTTGTTTGTGCTGCACCACCGACACGAGAAACCGATAAACCGGCATTAATGGCTGGGCGAATACCAGAGTTAAATAAGTCTGTTTCTAAGAAAATCTGACCATCTGTAATTGAAATAACATTCGTTGGTACGAAAGCAGATACGTCACCTGCTTGTGTTTCAATAATCGGCAAAGCGGTTAATGAACCTGTTTTCCCTTTTACTTCGCCATTGGTTTGCTGTTCAACAAAATCAGCATTAACACGAGCAGAGCGCTCAAGCAAACGTGAATGAAGATAGAAAACATCACCCGGATAGGCTTCACGACCTGGTGGACGGCGCAACAATAAAGACACTTGACGATATGCCCAAGCTTGCTTAGTCAGATCATCATATACAATCAAAGCATCTTCACCACGATCACGATAATACTCGCCCATGGCGCAACCAGAGTACGGAGCAATATACTGCATGGCAGCTGCGTCTGATGCTGTAGCAGCAACAACAATGGTGTTTTCCATAGCGCCAAATTCTTCTAGCTTACGTACAACTGCTGCCACACTGGATGCTTTTTGACCCACAGCAACATAAATACATTTAATACCAGAGTCTTTTTGATTAATAATAGCATCAATAGCAACGGCTGTTTTACCTGTTTGGCGGTCACCGATAATCAACTCACGCTGACCACGACCAATAGGCACCATAGAATCAACTGATTTTAAACCCGTTTGTACGGGCTGATCGACTGATTGACGGGCAATTACTCCAGGGGCGATTTTTTCAATCGGTGATGTTTGTGCGGCATCAATCGGCCCTTTGCCATCAATGGGGTTACCCAAGGAATCAACCACGCGACCAAGTAAGGCATCACCTACAGGTACTTCTAAAATTCGCCCCGTACACTTAACCTTGTCTCCCTCAGAGATATGCTTATAGTCACCTAAGACCACGGCACCTACTGAGTCACGCTCCAAGTTTAATGCCATACCAAAAATATTATCGGGAAATTCAATCATTTCCCCTGACATGACATCACTTAAACCGTGAATTAATGCAATACCATCTCTTAGACTGACAACAGTGCCTTCGGTATTTGCTTCGGTTTTAGCATCAAAATTTTCAATACGACTTTTTATTAAATCGCTGATTTCTGATGGATTTAACTGCATTTTCTAATCCTCTGTGTTCCGACTCGCTTAGCTAAGCAAAGAGTGGCTAATTTTTTCCAGTTGTGTTTTTACTGAACCGTCAATGACCATATCACCTGCACGAATGATCACGCCACCCAACAATGATTTGTCAGTTTGAGTGGTAATTGTTACTTCACGACCGAGTTTCTTTTTCAATGCGCTAGCAATGCTCTTTTTTTGAGTGGCATTAACTGCATAAGCAGAAATTACCTGAGCTTTAATACTGCCTTCTTCTTCAGCACGCATAGCTTCAAAGCTTTCAGCAATAACGGGGATTATTTCTAAACGGCCATTTTCTGCTGCCACATAAAGAAAATTCTTCCCTTGCTCATCCAGCCCATCTTGGCAAACATCGGCAATCACACCGATCACCTGCTCATCAGAAATATCTGGATTGTTAATTAACTCAATCATTGACTCATTCGCTGTCACTTCTTTAAAAAGAGCCAACGTGTCAGACCACAATTTAAGAGTGTTATTGCTCTGTGCCAAATTAAAGATTGCTTGCGCATAAGGTCTTGCTAATGTGCTTACTTCTGCCATTATGGAGTCCTTGTTTCGTAATTCATTTGTGCATAACCGATAGCAACGTGTATTGTTATACTCATAATTGTCCTACGACATCTTTTAATAAATCACCATGTGCTTTGGCATCAATCTCTTTCTTGACGATCTTACTGGCAGCAGCAATTGTGATATCGACCACTTGTGCACGTAATGATTCTTTAGCACGGTTGACCTCTTGCTCAATTTCAGCATTAGCTGCTGTAATTAATCGTTCACCTTCAGTCTTGGCGTCAATTTTAGCTTCATCTATTATCTCAGCACCACGCTTTTGCGCTTGAGCAAGAATGCCTGCTGCTTGCTCTTTAGCTTCTTTAATATGTTCAGCGGCTCTTTGCTCTGCCAGCTCTTGCTCATGCACACCACGTTCAGCAGCGGCAAGACCATCGGCAATACGCTTTTTGCGATCATCCATCATCTGGGTCATTGGTCCCCAGAGATATTTACCTATGAACCAAACCAATATCGCAAAGGTTATCATTTGGCCTATAAGAGTTGCGGTAATGCTCATCGCCTAATTCCTATGTTCATCGTTTGTTAAACTTCTTTTAATAAAAGAAGGCATTAATTTTATTTAAGCGAATGACTGAAAGTGTCATGCGCAAGGAATAAAAATTAACCGCCGATAGAGGCTTGAACTGCTGCTGCAAATGGGTTTGCAAATACGAACCACATTGCCATACCCAGAACGATCATTGGAAATGCTTCCATCAAACCACCGGTAAATAACATTTGACCCATTAGCTGCGGACGCATTTCAGGTTGACGGGCGATACCTTCAAGGAATTTAGAACAAATAAGTCCCCATCCTAAAGCTGAACCCAAACCTGCTGCTGCCAGAATAATACCGACAGCGATTGCGGTTGAACCGTAAACTGTAGCCATTGCTGCTTCCATTAGTTTCTCCTAATATTTACTATTTTTAAAATTTAATGAGTATTGTGCTCAATTGTTTAGATTGAGCTGTTAGTGTTCGTCAATTTCCTGATGTGCCATACCTAAATAAACAATGGTTAATAGCATAAAGATAAAGGCTTGTAAGGAAATAACCAATATATGAAAGATTGCCCACACGGTTCCTAATGCAATCTGAGGAACCAAACCAAAGAGTGAGGCACCGCCCAAAAGTGCAATCAGCATGAAAATTAGCTCACCAGCAAACATATTACCAAATAAACGTAAACCAAGGCTGATGGGTTTGGCAACTTCTTCAATGGTTGTCATAACAATATTAACGGGTATGAGGTATTTGCCAAAGGGGTGAAAAAGGAACATTTTAAGATAGCCCATTGGCCCCTTGATTTTGATATTGTAATAAATAATGAGTGCAAATACTGACAATGCTAAGGCAAAGGTGGTACTTAAATCGGTTGTTGGTACGACTTTCATGTAGTGAATACCGAGCAACTGCCCAATGGATGGCAATAGATCAACGGGTAACATGTCCATAGCATTCATGAGGAATACCCACATAAAAATTGTCAGTGCTAGAGGGCCAATAAGAGGATTACTGCCTGGAAAAATATCTTTAATTTGTTGCTGTACAAATTCAACAATAGCTTCTAATACATTTTGACCACCAGAAGGTGTGTCAGCAGTCATACGTTTGCCCATGGTATAGGCAATGTACATCAAAATTCCTGCTAGTAACCAGCTATAAAATAGGGTATCTAAGTTTAACACCCAAAAGCCACCATCACCGATGCTATTGTTGTGTAAATGATGCTGAATATACTCGACGGCTGTTGGTCCGTTCGCTTCATTAGCAACTGAGCTGCTCACGTTATCTCTCCAAAATTTTAATCAATTTTTTCATTATCATTCATTAAGAATGATGGCTGGTATCAACTTTATTAGCGACAAAACTCATTTGAGTTATAGCAAAGCAAACCAGTAATGTTAAAGGATCCAATTTCAAATAGCCCATGCCAAATGCCATCAGAACCAGTGTCAAAATAAATTTTTGTATGGCACCCATATAAATTTCTATATAGCCCTGCTGTTTTTGCCTTGCAGCGACTTCACCTGCCCGATTAATACGCCAAGCCATTAGCATGGTGCCACACAGAGTAATTGTGCCGCCATAAAATGCAGCCGTAAAAGCCTCTGCATTTTGCAAAATAAGATAAGCTAAAGCAACCAAAAATGTTAGCATGAGCTGTATTATGAGTAGCCTATGAACTACTCTGCGCATCACAATGGCAGCAAAACTCATGGCACTCATTATCCATTTTCTATTAACAAAAAGCGATTAATTACCAGCCCGCTTTAGGGCTTTTAACGTGCTGATTTAGGACTCTTTTTAACACTATTATTTCGGGTGCTTTTACAAAGCGTAGAGTATAAAGATTATCTTGTGCTAGATCAATGAAATTAACGATATTCTAATATTTATCCATAAATAGGTAGTAACATTCACTATATACTACTCTCTATGATAGGAAAGTCAGTTTGCTTTATATCCCTCATCTATTTATTCACTTTATTTTTTGGTCTCTTTTGGTGATCTTTATTTTAGCTCTTTTTATCAATAAGATACCTCATTAAACGATAGTCTAAAAAAGATAATTGTGCCAGTAAAAATCAGCCTTGATTAAAAAGGTAAATTGTGAGGATACAGAGCCGTTAGCGAATATGGGCAATAATCCCCTCTAGTTCATCAACCGTATTGTAATGAATGACCATTTTTCCTCGTCCCTTATTACCATGTTGGAACAAAACTTTAGCACCTAATTTATCACTAAGACTTTGTTGCAGGTTGTTAATATTAGGATCAGCCTTTTTTTCTGGCTGTGGCTTGGGATTAAGGATTTTTTTCACTAGGCGTTCTGTTTCACGAACAGAGAGCCCTTGATCGACAATTTGCTGAGCCGTATGACTTTGCTCATCACCTTTTAAGGCCAGCAGTGTGCGAGCATGACCCATTTCAAGATCACCATTCTCTAATAGACTGCGAGTTGCTGTTTCTAAATCAAGTAAACGCAATAAATTGGATACGGTTGCCCGTGAACGCCCCACGGCTTCTGCTGCTATTTGGTGAGTCATATTGAATTCATCAATTAAGCGCCTAAGAGCACCGGCTTCTTCAATGGGATTGAGTTCTTCGCGTTGGATATTCTCGATCAGAGCCATGGCAATGGCAGTTTGATCAGGAACATCACGAATAACGGCTGGAATATCGGCTAGACCAGCCATTTGTGAGGCTCGCCAACGACGTTCCCCAGCAATAATTTCATACTTCTGGTCACCACTCGCTGTGCTGTCTCCCACAGGGCGGATAATAATCGGTTGGACAACGCCCTGAGCCTTAATTGAATTGGCCAGCTCTTCAAGTGCTTCAGGGTGCATATCAATACGAGGCTGATAAACGCCTGGCTGGATGAGTTCTACAGGGACATTATGCAATTCACCATCTGATTTTGGTTGCACAGTACTTTCTTGCTTAACACTCTTACTTAGCAGCGCATCTAAGCCTCGACCTAAACCACGTTTTTTACCAACCAAAATCCTATTCCTTTTTTACTAATACTTATTATTTTTCTAAAAGAGCGTTTTTTAACCAATATTTAGGCGCTTTTTGCCTGTGGTGCACTTTTTTCATTGTCTTCATCACGGCGTAATATTTCACCGGCTAGGGCAAGATAAGCACGAGCACCTTTGGATGAACGGTCATAAGTGATCACTGGCATACCATGACTGGGTGCTTCAGCAAGACGTACATTTCTAGGAATGATGGTGCGATAGACCTTGTCATTAAAATGCTCTAATAATTGTCGTGATACTTCAATTGCCAGACGGTTACGGGGGTCAAACATGGTTCTTAAAATACCTTCAATCTCAAGCTTTGGGTTGAGAGTTTCTTGAATGCTATTAATGGTGTCATTTAGAGCAGATAAACCTTCTAAGGCATAGTATTCACATTGCATGGGGATCATAATACTGTCAGCAGCAACCATGGCATTAACGGTCAGCATGTTCAGTGAAGGAGGACAATCAATAATAATAAAGTCATAGCTATCAGCGACTTCTTTAAAGCGATAGCTTAATTGCCGTTCACGATCAAACTTGTTCATCAACTCAACTTCTGCCGCAGTTAAGTCACCATTGCCGGGGATCAGATCATAGCCAGCTTCTTTTACATGAATAGCAACTTCTGCCACAGAGGTTCTAGCGATCAGTAGATCATAACCGCAAAATTCCACAGCATTTTTATCAATACCGCTACCCGTGGTTGCATTGCCTTGTGGATCCATATCCACAAGCAGGACTCGGCGCCGTGTAGCTGCGAGTGAAGCCGCTAAATTAATGCTGGTGGTAGTTTTACCCACGCCCCCTTTTTGATTGGATATGGCGATAATTTTTGCCATAACGTTGCATTCCTCTCTATTGAACCTAAATTAATTTTGTTTGGGCAATGGCTATTGCCTAAGCAAGTGTTAATGTTTTAGGTTCGGTATTATGAAAATGTAATTTGCAGCAGATGCCTCTGAGCATTTAAGCCTGCTACGGATAATTCATTGATTGCTTCTATTCTAAAGCCTTCTGGCAGTTGTGCAATCTCTTCTTCGGGAATTTGCCCTTTCATAGCAAAAAACTTACCCTGTTTTTTGCATAAGTGCTGGCAAAATAGCAACATATCTTCTAAAGAAGCAAAGGCTCTTGAGATAATTCGATCAAATTGTGCTTGCTGATCGCAATGGTAGTCTTCTACCCGTGAATGCACAGCGGTAACATTTTTTAAACCTAATTGTGCAATAGCAGTTTGTATAAAGCGTATTTTTTTACTCCGAGCATCGAGCAATACAAAGTGGATATCCGGCAGACAAATTGCTAAAGGAATACCGGGAATACCGCCACCTGTGCCGACATCCAATACTTCTTTTATGCTTTGTTGATCGGTGTCATTGTTAAAAAATGTCAACATCACTAATGAATCTAATAAATGTCGAGTGATCATGTCTTTTGGATTGCTAATTGAGGTTAGGTTGTAAACCTTATTCCATTTGCTGAGCAAGGTAATAAACTGCATAAGCTGTTGTTGCTCATGTGTTTGCAAGTCTAGGTTTTGCTTGGCTAAACCAGATAGCAAATAAGGTGTTAAATCGTGTGGCATGATTAGTTAACCTCAGGCCTTGTATTTGCCTTATAAGTTTTTAGAAACACCAAAAGTAAAGAGATTGCCGCAGGTGTAACACCCGCTATTCGACCAGCCTGACCAATCGTCTGTGGTTTTGCCTGTTGTAGTTTTTCCCGAACCTCGGACGATAAGGCTTTGATTGACAAATAGTCAAAATCGTCTGGAATAGACTTATTTTCATAGCGTTTATGTTTATCAATTTCTTCGAGTTGGCGTTTAATATAGCCCGAATATTTGCTCTGAATTTCGACTTGCTCAGCGGCAATGGGATCAGCAAGCTTATTACCTGCAATGCTCAAGCTTGTTAGTGAGTCATAACTTACTTCTGGCCTTCTCAATAAATCATATAAGCTGGAATCTTTGCTTAAGGGAACGCTTAACACTCGAATGGCTTCTTCTTTGCTTAGGGCATTAGGGCCAATACGAGTGCTTTTTAAACGTGCTAATTCAGTTTCTACCTGTGCTTTTTTATCACTAAAGATCCGCCAGCGTTGCTCATCTACCAACCCTAGCTCATAGCCTTTTTCTGTTAAACGAAAATCAGCATTATCTTCTCTTAGTATCAGCCGATATTCTGCTCGTGAGGTGAACATACGATAGGGCTCGGATGTCCCTTGAGTGATCAGATCATCAATCATGACACCAATGTATGCTTCATCACGTCTCGGTGACCAAGCCTCTTTTTCCTGCACTCGCAAGGCGGCATTAGCACCGGCAATAAGACCCTGTGCGGCGGCCTCTTCGTAACCAGTGGTACCATTAATTTGTCCGGCAAAAAACAAGCCGTGAATAAATTGGGTTTCTAATGATGCGTTTAAATCTCTGGGATCAAAAAAGTCATATTCAATGGCATAACCGGGGCGTACAATGTCAGCATTTTCAAAACCTTTCATGGAACGAATAAAAGCCAGTTGAATGTCAAAAGGTAAGCTGGTAGAAATGCCATTGGGATACACTTCATGAGTCTGTAAGCCTTCTGGCTCAACAAAAATTTGGTGCGATGTTTTATCGGCAAAGCGATTAATTTTATCTTCAATAGAAGGGCAGTATCGAGGTCCCACCCCTTCAATGACCCCAGTAAACATCGGTGAGCGAGAAAAACCCGTACGAATAATTTCATGAGTTTTTTCATTAGTATGGGTGATATAACAACTGATCTGTGGTGGGTGATCGCTGGCCTTACCTAAAAAAGAAAAAGTGGGAATGGGGCTGTCACCGGGTTGTTCTTCAAGTACCGAAAAATTAATACTACGTCCGTCCAGCCGTGGGGGGGTTCCTGTTTTTAAGCGATCCACACGAAAAGGGAGTTCCCGCAAGCGTTGTGATAGTTGGTTAGCAGGGGGATCACCAGCTCGCCCCCCCTGATAATGTTCTAAACCAATATGAATTAAACCACCTAAAAATGTGCCTGTAGTAAGCACCACGGTTTTGGCTCGAAATTTTAGCCCCATCTCTGTCTCAACACCAACAACCTGCTCATTTTCTATAATGAGATCGGTCACTGCCTGCTGAAAAAGCTTTAGATTTTCTTGGTTTTCTAACGCATAACGTATAGCAGCCTTGTATAGTACCCTATCAGCCTGAGCACGAGTGGCTCGCACTGCGGGGCCTTTAGAGGCATTAAGACGGCGGAACTGGATGCCTCCCTGATCGGTTGCTTTGGCCATTAACCCACCCAGAGCATCAATTTCTTTTACCAAGTGTCCTTTACCAATGCCACCAATAGCTGGGTTGCAAGACATTTGCCCCAGAGTTTCTATATTATGTGAGATCAGTAAGGTGCTAACACCCATCCGGCTGGCTGCCATAGCAGCCTCTGTACCGGCATGACCACCACCAATAACAATGACATCAAACTGATCACTATAAAACACGCCGTTTCCCCAAGTTAAAGACCGATAATTGCAAGCATTATAAATCATTCACTTTACTTGTAGGAAAAAATATTATCTTATCCAGAGTTCAGGTATCTTAAATAACTTGCCGTCAGATTATAAACTGACGACATCCAGTCTGGAGAATTTTTGACTATCTAATCGCCCCACGGTAATTTGCAATGACTCATGGTATCGTTTAGCTCGTTTAAGCCAATTGGTAATTTCTTTTACTAAGACTTCCTCGCCAACACCTTGTTTGGGAGCGTTGTCATTAATGGAGTGATCTAAGCGTCCCGAATTAATATAGGTCCATTGCTGTTGATTTTGAGAAATGATCCCTGTATGCCCCTTGCTTTCTAGTGAAAAAGATAAAATATCCCCCGCTTTTATCAAGGCCTGCATGTCTTTAAAAATGGCCTGACTTTGTTGTTCGATATTTTGTACCTTAGTAATTGAATGAGCATAGACTTTCTCTCCCATTGCTTGAGTAATCCCTTCCCCAGTAAAATAAGCATTGTTCACTTTTCCTTCTGTTTGAGCCATTTGCAGTAGTTGCCGACTTAAACTGCCTTCGCCTCGGTAATGAACCCCCATATTTTCCAAACCATTAACAACCAAGGTATAACAATCCATTTTTTTGTAGTCTGTGCCCATAAAAGGCTTTACGGCATCATCGAGTTTCCTTGCCAATAACGTATTATTATCAGAGATAGGCTGTGTCATTTGTTTATCAGGGCTCTGCCATGAAATTTCTTTGCTTTGTGTATCAATAAAAACAGTGGCTCCTTTGGGTATTTGGGTAAATGCTTTATTTTTATTTAAAGCTGAATGGATAATGCTCCAACGTTGTAAACGAAACTCATCTTGCTGTGCCAAGAGACTTAATACGGTTGACTGATGTGATGTGAGCTGACCCAGCACTTTTTTTTGTGGTGCAGCTGATATTGGTGTCGCAATTGCTCTAGAAACAGAGTCTTGTTGACTAGAGACTTGTTTATATTGCTGCTTGGGTGAATGAAGCCTATTTTTAGGCCAAGAGATCTCTTGAGTCTGCGTATTAAAATAAATTTCCTGACCTGAGGGGATCTTATGAAAAGCCTTAGTCTGATTAATGGGATTATGGATAATGGACCAAGTTTTTGCCTTAAGCGCAGGGTTTGCGAGTAATAGTTGGGCAACATTTTTATTTGCTCCTGAGAGAGTACCCAGTGATAGTAAATTATCAGATGGTCTGCTGGTGGCTATTGTTTTTGTGGTTATCGTTATTGTGTCTGATTTTTGACTTATGAGCTGCTGAAAAGTAAAGTCTTTGGCAAAATCACTTTGCATGGGTGGTTTTATACTATGAGAATTGTGGCTGTTTACCATGGCCTTATCAGTAATTTGCAGTGTCATAGAATACTCTCTTTTTATATTTTCTATTCTTTAAGAGAAGCATTTTATATGCCAGAATTTTGCTACGGCTGATCGGCTCCTATGAGTTTTTCAAATGCTTCAATGCTCAGGGGCTTATGATAATAATAACCTTGAATAAAGTGACAACCTGCTGCTTGTAGAAAATCACACTGATATTTGTGCTCAACACCTTCGGCAATGGTTTGCAGATTAAACTGGTGAGCCAGATCAATGATCACCTTGGTAATAGCAGTATTATTTTTATCATCTGGAATGCAATCAATAAAGCTTTTATCAATTTTCAGGTTATCAATGGGTAATTGTTTCAAATAACTTAAAGAGGAATACCCTGTACCAAAATCATCAATACTGAGTTTTACTCCCTTTGACTTTAAACGTGCTAGTTTTTCAATGCTTTCCCAACTATCACTCATTAAGGCTGATTCGGTAAGTTCTAACTCTAAATTTTGAGGATTAAATTCCAGTTTAGAAAGAATGTCCTCTATTTGTGGCACAAAGTTTTTTTGCATAAAGTGAATGCCGGAGATATTCACTGCGACACAAAGATTTTTATGCAGGTTGTTATTCCACTGTTTCACCTGCGTGAGTGCTGTTATCAGGACAAATTCTTCTAGTTCTAAAATCTGATTGGACTCTTCTGCCAGAGCAATAAACTCATCCGGTGGCACAAAGCCAAATTGTGGACTATTCCAGCGAAGCAATACCTCCATGCTGGATATGGAGGCATCCTCACAACTTACCTTAGGTTGATACACAAGAGATAATTCATTATTTTGAATGGCGGTTTGTAAGGCATTTTTTAAAATGAATTTCTGGGCTTTTTTCTCATATAGGTCAGTATTAAAAAAGCAAAAAGAATTTTTACCATTTTCTTTGGCATAATACATGGCTAAATCAGAATGTTTAATTAAGGTATTGGTGTTATCACCGTCTTCAGGATAAAGCACAATACCCAAGCTACAGCTAATAAAGGTTTGAGTATCAATAAGCAAATAGGGCTCTGATATTTTTTTAACAATATTATCAGCAATTTGCATAAACTTGCTTCGGTGCAATACTTTTTTAACAACAATAATAAACTCATCACCACTGATACGAGCAACAAAGTCGTCCACACGCATTATGTTACGTAAACGCTGAGCAACCTGAGTTAATAAAATATCACCAAAGTCATGTCCTAAAGTGTCATTAACAGTTTTAAATTCATCTAAATCAATAAAAAATAAGGCAAAGGGATCTTGATTGAGTTTATTTCGTTTTAAGGTCCGTTCCAGATAATCATAAAAATGATGGCGATTTGGTAGTTGGGTTAAGGTATCGTAAAAGGCGAGATTCTCAAGTTCTACCGTTTTTTCTTTTACTTTTGTTTCTAAGGTTTCATTAAGCACTTGCAGTTCTTGTGCTTTATTGCGCATTTCATCCTCTGCATGTAAACGTGAACTGGTTTCCTTGGTCAGTTTTTTTCTTAAGATTTTATTTTCAATCTCCATGGTAAAGGCAGATATTAAGCTTTTATTAATACGTACTACGGCGCTACTGGTGAATAGAAAGATAACAAGGTAGCCATATATATGAAACGTATGCAGTTCATTATTATTGGTGATAAAAAATATCATTAAGGGGGTGGCCAAAAAACCAAGGTAAGTAAAAAATACCCGCTTAATAATACCCAATGAGGCAATCGAGGCAATGGCTATTGTGCCTAATAACAATAAGATATAAGTATAATAAAAGCTGTGATCACTTGGCACAATAAAAATAATCAGAGATAAAATAGTACCATTGAGACACACAGCAACAGCAAACAAGATAATCCATTTATAAGGATTATCTTTAGCGCTGGAAGACCAATAAAAACGGCCAATCAACATACGTAGAGCTAAAACCAATAAGTTCGCAATATACCAATACAGAGCCATTTCTCGAGTATTAGGTAAATCCCATAATAAATAAAGCACCATTGAAACGGCCAGAAACAGGCTGACAACCGTTAGGTTTAATGACTGATAGAGGTAATGCGCCTGTTTTTTTGCCAGCAATGTTGATGTTAAAGCCATAAAGGATTAAGTATTCCACTAAATTAATGAGAGAAGCTAACACTAAGTGATTACTTAAGTTAGGTCTTGTAATCATAGATAAAAAAGACCCGTATGTCACATAAAGGGTATATAATGATCATATTAAACAAATGGCCATATTTACTTATAAGTGCCCACAGCCAAAAAAATTGGCATGAATGGTTTTAAATAACATAAAAATTACTTTAAAATCATTGGTGCCAATTTTTTGTTATTCAAGAGTTGATCTAAATGAACACACGACAGCTAATGCACCATATCGTAGACAAAAAGCGCTATAAGACAGTCTTCTTTCTGCTCTTGTCAGTACTGAGCCTCTCTGGTTTTGCTGCCGAGCAAGCAAGTGATGATTGGGATGAGGACTGGGAAAATGGTTTTAATGATCAACCGGTTATTCCTGAAATTGTTTATCCTGAATGGTTTAAAAAAAGTTTTTTAGAGCTTCCAGACGATATCAATGAAGCTAAAAATACAGGGAAAAAAGGTATTATTGTTTATTTTGGGCAAAAACATTGTGCCTATTGTCAGGCATTAATTGATAAGGATTTTGGCCAAAAAGATATTGAGACTTATACACGAAAAAATTTCGATGTCATCCCCATCAACATTTGGGGCAGTAATGAGCTTACCACACCGGATGGTCAAGTCATGACAGAACGTGAGTATGCCCTTCGTGAAAATGCTAATTTTACCCCCACGCTTATCTTTTATAATACTCAAGCTCAGCAGACACTCATGTTGCGTGGCTTTTACCCTCCCTATAAATTTCGCGCCGCCATAGAATATGTTGGCCATGATTATTATAAGTATGAATCCTTTCGAGATTATATGTTACGTGCCAATCCACCGCCTAAGTTTGAAGTGACGGATATGAACCATGAAGATTTCTTTATGTCACCGCCTTTTGCTTTAGATCGCAGCCATTTTCCTGCTAAAGATCCTTTACTGGTTTTTTTTGAACAACAAAATTGCCATGCCTGTGATGTCTTACACTCTAAACCATTAGAGTTTGCAGAGACTAAAAAACTATTATCTCAGTTTGACATTGTGCAATTAGATATGAATTCAGACACCCCAGTCATCACACCCAATGGCCAACGTATCACTGCAAAACAATGGGCGGATCAGCTTAATTTATTTTATGCACCAACACTTATTGCCTTTGATGAACGAGGCAATGAGATCATTCGTATTGATTCTGTGGCACACATATATCGTTTAAAAAGTGTCTTAGAGTTTATTGTTAGTAAAAACTACCTCTCTCGTCCTAATTTTATGAGTTGGCGCTTTGAAAGCCTATTCGGCGGTAAAAAACTGCCACCTGTTAATCCTCAAAATGTAAAGGTTGATCGCTTGGATAATTAGGTGCTTGCTTATCAATACTATTTTTTGCTGACTATCAAGCTAAATAAACTAAGGGTCGCTTTAGGTCTCACCACTCAATACCTTCCTGCGCTTTAATGCCTTGATTAAACGCATGTTTTAGCGGTTTTATTTCACTCACTGTATCAGCAAATTCGAGCAGTTCTTTAGGTGCACCACGGCCAGTAATAATTATATTTTGTTGCTTAGGGCGATTTTTTAAGGCACTGAGTAGCTCATTAATAGCCAAATAGTTATATTTAAACATATAGGTTATTTCATCAAGCACAATTAAGCGACAATTGGGATCACTAAACAAAGGTAGGCACTCCCGCCAAATCGTTTGTGCTGCGAGTTTGTCTTGGGCAAAATCCTGAGTGTTCCAAGTAAACCCTGTATCCATGGTAAATGTTTTGAGATTGTCAGTCTGAGCAAAAAACTGTGTTTCCCCACAAGCCCATTGGCCTTTAATAAATTGCACTAAAGCACAGTGATGACCATGCCCTAAACTGCGCAATAACGTACCTAATGCTGAAGTGGTTTTACCCTTGCCATTACCGGTAATAACAATCACCACGCCTTGCTCAATGGTTGCCTTAGCAATTTTGTCATCGACTATTTCTTTATGGCGTTTCATGCGTTCGTTATGACGCTGTATTTTATTATTGTTCATAGGTTTATCTTTTTAAGATCATCTTATCTAGAGTATACTGGTTTTAAAATATAAACCTAGTCATTGAGGAAAATTATGAGTAAAGCGTTGGTTGTACTATCGGGTGGTCAGGATTCAACGACTTGTTTGTACTGGGCAATAAAAGAATTTGGTCATGAGAATGTCAGCAGTCTTACTTTTGATTATGGGCAACGTCATCGGGTGGAAATTACGGCGGCTAAAAAAGTGGCTGAAATTGCTGCTATTGGACATGCCATATTACCTATTGACACCTTTAAAGTGCTCGGTGGTAATGCGTTAGTTGATGATCGGCCTGTGGTGGATAGTTCAGAGCAAGACACACAATTACCC
The DNA here is from genome assembly GCA_015488755.1 of Gammaproteobacteria bacterium. Lineage (GTDB taxonomy): Bacteria > Pseudomonadota > Gammaproteobacteria > GRL18 > GRL18 > GRL18. Next base: position 10,123 of record WFNB01000032.1, on the reverse strand, counting down.
AATACCTTTGTGCCAGGACGAAATCTTGTGTTTCTTACCTTTGCCGCCGCCTATGCCTATCAGCGTAATATTGAGCACTTAATTACGGGGGTCGCACAAACAGACTATAGCGGTTATCCTGACTGTCGTGAAAACACGCTCAGCTCACTGGAACAAACGCTGAGACTAGGCATGGAATATACTGTCACCATTCACACACCTCTGATGAATTTATCTAAGGCTGATACCGTTACTATGGCCAATAAATTGGGCGCAATGGATGCTATGGCTTATACGCATACCTGCTATAATGGTGCGCAGCCACCTTGTGGTCATTGTCAGGCGTGTCAATTGAGAGCCAAAGGCTTTGCTGAGGCACAATGTGCTGATCCATTAGTAGAACGTTTTGCATTTTTCAGCCACAATCATCCAGAATAAAGACCAGATTATAAGTAATAATAAATTATGAGAGACACTCTTTTGTACTTGGCAACCATGCCGTTTGAAGCGGCCTGCCAGATTGATATTTTAGATAAAAATCATCCTGCTGCTCATTTGCATGGCCATAGTTATAGTGCCTCCATACGTGTTCCCATACCCGTTAATGATCGCAATAATTCACCTGAGCAAGTGAGTTTCTTAAAACAACAATTAGCAACAAGCCTTGAACCGTTAAATTATAGTTTACTCAATAAACACATTGATGTTCCCACCGATGAAAATCTGGCTCGTTGGCTCCATCATAAAATTAATCTAGCAGCCATTGATCGGGTGGCTATTCAAAGTACTCATGATAGTGGTGTCGATCTGGATAAAAAAGGTCATGCACATATCTGGCGCCGTTATCGTTTTGAAGCAGCTCACCAATTACCCCATGTTCCAAAGGGGCATCCTTGTGGCAATATGCATGGTCATGGTTTTGAAGTGATTTTACATGCTGATCAAGATAATATCAGTGATATGGGCATTGATTTTGATGCCATTGATAATCATTGGCAAGCCTTACATGAGCAATTAGATTACCATTGTTTAAATGATATCAAGGGGCTGGAAAACCCCACATCAGAAGTGTTGGCGCACTGGATTTGGCAACAGCTCAAGGCAGATTTTGTGCAACTTTCATGGGTGACTGTTTATGAAACCCATACCTCTGGTTGTCACTATAACGGCAGTCATTATCGGATATGGAAAGAACAACGCTTTGAAAGTGCCTTACGTTTAAAATCGGTTAATGCCAATAACAAGCGTCGACAATTGCATGGTCATAGTTATCTTATACGCCTTCACCTAACGGCAACCTTAGATAAGGTTATGGGCTGGACGGTTGATTATGGTGATGTGAAACGCCTGTTTAAACCGGTTTATCAACAATTGGATCATGCTCGTTTAGATTTGCTTGATGGCCTTGGTGATACTGATGTTGGCAGTGTCTTAATCTGGATTAAAGATAAAATGGCCGATAAATTACCTCAATTGGATCGTATAGACCTCTTTGAAACACCCGGGTGTGGTGCCACTTTGTGCTGGGGTGAAGAAGGCCCAGCATTACCAGATTAATGCTTATATTATGTCTTATTCAGTAAAAGAAATTTTTTATACCCTACAGGGTGAAGGCGCACAAACAGGACGTGCCAGTGTTTTTTGCCGGTTTACCGGCTGCAATCTCTGGAGCGGTTTAGAAAAAGATCGTAGCAACAGTGCTTGCCCTTTTTGTGATACGGACTTTGTTGGGACAACAGGTGAAGGTGGTGGTAAATTTTCTCATAGCAAGCAGTTAGCTCATGCTATTGTTCACTGCTGGCATCAGGCTGTGCCACAGGCACCGGATCACAAGTCAACAGGGGCAAAACCCTATGTGGTTTTTACCGGTGGTGAACCATTATTACAATTAACTGCTGAGCTAATTGATGATTTGCATCAGGCCGGTTTTGAGGTTGGTGTAGAAACTAATGGTACACTTGTGGCTCCAGATGGTATCGACTGGCTCTGTGTTAGCCCTAAGCAACTGGATAATTTACAACAGCGTTCGGGTAATGAATTAAAATTGTTGTTTCCACTGAGTCAGCTACCACCAGAGGCCTTTGTTGATCTCAGTTTTGAGCGTTTTTATTTGCAGGCTGTAGATGAAGCAGTAGATGATAATTTACCTGCAGTGATCCACTATTGTTTGACTCATCCTCAATGGCGGGTATCACTGCAAACCCATAAACTATTAGGCTTAAAATAAACTAATGCTAGGTACTGAACGAATAACTGAACAAATAGTTGATTGCCCTAGCCAAATACAGACAGAATATTTATTAATTAAAAAGGTTAAAAAATGAGTACATTATTAGTTATTATTATTGGTGTGGTGATCTTATTAATCTTCGATGCCTTATTAATAGGTCATGTGCGTAAAAAACGACAAGGTCAATTTAAATTAGTCATTGAGAAGGGAGTTATTACGGAAAATATTGGTCAGGTTCCCTCAGAGTTTCTCTATGATGTGCAACAATTAGCACGTATTAATAAGCCTGATAGTCTGATTATTAATGCCAGTGATACTAATAGTGCTGAGCCAAAGCTAGATTTTTTAGGTTCAATTGACGATAATTTAAAGCAAAAAATAAGACATTCCTTACAGCTTAGCTTACAAAAAAATCCAATAGACAGTAAACCCCAAAGCAGTAAACCATAGTTGTATCGGATGACAGTGACCCTTTCTATGACAGAACCTAGCATGCTTAATGATAATCCTTTAGATAATATTCGTATTATTCTTATTAATACTCAGTTTCCGGGTAATATTGGTGCGGTGGCGCGAGCTATGAAAAATATGGGCGTATCTCGTCTCTATCTGGTAAACCCAAGTTGTCGCTTAGATAAAGAGGCATATATTCGAGCAACCAGTGCCACCGATATTTTAGAAAATGCAATCATTGCCGATACACTGAGTGAGGTCATCAGTGATTGCCAATTGGTTGTGGGAACCAGTACTCGTGATCGAGGCATGAGCCTGCCACTATTGACGGCCAGACAAAGTGGTGAACAAGTGCTAGCAGAGGCCGTAAAGGCACAGGTTGCGGTTGTTTTTGGTCAGGAAAGTTGTGGTTTACAAGGTGATGACTTGAAGCAATGTCATTTTCATGGCTATATTCCTGCTAATCCAGACTATTCATCACTGAATTTAGGGGCTGCAGTACAAACATTTTGTTATGAAATCTTTCAGGCCAGTGAGGCTAAGCATACTCAGCCTAAAAATATTGATTATCAATACCCTGAAGTTAAAGATATGGAATATTTTTATCAACACCTAGAGAGGGTATTAGTGGATGTTAAATTCCTTATCCCTCAGCATCCAGGGCAAATGATGCAGCGTCTCAGGCGCTTATTTAATCGTGCCAGACCCGATGAAAAAGAACTTAATATTTTACGGGGTATTTTATCGGCCATTGAAAAAAATAGGTAGTGATTCTACTCATTGCCCTATTGTTTTAGCTTGGCATAAATAGAGTGATATAATGGAAGAGTATCTTATTTTTGCAGTGATTGGCGGTTTGTTATTTCTAACACTTTTGGTCAATAGTGTGTCAGAAGCTTACGAGCAAAAACAGCGTGAAAAACGACTTAAAATTCTTAGAATAAAACAAGGCCTTGATGAACTGAGTGATTTATTAGAAAGTTTGCAAGTATGTAATGTTAGTGATGGTGTGACTAATTTATTGACCGATGAAATTATGGCTCGTCTACAAATGATCCAAAATCTGGACAGAAACTTTAGAGGCATTGACACGCTTTTGGCCGATGCCAATACAGAAAAAGACCCTAAAGTAAAAGATAATGCTCAATTTCAGATTAAGGATGATGCTGATTTTAAAGCAAAGCTGGTACTCATACGCCGTCTTATTAAATTACTCAATTCTCAGGGCTGGCATACAAATATTAGCCCCTCAAAGTTGCAAGATTTTATTGAAGAGCTAAAATTATTACGATGTGAAAAAATATTTCAGTATTACTCAGATAAAGCAAGCATGGACTCTGAGCAAGGTAAGTATATGCTGGCCAGAGAACATTATTATTATATTAGCCATGCACTAAAAAAATCAACCATTGAAACACATCCACGAGTGCTTGAATTAATTGAGCAAGTGACCTTTATGATGGAGCAATTAAATAAATTGTCTAGCCAAAAAGCTCAGGAAGCGGCAGATGAAAAATTGGCTCAAGCCGATCAGTCAGAACAAAGTGAAGATGAAAATACAGATGTACAGAATGAGAACGTGGCAGATAATATTAGTGTTGATACTGAAAATACTGCGTCTTCAGGAGATAATAATTAATTTGGAGGTAGGTATGGGTGATTTGGATGTTAAACGTTTATTATTGCAATTTGAGAAAGCAGTACGTGAAATTAATCATGATGAAATAAACCCCAGAATAACAGAGCTTAAATTACATGACTTAAATCCAGTGGTTAAAATGGTTGCTCAGGCCAGAGCTCGCTATTTGACTGCTTTATTTGATTTAGCCAACACCTCTAATAATAAACAGCCTATGCCAGAACAGATTAAAGAGCTTAAAATTATGCGAGAAACTTATGAAGAGTTAGTTGCAGGTTCAAAAGCATTAGAAGTGGCCATTGAGCGTGGTTATTTAGATGTTCAAGCGTAGTTATTATTTGTTATATCTTCTGCTAAACTAGGTATCTTACTAACACCCAATTGAGGCATTTTTCTGTGTCAGAACAGCACTTGAAGATTATCCAAAACTATATTGATAAAATGCCCAGCTTATCCACAACCGTCACCAAAGTGCTGGAAATCTGCAATCAAAAAGATGTCTCGCCAAATGATCTCAATAAAATTATTTCACTTGACCCAGTATTGGCAGGGAATGTTCTCAAGCTTATTAATTCGGCTTATTATGCTCTGCCTAACCACATTACTTCTCTTACTCGTGCGATTATTATTTTAGGTATTAATACCGTTAAAAACCTTGCCCTAAGTACCGCTGTATTAGCTAATATGAAAGAAAGTAAACAATCGAGTTTATTGATGGATAAATTTTGGATGCATTCTCTTTGTGTGGGTGTCACGGCTAAAGCAATTGCTGGTGAACACAAAGTCCCTGTTAATCAAAGAGAAGAGTTTTTTCTTGCTGGCCTGTTACATGATCTAGGAAAAATTCCTATGGCACATTGCTTTGCCGAGGAATACTCCGCTTGTCTCGCTTATGCACAAGAGCATCAAATGTCATTACATCAGGCAGAAACAATTATTTTTGGTTTTAACCACCAACACTGTGGTTATATTATTGCTAAAAAATGGCAACTTAATAACAATATTATTGAGGCGATGAAACACCATCATGAGCCAGAAAAATCTGATAAGGAACATAGGTTATTAATTTCTAGCATCGCCATTGCCGATGTTTATGCAAATGTGTTTGATATGGGATCAGCAGGCAATCATTTTATTGCTGAAGAGCATATTATGGAGATTTTTCAGCAAAGCACGTTATCATGGCAACAACTTACCCCTATGCATGAGACTATTCAAGAAGCAATTGAAAAAGCAGCCATCTTCTTACAAATCAGTTAAACCTAGAAAAATAGTCATAATAGTGAACGGCTACTTATTTTTTAGCGTGATGCTAGCCGTTCGTCTGTAGCGAATTCAAGGTATAGGTTATATAATGAAGGTTTCATTGGGTAAAATAGTTCAAGGCTTGTAATTTGAAAATGTTAATTAAGTTCTGGGGTGTTAGGGGATCAATACCCTGCCCGGGAATCAATACCGTTCGTTATGGTGGCAACACACCCTGTATTGAAATCCGCTTCCCTGAGATTGAACGTCTAATCATTATTGATGCTGGCTCCGGTCTTCGAGAGCTTGGTAATGATTTAATGACCCGTCAAAAACCAGTAGAAGCGCATTTATTATTAACCCATACCCATTGGGATCATATTATGGGCTTTCCGTTCTTTGTGCCTGCCTATGTTCCGGGTACACATATTCGTGTCTATGGCCCCGTGACTTATGAAGAAGATACCTTGGAAAAAGTAGTTGGTGGACAAATGACCTATCGTTATTTTCCTATCCGAGAGGCTGAACTGGCTGCTAATATCCAATATTTCAGTTTAAAAGAAGAAGAGATGGATTTAGGTGATGGCATTATTATTAAAACAAAATACCTGAATCACCCAGTTCTCTGCCTTGGTTATCGAATCGAATATCAAGGTAAAGTATTTTGTACTGCTTATGATACTGAAATTTTTCGTAATGTTTTTATCACTGATCCCGAAGATCCTGACTATGATCATGAAATGGCTGTCGAAGGTGACTTGGTTGCAGGTGAACAAAATGCTATGATCGAGCAGTTCTATGAAGGGGCAGATTTGCTGGTACATGACAGCCAATATACTCAAGAAGAATATGAACAAAAATACATTGGCTGGGGACATTCATATTTAGAATATGTTTGTCAGGCTGCTCAACGCAAACAGGTTAAAAAACTGGCTCTGTTTCATCATGATCCTCTGCGCTCAGATGATCAGCTTGATGAGTTAACTGCAAAATTTTGTACACCAGAATATTGTGGCGATACAGAATCATTTTTTGCCAAAGAAGGTATGGTTATCGAATTATGATAAAAACGTATTCAGACGCTCTATTTGATGAAGTCAGATTATTAGCGAAATTTCCCGAAGAATCACATTTAGAAGGGCTAAAAATCCATCACGATGCCGATGAGATCTTGATCAAGTCCGCGCGCTCTCTCTTTGATAAAGGTATGGTTACTCAAACAGATGGTGGCTATTTAACCGATAGTGGTCGTGAAATGGTTGAGCACTTACACACGGTATTAGATACGCTCAGTAAAAGCTAAATAGACACCCATTCGGCGTGTTGTAGTATCTAGATCAATAGCCTGTTTTTTAAAGATAGGCTATTAATCTAAGTCTCGTTAAGTTCTAAGTCTCGTTAAGTATTCGATAAACGTAAAGTTACTACCATAAAAAACTATCAAATATTATTCTTTGAATAGCAAACCGTTAGCAATCTCGTCACGTTTTTCCTTCCCTACCAATACTTCCACTAAGCTTAAAGCAAAAGCCATTGCCGTTGCAGGGCCTCTTGAAGTAATTACTTTCGCGTCAATAACAACCGCTTCATCACTAACCTGTGTATTATCTAAGTTCATCTTATCAATAAATCCCGGATAACTGGTTGCTGACTTACCCTCTAGCAATTGAGCATGAGCTAGAATCTTTGGGGCTGCACAAATAGCTGCGGTATATTTTCCTGTAACAGCCATTTTTGTTAATAAATTGTGTATACGTTGATCGTTGTCTAAATGATCGGCTCCAGGTAGGCCACCCGGTAAGACTAGCATATCAAAGTGATGGCATAGAGCATCATCCAATGTCATATCAGGGATGAGGACAACGCCTCGGCTGGCTGTTATGGGGGTGACTTGCTGACCTATATCAAGACTGGCAGTAATTACTTGAATTTCAGCACGACGTAAAACATCAATAATGGTAATGGCTTCAATTTCTTCACAGCCATTGGCTAAAGGGACAAGAACCTTGCTCATAATAATTTTCCTTGTTAACGAGCATCACTCAATGTACGTTGTTTTTGTTCAGACTGGTATTTAATTAGTTGAGAAATGGGAATTAATTTAACGCCCATTGATTCAAGTAAAGGGAGTTTTTCCTCTAATACATCTAAGGTTTTATTAAAGGGGTGACCAATGGCTACTGCAAAACCATTTTTTTTTGCTAATTTAACTAAACGATTAAATTGAAATTCAATGGCAGGTAAATTTAATTCATGATCTAAAAAAACATTTCTGCGAGTGTTTTGTATATGGTATTGATTAGCTATTTGTTCGGCGACCGTTTTAACCGTTGTACGACTATCGACAAAAAAGAGTTTGGTTTTACTTAATTCATCCATCAACCATTTCATTTTCGTTTTTTGGCTGGTAATAAGACTGCCCATATGGTTATTAACCCCCTTAATGTGAGGAACTGAGGCGATACTCCTGCGCACAGATTGTTTGAATTCCTGTTCAGTCATCTTATCTTTCAGTGCTCCTGGACCAAGATAAAAGGTGTCTAATATCGCTTGCATAGGCAAATGTAACATAATATCTTTACCTTTTTTATATGCTTTTTTAGCCAGAGGTTTTAAATAAGGTGTGTGCGGCAAAAAGGCCAGACTGACTTGACCGGGTAAGTTAATAGCACGTTTATCCTGCTTAAACTTATAACCTAAGTCATCAATAATAATGGCAATATAAACAGGTGTTTGAGTGTTATTTTTTAGTAAAGCTTTTTTTATTGAACTATCCGCAGTAAGGCTAATAGAACATAAAGGGAATACTAAAAAAGTAACTAATATGAGTTGTTTTATCATGTTTTTGTGTTAGCTTTGGTGCCGTTTAACATTAATAGTTACTTTTTTTAACAGTATTCTTCTTGGTATTTTTTACACTGAGAATATTTAAGCCTTTTAGTAGATTCAATGCTTCATGAAGTGCATAATCAGTTTTTTCACTATTATCTTCTTTAGATAATTCTTTTTGATTAGGGTGTATTTCCTTAGCAGACTCTTTTTTAGTATTTTTGGATGAGCGTGCGTTTTTGTGCTCCAGATGCCCTTTTAAATCGGACTCTTTAATTGGTGTAAACGCATTATCGTGTTCCTTTTTTAGGTTAACCTTTGCTAAGCTAATATCAGGTACAATACCTTCTGCTTGAATTGAACGCCCAGAGGGTGTGTAGTAACGCGCGGTAGTCAACTTAATGGCCGTTGATTGAGTCAGAGGCTTAATGGTTTGTACTGAACCTTTGCCAAAGGTATCAGAGCCCATAATAATGGCTCGTTTATGATCTTGTAAGGCACCAGCAACAATTTCAGAAGCAGAGGCGGAACCACCGTTAACCAGTACCACAATCGGTGCTCCCTTTAAGACATCACCATGGGTAGCAGAAAACTTTAATTCGGAGTCTTTAGCCCGTCCTTGGGTGTAAACAATTAGGCCATCATTTAAAAAAGTATCGACTACATCAACGGAACTATTGAGGATCCCTCCTGGATTATTTCTTAGATCGAGGATCAGACCTTTAAGTGCCTGTTTTTTGTTATCCTTATAGAGTTTTTTTAAGGCTTTTTTAAGTTGTTGTGCCGTTCTGGACTGAAAACTGGAAATGCGTAAATAGGCAAAATTAGCCTCAAGTAAGCGTGACTTAACACTGCTGACTTTAATAATGGCGCGCTTTAAAGTGATATTCAATGGTTTGTCTGTACCCTTACGAATAATAGACAATTTGATTTCAGTACCCGCTTTGCCACGCATAAGCTTGACAGACTCATCGAGTTCCATATCTTTAACAGGTTGATCATCGATACGAAAAATAAGATCACCCGGCTGAATGCCTGCACGTTGTGCGGGTGTATCATCAATGGGAGAAATGACTTTAATTAAACCATCTTCCATGCCTATCTCAATACCTAGACCTCCAAACTCACCACTGGTACCTTCTTTGAGGTATTTAAAGCTTTTTTCATCCAGATAGCTTGAATGCGGATCCAAACCAGACATCATGCCTTTAATAGCATTTTTTAAAATGGTCTTATCATCTATATCTTCAACATAGTCACTTTTAATGCTGGCAAAGGCATCGGTAAATTCTTTTAACATCTCAAGTGGCAGAGGTTCTGAGACCTTAGCAGGAGGCTTGGCATTAGCAATACTCATTGGTAAGCACAAGCTAAGCGCTAATGACAAAGAAAGAAGGATTGATAAATACTGTGGTTTAAACATCCATTGCTCCGAAATTAAAAAAAGTAATCTACGTGTAGCTTAATCATAATAGATAAATAATCAAGCTATTTATAATTATTCTAAATAGCTTAGTGTCGTTGTTTTTTACACCAGCGTGATGGGTTAGAGGGCTTGCCATTATGACGAATTTCAAAATAGACGCCGACCTTTTTGAGGCCACCACTGCTACCAACTGTAGCGATAATTTCATCACTTTCTACCCAGTCACCCACTTCTTTGAGTAGAGTCTGATTATGACCATATAAGCTCATATAGCCATCATTATGGTCAATAATAGTAATTAGACCATAACCTCTAAGCCAGT
>WFNB01000031.1 GCA_015488755.1 Gammaproteobacteria bacterium | reverse complement strand
TTTTTACACTAAATGGCTGAGGTATTATTGGGATTTTTGCCACAAATACCATCATAATCCATTTGTACCGATCAGCTTGCCCTTGTTTTTGAGTAAATTGCAGGAAAAAGAGCAATCGATTCAACAACAAAATCAAACTAAGTACGCATTAATTTGAAGAACCACAAGTTTGTTCGTCCACATCCACACAGGCACGCACCTGTGCCAAACAACTACCGGAGTTGGGGCTTTAGCCTCAACGCCAATAGTGGGACAGTACTCTCATTACTCTACTCTCGTTCCCGCGCAGAATTTTGACTTGATTAGAACGATTCGATTACAATGAACGAATCGAACGATACTAGCGAGAAAAATAATGAATACTCTTTCTGCCAATGAAGCCAAAACACAATTTGGTGATATGTTACTAAAAGTGCAACGTGCTCCAGTTCAAATTAACAAAAACGGGAAGCCTGTTGCTGTTGTCGTTTCAATGGTTGAGTACGAAAACATTGAGGCACTCAAGCTTCAATTTTTGCAATCAAGAGTAACCCAAGCCAAAAAGGACATTAAAGCAGGTAATACCACTGATGGTGGATCTTTTTTTGATGCTTTAGAGGAAAGCCTGTTAGATTAATGACTAATTTCCACTTAACGCCTGATGCTAAATCTGATCTCATCAAAATACGGCATTTTACGATAAAACAATGGGGTAGTACGCAATCAAAAAAATATTTATCAGCTCTTCGCAAAACCATATGTTTACTGGCTAATACATCCTCTCTTGGTAAGCCGAGGTCAGAGATTGGAGTGGGTGTATTAAGTTTCCCTCATGTAAGCCATGTGATTTATTATATGCTAAATAAGAAACAATTGGTGGTATTTGCTGTATTACACAAAAGCATGATTCCTCTAAATCACCTTCCTGAACGAGAAAAATTTTAATAAGAACTCTCGTTCCCGCGCAGGAGCGAGGGTGTAGCTGAATCTATAGAATGGAAGCAAATACCTGAGAATCAATTTTTATGCTGATTTTTTAGCTTTACAGATCTTTAATCAATACAATTGCACCACGAATATCACCTAAGTTATAGCCTCTTGCCTTGTCATCTGGATAAAGCTTGCTCAATGTTACTTCAACAGCAGGCAGTGCTTTCTCACCATGACAATTTAAGCAAGGCTTACCAATACCCATAGCTTTCATATAACGAAATTGTTTTTTACCGTCCACGTCAACAATTTCACTGAACTCCATTTTTTTAGGGGATTCGCCTTTACTTTTACGTGCTTCAAATTGCTCTAAAATAGCTTTTTCCCATGCTTGTGGAGCATTTTTAGGGTTACGAATTTTAAGCGAGGTACGACTTAATGTAACACCATTGTCCTTACCAGCAGCATCGGTTAAATCCATTGCCTTATCTTTGCACACATTAATTGCATTAACTGGCCCACCTTTTTTCATAGCCGCCATTAACTCACCTTTTAAACCTTTGGCAAATTTTTGTATGATTTGATGGCTTTCTTGTACTAATTCGTCTTGGCTTTGTTGTGCAATAGACGTTATTGGAGCAAGCACAATGGCTGATAAAGCTAAAGATAATGCAATTTTTTTCATGGTAAGACCCTACTAATAAATAATTAAGATGTAAAAACTCGCATAAATTATCTATAATCACAGTCACTTACATCAGTGATTTCTGTTACACATAAGCCACTTTTATAACTAATTTACCTATTTATTAACTGAAAAATTCCATTATGAGGTTGCTATGAAAATCTGGGTCGATGCCGATGCCTGTCCTGTTGTTATTAAGGAAATACTTTTTCGTGCTGCAAAGCGCACTCAGATCGTTACCACACTGGTTGCCAACCAGCCATTAAAAACACCTCACTCTGATTTTATTAAATCCATTCGAGTCCCCTCTGGATTTGATGTTGCCGATAATGAAATTGTCAAACGCCTTGAAACTGGAGATTTAGTCATTACCAGTGATATTCCACTCGCAGCCGAAGTCATTGAAAAAGGAGGCCATGCACTTAACCCTAGAGGTGAGCTTTATTCTGCCAGTAGTATTAAATCCATTCTTAATATGCGTGATTTTATGGACACCTTACGCAGTAGTGGTGTTCAAACAGGCGGCCCACCACCATTAAGTCAAAGTGATAGACAAGCCTTTGCTAATCATCTGGATACTTTTTTAGCTAAAAATGGGTAGTTGGAATAACCAAAATTAAGGGACTTACGCTTATCAAGTGGCACCCTCAGAATATATTTCTAACAGAAAATTTTAATCTAATGATCGCCCATTATAAATGATTTTCCTTATGGTGTTGTATACAAAAAAAAGTAGCACGGCTATTGATGCCGCTAATAAAAAAAACTTAATAAGCTGGACTAGCTCCCAAACAACCATTGGAATAATATTAAAAAAGTAGGCTTTTTGGTCGCCAAAGAACAAATGGATATACCAGCCAATATCCTTAGCAATATCCACATTATTGGTCACAAGAAAGTATGAAACCAAAATTGAGAATAAAACAATGATGGTTGAGATAAGCGCATTGACTATTTTAGCCTTATTCATATTTTCATTTTATTGCTAATAAACTTAGAAAATAATAAGTTGTAACACCACCAACTACATACCATTAGAAAATTTATCATGCTCAGTAATACCACTTTCTCTAATGGGCTTTAGTGCTTGAGCATAATGACTTAACATATCTAAAGACCATTGCAGACGCTCGCGAATATAACTATCTGAACGGGCATTATTATCGGCTTCATTGTCATTTAGTACCGACTCGACATGACGAATAATGACCTGCTCTGGAATATAACAAATACGACTATTTTTATAACTGCTCATACGCAATTCAGCAACCGGATAGCTGCCACCGTCACCGGATGATACCGAAACAATAAGAGCCGGTTTATGACCCATTTCCTTTTTACCAAATAAGAGAAAAAAGTTTTTCAGCCCGGCAGGCACCTGTCCATGCCATTCTGGGCTAATAATAACCAAAGCATCACAAGAAGCCAATTGTGCCCGAATCGGGTTTAATGTATCCAGCCAGTGTTGTTCGCCATCCCAAACCCCTTCATCCCAAAGTGGCAGGGGATTACCTTGCAGGCTATAGAGCCACGTTTCATGATTAGCCAAAAGTACCTGTTCAATATGTTGGGCAACTTTTAAACTTTGTGAATTCTGACGATGACTGCCACTGATAATTGCTATTTTCATTAAGACTCCTTAGATATAACCTATTCTTATAGGTGATGGGTGCTTTGGCCTCACGATTCAAGTTCAAATCCGAAGCAATGCTCTTTTTACTGTAACACTGCATTTTTATAATGAATGTTTTATAATCACTACTCTTTAATTTAACGAATAATATAACATTATGGTTCCCATACTCTTTGATAGCAATTTAAAAAGCCTGCCTTTACTCCACCGTGGTAAAGTCAGAGATATTTATGCAGTCGGTGAGGATCATATGTTGATTGTCACTACCGATCGTTTATCCGCATTCGATGTCATATTACCCACGGCCATTCCCGGCAAGGGGGCTATCCTGACTCAGGTGGCTAATTTTTGGTTTAAGCACTTTGCTGATCTCATTCCTAATCAGGTGTCTACTATTTCTTTGGCAGAGGCCATTCCTGATACGGCTGAGCGTACCTTAGTCGAAGGCCGTGCCATCGTGGTTAAAAAGCTTAAGGCATTACCCATTGAAGCCATTGTCCGTGGTTATATTATTGGCTCTGGCTGGAAAGATTATCAGGCCAACGGTGCTATTTGTGGCATTAGGCTACCTACCGGTTTACAACTGGCAGAGCAATTACCCGAAGCTATTTATACGCCATCAAGCAAAGCCGCTGTCGGCGAACACGATGAAAATATTGACTATGCCGCAACGGTTAAACTGCTTGGCACTGATCTGGCACAACAAATAAAAGACATCAGCCTAACGCTTTACACTCAGGCAGCCCAATATGCTCTGCCCAGAGGCATTATTATTGCTGATACTAAATTTGAATTTGGTGTTGATAGCAAGAACCGCCTAACCTTAATTGATGAAGCATTAACGCCTGACTCATCCCGTTTTTGGTTAGCTGATGCCTATCAAGCAGGCACTAGCCCACAAAGTTTTGACAAGCAATATGTACGCGATTATCTAGAAACATTAGACTGGAATAAAACCGCTCCTGGTCCTGAGTTACCTGATGAAGTAGTGAAAAATACGGCCGCTAAGTATAGCGAAGCATATGAACGTCTAACAAAAAAATAAACAGATAATTAATTTCCCCTTTTGTCGGAGACAAAAATGAATCTTGAAAAAATTGGCTTACAGATCCCTGAAATATTATTACCCAATAAAGACATTGATTTACACAAATGGTCTGTTGTTGCCTGTGATCAATACACCTCACAACCTGATTACTGGGCTGAAGCAAAAAAAATAACCGCCGGTGAGCCTTCCACATTAAATGTTATTTTTCCTGAAGTTTTTCTCGAAGACAGCAATGGTGACGAGCGTATTAAACAGATTAATAGCACCATGCAAAACTATCTGGATGACGGTACATTGCAAGCAATGACGAACAAGGGCTTTATTCTGGTTGATAGAAAAACCTCACAAGCACCGTCACGAAAAGGGCTTGTGGTTGCCATTGATCTAGAACACTATGATTTTAATAAGGGCTCTCAAACTCTGATCCGTGCCACTGAGGGGACAATTGTTGATCGCCTGCCACCGCGCATTAAAGTCAGACAAGATGCCGCTATTGAACTGCCTCATATTATGGTTTTAATTGATGATCCAGAACGTAGCGTTATTGAGCCTTTATTTCAACAAAATCCCCAGCCACTTTATGACTTCGAACTGATGATAGATAGTGGTCATATTAAGGGCTATGCCATTGATACCCCTGAATTAATTCAACAAGTCGCTGATGCCTTAGAAACTTTAGCCTCCCCCGAGGTATTCACTAACAAGTATAATGCCCCCGATAAAGACGTCTTACTCTATGCCATGGGTGATGGTAATCATTCTCTGGCAACGGCAAAAGCCATTTGGGAAAGTCTCAAAGAAGACGCAAACTCGCCTCAAGAAGTTATGAACAACCCTGCTCGTTATGCTCTGGTTGAATTAGTTAATATCCATGATGAAGGGTTGCAATTTGAACCCATTCACCGAGTTATTTTTAATGTCAACCCAGAACGCTTGCTTAAGGACATGCAAAGCCATTTTTCTGGTCGCTGTACTATCGAGCGTTGTAATAACGCCGAAGAGGCCATGGCAAAAGCTAAGCAAGCCAATAAAGAAGGAATACATATAGTTCCATTTAATGATGCCTCTGGTTATGGTTATATTCAAATTAGCCAACCTGAATTTACTTTAGAGCTGGCCAGTATTGAGTCATTCTTAAATGACTATTTAGCAGCCAATGGCGCTAAAGTTGACTTTATTCATGGCGATGATGTCGTACATGAACTGGGCATAAAAGAAGGCAATATGGGCTTTTTCTTTCCCCCCATTTCCAAACACAGCTTATTTAAAACCATTATTTTTGATGGTGCGTTACCTAGAAAAACCTTTTCTATGGGAGAGGCTGATGAGAAACGTTTTTACTTAGAAGCTCGTAAGATAAAGTAATAGCAAACCACCTTTAAGCCCACTTATCGTCCCGCTTACTTTGCGGGACTCACCCCATTCTAGCGAGGCCTCAATCATTATTGACATAGCCTCATGCCTATTTTATTAATTCCCCTGATTTTTTTATGTTTTTATTCCCCTAATTACTGGTAAATTATTTATCCTGCACTAGACTTAACAAAAGAGAAAAGTTAAATCCTATAAAAATCAATTTAGGGTGTCAAATGGTTGCATCTCTACATGAATTTCCCTTTCATCGCTATCGTGTAAAAGGGGTTGCAATAAAACAACAACAACCTACACAGGCAGACATGCTCTTAGATTATCTGGAAGCAATGTCGATTGACTTTGTTTTTGGTGTACCCGGTGGTGCCATTGAGCCTCTTTACAATGCCTTGGCAAGAAGAGCAGCAGCAGGGCGAAAACCCCAAGTTATTATTGCTCGCCATGAGGCTGGTGCCGCATTTATGGCAGATGGTTATGCTAGAGAAACAGGAAAACTAGGCGTTTGCTGTGCCACCACTGGACCGGGAACAACCAATTTACTTACCGGCGTGGCCTCTGCCCATGCAGATAACATCCCTCTACTCATTATTACTCCTCAGACAGCATTGCCCAATTTCGGTAAAAAAAGCCTGCAAGAATCCTCTTATGATGCCATTAATACTGTAGAGATGATGGCACAATGCACTCGCTATAATAGCTTGGTTTCACACATTGATCAGCTAGAAGGTAAAATTTATGGTGCTTTAGCCCGTGCCTTTCAGCCACCAAGAGGACCAGTACACTTAAGTATCCCCATGGATATTTTTTCAGTCCCTTTAAAAGACAAACAACACTACTATCATGTATCTAAATTATCCAAACAAGCAAGAAATTTGGATATGGATGCACTTGAGGAAATGTGTACAAGTCTATTAAGTGCTAAGAAAATTGTCCTGTTTCTTGGCACAGGGGCAGGCTATGCAATCAATGAGATCATTCAATTTGCCGAACTGGTGCAAGCAGAAATCGTCACCACTCCTTCAGCCAAAGGACTTGTTATTCATAACCACCCATTTTATCGGGGAGTATTTGGCTTTGCTGGCCATGAAAGTGCTCGACAGTCATTGGAATCTCCTTCAAGCGAATTAATTTTAGCCATTGGTACCGGCCTAGGAGAATTATCAACCAGTGGCTGGGATCAAGAAGCTCTGCTCAATGACAGAATGATCCATATTGAAGATAATTTTGAAAACTTCACCCGCTCACCCAAAGCCCATTTGCATGTTTGTGGTAATCTAAAAACCATTATTAGCACCATGCTTGAACGTGCTCAAATGGCCATAAATGCAGGTAAACGCTGTCCCATATTAAATACCAAACTTCAAATTGAGCAGCAAGCCAAGCATTCACTGGGGTTTTTGCTGCTTAACAAACCAGAAACCTATCTACAAGACTCTATTCCCTTAAAACCACAAAGAGTTATGTACTATCTCAATGAATTGTTACCCAATAACATGCGTTATGTTATTGATGCTGGCAATAGTTGGGCATGGGTCACTCATTACCTTAATATTAAACAAAGCCATCATTATCATATTGGTATGGGCTATGGCGCCATGGCATGGGGTATTGGTGCAGCCGTAGGTGTGGCACTGGCCTTAAAAAACCAGCCTGTTTGTTGTATCACAGGTGATGGTAGCTATCTTATGAGCGCTCAGGAAATTACCGTTGCCCAACAACATAAGGTACCACTGATTATACTCATACTTAATGATAGCGTACTAGGCATGGTCAAACATGGTCAGGCACTTGGAGGCGGTGAGGCCATTGGCTTTGAATTACCTAAAGTAAACTATGCTATGATGGCTAAGGCCATGGGTATTCAAAGTTTCACCATAAGAACAGGACAGGATTTTAATACTCTGGATATTAATGCCATTTGCCATCACCCTGGGCCTACCTTATTGGATGTTTATATCGATGCCAATGAAGTACCCCCTATGGGAGTCAGAATGAAATCTTTGGCTCAACAAACGTCTGAATAGAGAACTATATTCGTTAATTTGCTATCAATTACCAACCCAGTGGATACATAATGAGTCATCAATATACATTTAAATCACTTCTATTACTTACTTTTCTTAGTAGCAATATAACTATTTGTCTTGCTCAAGAAGAAGTTGAAGGCAATCCTATTGATCAAGAAATTCTTAATGAATTATCATTGGAAAATTTATATGAGCTGCCTATTGTTGAGATTGCTACAGGAACAGCCGTACCTTTAGAAAAAGCCCCTTCTGTAGCCAGTTTAATTACTGCAGCTGATATTAAAGCAATGGGGGCTGTAACCATTAATGAAGTATTAGAATCTGTGCCAGGTTTACACGTCTCACAATCAACCTTACTTAAGTCAGAAAATATTTCAATTCGTGGCATAAAAACATCCTTTACACCACAAACCTTAATACTCCTAAATGGTTATCGAATAAGCTCAGATGTTTACAGTTCATCACTGGTTGATGGCTCAGTGATCAATGTACAAAATATTTCTCGAATAGAAGTAATACGAGGTCCAGGTTCTGCTATTTATGGTGCAGATGCTTTTTCTGGCGTTATCAATATCATTACCAAATCAGCAAAAGAAATGAATGGTCTGCACATTGGCGGACGAGGAGGCTCAGATGATATGCAAAATATCTGGACTCAGTACGGAGGTGATCTTGGTAATGGCTGGGAACTCGCACTCAATCTGGAGTATGCCAAACAAAGTGCCGATAAAAGTCGCACTATGGAGACCGATCTACAATCCACATTAGATGGTATTTTCCTAACTAATGCATCATTAGCGCCCAGCTATTTTGATGATCGATATCAATCCACAAGTTATAATATTCACTTGTCCAATGAACACTGGAAATTTGGTCTCGATGGTTGGGTGCAACGTGATAATGGTACTGGTGCAGGTATTGCTCAAGCAATTGATCATAAAGGTCATTATGATATCGATCAATCCTTATTCTCACTGGAATATAATAATAAAGACTGGCTTGATAGTTGGCGTTTTACAGGCAAAGCAAGTTATGCTTATAGCAAATCAGAGTCACAACTTAATATTTTCCCCGCAGGGGCATTATTGGCCGTAGGAACAGATGGTAATGCCTTTTCCAATCCAGTTAATGGCCTAGTTTCTTTTACTGATGGCTATATTGGTAATCCCTCTCATAAGAGTAAGACGCCAAAATTTGAAGTAATTGCCTTATATGACGGTTTGAATGCTCACACTTGGCGCTTTAATGCGGGCTGGAAAAAAGAATCCCTTGAAGCCAGTGAAGAGAAAAATTTTGGCCCCAGTATCATTGATGGAACCCTATCACCTATTTCAGGATCATTAACCAATGTCACCGATACCGCGTTTGTTTTTATACCTGATAAAAGTAGAACCATTCATTATCTTTCCATGCAAGATATTTGGGAATTTGATGTTGATTGGACTTTAACCGCCGGTCTGCGTTACGACAAATATTCTGATTTTGGTGATACCACTAATTTCAGAGGGGCATTAGTCTGGACGCCTACGGATAAACTGATCGCAAAATTACTCTATGCAACCGCTTTTCGTGCTCCATCATTTACAGAATTATATGCACAAAATAACCCTGTTGGTCTTGGCAACCCTAATTTAGACCCAGAAGAAATTAAAACAACAGAACTGGCATTTACTTATGAAGTAACGGACACATTCACAACAGGATTAAACCTTTATCACTATAATGCACAATCTATGATTGATTTTGTCCCTAACGGTGACGGTACAAACACCACTCAAAACATTCATGATTTAACCGGTAAAGGCATTGAACTAGAAGCCTCATGGAACATCAATAAGCAATGGCAGTTAATGGCAAACTACGCTTATCAAAGTACCAAAAATGATGACACACATACACAGGTTGCCTTTGTCCCAAAACAACAATTTTATCTCGATGCACGTTGGAAATTTCAACCCAAGTGGGAACTTTCCGGGCAATTAAATTGGGTCGCAGATAGAGAAAGAGAAGTGGGTGATAATCGAGATGATATTGATAATTATACCCTATTAAATATGACTTTACGGCGCAAAGACATCCGCTTTGCCAACAACAAAGGACATTGGGAAATTGCTGCCTCTATAAAAAATGTCTTTAACGAAAAGGCTTACGCACCCTCTAGTAGTCTCCCTAGCCCTTCTATTGCAAATGATTACCCACTTAATGAACGTCAATTCTATGCAGAGATCCGTTACCATATTGATTAACTAATTATTACTATATTGAGTATACATATGAAAACAGCATTAATTACTGGGGGAAACTCAGGTATCGGTTTTGCAACTGCAAAACAATTAAAACAAATGAACTATGATGTACATATAGTAGGTAAAAATAGTAAAACTGTTACCCAAGCCTCTAAACAACTACAAGTACACGCACATATTGCTGACCTAAGCAACATAGAAGAATTAAAAGAACTGAGCAATCACTTTACTAAAACTGGACTTGATCTTTTAGTTAATAATGCAGGTATTGCAACGCCCTTACCACTAGAAGAATACACATTGGATAACTTTGACAAACATATCAACATAAACTTAAGAGCTCCTTTAATGTTGATTCATTATCTGCTACCTGCTTTAGAAAAAAAGCAAGGCTGTGTCGTTAATATTTCATCCATAATCACTCACAGAGGTGCGCCTGGCTTTGCAATTTATGCCGCCACAAAAGGTGCATTAGAAGCCATGACAAAAAATCTGGCTTTAGAATTATCAACAAGAAACATTCGAGTAAATGCCGTTGCGCCCGGCGCCATTGATACGCCAATATTTGATAAATTTGGACTGACACCAAGTCAATCTGAACAAGCAAAGCAACACTCTTTAAGTACGATTCCAATGGGTAGAATGGGCACCCCAGAAGAGGTTGCTCAAGTCATAATATCGCAAGCGCACTCAAGTTATGTTACTGGGGCAGTATGGACAGTAGATGGTGGGGTAAATGCTTAATATTTCCACGCCACTAACGCCTATATTTTAAACAAGACCTACAAACTTGTAACAACTTTACTCTTAGATACACTCATAATAAATGAAAAAAAAATCTGAAACAATTACCACATCAATATGGCAAGAAGTGGCTAGTGCCGACAATCCATTTGTTGCCCAAAGAGTTCATGTGCATGGCTATGATTTATTTTCTGATCTTTTAGGTAATATTAGCTGGGTTGAATATCTTTATTTACTATTTAAAGGTGAGCCTCCTTCCATCGAGCAAACAAAAATTTTTGAACTCCTTGCAGTCGCACTTGCTAATCCAGGCCCTAGAGATTTATCTGTGCGTGCAGCAATGAACGGTGGTGTAGGTGGTTCAACAGCCGCTGCATCATTAATGTCAGCACTCGCTGTTGGGGCAGGTCAACATTTGGGTGGCCGAGAGATTTTTGCTATTGTCCTAGGTTGGGAAAAATGTGGCTGCAATATGCCTTTATGGACTCAGTGGCTAAAAAATGATTCTAGTGACAACACGGTATGGCCAAAAAATGATTCTATTCCCGGATTTGATCCCATTACAAAACAATGTGCCCCACCAGTTAAACAACTATTAGAGCAATTATCCAATAGACATAATCTAGCAACAATAAATTGGTTGATTCAACATCAAGCTCAACTTGAACAACATGTTGGCTATGCCTTATCACTGGTTGGTGTCTTTGGCGCCTTATTTCATGCCTTAAATTTTGACGCTGAAGAGGCCGAAATGCTGTATCTGCTACTTAGACTTCCTGGAGCTGCCGCACACTCATTAGAGCAAAAAAGGTTGGGTTGGAAAACATACCCTTTCTGGCCCGATGGCATTATTTATAGGGAGCCAACAATTGAAGAATAAATTTTCTATTAAAGAGCAACTTAATAATGAGTGTTATTGGTTTACAAATATAGGTAAATGGGAACCAAGCCAGCATATAATCTACCGAAAACGTAATTTGCACAAACCGCCCTATGAAACCTCATGGATGTCATTATTACTTTATGGCATTACTGCAAAGCAATTTAATCATCGGCAGATTAAACTATTTGAAGCAATATGGACTTTGTCCACCAGTTACCCTGAACCAAGAATATGGAATAATCGGGTTGCCTCATTAGCTGGAACTGCAAAATCAACCGGTGCATTAGGAGTAAGTGCAGCCACAGCCACTTCAGAAGCAATAATTTATGGTTTACAACCTCTCTACGCATGCGCATCAATGCTCACCGATATTCATATTGCATTGCACAAAGGAAGCCTACTTAGAGACTTATTATCAGAGCGTATATTAAAAAGTAAACAAACAAAAAGAAGATCAGGTTCAGGTAAAAATCGAAGCGTTGCAGGCATACCGGGCTATGGCCGTCCATTAATAAAAAAAGATGAACGAATTACCCCTTTACTTGATCTGGCTCATGAGCTTAAGCTTGATAAGGGGGAATATACCCGTTTGGCAATCCGTATTGATCAACAATTAAGAGACATGGATAGTACACTATCTATGAATATTGCGCCTATCATGGCCGGCTTATTTCTGGATCAAGGGTTAACCAGTAAAGATTTTTACTACTTTTGTATTCTGTGTTTTTCTGCAGGAATAATGCCTTGCTTTATTGATGCCGTAGAGCAACCTCAAGGTACTTTTTTTCCAATACAGTGCAAGAATATTAATTATCAAGGAGTCCCTCATAGAAAGTGGAAGAAATAGCTGTTTATATCAATAGGACTTTATTCATTTTTTCTGCTAGACTTATTAGTAGAGTAAAAGTACTATGGAACAGAACAATTTCTGAAGGATTAAATGCATTATGTTCTCACGTTCTCAGTCATTTATTATTGCTATAATCACTTACTTCATTATTGGTTTACCCATGGCCAATGCGATTGATTTATATGTTTTTTATCCCACTGATATCCGGCCAAAATCTTTACAGAAAAAAATCAATTCTAATTGCCCCAATATTAATACCGTTGCCTTTGGTCGCATTGTGGATTTTTATCGAGAAATAGACAAACTGCCCCCCAAAGCCATTCTCAGCCTTAAGCCTGTCGTTAGCCATGATAAAGTGACAAAGACACCTTATACATCCCATCTAAATGGCAGTAAACAAGGACAATACAATGAAGAATACATCTTGGTCTCTATTGATAAACCGGTCAATTTAAAACACTTAGAGCAGTTAAAGATTGGCGTATTGGATATTCTTGGTCGTAGAGAAATGAAGCGCTTTGTTAATAAGCTCTTTAAAAAACCTATTAATATTAAGCGCGTCATTAAAACAGAAGATTTTTTACCCTTACTTACTTTTAAACTCGCTGATGCTATTTTTGTCTCAAAAACAACGTTTGAAAAACTCCAAAAGAAATCCAAACAAAACCTAATAACAACACCAACAGGTATTCATATTGGTCTTGCCGTTACTGGTATTTATAAGCAGAAAAATGATGAGATCACCCAATGCATTAAAAATATGAACCGACAAACCAATAGGCTTTTGGGGGTTGATCATTGGGAAGCACAGCCATGAAAACAAAACGCTTCTCAAGTATAACGCAGGGTATAACACAGGTACTTCATTCACGAACACTAAGCTTTATACTATTGTCATTGAGCTTACTCTTAGGTATGAGCATTAGTCACTCAGAACAAATGGATAACACCATACTGCTCTTTAGCCCACGAGGCAATAACTTTCAAGACACCATAAAAGGCTTAAGTGATGACTTAGCAGGGGATGCTATTATTATTACTAAATGGATGAATAACACCACAGAAAATGATAGCATCGCTCAAAGTATAAAAAAAATTAATCCTAGATTATTGGTTTTTCTTGGTAATACCCCCTTACAAGCTTATACCCGTTATCAAAAACAACACTCAGACAAAAAATTTATCCCAGCCATTGCCCTATCTGCATTACATCTGGATCGACAACTCAAATACTTAAACAACACCATTGGCATACGCTATGAAATCCCAGCCGTCACCAGCCTTGTACAGCTACGCACGATTGTTAAGGCGCCGATTAAACGGGTGGGTGTGATTTATCGACAATGGATGAATGATTTCATAGTGCAAAATAAAGCCTACTGTAAGCAGGAAGATATTGAGTTAGTCGCAATAAGAATGCCCAATTCAATATCCATTAACAGGCTTAGTTATCAGCTTAAGCACTTATTACACAAAGACATTGATGCTTTATGGGTGGTTAATGACAATGGTTTATTGCATGCCCGTTTTATTCAAAATGTTTGGGTTCCCTTGCTTAAAAACTTTAACAAACCCGTTGTGGTAGGCATTCAAAAGTTAACCAAAACAAACTTAAACTTTGGTATTTTTTCAGTAGAGGCTGACCATTATGCTTTAGGTGTTCAGGGGGCAGAAATGATTGCTGAGATTATGGCCAATGGCTGGAAAATTGATACTCATAAAGTAGAACCTCCTGTCTCCATCAACAACATCCTTAATGTTAAACTGAGTAATAAAAAGAATATTCGTTTAAATCAGCAAAAACTTGAACAACTAGACACATTAATCCAATAAAATAGCATTTTAAACATCACGATTAAATAACTTTTGCAAAACATCTGTATCGTATTTTATGGCCATTTCACAGATAAAATCACCTAAATGTTTAAATGCCTTTTGTTCTTTTAAGCTCTGTGCCTTTTGCCGAATTTCTTTTAAATTACCATCATCGAGCAGTTGCACCAGTTGTTGATGCTCATAATGATCTAAACTCGCCAGTTGCCCATGTACCAACTTCATATCATGCACGGGTGTGTAATTTTCATTGACCATGGTTTTATAATGATACTTTACCTTAATCAAGCGAGCAATCAATTGAAAAAGTTTTTCACTATTGAGTGGTTTTTCTATAAAGGCATCAGCACCATTAAGTATATTGTCTTTTTCGTTCGCCATCAGGCGTGATGTTGAGCTGATAATAATGGGCAAGTCTGGCCATGCCAGCTTAATCGTTTTAGATAATATATCACTCTCTATACAAGGCATTTTAGCATCACAGATCACCAAATCAATAGGTGGATTACTTTGAGAAGCTTCACCCAACAAAGCCATTGATTGTTGGCAGCTATCACTACTAATGACAGAAAAACCCACTTTTTCTAGTAACTGCCGGCAAAGATTACGAGAAATATCATTATTATCGACCACTAAAATCGACCAAACTTTCTCTGTATTCTCACCCAAATCAATAGCCACAACTTGCTGTAGTAATTCTTGTTCCAGTGCTGTTGAAGCAACTTCTGGCAAGCTAATACTAAAGAAAAAACAAGAACCTTGATTCAGCTGGCTACGAACCTGTAATTCTCCCCCAAGTAATTGCACAAAATTAGTACAAATAGATAAGCCCAAGCCAGTGCCATCATCATGAGTACCAATAGTCGACTGCTGAAAAGGCTGAAAAATCGTTTCTAAATCACTCTCTGGTATGCCCGCCCCGGTATCTTCAACCGAAAAAGTAACCTGCTTATTATTAAGCGAGCTGACATTAAGAGTAATTTTGCCGTTAGGTGGTGTGAATTTAACGGCATTCCCCATAAGGTTAATTAAAATTTGCCGTAACTTCTGATCATCCCCTTGGACAATTTTGGGCACACTGGTAGCGACATTAATATCCAGTCTTAAGTGATAACGCTGACAACGGGGTAGTAGCATTTGTTGCACATCGTCAATTAATTGATATAAGTTGAAATGGACTTCGTGTTTTTCCATTAAGCCTGATTCAATTTTACTCAGATCCAATACATTATTAATAAGACTCAATAAATACGTACCACAACGCTGAATCACATGTAGATTGTTGGTCTGTAATTCACTTAAGTCATCTGAGCGAGCCATAATATCCGCATAACCCAAAATGCCATTAAGCGGCGTGCGTAGCTCATGACTCATATTGGCAAGGAAGGAGGATTTTGCTCGATTGGCAAGTTCTGCTTTTATTTTTTCTGCTTCAAGATCCTTGGTTCGACTCGCTACAGCCTGTTCTAATTCTTCCACATGATGCTGATATTTTTTATAGTAGTTGGACTTCATTGATAAGGATAGAGCCAGTTGCTTAACTTCCATCTTATCAAAGGGTTTTTTTAATAGTAGCAGCCGATGTGAAACACCTAAAATATTACTAAAATCTTCCCATGTATAGTCAGAATAAGCGGTACAAATAACCATTTCAATATCTGGATGTTTTTGCCAGATACGTTTAATGGTCTCTATCCCTGTCCAGCCCGGTGGCATACGCACATCCATAAAGACAACCGAATAAGGTTGCTCTTCATAATAAGCCCGATCAACCATTTTCGCTGCTTCTTCACCTTGTAGGGCAAAGTCTAGATCAAATTCGTAGGGACAATTTGTGTATGCATCTGACTCAATTGAAGAATCTTCATCAAGTATGTCTTTAATTAAATCATCCAGTTCTTTATTTTTTTCTTCAACGGCATGATCCGATCCCAGTGTGGTCATAAAGTCTTTATGAATTTGCTTATTATCATCCGCAACTAAAATTCTAACCCGAGTTTTTTTTATTGAATCTGATGGCCTTATACTATCCTGCATGCCTTATTTACCATTGCTTCTTTAAACGATAATACTGATTAATTAACGATGAATTAGACCCTGTCTGCATCGTTTCAAAAATATAATTAAATTTATCTTCATTAAAAATAAAGGTTTCAAGAACATTGGGATCAAAATGTTCTGGTTTTGTTCTGGCATCACCACTAACAATAATATCCATTGTCTGCTGACGAGAAAAACCTTTTTTATAAGGCCGAGAAGAACGCAAGGCATCATAGACATCACACAAGCTGGTAATTCTGGCACATAGCGGGATCGCTTCAGCATAAAAGCCATGGGGGTAGCCTGTACCATCAAAATCTTCATGGTGACCATCTGCAATTTTAGCCGCCATTTGTAATAACTTATTATGTTGACTGCGACTACTAAGAATTTTTTCACCGATAGTGGCATGAGTCTTCATAACCGTCCATTCCTGAGCATTTAAAGGGCCTTCCTTATGTAAAATCCGATCAGGAATACCTATTTTGCCAACATCATGCAAAGGCGCAGCAAATAAGATAGTCTCACAATCTTCATCAGACCAACCTAATTTATACGCTAATAGAGCCGCATAAAGACCTAGACGATTATTATGCATCCCCGTTTCATAATCTCGATATTCAGAGGCAATGGATAAAAGTGATAGCGCATCTTCATAAGAATGGTGTAGCTCATGAGTCTGTAGTTCAACCTGCTCCTGCAAGTGGTTACGCAAGCGGCTCAACTCAATATGAGTGTTAATTCTAGCCAATAGTTCCTGACGTTGAAAGGGCTTTGAAACATAGTCAACAGCCCCAGCATTAAGCGCCTTTACTTTATTATCAACATCATCTAAGGCTGATAGAAATAAGATAGGAGTGTGTTTAAGCTTGGATTCATTTAAGAGGTGTTTTGCTGTTTCAAAGCCATCCCAGCCTGGCATCATAATATCCAAAAGTATCAGATCTGGTAATTGGCTCTGTGCAATCTGAACTCCCTTTTCTCCACTGGTAGCAACCAAAACAGTATAGCCTTCCTGCTCAAGTATCAGTTCCAACAAGCCTAAATTTTCTGGTGTATCATCAATCGCTAATATTGTTGAATTTTTTACCATACTTAATTCCATTTCCTTCAGAATTCATTCGCCTGCTTAGAGATAATGCTCATGCTTATAAAATGCACCGTAAATTTATATGTATCAGTATATGACATATATACTCAAGCTTCTTTGGTCTACCTTCTTTGATCTACCTTAGTAGTATAGACAAAAAAACATATTTGTTAATAGGATAAATAAAATATCTTTGCCATTATGCAGTGGAGCGTCTATTATTATTCAAGTATAGACACTGCAAACAGAGCAGATTTTAACCGATCATAAGTAGAGACTGATATGGCATCAGATACAGTATCCGTTATGAGATCAAGTATACGCACAATACTTATCAAACGAATTACTATTATTTTTATCATTACATTCATTATCGTATTATCAAGTGTTGCCATCATCACTGTCTACACAGCGAACACTTACTTAAAAAATTCTGAAAAACAACTGTTTCAAGCCTTGCTGACAAAGGGCAATACTCTGGTCATTAACAATGCTCAAGCATTGGTTGATATGGTTAATGATAACTCATTTTCCGCCATTGCCAATCTAATTTCCGCCACCGTTAGTAATGATAATAATATTATTTATGGTATTTTTATGGATGCTAATTTGAATCCTTGGATTGTTAGCAATAAAAAAAGTAAACATGCCCCCTATAATAAAGCATTTACAGACAATTTATCTTTACGGGCAAATGCTCTCAAACAGAACACGTATTTCAAAGTCAATTCAGAAGCCCCACCAGAATATACCGGTATTGAAAAAAACAAAACAGTTTATGAATTTGCTGCTCCCGTTTTCTCTCGTATAGAACCAGAAGAACCCATAGAATTTCTAGGTACAATCCGCTATGGTATTGCTACAGGACAGATGGATGCTGCTCGTATTGAGACAAGAGCCTTTGCAGTTCAGATTATGATCATCACCTTACTGACCTTACTTATTATCGGCGGTATTACTTTTATTTTTTCTTTTATTGCCACCCGCCATACAGCCAATGTCATTAGTCAACCATTAATAGAACTTTCACAGGCTACGGTTAAGATTGCTCAGGGAAATTATGACACGACGATAGTCATTGATAACGATAATGAAATTGGTTTGCTTAGTCATAATTTTAATGCGATGCAAGAAAAAATTAAAGACACACTAGGGCAATTATTGGATCATCAAAAAGAACTTAAGGATAAAAACAAACGTCTTAGAGTCACTCAGGAAGAGCTACAAGATTTTAATCAACATCTTGAAGACAAAGTTAATGAGCGCACTGCTCAGCTAAAATCAGCACAAAAGGAATTGTTATCTGCTGCGCATGCTGCAGGTATTGCAGAAGTAGCCATTAATATTTTACACAATATTGGCAATGTCATTAATAGTGTCTATATTTCTAATCAAGATAATCTGGATAGATTACAGCGCTCTAAAATTACAGCTCTTATTCAAACCAATCATTTACTGCAAAAAAACATTGAGCATATTGGTGTTTTTCTGCAAACTGACCCTAAAGGAAAGAGGATTCCTGAACTATTAGACAAATTAGGGCATGCCCTGAAAAATGAAAATCAGTCCCTAATTGAAAACTCCAGTCGAATGATGCAAAGCATTAATATTATTAGTAATATTATTACCACCCAACAAAAATATGCTAAGGGAAATTTATACACTGAAATGCTTGATTTAGGTTTATTAATTGAAGAATCATTGGACATTCAAGCAACAAGTTTTAGAAATCACTCAATTATCATTACTACTGATATTCAAAAAATTCAAGACATAACAATTGATAGTGCAAAGTTCCATCAAATACTGACCAATATTTTAATTAATGCCAAGCAAGCTTTATTCCATAATCCAATTGATAATCGAAAAGTTCATATTGTATTAAGAAAAAAATTGGGCTTTGCTATTCTAAGCATTAAAGATAATGGTATTGGCATAGATAAAGACTCACTGATTGAAATTTTTCAACATGGTTTTACGACCAAGAAAAATGGCCATGGTTTTGGCTTACACTCTTGTGCTAATTTATTAGCTGAAATGGGGGGTAATATCAAAGCAAGAAGTGAGGGAAAAAATAAAGGTGCCACGTTTATAATTAAACTTCCTTTAAGCTAACTAACCTGAGTTCTGGATAACTGAATAAGTAACGCATTGATTAGCCTGCATTTGTTACAGAAGTCGCCGTGAATACATCCTTGTAGGCTTCACTCTGGCATCCATGCCAAAGAGACTTCTTCCACAAATACAGGCTAATCAACACTCTGAAGTTATTTTCAAGATCATCTTATCCAGAGTTCAGCTTAACTATAATTATGATGATAAAGGAGGGGCATGATTACTTAAGATATAATCCACACCAGCACTAAAGCATCGTTGTACGTCCTTATCAGACTCCGGTAAATAACCAAGCACTTTAGCACCCCTATCATGAAAACGCTGTACTATTTTTTTATTTAACAATGGCAAACCAAAAAATTTTGGATGCAATGAATATATCTTATCTTGCTCAATTTTAGCACCATATCCAAGAGCAAGTAACATTGCAAAACCTGCTCTATAGCATTCATCACTACGAGCAAAACATACTGCTTGTGGAAAATCATTAAGAAATAGTCTCTGCTCATTCTCACCCCAGAATAAAAAAATAGTATTATTTACTAAGTGATCTTTATTTTTAAACATTAACTTAAGAGTGTTTATCGTTTGAGTAGCGGTCTCTGGTTTAATGTCAAACACCCAGCGTTTTTGAGAAAAAATTTTTATAAATTCATCTAAAAATAAGAGCTTAGCCCCATTATAAAGGGAAATATTACTTAATTGCTGACGAGTCATTTCAGAAATATTAGCTGATAAATCTGAAATTTTGCTTAAATTTGGTTCATGACACAGGACAATATGATCATCCTTGCAGCTCTGTAAGTCGGTTTCTAAATAATTAAAACCAGCATCACATGCTTGCTCAAAAGCCGCTTGGGTGTTTTCAATATGTACTTGAGCCAGCCCTCTATGGCTGATCCAAATAGTATCTATTGGCCTATTCATAAACACCGTCCATTACCCTAAGTATGGTTTTAGCAGTGCCAGATTATTTACCATTGCACCTGCATTATTTTTTATTAATTGTTGTGCATTACGAGCTAATTCATCTGCTCGTTTTTTATTACCTAATAGTTCACTTAAGGTCTTCTCTAATGATGTAACATCACTGACTTGTCTGGCAGCCCGATGATGGAGAAATAATTCATTTATGGCAGAAAAATTAAACATATAAGGGCCATAGACAATAGGTAAGCCCATTGCTGCTGGTTCAAGAATATTATGCCCTCCCGTTGACACCAATGTACCCCCCATAAAAACCAAATCAGCACAGGCAAAATAGTGTATCATTTCACCCATACTATCACCTAAGAGGATATCAGTCTCCGAAGCACTATAACGAGTATTTGCCTTACTAGCACTGCGCTTTACCACCTTAAAATCAGAATGACTCAGAAATTGATAAACATTTTGAAAACGCTCAGGATGACGAGGTACAACAATCATAACCAATTGTGGGTATTGTTGTCTAAGTGCTCTAAAAACAGGTAATAATAATTCATCTTCACCCTTATGAGTGCTGGCAACAATCAACACTTGCTTGTCTTGCCAAGACAATTGTTGTCGCAAAACACGCCCCTTCGAGACATCCTCTAAATTAAGCTGAATATCAAATTTAATACTACCGGTAACATGCAGTGTACGCTCACAAGCCCCTAGTTGAATCAAGCGCTGTGCATCCAAAATATCTTGGGCAGCAATGCCTGAAAATTGTTGTAAAGCATTAGCAATCAGTTTGCTCACACGACTATAACCCTTGGCAGAACGAGCTGACATACGAGCGTTAAGTAACCATAAAGGAATATGCATTTTTGTTGCCATATGCAGCATATTAGGCCAGATTTCTGTTTCCATAATCAAGCCTAAACAAGGTTGAGTCTGTTCTAAAAAACGCCTCATAGAACTAGGTAAATCATAAGGTAGATAACAATGAAAGACATGGCCTTGTTGAATTTCAGTAGCAAAGGTTTTGATGATTTGGGCAGAACCCGTCGTTGTGGTACAAGTGATAATAATAGGGTGCTGCGGATAGTCTTGCATGATTTGTCGAATTAAGGGTAGGCTTGCTATAAACTCACCCACTGAAACGGTATGAAACCATATAGGTGATAATAATTCAGAGGAAAATTCTGGCTGCTTAAAAACACCAAAACGCTCAGCCAATCTTAACGATTGCCGTTGCTCTTTATATGCCCTACTTTTTTGATGCTTAAATAATAAACGTGCCAATAGAAAAGGGGTCAGGGAATAATAGAGTAAGCGGTAGAAAAATAATGATGTAGAAACTGCTAACTTATGCATTAGTAAGCTGACTAACTAATTGTGCATTTTCTTTCAGGTGCTCAGGATTAATTGTACCGGCAATCAAACAATTAACCGCACGATGAGAAAAGACATAGTCTAATGCTTCTTTAATACCATCACCACCTGCTTTAGTATCAGCATGGCCACTTTGCAAACCTTTTTTGATCACCACACCTTTATTTAGTTCTAAGGCTCTATCTAACACGGGATCGTCTGTATGATCAAGCACATTGCGAGTGGCCATAATAACATCCGTATTTTCTACCGTCCAAAGCCCACCCTGAGTTGTTTTAGTTGATAGACCAATAGCTCGAATTAAACCTTTTTGCTTAAGTAGGTGTAATGTTTCTAGGACATCTTCTTGTTCTATCACCCGTTGGTCATCACCATCAGAATGTACCAAGACAATATCAAGATAATCTGTTTTTAATTTTTTCAGGCTATTTTCTATGGTTGCTTGTGTTGCCTGCGCACTGAAGTTAAAGTGTGATTGTCCTTGTATAAAGGCTTCACCCACTTTGGAAACAATAACCCAGTCTTGCCGATTGCTTAATAATTGTCCTAAACGCGCTTCACTATTACCATAAGCCGGTGCGGTATCCAATAAATTAATACCTAGCTCTTGGCTCAAAGAAAGTAAATGCAATACCGCTTGATCATCCGGAATGGTAAATGACCAAGGGTATTTTACTTGTTGGTCACGGCCAAATTTTACCGTACCTAAGCCCAATGGGCTGACTTGAATGCCGGTTTGTCCTAATTCTCGTGTTTTCATTATCTATTGTCTGCCTAGTATCTACTTAGTATCATGTGATCCACTGTGTTACTTTCTCCCATGGAAGCAAGCTAGTTTTAGTGGTTTCTAGGGTCACTTTAACACGTTTGATGGGCTTATTTTTAGCAATACCTAAGGCTTCAACTTGGTGATAAATTTTATCAGCCATAATGGGTGTCATTGCTAATTTCACTGGCCAAGCGGTGATCACCTGATGATCTTGATAGACCGCAGGTTCTACAGGACGACTACCATCAGACATTTTAGGCTCCGCTCGATCAATTGCTAAAGCTGACCATTGACAAGAGGAAAAATCCATCCACGGCATGACCATCTGTAATTCTTTCTTAGCACATTGTACTTGCTCTATAATACTTCGCCCAACACCTTGTTCTGCAATTTCTCCCCCCAAATACCAAATAATATATGGCTCACCTGAGGTGGATAATGTATGTGAGGTAATGGTCATTTTAGGTAGGGCGCTCACACCGAGGCAATGGGCATATAGTCTAGGCAACACAGATGCTTTAGCTTTTAGCATTGGCATTAACAAAGGACGACGTTGCATCTTAGGTTGCTCTAAAGCTAAAACATTAAGCAATTGCTCATTGCCTGCACCGGCAGTAAGGACAAGACATTGAGTTTGTAGCATACTCTTATTGGCTAATTGAATCTGATACCTTGTGTCTTTGCCCGCATCCTTTGAGGGCACAATATTGCTTACCTCTGTTTGAAAAATTGCCTCAGAAAATTGTACTCTCAATGTTTCTGCCACACTTTGGATATCTAAAACCGACTCATCCAATTGATAAAGCTCACCCTTAAAGTTACTCTGATTAAAAGGAGGAATATGATCGCCTTTGCCTAAGCGTTGCATGCGACTACTCATCACCTTACTGGCAAAAAAACCCGTTAATTTAGCCGCTAAACTTTGATTCGACCAGAGATATTGATGTTTTGAAAGCAACTTAGCCTGAGTCAGATCCAGTTCACCTTGACCATCAAGACAGGCTTGCCAGCGCTGAGGCATGGCACCAATGGATTGTGCTGAATGGGTTAACTTGCCCGTAAGCGCATACTTAGTGCCACCATGAATAATCCCTTGTGAGGCACCTGTTTGCCCACAGGCTAACGAATTGGCTTCTAGCAAAATGGCTTGATAACCGGCTTGGCGTAGTCGAGCTAAGCTCCATAGACCCGCAATACCACCACCAATAATAGTAATATCAGCCGTTTGAGGCTTGGTAGCATCTTCAGAGGACGTATTATAAGAAGGGGAAGACTCCAGCATAATTCTATTTATTCTTCTGCTTGCTTATTTTCTACCGAATCATCTGCTGAGCGAATTGAGCGAATTAATCCTGTAGTGGAGCAATTATCAACATATTGCATAATGAGAACCTCACCTCCCTGCGCTTTCACACAATCACCTCCAGGAATTTTATCCACTTCATTATCACCACCTTTAACCAGCACTGAAGGAGCAACATCACAGATTAAGCGGGTGGGTGTGTCTTCATAAAAAGGCACCACCCAATCTACACAGCTTAGACCAGCAAGCACTTGCATACGTCGAGTCATGGTATTGACTGGACGTTCAGGGCCTTTAATGCGCTTAACCGAATCATCATCATTGACGGCTACAACCAAGCGGTCACCCAGACTTTTTGCCTGTTCTAAATAACTCACATGACCCGCATGAAGAATATCAAAACAGCCATTGGTCATTATTACTTTTTCACCATGCTGTTTAGCATCGGCAACCAAAGCAACGAGCCGTTCCTCACTGATGATCCCCTGCTCAATATCGGTAATTTGACGCATGGCATTACGTAATTCATGCACCGTCACTGTTGCCGTGCCAACCTTACCCACCACCACACTGGCAGCCAGATTAGCCAATTTAGTCGCGGCCACCATATCCAAACCCTGAGCAATAGCAACAGCAAGGGTGGCAATAACGGTATCACCAGCACCGGTCACATCATAGACATCACGCGCCCGTGTCGGCAAATGTACAGCCGATTTATTGGCTTGAATTAAGGTCATACCTTTTTCACTTCGGGTGATCAATAAGGCTTCAAGCTGTAATTCCTGACAAAGCGCTTCTGCTTTATCGACTAATTGCTCATCACTCTCACAGTGGCCAACAATGGCTTCAAATTCTGATAAATTAGGGGTTAATAGCGTTGCCCCTTTGTAAATAGAAAAATCATTGCCCTTAGGATCAATAATAATTTTTTTATTCTGTTGCTTTGCCAAGGCAATGAGCCTTGGCAAATCACGCAAGGTGCCTTTTTGATAATCAGAAAAAACCACCACATCATGCTGAGCTAATTGTTTTGTATAGGCTTGAAGTAAGCGTTCACTTGCATTAGCTCCCTCACCTATATCAAAGTGAAAACCATCTTCAAAATCAAGGCGGATCAACTGCTGATGACGACTGAGTACCCGTAATTTAGTTATCGTCGTACAGCCTTGAAGCTCAACAAAGTGGCAATTAACTCCTTGACACCCTAGACGATCGTTTAAAATATGAGCAGCCTCATCTTGCCCAGTAAGCCCAACTAAAGCAGGGATGCCATTAAGAGCTGCAATATTTAAGGCCACATTACCAGCACCCCCTGCACGCTCTTCAGATTCTTCAATTTTAACGACGGGTACGGGTGCCTCAGGAGAAATTCGAGAGGTAGGACCATGCCAGTAGCGATCAAGCATAAGATCACCAACAACTAAAATAGCACTATTTGAAAAATCTGGAATGAGTATTTGCATGAGTGGTCTTTATTTAATCTCTCTTAACAATTTTTGTGCCTGTGGGCACTCTTGAATAACAAAAAATTAGTACAAATAATTGTAAAGTAGTTTTTATATTATTTAAAATCATTTGTGCCAATTTTTTTGGCTGTGGGCACTTATAAATCGCACATAATAACATATCCTAACAATCACCACATCGAAACTGACAAACTCATTGATAAACAGTACAATACAGCAATTTCTCTACTGACTGGCTTAATTTTCTTAATAAACACTATGGCAGAAAAACACATTTTTTTATGGCATAACTATCTGGCTCCTAAATATTGGCCATCATGGTTAGGCTTAGCTGGGATGCGTATTTTAGTTATTTTACCTTATCGTTTACAGCGACTGATTGGCTTTTCAATGGGGCAATTATTCTATCTATTGGGCAACTATCGACGAGAGGTTGTAAAAACCAATATCGCACTATGCTTCCCTGAATTATCTGTACAAGAGCAACAGCAACTGGTTAAAAAACACTTTCATGCCATTGGTATGGGGCTGGTTGAGATTGCAATGAACTGGTGGAGCCCTGCTGATCGTTTAAGAAAGCTGGTGAATATTAAAAATTACCACTATGTTGAAGAGGCTCTGAGTCAAGGCAAAGGTGTAATTATATTAGGTGCTCACTACACCACCGTTGAAATTAGTGCCCGCTTTATCACTCTAGACAATAAGTTTGCCGCCAGCTACCAAACCATGCGCAACCCATTATTCGATCATTATACCATGCAGGCACGTTATCGAAATTTTGATCAAGTCTTTGCCCGTGATGAAATTCGTCAAACCTTTCGCTATATTAAGCAAAACAATGTTGTCTGGATTGCCGCCGATCAAGATACAGGGGCAGAGAATAGTGAGTTCGTACCTTTTTTTGGTCAGCTCGCTGCCACACAAACTGT
Source organism: Gammaproteobacteria bacterium (assembly GCA_015488755.1). Taxonomy (GTDB): domain Bacteria; phylum Pseudomonadota; class Gammaproteobacteria; order GRL18; family GRL18; genus GRL18. The sequence continues at coordinate 1,443 of WFNB01000031.1, read as the reverse complement.
CCCATCACGTATGGCAAAAATTACTAAAGCGGCGATTATTCCTTATATTTCCCGACGTCTTAAAGGTAATGAGGGGTATATTATGGAATTTTTTCCACCCTTAGACAATTTCCCTAGTGGATCCATAAAGGACGATATTAGCCGAACTAATAAAATCCTTGAAGAGCTTATCAAGCAGGCACCTGAGCAATATTTATGGACCCACCGCCGTTTTAAAACACGCCCTGAGGGCATGCCTAAGCTGTATAGAAAAAAACCCCGCAGAGCAAAAAAACAAAAGAAAATAGAGTCTTAAAAATAAATCATGAGAGCAACTCAAAGGATCCCTTGTGCCTAAAGAATTTTTTTCTAACAGAAAAGCCAGACAATTACTGGAATATAATAATCTGGGTACATTTGAGCAATTATGGGCTTTACAAACGCCTTGGTTTGAAGAACCTAATCAACGGCGCAATGGCTGGAGTGGTGTGGTCAAATTATCTCTTACCAATGAAAAAGGTAAGACTATTGCTATTTTTATTAAACGTCAGGAGAACCATAACTGTAAAACCCCATTACATCCATTTAAAGGCATCCCTACCTTTCGCCGAGAATTTCTTAATATTAAGCGCCTTAATAAAAACCATATTCCAACACTCAGTACAGTATATTATGGCGAACGCATTGCTAATGAAAAACATCAGTCCATACTCATAACTCAATCTCTTGAAAATTATCAGAGCTTAGAAGATTTTTGTACAAATAATGATAATAAGTCATTACCTCAGCGCAAAAAGATAATGACTTTAGCCGGAGAAATCAGTCGAAAAATGCATGATGCCCATTTTCGCCATAATTGTTTTTATCCTAAGCACTTGTTTTTAAAATATGATCAGTATGTGGTTGATATTCGAGTCATTGATCTGGAAAAATTAAAATGGCTTCCCTTTTATCAGAACATACGAGAACATGATTTATCACAACTGATCCGTCATAGTAAGCACATGACTCAAAATGACTTGAAAATACTATTATCCAGTTATTTAACAAGTAGTTACACAAATTTAGAGCACTCATCTTTAGCTAAAAAGCTCTGGTCTCTTATTAAGAAATGATCAAAGATTATAGTAATGTAAAGAAGCACCAAAAACTATTAAGGATAGTAGGTTTAATTTTATCCTCCCATCACCTCACTCACTTTCTCTTCCAATAATGAAATATTAGGGATAATATAATTTTCACCATCTAATTTAATATGGGTGACTTGCTCACTCATAATGCTACTGGTTGCCAGCCTTGTTTCTTCAATCAGGGTTAAACTAGGGATTGACTGACAGCCAAGAGCAGTAAAGGGAGCACAGCCTTGATTACCTGGAGTATTTAAAATAAGTACCCGCCGATACTTCTGTGGTTTTGACGCTTCAATGTTCATTATTTTTTCAAAAATAAGAACGGGAACGTCTT
>WFNB01000030.1 GCA_015488755.1 Gammaproteobacteria bacterium | reverse complement strand
TCTCTGCCTGATTTTCGGAATAAAAGCATGAAATATTGGCTGGACATCACGTAAAATACTTACCTAAATGTTCATTTGGGGCTTACAGATGCCTATAACAATATTAATACATAGAAGATTTTCTACCATAAGTTCTAAGTATACATCTTTATTTTATATGTTATCTAATATTAAACTATAAAACATGGAAAAACCAATAAAATTAATATCCTTTCAATAAAAAGGATATTAATTTTCTACTTATGCTCATAATCAATACAAAACATGGAAAATTTTCTATGTTTGTTAATATGAAGTTTGGAAATAGGAAAATCAAAGTTTTTTTAATTAAGCCTGTAATATTTTTTTTGAAATTTGTTCATTTATCTAAAAAATCATGTTATATTGCTTAAATAAGAAGAACTACTCCACTTGTTAACTGGAGTAGATTCTTGAAATATATTGAATAGTTACAAATAATATTGAGGTAGCTATGGAAGCACCAGTATTTTGCCCTAATCCAGATGCTAAGTTAATGGATCAAGTGCGTGAAGTTTTACGTTATTATCATTATGCTTATCGAACTGAGAAAACCTATTGTCAGTGGATTTTACGCTATGTTCATTTTTTTGGTGGCCAGATCCATCCAAAAAATTTGTATGTTAAGGACATTGAACGTTTTTTGTCTGATTTGAGTCTTAATCAATCGGTTTCTGCCTCCACTCAGAATCAGGCCTTTAACGCCCTACTCTTTCTCTATAATAGAGTGCTCAATTTGCCTCTTGATGGAAAAATCCAAGCCGTTCGTGCTAAAAAAAAGCCTAAAATACCGACTGTATTAAGTAAACAGGAAGTCAGAAAATTTTTTATTTATATTGATGGCACTCATGCCTTAATGGCAAAACTATTATATGGTTCTGGCTTACGTTTAATGGAGTGTATGCGTTTACGGGTGAAAGATATTGATTTTGACCGCAAACGTCTTCACATTTTGGGCAAAGGTAGTAAGTGGCGCAGTACTATTTTATCTAATTCCATTATCCCTGAACTAAAGATACAAATAGAAAAGGTTCGTGAAAGTCATCAGCAAGAATTGGATGCTGGTTTTGGCGATGTTTATATGCCCGAAGCGTTAGCCCGAAAGTATAAAAATGCTTCTAAAGAATTGCAATGGCAGTATGTCTTCCCTGCAAAGAAACGTTCTATTGATCCGCATACGGGGTGTGAAAGGCTGCATCATGTTATGGAGTCAGGCTTGCAAAAAGCAGTGAAATCAGCTGCTCGTAAAGCAAAAATTGATAAACAAGTCAGCTGCCATACCCTTCGGCACTCCTTTGCCACAAGCATTTTAGAAAGTGGCATTAATATTCGTGTATTGCAGGAGCTATTGGGACATAGCGATGTCAAAACGACAGAAATTTACACTCATGTTATGGATAAAGACATCTCTAAAATTAGTAGCCCGCTTGAAGATATTGGACTATGAAAACTTTGCTATTACCCACATAAAATGACACCTATTGCACACTTAAAAACAATCTTTTTTAAATAACAGTCTTTTTTGAATAGAGTTATGCGCTGGCATACATAATATGTAATTGTATTGAAAAGTTACCACGATAATAGTTTTCTTTTAACTGGTAGGCAGCATGAATAGATTGCCCTTCAACAAAGGGAAAGGGATCATTTTTTTGTTCTAGAGCACGGAACCAAACGGCTCGAAAAGAGTGTTCATGAGTCGCTAATTGCATCATTAAGTGTGTACCATCGACACCTATTGAGCGTATGCTTTGTACGATAAAGTCACCTTCAAATGCAGGTACTTCAAATTCACGACCATAAGGTTCTAAGTGTCTAAGCTCGGCAATGGTTTCAAAGGTCAATTCTTCTTCTGCGAGCTCACCATCGGTATAAATAATCGGCTGTAGGTTAGTATCACTGGATAATTGTTGTGCCACAGCCTGATCAAATAGCTCACTAAATTGAGCTACATATTGACTGTCTATTTTTAAACCCGCAGCTCCTTTATGGCCACCAAAGCTTAGAACAATCTCTGGGTGAGCATTCGAGACGTATTCAATGGCCTTTCGAATATGAACTTGAGGAATAGTTCTGGCCGAGCCGGTTAATTTATCCGTTTCAGTCATTGGGCTAAGGACAATCGTTGGGCGACCGAATTTTTCCATTAAGCGAGAGGCAACAATACCCTGCACACCAGCATGAAAGGCCTTATCATAAATAACTAATGTCCACGCACGATCAGCTAATTGTTTTTTTGCTAAAACAAAAGCAATTTCCAGCATGTCTTTTTCAGTGGCTTTACGATCTTGATTATCCTTATCCAGTTCTTGCAGATAGCGCATAGACTTGGCAAAATCTGTCGCACAAAGATAGTGTAATGCCATATAGGGATCCGACATTCGACTACGCGCATTAATTCGAGGGCCGATTTGAAAGCCAAGATCTTCTGCCGTAAATTGTTGAAAATCTCTATCAAGTAGCTTTTTTATGACCTGCCAGCAGGGACGTTTCAGTTGGTTCATGATCTGCAGACCCGTTTTTACCACCGCTCGATTAATTGGGCTAGCTAATGACACAGCATCTGCAACTGTCCCTAAAGCGACATAATCTAAAAGGCTTGATAATTTAGGACTACTATTGTTTATGACGGCATCATTTATTAATGCGGTTCGTAGATGACTCATAAGTAACCAAGTTACCAGACAACCGGCAATGGTCGCATCAGGATAGTGGCAATCTTCTCGGGTAGGATTAATGGTTGCTAAGGCCGATTGTGGGATACCTTCTTGAGGGATGGCATGATGATCCGTCACAATCACATCAATGCCCTTGGCCTTTAATTGGGCAATGCGTTTTTCATCGGAGGAGCCACAATCGGCACTAATAATAAGATCGGGTAAATGCGAATAATCACAGTGTGTCTCGTTGTCATCCGCAAAGGACAAAATACGTTCCACCAAGCCCTGACTGATGCCATAACCATCATCAATGCGGTGGCCGATAAGATGTTGGATATGGCTTTGTGGTACGGCAAAAAAATCTCGTAATGCATGCAACAAAATAGCATGAGAAGTAATGCCATCGACATCATAATCCGTCAGCAAGCCGATAGTTTCACCTTTTTTAATTGCTAGGGCAATGCGTTGTACGGCTTTATCGCCATCCTTAAGTAAATGAGGGGGTGCAATATTTTTTAGTGAGGCGAGAACAATGTGTTCAATTTGCTCATCAGCAAGCACGGCAGTACCTGTTGCTTGTATACGATGAGCAACAATCTTTGCTTGCAAGGCTGATAAGGAAAAACGTTGGCCAAACTCAGCCAATTGTTGTTTTTCAATATGTGATGTGCGTGCAATCAGACGAGGGATCACTAGCGGATCACATCCACACCACCCATATAAGGGATTAATACCTCAGGCACTTTGATGGAACCATCGGCTTGTTGATAATTTTCAATAATAGCGACCAAGGTACGACCTACTGCCAGACCAGAGCCATTAATGGTGTGCACTAATTCAGGTTTACCTGTGGCTTTATTACGCCAACGGGTGAGCATCCGGCGTGCCTGAAAGTCACCAAAATTACTACAGGAGGAAATTTCACGATAGGTTTTTTGGGCAGGTACCCAAACTTCAATATCAAAGGTCTTGGTGGCTGAAAAACCAATATCACCGGCACATAAGGCCACCACTCGATAAGGTAGTTTGAGTAATTGCAGTATTTTTTCTGCGTGACCTAATAGCTCATCCAAGGCAGCTAGAGAATGCTCTGGTTTGACAATTTGTACCATCTCAACTTTTTCGAATTGATGCTGACGGATCAAACCACGCACATCTTTACCATAAGCCCCCGCTTCTGAACGAAAGCAAGGGGTATGGGCGGTAAGACGCAGTGGCAGTTCTTCTTCATCAAGAATGGACTCTCTGACCATATTCGTTACTGGTACTTCTGCGGTAGGGATCAGATACAATTGTTTATCACCCTTAATGGCTTCATCATCAGCTTGAATCGCAAATAATTCTTCTTTAAATTTAGGTAATTGCCCAGTGCCACGCAAGGCGTCGGGACGTACCAAATAAGGCACATAATTTTCACTATAACCATGCTCCTCGGTATGTGTATTGAGCATAAGTTGAATCAAGGCACGATGCATTTTTGCCATCGCCCCTTTAAGGGTACTAAAACGAGCACCTGATAATTTCGCTGCTGTTTCAAAATCCATTAAGCCACCTTTAGCATTCCAGCCAGTGCCTAATTGTGCTCCGAGATCCACATGATCTTTGACATCAAAATCAAATTTGGGTAATTCACCCCAAGTGCGCAGTTCAACATTATCTTCTTCATTTTTACCATCAGGGGTTGTTTCATGAGGGATATTTGGAATGGTCATTAATAGCGCTTGTGTCTCATCCAAAAGTTCTTTTAGGCGCACTTCAGCAACTTTTAGATCATCACCAATTTTAGCCACCGCAGCTAAAATAGCAGACACGTCTTCGCCCTTTTTCTTGGCCATACCAATGGCTTTGGACTGACTCTTACGCTGTGCTTGTAGCTCTTGAGTGTTCACTTGTAGTACTTTACGTTCATTTTCAAGACGGGTTAATTTTTCAGTGTCTAATGTATAGCCACGGCGTAATAATTGGCTCGCAATCTCATCAAGATTACTTCTTAAACATTTTGGATCAAGCATATTGGTTGTTTTTCCAGATAAAAATAAATTAGGTTATTAAGATTCTAATGGCTCTTATCTTAACAGGAGTCATTAATCAATGTGTTCAAATGAAAGATTGGCATCCCAGCTAACGATATGAGCATTAGTGATCTGAGTGTGTATGAAGTTAATTAACTCTTCAGATTGGCTACTTTTATGAAACAGTTCAATCACGACTGGCAACTGACTGGATAAATCAAGCAAAGAACTCTGGTGTATTCGTCCTTCTTTACCAAAACCTGCAATACCTCTAAAAATAGTCGCACCATTGACATCGTCACGTTGATGAAGTTGCTCAAGCATTTGGTTAATATGACCATTACTATCATCCGTATAGATTCTAATGAGAGTAATTTTTTGTGTTTTGATCTGCTTGTCCATATTACTTGCCTGATTAAAATAGAAAAATTAGAGAGAACGAGCCAATATCATTCCAGCCCAAGTAGCACCAATGCAGAACATAACATTAATTAGGACATTGGCGCCTGCTTTAACTAATAAACCTTCTTGTAATAAAAATAAGGTTTCTAAAGAGAACGTTGAAAAGGTGGTAAAGGCACCTAAAAAACCAATCATAATAAAGGAACGAGCTTCAGCACCTATGGTGAGTTTTTCAATTAATAAAATCGAGGCAATACCAATTAAAAAAGAGCCTATAACATTAACACTTAAGGTACCATAAGGAAAATTTCTTCCCAGCCATGCATACACCGCACCGGATACCCAAAAGCGCATCACAGCACCAAACGCACCACCCATTGCAATTGCACCAATTTCAAGCAAAATACTTTCCCTACTCACAATAAAGACGCATATTTTATGCTTCTTTGTCGTTTTTTTCATTATATGAGGATAAAAAATCCGTCTTTTTTATCTTTATTTCCAGCAATCATTAAGCCAACTTAACGAAAGCAGTGGATTCACAGGGGAATTAACAATAAAATTTATTTAAAAGGTCGCCATGAACGTACAATACTGGAAATAAAATAGGCCAGACCAGCAACAAGAATAATCGTTGCACCGGCAGGTAAATCAGGCTCATAAGAGATAAATAAGCCTGTTGAGGTAAATAACATCCCTAAAAATGATGCTAATAACATCATCATACCAATAGAATGTACATATTGTTTCGCAATGGCTGCCGGCAAAGTAAGCAAGGCAATGACCAGAATTAAGCCCACGACTTGAATCAATAAAACCACCGTAATAGCAATTAAACACAATAAGAGTAAATAAAATAAATTAACATGAATCCCCCGAACGATGGCAAACTCCATATCAAAGGAAACGGCAATTAATTGCTTGTAAAATACGGCAACAAAGATAAGAGTAATAATATCCAGCACGAGCATAATAAATAACTGTTCATCAGAAATGATTAAAATATTACCGAAGAGAAACGACATAAGATTGGTGTTATAACCATCAGATTTTGAGATAAAAATAATACCAATAGCCATGCCCACAGCCCAAATAGCCCCAATAGTGGTATCTTCCTGATGTTGCCATTTCAGCTTGATAGTACCAATGATAATGGCCGCCAATAAGGCCGCAATCAATGCACCAACAAAGGGGTTGAGTCCTAAATAGTAGGCAATGCCCATACCACCTAAAACAGAGTGGGCAATACCACCTGCCATATAGCCAATGCGATTAACCACCACAAAGCTACCCGTTAAACCGCAGCCAATACTCGCCAAAATACCACCTAATAGAGCATTCTGTAAAAAGGCTTGTGTGGCTAATGTGTGAAAAAATTCCATAATAATCGGGAGGAAGTCCTTATAAGTTACCTTAAAGCTAAGTAAAGCGCTTAGTGATGGTGATGAATTTCATGCACATGCCCACCATAAAGTGTATTAATTGTATCACTGGTAACCGGTGAAGCATCATGACAGACCAAGGTTTTATTCAGGCAAAACACTTTATTAATATAGTCTGACACAAAGCCAATATCATGAGAAATAATCAGTATGGTCATACGTTCATTAATACTTTTAAATAAATCAAAAATATCTTTTTCTGCACGTTGATCAATATTGGCTGTTGGCTCATCTAATAATAAAATTTTCGGCTCAGTTGCCAATGCCCTTGCCACTAAAACACGCTGCATCTGCCCTCCTGAAAGTGACTGAATGGAGCGATTGGCTAAATCAATGATTTCAGTTTCACGCATTACTTTTTGAGCAATGCTTTTATCTTGTTTACTATAACCACCTAAACGAGAGCCAATACCAAGACGTCCTTGCAAGACGGTATCTTGTACTGAAATAGGAAAATCACTATTAAAATGGGCGTATTGTGGTACATAACCAATGGTTTTTCTTTGTTGTTTTAGGGGTTGGCCAAAAATTTCAATTATCCCTGACTGGGCTTTATACAAACCTAAAATTAGTTTAAGTAAGGTTGTTTTACCACCACCATTCGGCCCTACCAAGCCAACAAAATCCCCTTGCTCGATGAGCATGCTAATATTTTCCAAAATGGAAAGCTTCTCAAAGGAAAAGTTCAGATCGGTTATTTTAATTGCAATGTCTGTCATAGCTCGCCATTATTAATATCCATTAGCAACGTTTAAAAAAGTGCCTTATTAATTTTATAAGCAATATCTCTCATATTAGCCAAATAATCAAATGCTAGGGGATCAAGTACCAATAACTGAGCATGGATGGACTGAGCAATGGTTTTGGCTATGACTTGATTAAACTGCTTTTCAATTAAAATATAGCGTACATTTTTACCCTTAATACTGCTAATGATTTGTGCAATTTGCTTTGCCGAAGGCTCTTTGCCTGCTACCTCAATAGCCAACTGAGTCAAACCATATTGTTTAGCAAAGTATGAAAATGCTGGATGAAAGGTGATAAAGGCGTGTTTATCCAGCGCTGTAAACAGGGTTTGTAATTCATGATGCAATTGACCCACTTCATTAAAAAGTGTTTGATAATTCGCAGTAAAGCGCGCCTTATTTTGTGGTGACAAACGTATTAACTCCGCTAATACAAGCTCACCTTGCTGTAGAAATAAGCTTGGTGAAAGCCATGTATGTGGGTCAAATTCATGCCCATGTCCACCCTGTGTCGGGGTAGGCTCATGCAAGCTTGATACTTCAGTATGCACAATAGAAGCGGCGTGATTCAAAGAAGCGACCCGCTTAATCCAAACCTGTTCAAATGGCAAACCAATAGTAAAATAGACATTGGAGTTTGCATAAAGAGACATTAATTTGGGTGATGGTTCAAAGGTTTCGGGGGATTGCCCAGGTTTAACCATTACAGATACATGCACCACATCTCCACCAATACGTTCCACTAAGAACTTCTGGGGTAAAATAGATACAAAGACTTCTAATTTTTCTGCCCATACACTGACCGGCTGTAAAAAAAACAAGATAGATAGAATCATTAGCAAGCTATTTTTATTTTTCATATTGAGTACTTTTTTGAGCCTTATTTTTTTGTGGCGTAGAGAAATGCTCAATCATTGGCTCGACTAATAATTGGGGATCAATTCTACGTTTAAAGAGATTCATACGCCAATCCAAATGAGCTCCTGTCACTCGCCCAGTATCCCCAACTTTAGCAATCAAATCACCCTGTTGCACTTTATCCCCGACTTTGACCAATAATTGACTTAAATGTAAAAAAGTAGACGATAAACCATGACCATGATCCAAAATAATGGTACCACCTGAAAAAAACATATTAGGATGAGCCAAGCTAATAATTCCCCCTGCTGGAGCAACAACATTACTCCCTTTAGGGGCGGCGATATCCACGCCAAAATGTGGCCAACGAGGCTGACCATTGAGTATTCTCTGACTCCCATAAACCCCACTAATAGGCCCGATACTTGGCCAAATAAAAGGAGCTAAAAAATCTGTCCGTGGATCATCCCTCAGGCGTGCCTGTGCTACCTGCTGACGTTCTTTTTTGATACGAGATAAAACGGCTGGCTTACGAGGACTGACTTTGTCCTTTGCCAGACCATTAATGCGTTGTATTGGATACTGTCTCTGTTCAATGGCCAAGGTCTTAAGAAACACTTGCCCACTTGGGGTAATTATTTTTAAATGAACCTGACTTGCTTCATCACGATGAAAGGCAATTAGATAATCCCCCTCGGGTGAGACCCGAATCGCCTGTTGTTCAAAAAAAACCTGATTCGTCGGTTTGGTTTTGCCATAGACTAAACCACCCTGTGTGAAATGACCTCGTAACATGGTGCTATCGGCAAAGGACAGTTGCTTACTCTGAGCCATCAGCTGGCTGGCATATAAGACAAAAAAGCAAATAATAAAAGAAGGCAGTTTAATGTAGGTCATGGCTCAGGGCTAAAATTAGGAAGGTCTACCTCGGTGCGCATTATAAGTTATTTGTAAATTATAAAGTGCACCGAGCTATAAAAAACAAGGCTTAGGTCACAAAACGACCTTTACGCAATCTCTGAGCTTCCATAATTTCAATTTCATGTGCTCCAGAATAGACAATTTTATGATCCGGCACAAAATCTAAATCTTTATCTAAACGCTCATAATGAACTGCATTTAATATTACTTTCATCGCATTAAGACGTGCCTTATATTTGTCATTAGAGCGAATAATTGTCCAAGGCGTTAATGAGGAGTGGGTTTTTCTGAGCATTTCGTATTTCACATTAGTAAAATCATCCCAACGTTCTTGAGCCTGCACATCTACTTCAGATAATTTCCATTGTCTTAGTGGATCGGTTTTACGGCGTTTAAAACGTCGATCTTGCTCTTCTTTGGTAACACTAAAGTACAATTTAACAAGAATAGTACCCTGTCTGACCAAGTCTTTTTCAAAGCCTGTCACACCTTTCATAAAGTTTTTGTATTCTGTCTCGGTACAAAAGCCAAAAACCGGCTCTACCATAGAACGGTTATACCAACTACGGTCAAATAAGACCACTTCACCACCTGCAGGTAGGTGACGAATATACTTTTGAAAAAACCACTGCGTTTTTTGCTCTTCAGTCGGCTTACCTAGGGCAACAATACGGTAGTGTTTTTCATTCATATAACGAGTCACACGTCGAATCGTACCACCTTTGCCTGATGCATCACGACCTTCAAAGAGGATAACCATACGCTTACCCGTGTCTTCTAAGTATTTTTGCATCTGAATCAATTCAGCCTGATACGGCTTTAAAGAGTGCTCTAGCCGGAACTTTTTTACTGCTTTAGAGTTGCCTTTTTTAAGGCTACGATTTTCTTTTATCAGCTGTTCATTTTGGGCAATCAAATCTTCCAAGGTCATTGCATTATCAGTCATTAAAGCCTCCTAAATTGATTGTTTGGGTATACTAATATAATAGCATATTCTCTGTTCCAGCACATGAAATTCTTGGCTTAAATGTAAATAAATTTTTTTCTGAGCAAAGCCTGAATAATTCTAATTATTCAAGTTAATACATTTCTAAATAGATTGGTTATAATGCCTATTTTACTTGTTTAGGATACCATTTCATGTCACATTTTATGCCCAAGAATAAGCGTATCACCAATCTTATTGTTGCATATGAGACAGCTGAAACACTAAAGTCACAATCCGAACACTTTAGCTCCATTACACTCAATAAGCGCCAACTTTGTGATCTTGAAATGCTCATTACCGGTGGTATGTCTCCTTTAACCGGTTATATGGATGAACACACCTACCATTGTGTTATCCAAAAGACACGTCTACCCGATGGGCAGCTATGGCCCATACCTATTATTTTAGATATTAGTGAAACCTTAGCAAAAACATTACACTCTGGAGATAAAATTGCCCTACGTGATACCGAAGGTTTTATGCCCGCCGTATTAACCATTTCTGATATTTGGCAGGCCGACAAAAAACAAGAGGCACAGAGTGTCTATGGCACGACATCAGAGGCTCACCCCGGTGTTCATTATTTATTTAACACCACAGAGGCTTATTATGTTGGCGGCCAAATAGAAGGTATAGAAGAGCCCTCTCATTTTGATTTTGAAACGTTATGGTCTTCACCAGAAAAATTAAAAACACGTTTTAAGCAACGAGGTTGGCGCAAGGTAATGGCCTTTCAAACCAGTCAGCCAATGCATAGAGTACATCATTACATTACATTGCAAGCAGCCCGAAAGGCTCAGGCTCATATTTTAATTCATCCGACAGTTGGTGTAACCAAACCCGGAGATTTGGATTATTATGCCCGTGTTCATTGCTATCAAGCCATACAGAAATATTATCCAGATAATCTGGCTATGATGTCATTATTACCTCTGGCCATGCGAATGGCTGGTCCTAAAGAAGCGCTATGGCATGCCATTATCAATAAGAATTATGGCTGTACACATATATTGATTGGACCTAATCATGCATCACCTCCTATCATTACTCAGGTACCGCAAGAGAGCGATGAAAAATTCTATTCAGCAACGGCCGCCCAACATTATGTCAGTCAATTTGCGGATGAATTGGAACTCACCATTATTGCAATAGAAGAAACTCGTTATGTTGCTGAAAAAAAGACCTTTCTTCCTCTATCGACTATTAATAATGAGGCACTTAATAGTACGATGCTCTCAGATGGTGATGTCAAACAGTTACTTTATAATAATGAGGCTATTCCAAGCTGGTTCAGTTATCCTGAAGTATTAAACGCCTTAAGCAGAGCGTATCCTGCTCGATGTCATCAGGGCTTCACTTTATTTTTTACTGGCTTATCTGGCTCTGGAAAATCCACCTTGGCAAAAATTATTTATGCCAAAATGATTGAGTTAGGTACTCGTCCCGTTACGTTACTTGATGGTGATATTGTACGCCATAATTTATCCAGTGAATTGGGCTTTTCTAAAAAAGATCGCAATATTAATGTCCGCCGTATCAGTTTTGTTGCCAACGAAATCAGTAAAAATGGCGGTATTGCCATTTGCGCACCCATTGCACCTTATGCACAAATGCGTTTAGAGGCTCGTACCTTGATTGAACAATACGGTGCCTATATTGAAATCCACATAGCCACCCCATTAGAAGTATGCGAGTCAAGGGATAGAAAAGGGCTCTATGCCAAAGCCAGAAAAGGTATCATTGCTGAGTTTACCGGTATTAGTGATCCTTATGAAACACCTGACTCACCTGAAATCAGAATTGATACCACCCACCTTTCTCCTATGGAAGCCGCTCAGGAAATCTATTTATATTTATTTCGTGAAGGTTTTATTGACACAGCACAGCAGTGTAACGATCCCAGATGACAATATACGATGTATTTAATGGCGATGCCGATGGTATCTGTGCCTTGGTGCAACTCAGGCAAAATACCCCCTGTCAGTCTCAACTGATCACCGGCATAAAACGTGATATTCAATTATTAGCAAAGGTGCATGCTAGTGCAGGCGATCAGATCACCGTATTGGATATTTCTCTGGACAAAAATCGCTCTGATCTCAACAGAAATTTAACTGCTGGCGCACAGATATTTTATGTTGATCATCATTTCTGTGGTGATATTCCTGATAATGACCAACTGCATACACTCATTGATACTCAAGCCAATACTTGCACCAGTTTATTAATGAACCAACACTTACAAAATAAGTACCCCCTTTGGGCCATAACAGGGGCTTTTGGTGATAACTTAAACGCCTCTGCACAAGCACTGGCAAAAGCACATGCCCTTGATTCAAACAGCATTGAGCAATTACAATCACTAGGCATTTACCTCAATTATAATGGCTATGGTGCCAGTTGTGATGATCTTCACTTTGCTCCTGATGCCTTATTCAAAGCCTTATATAACTATCAAAGCCCTCTTGATGTCGTGGCTGATAAAGGCTCTATCTACCCCACTCTGCAATCTGGCTATAATGAAGACAATGCCCATGTAGCCAAGATTCAAGCCGAGCATCAAACAGCAGCAATCGCCGTTTTCATACTTCCTAATCAGGCTTGGGCAAGGCGCATCAGTGGGGTTTTCAGTAACGGGTTGGCTAATCAATTTCCCCAGCGAGCACATGCCGTCTTAACACAAAATAATGATAAGGGATTTTTAGTCAGTGTACGTGCCCCTTTAAATAACAAAACAGGGGCCGATGAACTCTGTCGTCAATTTACCAGCGGAGGTGGTAGAAAAGCCGCAGCGGGTATTAATCATCTAGCAGAGCATGAACTGAGTGTCTTTATTAGGAAATTCAGCCAACAGTTTGCTTAGAAGTGCCCACAGCCAAAAAAATTGACACCACGTATAATTCTATATCCTGAGACCAATCTATTTAACCACCATGAATAGCAATACCGACATCTAAAGCTTCAAACCAATCAAGAAAGCGCTTAACATCATCACCTTTAAACATACGTCCATGTTGGGGTGCCATAATCTCAATATCTAATTCTCTCACTCGACGAACCCAATCCTTTTTAGCTTCATTTGAGGGCATCCAACGCTTATGAAAATAGTGCATTTTATCTTTATGAGAATTAAAATCATCCACAAATAAGGGCGCTCCCGGCTCTTCCAGTGCGGCACCAATATCACCACTCATTAAAATTTTAGCATTGGGATCATAAACATTAAAATTAGCCGAGGAGTGTAAGTAATGAGCTGGGATAAACTGTAACTCAACGGACTCTAAGCGAATACTGCCACCCTTGTCTGGAATGGGCACATAGCTTACATCGCCACTACTAAAGTGACGAATAAAACCTTCCCATATAGCCGAAGCATGAAGATTCACCTCAGGTAGCATCTCATGCCATAAACCAAGCGAGGAAATAATATCCGGATCTTGATGTGAGGCAAAAATATCGGTAATATTTTCTAGTTTTGAGACACTTAAGGTGGCCGCAAGCACAGAAGAAAATATCTCCATACCACCTGGATCAATCAATAGTGTCCGCTCACCATCTTTAACTATATATTGATTGGTATCAATAATTTTTTCTGGTTTGTCAGGATCTCGTCCCATAACAATCCATTGATAGCTGCCATCGTATAGTGTTTGTGTGATCATTATAATATTCTCTAATCAGGTAAATGATTTGCCTTCAGGCTTTAGGGATAAGAATTAATTTGTGTATTGATTGCATTAGCGTAACGATAGTTGTGATAAATGATATTTACTGCTTTGCAGGGTATCTTTAATATTCTTCACAGCAATGGAAACTTCATCAGCAACGACTTCTAAGTTCGACTGAAAATCACCCGCTCTGGTTGCTTCTGTCCGAGATGTCGTACAGATCATCTCCGCAGCTTGCAATTGTGTTCTAATTTCAGCTAAGAGTTCTAATAAGTCCGTATTTTTTCGGTTGTAATCAATTAAAAATTGCTTTTTCTTCTTTTCTAATTCAATTAAGCGCTTTTTCATACCATCATGATCGGCATAGTTAAGCATTTCTTTTCTTGCTGCATTCATTTGTCCTATCGTCTTAGAACGATTGCGATTAGAAATAGCAAAACTCGACAATTTTAAGGCCTCAGCATTAATTTTCTCAACCAGTTGAGTGATATTAATCGCTACATCATCAATAAAATCAGTAATAGGGTGAAAGCCCATTGCCTGACTCCCTGCTCTTGCAGCAATTGCCTTAGCATTTTTAGCACTTAAGGATATTCGTTTTGAGATCTGCTTAACAGCAAACAATTCTGCCTGCACAGAAGCCACGGCTAAAAACTGTCGAGCACTGGGATCCATTTTCTTCTTATTTAGCGACATAACGATAACCTATTCAAAGATGAACCTATTATAAGATAAAGACTCTGTATATAGCTTCGGCATCATAGTAAAATTCTTTAGATGTTTTAAACAATAAAAAGAACACTCATTAGAGATGTCCATTTACTCAAAAATCTCTTAGCTAAAGTTATAGAACAAAATAAGCAATTATGCTTACTAATTTGAAAAGTTTTTTGATTGGCTTTAAATAGACTATTGCTGGCGAGCAATAATATTAGAAAATTGGCTTAATACTTGGCTATGGCTTTGAAATTCTGCACTTTCCATAAAGGCTTTTCTACGCTTTAAATAAAATTCTTCCTTACGCATAATCTCCTGTAATTGTTCAGGATTTTCAACATCAGCTTGATAGTTATTGAGCATATTAACTAAATATCGATAGCCTGGTTCTGATGTTTGCACAATATTTTGTTCAACCTCAGAGAGAATTTGATTTATCTTATTAGAAAAATGACTCTTATTTGATGAATTTAGCTTGCCCATAGGATCACTACTGTTGATGTGAGCTGTCTTTTCAGAAACACTCTTTTCAGCAATAGAAGTGGACTCTTTGGGTGGCACTAGAGGATCAACTGACAGCAACTCAGTACTCAGTGTTGGTGAAATAGTTTGATCTTGGTATGCTCTTAGCCTCATTTGGGCATTAAATGAAATACTAACCGTCCCCATAATTGAGTCATGGCTATCATCATTTACTACTGATTTTCCATATAAGGCATTAGCAACTTTTTTATCTTCCGGATGACGACTTAAATCATCAACTGAACGATTGTCTGCCAGAGCATGTTGATTTATTGCGGTCATATTACTAACCCCATATCAAGTCATTACCAAACATTAACCACTAGCCTTGTAGTAGGGCTAAAACACTCTGAGGCACCGCGTTAGCCTGAGATAATACCGTGGTACCCGCTTGTTGCAATATTTGAGCTTTGGTTAAAGCGGCTGTTTCCTTGGCAAAATCAGCATCTTGAATGCGTGAACGTGAGGCAGAAAGCTGCTCTGCAATATTTTCACCATTTCTAATAACGGATTCAAAGCGGTTTTGAGTGGCACCTAAAATGGCTCGTTGAGTATTAATCACTTGCAATAAATTATCCGTGCGTCCAATCAAACTCAGTGCCGCGGTAACATTTGCCGTTGCACCCGCATTAGCAGTATAAACCGTTGCTGAAGCACCCTGCATTTGGGTAAATTCATTCGCAGCAGCGACATTAACCGTATTAACCGTAATGCCATCAATTGAAGCCACACCATTAGGACCCACTTGAAAGTAGAATGATCCTGCATCGACACCAATCACTTCAACACCATTGAACTGAGTATGTGTTACCCGAACAATTTCAGCTTTCAAATCAGAAATTTCTGTTTGAATCGCTTGTCTATCGGTTGAACTATTAGTGGCATTGGCTGCTTGCACAGCAAGTTCACGAATACGCTGTAGGTTACTGGCCATTTCATCATAGGCACCCTCAGCTGTCTGAGCTAATGAAATAGCATCAGCAGCATTACGTACACCTTGATTATAGCCACGAATTTGTGCCGTAAAGCGTGATGCAATTGCAAGACCTGCTGCATCATCTTTCGCACTATTAATCCTTAAACCTGAAGATAAACGTTGCAAAGCAGTCGATAACTGCGTTGATGTTTTATTCAGATTTCTCTGCGCATTTAATGAATATACATTAGTATTTATTACTTGTGCCATTGTTATTCTCCTTAAGCATAGTAATCAACAATAGTTAAACCCTGTTCATCTGTTGTTAATGCCTGCGCATTATCTTCAGAGTCAATAGTGTCTTCTGATAATTGTTCGTCACCTGGCATAGTGGACTGACCATGCTCATTGTTTGAACCTGTATTGGAAGCTAAATTCGCTCCATGTTGCTCTTTATTCTCTTGTTGAAAGATATTCACATCAACTTGAGAAAAACCATTCTCATTCAGCATTTCTTTAAGTCTTGGTATGGCATTTTCCATTGCCTCTTTTGTTGTCAAATGCAATGAGCTTAAATTAACCACGGCTGTTTCACCCGATAATTTCACCATTGCTTCTACGGGGCCAAGACTCATGGGGTTCAGTTTAATTTTTGCATGCTGAATCCCCTTAGTTGCCATCATCATAATTTGATTGGAAAAACTTTTATTCCACCCAGCACTACCCACTTCAACTTTTACAGCCAGTGATGATGTAAGTTGTGAAAAGGATTGACTGCCACTATTAAACGCGTTGTTGGCTTTATCAAGAGGGATCACCTGACCTAAAAGATGTGTTGCTGTCATGGTTGTATTAGGTGCTGTTTGCAATAAAGGGGGCTTAGAATTGTTGGCCAGAAATTGTGTAGTCAACTGCTCATTTTTGACACTTTGCTCAAAGGACTTAACGCTCTCAATTGCAGTCCCCATAGTGGCATGTTTTTTTGACATTTCAATAAACTGTTGAAAATCAGCAATACTTTTACTCATTGCCGATTCATTTTTTTCCATTCCGGCATTCACTGAATTACTACCAATAGTGGCCTCTAATACTTTATCTGTTTGTGAGTGTGTTTTTGTATCCAAAACTAAAGCAAAACGACCATTAAGTTCTTTAGTGGCAAGCTCTGTCTTAGTTTTTTCATTAGGGTCAAGTGATTGCCCTGTAAGCAATTGGGAGGAGACAGCGGCTAATAACAAGCCATCAGCCTGTAAAGAGCCATCAGCCTGTAAAGAGCCATCAGCCTGCAAAGAGCCATCAGCCTGCAAAGAGCCTTCTGCTAATAAAAAGCCATCAACTTGCAAGGAAGCACCATCCGCTTTTACTTTGTCAGAAATACCTTCATCAAGGCTATCATCTGTCTCTTCAGCAACCCTTTGGTATTGACTATTCTCTTCACTTATAGACTGCTTATCATCTTGCCCTACCCCTTTTGATTGTTGCAACTCAGAATTATTTTTTTCATTAACATCATCATTAGAGTCTAAACGTGCCACTTCTTTTCCTGACAAAGTATCATCATTATCTAAGTGATCAGCAGAATTATTATGTGATTTATTTTTAGCTATTTGTTGCTCATCATTGCTTTTACTAACGGCAGTTTTTTTCTTAGGCAAGTCATTGCCGTTTTGTGGCAAGCTTTTATCTGAATGGGTACGCTCATTTTTTTTCTTAGCCATCTGATCATCAAATGCAGATTTAAAAATATCTGCATTTTTCTTATCAGAGGAAATCATAGATAAAGCCCGCCCAGTAATGGCGTCATTTGTCTGTGATTTACTATTTAATAAGTATCTAGTATCCATTTTCTCATTCGTCAAAAAATTAACTTTTAATGTTAATTAATAAGAATGCAATAGATGTACCAACTTTTGACAAAAATAATATCAATATAATTTAATGAGTTAGTTTCATTTTATAGAAACCACTTTATAGAATTTACTTTAAGTTAGTGGGTTTACTTTAAGAAAGGAGTCAATCTAAAATAGTTAAGAGGAGTGAGGATCTTGTTCACAATTGCGTTTGCGATAAAAAGAAGACTGGTTAAATTCATCCAGTAGTTTCTGTTCATTTTTATCTTTTATACATTGCTCTTGCGCTTTATATTTATCCGTTACTTTATTATAAATGCGGGTTTTATTATGCAATACCAGCCAAAGTTGTTTGTTATTTTCACAAACTTGTTTTTGCTGCTCAATTTGTAATAACACACCTTGAATGCTTTTATTTAAATTGCTCATAAACATTAATGTATCTTGTAAACGATGACTGCCCATTCCTTGTTGTGACAAATTGATCATTTGCTGATTATAGCCCGCTTGATAAGAGTAAAGCTTTTGCAGCTGATTTTCTAAATCCGTGACACTAGCAAGACTCTGAGCATAGACTTGAGCGGCCTGTTCTTCTTGTTTTTTCGCCAATTGAGTCACTGGCTTCATACGTTGTGATTTTGCTTTCATATCAATAGAAACCGAGTTTCACTTTGCTACAATTGTTTATAGAGATTTGCCGAAGCAGCCCCAGGAGTCACAGCCACTTGATTGCTATTAACAACTTGTTGAGCCTGTGTGGGCTGAGTCATTACCATAGAGAGATCATGCAAACTGCCTTCCAAATCCATTGCCGTATTCATACTTTGATGTAAAAAATCCATTAAAGAAGGCTGTAGTTCTATGGCTTCATCAATTGTCTTTTCTGTACCATAAGTATAAGCACCCACATTGATAAGATCACGGTTTTGCTGGTAGGTTGAGTAAATTTGTTTGAAACGCCGAGCTAATTCAATATGTGAGTCATCCGCAATTTCAGTCATTACCCGACTAATAGATGCTTCAATATCAATGGCAGGATAATGCCCTGCTTCTGCTAAATCACGAGATAAAACGACATGGCCATCTAAAATTGCCCGAGCGGCATCGGCGATAGGATCTTGCTGATCGTCCCCTTCTGTAAGCACGGTATAAAAAGCAGTAATCGAACCACCGCCAGAGCAACCATTACCTGCTCGCTCAACTAAGCCTGGTAATTTAGCAAATACTGATGGAGGATAGCCTTTCGTTGCTGGCGGTTCACCAATGGCCAAAGCAATTTCACGTTGTGCCTGAGCAAAACGAGTCAGTGAGTCCATGAGCAGTAACACATGTTTGCCTTGATCACGAAAATCTTCAGCAATACTGGTCGCCACTTGAGCACCATGTAGACGCATCACTGGTGATTGATCAGCAGGTACCGCAACAATAACTGAACGAGCCAGACCTTCAGAGCCAAGAATATTTTCAATAAATTCTTTCACCTCACGACCCCGTTCACCAATTAAACCGACAACAATCACATCCGCTGTGGAAAATTTGGTCATCATACCTAAGAGCACACTTTTACCCACACCACTACCGGCAAACAAGCCCATTCGTTGCCCACGACCAACGGTTAATAAGGCATTAATGGCACGCACACCCACATCCATTGGGACATTAATCGGTTCACGAGAAAGAGGATTAACAATCTGACCTGAGAGTGATGCCGTATGGGTGTGCTTAAGTGGTCCCTTATCATCTAAAGGTATCCCTGCACCATCAATAACACGGCCTAATAGAGAGTCGCCAACAGGTACCCGATAGGCATCAGAACTTGGGATCACCTTAGCATTGGGCAAAATACCATCAATCCCTTCTATTGGCATTAGGTATAATTTATCCCCAGAAAAGCCAACCACCTCTGTTTCAATAAATTGTTTATTGACTCCCTCTACAAGACAACGACCACCAATAGCAGACTGGCAACCAACGGCTTCTAAGGTCATACCCACCATTCGAGTCAATTGACCTTCTACTTTAAGTAAATTTGGGCGTGTTGATATTTTCTCTGTAGTATTAAGCAACACTTGCTTCCAGTTGCTTGCCAAACTCAGATTTTCAGTATGCTCAGACATCGACAGGTTTTTTTTCAGAGCTTATTGCGGAATGGCTATCAGACGTTTGCTCTGTTTCAGAACGCTCATCACCCAAAATAGCAACAGCAATTTCGGCAGTGCGTGTTTCAATGCTGGCATCTACCTGAGAAAACTCAGTTTTTACCTGACAACCACCACGAGTTAATACGGGTTCTTCTACAATTGTCCATAAGTCATTATTTTTAGGTACTGAACTATCAGAGGATTCCGTTAACAACGAACCTAAGTGTTCTTGAGCTAACTGGGCATCATCCGGATGTAAAAAAATTTTTATATTCTTTGAATTAGACGGTAAGGCTGAAATGGCTTCTTTGATCACCGCAATAATTTGCCTAGGATCGGTACTAATTTCCCTGCGAATAATCTGCTTAGCGATTGCCATCGCTAACTGTAATAGCTCATCTTCAACATTATGATTAGTTTCACTAATAGGCTGTGCCAGAAATTTTATAATCTGACCAAATCGTGCGATTATTTTGGTAACTTCTTCTTGAGCATTTAGCAGTCCTTGCTGATGCCCTTCTTCTTGCCCTTGAGTTAAACCGGCTCGAATCCCTTCTTCTTTACCCAGCGAGAAACCTTCATCATAGGCTTGTTTTTGCAGTTCTTCTAATTGACGAGCGGTTAATACACCGGCCCGTTCTTGCTTTTGCTGCTCTATCGTTTGTACATCAGGTGCTTGCCAACGCTCATAATCAGGCTCACTTTGTGCTGAGATTATTTTTGTTGTTTTGGCTGAATTACTAAAGGGATCAGACATATTCATCACCGCCTGCACCTAATTGAATATCACCTGCCTCAGCCATACGACGAGCCACACTGAGAATTTCACGTTGGGCATCTTCTACTTCACTGAGTTTCACAGGCCCACTGGCTTCTAAGTCATCACGTAACATTTCAGCAGCACGCTTAGACATATTCTTTAGGATTTTTTCTTTCACATCATCATCCGCACCTTTAAGTGCCACAATAAGAATATCAGATGACACTTCTCGTAATAGCGCCTGAATACCTCGATCATCAACACCAGCAAGATTATCAAAGACAAACATGCTGTCTTCAATTTCTTGCCCGAGATCTTCATCGACATTTTTAATGCCTTCCATAATGGCCGCTTCAGAAGTGCCATCAACAAAGTTGAGAATATCGGCGGCTGTTTTGATCCCGCCAACACTGGAAGAACGAATACTACCTTCATGACCAGCAAATTGCTTTTCTAAAATTTCATCTAATTCAAATAAAGCAGCAGGCTGTATAGCATCCAAACTGGCAATGCGCATCATGATATCTGCACGGGTATTTTCAGGTAAATTGGAGAGTACCGAGCCTGCTTGATCCGCCTCAAGATAGGATAAAACAATGGCAATGATCTGTGGGTGTTCCAAACGAATAACCTCAGCGATGGAGCGAGGCTCCATCCACTTGAGTGCTTCCAAGCCTTTGGATTGACGTCCCAGCAAAATACGATCAATAACACCGCCGGCTTTATCTTTACCTAATGCTTTATTGAGTACATTACGAAGATAATCCTCAGATCCCATACCAAGTGCTGTTTGTCCGCCAACAATAGTATTAAAGTCCTGCAAGACATCCGTTGCTTTGCCCTTATCAACATTACTCATTGTTGCCATCGCCTCACCAAGGCTTTGGACTTCTTTGGGTCCTAAGTGCTTTAAAATCCCAGAGGCTTCTTCTTCACCAACTGACATAAGAAATACAGCGGCCTGCTGGATCCCATCCAGCTTATCACCCCCCTTGTCACTGTCATTTTCGGCCATTACTATAATCTCTTAGGTTTAATTTTCTATCATCTTAGGCTGCCAGCCATTTTTTTACGACTTGAGCAGCAACCTGAGGGTCTTCAACCACTAATTTGCGTGCCATATCCAATTGCACCTCATAATTATCTGGGGGCTTGGGTAAGGCATCCGCTTCATCTTGTGCTATTTCACCTGAGTCCCCAGTAGCACCTCCGGCTAAAGTAGCATGGGCATCACCACTGCCTTCAATACCAATTAATTCTTTATGAGGTTTGGATAGACTCTTAAAAGTGGGTCGAATAACACCCAGTAGTATATAAAGAACAAACAGTGCTGCCAAGGCTTGTTTTACTCTAGGGGCGAACCATGCCTGTTCCCAGATAGGTGTATCAGGTAGTGCTTCCATCGCGATAGGTGCCACAAAACTGGCATTAGTGATATTAACAGTATCTCCTCGTTGGGCATTAAAACCAACAGCCTCTTTAACCAGTGATGTAATACGCTCAAGTTCTTCATCTGTTCTAGGGGCGGTGCTTAGTGTACCATCTTTAGCCACTTCTTTTTTATCATCAACAACAACAGCAATAGATAGTCTTTTCACATTACCCGTTGACAATTGAGTGTGACTAATGGTTTTATCTAATTCAAAATTTTGTGTGGTACTTTCTTTATTTCTTATAGGGATAGCCACTGTACTATTATCACTTTTATCTCCAGTTGCTTTTTCTGGGGCAATCGAACCTCCTGGAGGTTGATTGGATAATGCCCCAGGAACACCCGTATCACCTGAACCAGAAACACGCTCAATTAATTGTTGCTTACTGCGTGTGGCAGCAACATCAGGATTGAATACTTCTGAGGTTTTCTCAATGCGAGTAAAATCAATTGCTGCATTAACCTGTGCTTTAAAACCATTTCGTCCTAAAAAGGGCGTTAGAATATTATCAACTCGACTGATATAATTTTGCTCAACCTTATTTGTGTACTCCAACTGATCAGAATTTAACGTTTTTTCTTTATCATTTGAATCCGTTAATAAACGCCCCATTTGATCCACTACGGTTACCTCTTCAACTTGCAAATTAGGCACACTAGAAGCCACCATATAAGTAATGGCCGATATTTGCTCATCTGTCATACGATGACCAGAATATAGGTTAGCAATAATTGAAGCACTGGCTTTTTTACGGTTGCGCACAAACACAGATTCTTTAGGCAATGCAAGATGGACTCGAGCAGATTTGACATTACGAAGTGCTGAAATTGAGCGTGATAATTCCTCTTCCAAAGCATGTTGATAACGTGCTGACTGAATAAATTGGCTGGTACCAAAACTTTGATCTTCACTTAAAATATCAAAACCTTCCGTTCTGATATTAGGCAGACCTTGTGCCGCAAGTTGCATACGTGCTTTTTCAATATCATTGGCGGCTACCATAATACCACCCGCACGAATTTTGTATTTTATATTACTTTGCTTTAGCGAGTCTGCCACTTGGGCAAGCTCTGTATCCGGTAAATCAGCATAGAGTGTTGTGTAATCTGGAGCCTGTGCCCAAAAGACCACAGCAACACCCAAAGCAACACTAGCTGCTAAGCCAAGCAGTAAACCCGCCTGTCTCAACAGAGGGTATTCACTAATGGTCTGTAAGGCCATGATGGAATTTTTTTTGTTTTCTTCTTCAGCCATTATTGATTACCTCAAAAGCCATTAAACCCGAATATTTTTTACTTCTTCATACGCTTTTAATAATTTATTCCTTATTTCCAAAGTAGCACCAAAGGCAACACTGGATTTTTCAGAGGCAATCATCACTTGTACTAAATCAACTCCCTCTTTTCCTGAAATAAAATCATTTTTTAGCTGTCTGGATTCTGTCTGAATACTATTGACCTGCTGTAAAGCTGACTTGAGCAAAGAACCAAATTCAACACCTTGACTTGACTCAGCAGATACACTAGGCAGGCCTTCATTATTCATTTTTAATGGCACAATGTTAGAAGCAGCCCTATCCGTCATAGAACGCATTTGTAACATCATGCTGGAGGTATTAATATCATTATTCATTGCTTTTTCCTTATACTCAAATGCAATCACTCAAAATCGGCGTCAAAAAAATAGCCTTTCAAGCGATCTTAATCACTCAAACTATAGCTTAAGCAGTTTTCGCGCCAAAACCACCCGGAATAGTGATACCACTATCACGCATTTTTGCCAGCTTATAACGTAAGGTTCTTTGACTAATACCTAATTTCTCTGCAGCCATTTTACGATTACCTAAGGTCACTTGCAGAATTTCTAATATTTTCTCAAATTCTCTACTACGCAATTCACTGTTTAAATTAGAACTTTCTTTTCCCTGAATGAGTTTCTCTTCTGTAACATCTGGTGTCTGAGTAGGCTTCACACTTTGCACCTTTGAGTCAAGCTCCGCTGTACAATCAGCCATGATTTCCATAGGAATATCATCAGGAGTGATTACATTATCAATATGTAGAATGAATGCACGTTGTATGACATTATCCATTTCACGGATATTACCCTGCCAAGAATGGTTAATAAGTTTTTGTTGTGCTTCTGGAGAAATTTCAGGTATTTCACAACCATTTTTCTTGGCCATCTTATTTACCAAGTGTATCACTAGAGGCATAATATCTTCTTTACGATCTTTTAAATCTGGCAAGCTAATAGGAAATACATTTAAGCGATAAAATAAGTCTTCACGAAATTTATGTGTTTTAACACAGTCAATCATATTTTGATTAGAGGTGGCCAGAACCCGCACATCCAAGGGGATCATTCCCTGTCCACCCAAACGTTCCACCTCTTTTTCTTGCAATACTCTTAATAACTTGGCTTGTAGGCCAAGATCCATTTCTGATATTTCATCCAGCAGCAAGGTACCGCCTTGTGCTTGCTCAAATTTACCAGCAGAGGCTTTATAGGCACCAGTAAAAGCCCCCTTCTCATAACCAAAAAGCGTTGCTTCTAACATGTTTTCTGGAATAGCCGCACAATTTATGGCCACAAAAGGCTTATTAGCACGACTGGAGTGCTTATGAATATAACGCGCTAGCACTTCTTTGCCTGTACCACTGGAACCACCAATCATAACAGTGGCATCACTATCTGCCACACGTTTAGCCAGTTGGGCAATTTTTTTCATGCTAGGTGATTCAGCAATCATTTGGTGTTCTTCAATAGAAGAGCCAATATATCGACTTACAACCGATACCAAGACTTCTGCTTCAAACGGTTTCACCAGATAATCAACCGCACCATCTTTCATCGCTTCAATAGCTTTGCTGATCGTACCGTATGCGGTCATCAATAAAACCGGTAAATCATAGTGGCGTTTAATTTGTTTAAGCAGTTGATGACCATCCATTTTTGGCATTTGCACATCACTGATCACAATATCAATTTGGGCACTTTCATCTTGTGCCAGTTGATCCAGAGCTGCCCGACCATTATCTGCTTCAATAACGTTATAACCACCCATTTCTAAGGTGTCGACTAAGGCCTCACGGAGTGCTTCATCATCTTCCACCACTAGAATCAAAGGGACTTTGGGATTATTTTTTTTAAAGACCATGATTATAGTTGCTCCTGCTTATTTTTTGTCAATCTATGGATTTGAGTCGGTAGACGCATTCTAAACACACTGCCAGAGTGACTAGAACTCTCTAGCCAAAGCTCACCATCATGCGCATTAGCAATGGCTTTTACCACTGCTAACCCCAAGCCTGTACCACTTTCTTTGGTGGTATAAAAGGGTTCAAAAAGGTGTGCTAAGTGTTTACTAGAAATACCTACACCATTGTCCTGTACACTAAAATCTATGGTGCCATTTACTGACTGAGAAACTTCGACCAATACCTGACCCATTCCCTTTTCAGCATCCATTGCATCCACAGCATATAAGGCATTATTCACTAGATTTACTAGACCACTGACTAATAAATTACGGTTTCCCGACACATAAAGTGTTTCTTGCTCTGTATAATTAAAAATCAGCCTAACTTGTTGCTTATCTTCTGGGATCACAATAGTCTGCTCCAGTTCAATAAGCAGTTGTGGTACTGAGATACTCTCTCGCTGTTCCATGCCATTTCGAGAGAATAACAGCATGTCATTAATTAATTGTTCAAGGCTTTGAATTCTAGTTAAGATTTTATCTGCAAAACGCAGACGCTTGTCATTATCTAAATTAGGAGATTTTAGGTGTGAAGCATAGAGTAAAGCCGCAGAGATAGGTGTTCTGATCTGATGTGCCAGCTGTGCTGCCATTTGCCCCATCGAAGCCAGACGACTTTGTTGATTATACTTAATTTGTAATTGACGTTTTTCAGTCACATCCTGCAATAAAATAATCTGTCCAGGCACTCCTTCACCTAGGGGGCAGGTCGATATACTAACAATCTGACCCTTTCGAGTAACAGAGTCCTGCCCTGAAATACGAGTCTGATCAAAGGCACGTTCAATCACTTCACGCCAAGCAATACCAACAAGAGGTTCATCCAATAGTACAATAGCCGCTGGGTTGCATTCTTGTACTAAACCTTCACCATCAAGCACAACAACCCCAGCAGGGAGTGCTTTGAGTAAGGCTTTAAGACGTGTTTCTGTTAAGGATTCTTGCAAAGAGGAATAGTGTGTTTGTTTGGCCTGAGCCGATGCACTCAGGTGATTATCATCATTGAGGGGATAATGATGTGTATTTTGTGCTGATACACTCTCTGCTGATACACTCTCTGCTGATACAATATCAAATAATGCGCTCATACCCATGGTTTACTCCAGCTAATCAAATTCTATATCTTTGATTAAGCAAAAATCAAACCATCATGAAATTCCTTTTATTTTACATAAACTTAAAACAAAGAAAACATTTTTAAGCGGCATTAAATAATCGTGTCAGATATTTGTCACAGAGTAAATAATAAGTATTTATGAAGAAAACATCACATCATATTTTTTTAGCTTTTCCACCAATGTTGTTCTACGCATATTAAGACGTTTGGCTGCATGGGCAACCACCCCATCGGATTCTTTTAATGCTTGCTGAATCAATGAATATTCTAAATTTGCTAGATGATTTTTTAAATCAAAACCCTCATCGGGTAATTGTTCTACAGTGGGAGCAGAAACCACCTCAGGTTGTGAGTTAGTATCTGAAGGTAGAGCTTCTGGTATATTGGAAGCCTCTGTGCTCTCAATTTCTTCAAGAGGAGCCTCATTTAAGCATTCATTAATTAGGGGGAGTTCATCTATATGAGAAATATCATATTGGTATTTTTCAGGCAGATCATCCCATGACACAGAATCATCTGGAAACATAATCCCCAGACGTTCAACTAAATTTGACAGTTCTCGAACATTACCTGGCCACTGGTGTTGCATAATGGAGGCCATTGCTTCAGGAGATAGCTGCACAGAACACTCTGAATCCTCCTCCATTTGTTTATTAAGCATAGAAAATAACAATGGGATGTCTTCTACCCTATCTCGTAGAGGCGGTATTTCAATGGGAAAAACATTAAGTCGATAAAATAAGTCTTCTCTAAAGCGTCCTGCTTTTACTTCCTCTTCTAATTCACGATGGGTTGCAGCAATTACACGGACATCGGCTTGAAGGCTTTTATTACCGCCAACTCGCTCAAAAATTCTTTCCTGAAGAACTCGTAAAATTTTTACTTGCATCGACAAAGGCATATCGCCAATTTCATCAAGAAACAGAGTACCTCCCTGGGCCATCTCAAAACGTCCTTTGCGTAACGTAAGTGCCCCTGTAAAAGCCCCTTTTTCATGGCCGAATAACTCGCTTTCTAGTAAGTCTTTTGGAATAGCACCACAATTAACAGGTACATAAGGCATTGCATTACGTTTAGAGAGTTTGTGCAAGCAATTAGCCACCACTTCTTTACCTGTGCCAGATTCCCCCAATATCAAAACATTCGCATTGGTTTTAGCCACTTGCATAATTAGTTTTTTTACTTGTTGTATAACAATACTATTACCCACAAAGGAATCATCTAAAAATGAGGGGGGTAGTGTTTTATTTACACCTGAACTCACAAGGCACTCCAGTTTGTCAATTTTTTGTCTTTAGCCTGACGATTTTTGATTAAAAAATAGTCCAACAAGAACAAGTCGTTCTTGCACCATAGAATATAGCGGATATTTTACCTATGTAAAGTCAAAAAACTGTTATTAGTCAAAAAAATGCCACACTGGGATCAGTTCTATATTATTAATATGAATTTTGACAGATCAGACATTATCAGTGATAATGGAATTCGTATAACATATTGATTTATCAAGCTCTTAATCTATTAGTTTTACTTTAAGTCCTAATTAGATTAATAAAGACAAGAATTATCTATTAATTAAAGGTTTCTGATGAGAATTGAAACAACTCGCTTTGGTTCACAAGAAGTTGAACAGGATACTATTTTTCATTTTCCAAATGGCTTACTCAATGATACTAAGCTAACAGAATTTAAACTATTTCATAAGGAAGATCCGTCTTCTAGTACCGAAGAACAAGGTGCCGATCCGGTTGTTTTCTGGTTGCAGTCAGTAGACGATCCTAGTATTGCCTATTCCATTTTTGACCCGTCTTTAGCCAATTTTTACTACCATGTTGCCTTACCTGATGAGGATTATGCCTTATTAGAATCAAAGGATTCCGATGAAATTGCCATGATGGTTATTATAAAAAATAATAAAAGTGACAATGCATTAGAAAAGAAAGGGCTTACACTGGTCAACGCAAATATCACTGAACCTTTATTTATAAACTTGCAGTCTCTTAAAGGCTTGCAACGTTCCATCAAAGAATTAGAACATGATATTTTCTTAAATATCCCTATTGTAGAAAATCAGTAAAAACTAAGAGACTGCAACTAAAAGCTCATAATTACTATGGCTATCTCACATTAGGAACCATTGCGTTTCAATTTATATTATTTGTTTTGAAGGTAAGCAGAATGAACATTCTGCTGTTTTTTCAGGCCATGTAATTGTTGGCTGATGATAATTTTTTCTTGTTGCGCTAATTTCTCAATAGTATCGTTAATTAACAATACTTGTTTTATTACTTGTGCAACTTGAGCTGTATTCTGATGTTTATCTTCAGTCTCAAAAAAAGAAACCATAAGTGCTTGTCTTTTTATCTCTAAGTCTGGCAGGCTTTCCCACTCAGCATGTTTAGCAAGTTCCAACATTTGTTGACTCATAGCTAGAAATTGCTCTAGAGTCCCTTGCTCATTATTATTTATAGTCAAAGAAATATGACCTCTAGATCTTAGCATTAGCCAAAGATTTAGGCTGTATGCCTGCATTACTTTTGGCATGATTATCAATGACATCTTGAGGAATAGCATCCCAACCTGATTTAATATCTAATAATAAATCAGCAACTTCTTCTAGCATTTCAATTGAATTATTCAAATTTGCCTGAGTCAATCGACTGTTCATATAAAGGTATAGGGACTCAAGATTTTCTGATATTTTGCCCCCTTGAGAATGATCGAGGCTAACTCTTAAGCCTTCAATAATAGAAATAGCCCAAGAAATATGCTCTCCCTTTCGAGCAATATCACCATTTTTCATAAATCCTTTTGCTTTAGATATTTTCTCAAGAGCACCTTCCATCAGCATTTGAATTAAACGATGAGGATTAGCAAAAGCAGCCGAACTTTGGTTACTTACCTGTGCATATTTGTTCATTGCGGCATGATTATTTGCGTAATTCATAAAATATCCTTTAAAAAAATCTACTATTTAATAACAATTATTTAAAATCTATAAAAAATAATCTTAATACAATTAAGTCTAATTAATTTAAACTTATATGCTTAAATAAATTATCGGCCAATTTAATATTTTCTATAGGCTATTTACTCGTAAAACCAGGTAAATTTGCTAATTGTTGAGTTAAATAGGAACTGGTTGAGTTGGATTGTGAAATCAATGTATCCAAGTCACCGAATTTCTTTAAAAAGCGAGCCTCTGTAAGATCCAAACGATAGTTCATTCTATCTTGTGCCTCTCCATTATAATCAATTCTTGCCTGTAGACCTTCTTCGCGTGTTTTAATTAAGCCATCATATTTTAAGTATTCTGCCATTTTTTCTTCTAGGCGAAAGGCAATACCCTTGTCATCATTAGCAAATAACTGAGACACAGCCTCATAATCTTGATCAATTGCTTTTTGTAATTTATCACTATCCAGTTCTAGTTCACCCGTTTTAGCATTACTGGTAATGCCCACTTCTGATAAAAAGTTAAATGAACTACTTAAACCTGCACTGGTATTAAACTCATTGCGAACACTATTTAACACACTATTTAATGAACTCTCACCTTCCAAACCATCTTTTTTTAACGCATTTACTGTGCTTAAAAAGGTGTTAAAACCACTGACAAAGCTATTTATGTTCTTTTTTGCCTGACTTGTATCTCTTTCTATTTCTAAGGTCGCTGCTGGTGCAACTCCTGTTTTCAATAAATCTAAGGTAACACCAGAGATGGCATTAGTCACTGTATTTGTTGCACTAGAAATCGTATACTGACCATCAACAATCACTTCAGAGTTTAATGCCCCTTGAACTTCCTGTGTGGTACCCGTGCCAAACTTTAGCGCTGTTTTAGCATTGTTATCTGCAAGGCTTACTGCATTATCGGTTCCCGTCTCAGTCCCAGTAATAATAAGAAAATGCTCATTCGATTGAGTAGACACAATAGATGCCGAAACAGATAAACCATCAGTTTGAGCCTGAGCATTAATCGCATCACGAACACCCTGAAGTGTCAAACCATCAACATTCACATTCATTGAATCTGTACCAACATTAATAGTGAGTGCATCGCCGGAGGAGTTAATTGTAGAGGTATCAGTATCAACAAAGGGAGAGCTATTGTCAGAGCCATACTTACTTGCTTGTGCAAGCTGTGTTACTTGAATGCCAAAACTGCCCGCTGTCGCATCCTTATCTACTGTTGCAGAAAAGGTTTTATCAGTAGCAGATTCTGAGGTGGTCGCTTTATATGTTTCAAACTTATCCAATGAACCCAGATTGCCCATTGATGTTTGAAACGATGACATAGCACTTTTTAAACGCCCAAAAGCACTTAATTGTGACTCATAGTCACTTTTTTTAGCTTGTAAACGCTGTAGGGGAATACTCTCAACTTGCATTAATTGTGAAACAAGTCCGCGTACATCCAAGTTGATACCGCCAAGAGATAGACCGGCCATGTTATCCCCCTCCAAATTAGAATTTACACAAACTTACCTATACTTGCCATTATTGCAGATAGGTAAGCAAATACAGCTAAAATTAACAATTAAACTTTAGCACTTAAGAATACACCTTCAGTTGTTGTTTGAGTCCCTGAATCAATGCGTTCACTCAACCTCTCACTTGCAGCATGCAAATTCTTAGCCAACTCAAGCACTTCTTCTGTTGGTATCTGCCTAACTACTTCATCTGTTTCTCTATCCTTGACATTAATAATAATTCGCCCAATGTCTTCATCCACACTAAACTCAAGATTTCTTTGAATATTTTGCAAAGAACTGTTCAGTTGGCTAATAGTCTTATCCAGCTTTTCTTTAGGCATTTTAGATAAAGGATCAGAAGGAGGTGTCTCAGAGGCAATTCCTTGCCGTTTTTCTAAATTGTCTGCACGTTCTGCATTTATAGTCGATATTTTATTACTTTGGGGAAGTTGAGTTAGATTTTTACGTGCAACCTCATTAACCAGACCTAGGTATGGTGGTGATTTTGCATTGATATTAAAATCAGTCATAATATTACTCCTTAAAAAAACTAGCCATTCTATTCATTAGAATGGCTAATCCCTTTATCCTACCCCAGTAAGCCTAACACACTTTGTGGTAAAGCGTTAGCCTGAGCCAATACCGTAGTACCTGCTTGCTGTAAAATTTGGAACTTGGTTAAGTTAGCTGTTTCTTTAGCAAAATCAGCATCTTCAATACGACTACGAGACGCTGATAAATTCTCTACTGCATTATCACCATTTCGAATAACAGAGTCAAAACGATTTTGTACCGCACCTAAATCTGCACGCTGAGTATTCACAGACTGTAAAAAGGTATCAATGCTAGTGATTAAAGTACCCGCCTTAGTAGCATCACTTACAGTACCTGTATTAACAGCCGCAGCATAACCACCAAGACTAGAAATTTTAGTTGTTGTCACATCAATTTTATCATTAGTACCATTGTCTGGGCCAACTTGGAAAGTAAACGTACCTGCACTTGAACCAATGACAGCTTTACCATTGAATTTAGTTTCAGAAACACGATTAATTTCAGCTTGTAGTTGTTTAACTTCTGTTTGCAACGCCTGACGGTCAGTAGAACTATTGGTGGCATTTGCAGACTGTACTGCTAACTCACGAATACGCTGTAAGTTACCAGAAATTTCATCATATGCACCCTCTGCTGTTTGGGCTAATGAAATAGCATCAGCAGCATTACGAGTACCTTGATTATAACCACGAATTTGAGCAGTAAAACGAGAAGCAATGGCAAGACCCGCCGCATCATCTTTAGAACTATTGATACGTTTACCTGAAGAGAGTCTTTCTAATGCTTGAGATAAACCAGAATTAGTACGACTTAATTGACTTTGCGCACTGAGCGAAGGAACATTGGTATTGATTACTTGTGCCATGATGACAACTCCTGTGATAAGCCCCACGGATCCAGCACTATTGTTTACACTAATAGTCGATATTGAATTGTGGAGAAATTTACTCTGCGGATATACTCTCGGCTTTCTAGTTCTAGAGTTTTAATTCTATCTTAACTCTAGGAAAGAAAGTGGAATATTCACCGCCTCTTGAACACATTAGCGTCTGGCTATTCAATTTCTTTAGAAAAGAATTGATCTTTTTTTATTTTTCTCTCTATCTGCCAAAAAAAACTGTTATATTAGCATTAACACTTAGTACGTATTATCCTAAATAAATTAGTTGAACCTACTGCGAATGTCCATAGTGCTGAATCTACAAGGCTTTGCAGAATATTTTAACTTTACTCGCAGGGGTGCGGATAAGGCCAAAACAATCTGCATTATTATGGAATGATCTTTGCTTGGTTTATTAAAACAATAATAATGACTCACATTCAAGGTAAATAAATTGATTAAATTAGATCCCAATATTTCACTAGGTAAACTAATTAAAAACCAATTTGGTGATCAATTTCTTTTTCCAATACATAGAAGAAGCTTTGAGCAGATCGATTATAAAACAAGCTTTATTCGGGAATTCGATAATATATTCGATAAAGAAAACACGCTTTATATTATTGTTGGTACTGACTCTGGCATGATGGTAAAACAATTATTAAAAACACCCCCAGAAAAGGGAAGTATTTATCTTTTTATCGATTTCCCAGAAGTTATCGAACGAACAAAAAAACAATATGAGCTAAGGCATAATAAACGGATTGTTGTTAGTGATGTAATAAACTGGAAAAACGAAGCTGAAAAATTGAACCTTAAAACTTATGGTTATATCAATAAAATAGAAATTATTCAGTCTTTTGCAACTCAATACCATCATGTTCATGATTATATTTTGCTCTGGAATCACTTATTTGAACAAGTTAACCAACTAAAATGGGAGTATGGTTCAACTTTAGACAGTGAGATTTTCCTTCAATGCCAAATAAAAAACTTATGTGAAGAATATAACCCCGCCAAAAAATTAATGAACCATTATGCTGGAAAATCAGCACTAATACTTGCCGGAGGTCCGTCATTAGACCAACATATTCAATGGATTGAACAACATCAGGATAAATACCTTATTATTGCTGTTTCTCGCATTGCTAATCGACTTAGAGAAACAGCTATTATCCCAGATATTTTTGTCTCTGTTGATCCAAATCCTATTAATTTTAATGTCAGTAAAGAAATTTTATATTATTCAGACAAATCTATTTTAGTCCATTCTAATCACATATATCCCCCACTGCTTGGCTCATGGGATGGTAGTTCTTTATACCTTAATGAGCTTTATCCTTGGGAAAAAGGAAATAGTGATAATATTCAAGGTATTGGCCCAACCGTAACAAATTCTGCTATTTATTTGGCAATACAAATAGAAATTAAAGAAATTATTTTATTTGGTGTCGATCTGTGTTTTACCCCAGAGGGTTTTACTCATGTCAGTGGCACTATAGAACGATTGATTCCACCCAAAATCAACCTTAATAAACAAACTGTATTAACCAATGAAGGCAATGAGGCAGAAACCAATTCATCCTATTTTAGCGCCATTGAATCCATTGCAAAATTAGGTGAGTTAGGACATTCATTAGGTTGCACATTTTACAACCCATCGGCCACATCAGCACATATAGAGAATATTGAATATAAAACACTGAATAAACTTAATATCCCAAAT
>WFNB01000029.1 GCA_015488755.1 Gammaproteobacteria bacterium | reverse complement strand
CATCACCTATAAGCTCTACTGCAATGGCAATATACGTGCTACCTGCTGGAATGATGGCTGTGCCTGATGTGGCAATATAATCTTCCCCAGCGATTGCAGTACCATCTCTGGTTATATAATTAACAGAGGCATCAAAGGCTAATGGTTTTGGCAGTGCCAGTAAAAAATAGTTAATGGTGTTGTGTTCACTTTCTATGGGATGTACGCTGACATCACTTGCTTTGTGCGGTGATTGCTCAGGCTCTGGTTTTGGTCTAATCGGTGCATCAGAAGTACAACCGGCGTGAGTGACAATAAAGACACCAAAAGCATTTTTAGGGTCATCTTCATCACCGATACCAGACAAACCATTGGGCTGAGGAGGGGCGATGCTTCCCATTGGAATAGTTATCTCAGAGCCATTAAAAATACCACTTAATAAAGCTTTGCCAAAGAGGTCGAAAACAGAATGGATACGATACGCTTCACCGATTTTTAAGACAGAAGATAAATCTACAGCAACACTGTATTCATCACTGTCGTAATTATAAATAATGACTCGGGCACGTCTAGTATCGTATTTGTTATTACTGATAAATATTTTTTTCCCAGATTTAGGATTTGATTCTCTAAAATCATTGCCTCCTAACTCGTTTATTTGATCTTGAGAAGAACCAGTGATGCCATGAAAGACAGATGTGCCACTGACATTGAGTTGATCCCAATTACCTGCGACCCAAAAATTTTCAGCGAGATAATTGTCAACCAATGTGGCTGTTTGTTCAGTAACACTACCTCCATAGCCAATGCGTGTTCCACGGCCATTATCTGAATAGCCTTTATTATTTTTCAGGAGTAGATTTTTCACGGGTTGATAACCACCGACTAAGCAGTTATCTTTTTTCTGTGATGCTCTAGGATCAGAGGCTCCAGTTAAAAACCAGACATTGTCCTGAATATCAAAATTTTCAATACTACCGCCTTCGGTATACACATGAATTCCGGTACCAAAGCCAAAGAAGATAATATTATTGGTGAGTTTTTTTGTACCGCCTCGATTTTGTGCATAAATGGCATGGCCATGCCCACGGCCAGGTGCTGTCCAACCATTGTTATAAATGATGCTACCATAAATTTCAGTGTCTTCATTTTCTCCCTTATACCAAGCATTAATACCACTAGCATTGTCATGAGAGATAAAATTAATAACCTTATTAAAGGCGCCATAAATATCTACCCCACCGCTGAGTGTAATGCCATTGGTGGCGTAGTCATTTGTTGTACCGGTACGATTACTATTACGGCTGAGGACTTCCAAACCATAGTAATGCACCCAGCTACCGTTAATCCTCAGAGCAATGCTACCACTCACTTCAGTTGAATCAATAATAACTCGTTTACCGGGGTAGGGTTTAACCAAGATAGGCGCTTCTTTATTACCTCGTAATTCACTGGTAAATGCCCCGCTGTATGTGCCTTCTAGTAGCCAGAGTGTCTGACCACTTTTAAGTGGCGAATCAGCGGATAAAGCGGTGCTTAAATCCAGTGGGTCAGCATAAGTACCACTGGCCTTTGATGTGCCTGAAGGAGCAGCAAAATAATCTGTTAGCAAGGGCATTGCTATACTTTTTATGGCACAAGAAGAGGTTGCATAAGTATTTTTGTCGAAGCTATTAAATGCGTTAGCATTGGCATAAACAGTGGTAGCATAAAATTGAGATAAAAAAATAACTAGATTTAAAAATACTGTGGTATAGGAAAAAAGGACTGTGTGTTTTGGGGTCATAAATTAATGTATTCTTTTGCAGGGTGATTGAGGACTAAGTTTTTGAGGATTATACATAAGATTGTAGGCTAAAAATAAACGCTGTTCACAGGCTTAGATATTGCTATGTCATCCTATAACACCTATTTATTCTATGGTTTTATTTACAATTTATTACAAATTCATTTTTTTTAATCATATTTCAGTGACATTTTAGCTAAATAATAAGTCCTAACAAATGCAGATAATAGGTGCTGGCAAAGCCACACTCTCTGCCTTAATTGTTTAACTAATCAAATCAGGTGAAAAAAATGAAAAAATTATTAAGTCTATTTTTTGTATTATCCATTATGTTAGCCACACAAGTGCAGGCCAGTGGTTTTGGTGGTCAGGCCTTGGAGCTTATTCCTGTTGCCTCAGATTTAGCTGAGCAATATCAATTAACCGATGTCCAAAAAATGAAAATGCGACTTGTTTTATCTTCTTCTCTACCAGAAGCGATGTCTATTGGTATTGAGATGCTTAATAATCGTCATAAATTATTAAACACGACTGCTGGCAGTGATGATCTTGATATTGCTTCGGTAGAAGAGATTGCGGCCATGCAAGGTAATTTGCTAACGGAGCTTATTATTTGGAAAGAAGTTCTAAAACATGACCTACGTGCGATTTTGGATGATGAACAGAAGCAGTTTATTGATGATATTGTTGAACAAATTAGTCAAGCGTTGGCCTCTTCAGCAGTTACGAAGGCATTATAGTTCATTATATCTTATCAAATAACAGCATAATGGCCTTGTGTATGAGAGCATGAGGCCATTTTTTTAGAATAAAAATACCGAAGGAAAATTTATGTCAGTGTTTAATAATAAACGCTCTTTACACCACAGTCTATTGGTTGCAATACTGCTAAGTGCCAGTATGACTGCTTTTAGTGGTTTCTCTTATGCTGGAACCAGTCAAGAAGACATCATGTGGCAACAATTATCGACAGAAGAAAGGCAGGCAATGTTATCTCAATGGCAAGCTATGTCATCTGCAGATAAGGCCGCGGCTAAGGAATCTGCTCAGGCCAAAGCTCGTGAAAAGCAAAAGCAATGGCAAAATACATCACCAGAACAGAAAACAGCTAAGAAAAATGAATTGAAATCACGTTTCCAAAATCGTTTAAAAATGCTCAGTAGTGAATGAATAGCCTAGTGAGAGCTAAGCAATTTTTTTTAATTTAAGTATATTTTTTTATAATAGAGACTAATCTTATATAAGTAAAATACCTATATAGGAGAAAAAAGTGATGATACGTACTTTATTATTAATGATTTTTTTGATGTTCTCTATTAGTAGTTGGGCGGTTAATCTGAGTGCACAACAAAAGCTAAACTATATCAAAATGGCGACAAGTTCAGCTAAAGAGGACTTACAAAAAGGTAAAATAGGACAGGCTCGTTTAACATTGTTAGCTGTGATGATCCCAGTACAATCTCTTTTGTCAGCAGCACAGCAAAGTCCAGTTAAAGAGCTTTTTAATGACTATATGGTGGCAAGAAATATTGCCTGGAAAGGGAGTGAAGACTTAAATCAAAGTAATTTAAAGCAATTTCTTAGTGTGATTAAACAACACAAAGCAGACTTATTCCGTTTATCAAAACGTTTTAGTATGGATGTTATGCCAAGTGGTCGAAATCAGTATTATCAAAAAATTAGTGATATTTTGGCACAAAGAAAAGCAGCCTATCAATTAGCAGCTCAGGTGGCGATGAAATCACCACCTGCTGATCAAATGATTGCTAATGCTCAAGTGTATCAAACACTATGGGGACAGCAAATTCCACAAATGTTTTATAATATTACTTTTGGCCCGGCTATTGCTGGCATTCATGCACAAAAAAGAGTTATACCAGAAAGTATTCGCCAAGCTAAAAAAAATGTGCAATCAGCCAGTTCATCGACTGACCCGGCAACTATTTATTCAAAACTAGCTCGGGCAAATACTGCTCTGCAGAGAGTCTCATTGATAGAAAATGCATTAAAAGGTGAAGTTGATGTGTCTGCGTTAACAAAAGGGGTTGTGGACTTAGAAAAAACAATTGCTCATGAAAAAAAGCGAGCATCTGAACTGTATGAACAACAAGTTGATCAGAATAGAATGCCAAGTGCTGTTGCATGGTCGAACAAAAGTCAACAAGAAAAAATTATCAAGCGCTTAAAAAAAGCATACCAAAAACGTTTTGCAACAGAAAATGTTCTTAAGTTTATTTTGCGTAGTTCTGATTATGGTGAGCGTTGGGAATCATGGTGGGAAAAAAATGTATTTTATTCCCGTTATTATGGCTATGTTAAAGTGGCTACGGCTGTACAACAGGATAATGGCGACTACCGAGTCTTTATTGAATGGTTCCGACGAGATAAGCAGACGAATGGGACGTGGGGACAACCTTATTATTATAAAAATATTACCAGTTATCCTATTCGTAAGAAAAATATCTAATGTCAACATTACCACTTATGATCCAAAAAACAATATCGGCTGAACAGTATCGAAAAACACTTTTACATGCGCTTTGGCCAGAGAAGTTTTGGCCTGATCGAGAAGATTTTTTATACTGTTTACATACTTTTTTGGAGCAAACCCCAAAAGGCAATCAACTGCCTTATGTTGTTGCTTTATTAGAGGACATTGCTCCCCAATTTGATGATGATATTGAATTGATTGCACAGGCATTACAATATCCTCACTATCGGGTTCGTGTTGCTGCAGCCCGTGCATTAAGGAACATGGGAAGCTTGTTAGAAGTGGTTGAGCCACAATTACTGAATGCTTTAAATGATCCTTGTATTAGTGTTGTCTATGCATTGGTGGATCTATTGGAGGCAAATAAGGCACTTCTTTCTGACCAACTGTCTTGCACAATGGGAGCTTTAGCACTAATAGAGGTATCCAAAGAAGAGGTGACTCACTATGCTGATTTAGAGTATTTACTCTGGTGGCACTTGACTCCTCACCTCAATGGTTATGGTGAAGAGACGATTATTTTTGATTTTCGTTGGCGTTCTGTACAAGAGAGAGCAATGTCTACAGAGCAGAATATCTTATGTTTTTTACAGAGTCATAGTGTGCCTGTGGACAGCCATTATTTTGAACCTATAGATAAATGCTTTTTTTTTGATTACTTTGCTAAACTATTAATGTTAACGCATTTTGATCATCCTTTACTGAACAACTCAATGAGTTTAGCTCAGCAACTCATAAGCTGGTTTGATGAAGATATGGTTCTATTAGCAAATGTACATAAACATGAGGATGGCTCTTATGAGCATACTCCGATAACATTTCAGTGTGTTGATCAAGCTATTATTTGCCTTGATAGTAAACGTATTGGGCTATTTTTAATTGCTGATGAAGATTGATTTATCCCAAAGGAATGGTGTTAATTAAGAAATAGTGCCGAGGTAAAGAAAATAATTGCTATTATAAGCAATAAGGTAGAAAAAACACCAAATAAACCACGCCAGTTAGGTTGTACTAATGCAAGCCAGATCAGTAATGCAATAATTGCTGCCACACTCTTAGTCGCATGACCGGATAATAAATGAGGTATTATTATTAATATGATGAGGATGAAAATATCCAGCCAAGGCATGATATGTAATTTTGCCCATAAACGTGACAATAAGGCGAGTGAAGCTTTATGTGGTACTTCTGTGAGTGTTAGACTTCCCCTGTCATTATGCTCAGAGATATGTGTAATACAAAAGGTTTTATGATTGAGTAGAATGGTATCGTTAACGGCGACTCTGATATCTTGACCATTATCTGAGGGTGTTAAAATAGACAAGGTGGCGCGTGGTGCTTGTATTTTATGGCCTTGTTGGTCTATAAATTCATCATCCCATACATTTGATAAACCAATACGAACACCCGCAACCTCAGCAACCGTTGTTTCTGATAATAGGTAAGTATGTTCGGATGACGAGCTTAATACAGACATGAGTGTTATTTAGGTTCAATAAAATAAAAATATAGGGTTTATTTTAATAGACTTGTTTCCAATAGTCATTTTGTTTACAGGGCTATTGGTAATTTTTTTGTTATGCCAGAGCCAATATTTGTCTTGGGTAGGAAATCCCCTCTTTCAGGGGAGCGTTCATTTTATATAATAAAGAATCATAGGTAGGTACTTAAGGATAACTCTGTGTTTACGGAAGAAGTTTTTGCCACATGGATGTGGCAATAAAGCCTCCAAGGATGGATTTACGGCGTCTTGTGTAGTAAACACAGAGTTATCCTAGCCCAAAAGTTCTTAAGTACCTACCTATG
>WFNB01000028.1 GCA_015488755.1 Gammaproteobacteria bacterium | reverse complement strand
TGTATAAGAGACAGTCATTATTCTCTATTAAACCATATTTTTTAAGTCCCATTACTATTTCATTATATCGTTCTGCTGTAATAATAAAAAAACAATTATTACTATTAGAAAAATCAGGTTTTTTTACCTGCACTGGACCATATTTCATACCCCATTTATTTGGATCATTATCAAAAAAAGCAGCTGTATGGCAATCATAATGAATCAGTGTACGAGAAACTAACTGGCCATAGCCTCCCGCACCAAAAATAATGATATCCCGACCTTGTGATAACGTAACAATATCTTCAAATACGTTTGAAATAGTTTTTCTTAATAAGAAAATATCTTTAACAACTTTATCTGATATTTCTTCAGTTGCTGTTAATGATGGATTTTTCTTTTCAGAAAGAAACCATAATTTTTCTTGGAAAAATTTCAAATGAAAGGGATCGGCTCCTAGTAGTGACCATTGAGCAAATACTTCTAGAGCAGCGCCCTTTGTTAAAATTTGTTTCTGGCGATAGTCATCTTTTTTTGATAATGAAGCAATTGCCATATCATCTGAGTCGGTCACAATATAAATACAACAATAGTCTAAACAGGTTCGCCTAACCAAATCAACATCAATTGTCCAATAAGATTGAATACCTTTTTCTATAGGAGCAAGCATTATGGGTGTCCAATGAAATGAACGGATCAATAATCCTCTATTTTCATGCAATGGAAAAGTGATTGAATTAGGCGCTTCACTAACCAAACTATCGTCCCAATCATGAGTCCTAACTTCATCATGAACACACGATAAAGCCTGCTGAACAAATTTTCTACCACTTGATAAATGATAGGACTGAATAAACTCATCTTTGTTGGTTAACAAAGCAAAACCAAGCACTGCTCGATAGCCTTCATTTCTTAACTCAATCAATCTGGAAAAATAACCTTCTGAAAAAACAACATCGGCAAAGAAAAAAATCATGGTTGAATCTTTATTTTCTGCATCAAGAATTGCAAGATTATGTAACTCAGTCATTATATAAAATTTATCTGTATGTCTCGTTGCAACTCCCTTTACGGAAACAGGCATTAAATTTTTTAGTTTTCTATAGGATGAATAGTGAGAAAATCGTTCGACATCATCTAAAAGTGTATAAAAAACAAATTCTACTGAACAATTATTCTCTGCAAAGGCAAGTAAGTTCCCAGAAGAAAAATGTAAAGGTAAGATCTGCT
Source organism: Gammaproteobacteria bacterium (assembly GCA_015488755.1). Lineage (GTDB taxonomy): Bacteria > Pseudomonadota > Gammaproteobacteria > GRL18 > GRL18 > GRL18. The sequence goes on along the minus strand of WFNB01000028.1, from coordinate 6,333 downwards.
CCATAAAATCATTAATATACTCTTCACCCCAAATAGCCAAGTAAATACTAAATTTCAATTAGACATTCCTAATACTTTAAACATTCTATGCATATCTTATGACAAATCAGGTGGATTTCCCATGCTAATACCTGTTATTATCGGCTATTCAAACTAAAACTTAATAGTCAGTCAATCATACTAACTGATCCGGTAGCATCTTAAATTTATTTTATGTCTAGATACTTAATTATTGGTGGCAATAGTCAGCTTGGAATTAACCTCGCAGAGCAACTAAGGAAACAAGAAAAATCCCCTGATATCTGGATAACAAACCGAAATAGTAAGCCTCATCAACAAAAAAAAGAAATTTATCTTGATTTACATAAGCCATACTTACCCGATTATGCCTTTGAATACACTTTTTTTTGTGCTGGAATGACTTCCGTTGCTCAATGTGAACAACAGCCAGAAAAAGCAAGACAATGCAATTTTATTAATACCGTCAAACTAACACAAGCACTTTCAAAAGCCGGTAGTAAAATTATTTTTCCTTCAAGCAGTCTTGTTTTTGATGGTCAGCACGCTCGATATCAGCCTGAAGAAAGTCCAAAACCAATGACTATTTATGGTCAGTACAAAGCTGTGGCTGAATCAGAAATTTTAAATTTATCTAAAAAAAATATGGTTATTCGTCTTAGTAAGATCTTACCTCATGACTATGCTTTGTTTAAACATTGGATCAAACAATTAAAAATGGGACAATCCATTTCTGCTTTTTATAACTTAACAATAGCCCCTATTACTATGGAGTTTGCCTGTCAACAAATAATTGGTCTAACTAAAAAAAATGCAACAGGAATATGGCATATTTCTGCTAAAACAGATATTAGCTATTATGATATTGCGCAATACATTGCCGATTCTTTACATAAAAATAAACAATTGGTTCATCGTGAAAGTGCTAAAGATAAACTGGTATTTTCACCCAAATTTTCTTCATTGGATGCTTCTAAAACAGATAAAAAACTGAGTAATAATACGCCTGATAGTTGGCAAGTTATAAAAGAAATCATTGGCCGTATGATATGAACATTAAAACATGCCACCTTTGCCATGCCAACGACATTTATGTGTTTTATAATTTTTCATCTCTCTATCAAGTAACATCAGATTGTAAACCTTGGCACCTTGGCGGTGAACTTATATTATGTAATCAGTGCCATACAGTACAAAAAACATCTAATGAGAATTTCCAAGCTGATATTAACACTATTTATCAAAAATATGATATTTATCATCAGAGTAAAGGAAATGAACAACGGGGATTTGATCAGCTGACAGGCGTTTCTTCAGGTCGCACTCAGCTTATCGTTAAATGGTTATTAAATAATGACTTACTAGCAGATAGTGGCCATATGCTAGATATTGGTTGTGGTTCTGGAAACCTTCTTGATTCCTTTTCTTCTGCTTACCCTCAATGGCAAGTATCGGGTTTTGAGATCAATGATAAACATCGAATAACGATTGAAAATAAATATCAGAAAAATTCCTTTTATTGCGGTAGTTTAGATACGATAGACAGGAAATTCAATCTCATTGCTTTAATCCATACACTGGAACATATTAGCTCTCCTTCTGAGACACTCACTCATATTTATAGTAAATTAGTCAATAATGGACGTTTATTAATTGCCGTGCCTAATTTTACTAAAAATCCATTTGACCTATTGATTGCCGATCATTGCACACATTTCACACAAGATACTCTAGTAAAACTTTTGCATAAAAATGGTTTTATGGTCATTAATCAGTTAAAGGAAGAACTGACTAAAGAAGTGATACTTATTGCAGAGAAAACAAGCAACAATAACGTTACTCCTAAAACAGTCACCTCAGAAGCATTAACTGGAATCGTGAACAAGCAAATTGATTGGTTAACAAAGATAACAAAACAAACCCATTTACTTGGAAAAAAAGAAAAATTTGGCGTATTCGGTACCGCAATCGCAGCAAACTGGTTACTTGGCTTTGAATCTGAACACATAGCGTTTTTCTTGGATGAAGATCCCAATCGGATCAATACACAACTAGGAAATAAACCCGTTTATCACCCAAGCGATCATGCATTTGATCACAGCATACCTATTTTATTACCTTTTCCACCATCAGTAGCCAAAGAAATAGCACAACGACTTAAGTTGCATCATATTAATTGTGTGCTTCCGCCAGATATTCTTTAATAGCAGAGACAACAATCTCAACCTGATTGTTATTCATATGCTCACCTATTGGCAAACTCAATAATGTTTCATCCATATGATGTGCCTGAAAATTCTCATCAAATTGCTTAAGATAATGGAAAGCTTCTAATTTTGGTAAGGCTATCGGATAATGAATTGATACACCAATTTGCTGTTCTTTTAAAAAATTAAATAGAGCGGTTCTGTCATTAAGGCGTATCACAAATAGGTGGTAAACATGCGTTGCCCATGGCTCACATCTTGGTAATATGATTTCAGGAATATTGCTAAGCTTTTCAAAGTAACAATCAGCAATCCCTATTCTTGTCTGAATCCAATCATCCAGATAGGTTAATTTTACTGAAAGTATCGCCGCTTGAAGACTATCAAGGCGAGAATTTCTTCCCTCAAAGCGATGCTCATATTTATCTAAACGACCATGATTGGCAATCATTCGACATCTTTTTGCCAAGTGCTTATCATTGGTCACAATAGCGCCTGCATCACCATAAGCCCCCAAGTTTTTCCCCGGATAAAAACTAAATGTGCCAATATGACCAAGACCACCAACACGTTGCTGTTTATACTCAGCACCATGTGCCTGAGCACAGTCTTCTATAATTTTTAAATTATTTTCCTCTGACAAGGCGTGTATTGCATCCATATCACAGGCATGTCCATATAAATGAACCACCAGAATAGCTCTGGTTTTCTGTGTGATTTTCTCTCGAATACTCTGAATAGAAATAGTAAAATTATCTGCATCACAATCACAAAATACAATACGATGGCCGGCACGAGTAACTGCTTCAGCACTTGCAATAAAAGTATTGGCTGGCACAATAATTTCACTTCCATGAGGCAAATTTAGTGCTTCTATTGCTATTTCTAACGCATCAGTACCATTACCGACACCAATACAAAAATCAACTTGTTGATAAGAAGCAAATTGTTCTTCGAATAATGAAACAAACTCGCCTCCAATAAATTCTCCCTTATCAATAACAGTTTGAATGGCCTTATCTATTTCTTTTTTTATTATTAAATATTGTTTGTTAAGATCAAGAAAAGGGATCATGGATTATCATCCAGAAAACGGATAAAGCGTGCTGGGTGACCCGCATATACTGATTTTTCTTGGACATCCTTATTAACAAGACTTCCTGCACCGACAATCGACCCTATACCAATCCTCACACCAGGCAAAAGAGTAGAATTGGCTCCAATAATAGATTCTCGATGAACCACTGGGGCCGCTAATCTTGCTTTTGAATCTTCTCGATTAGGATACTTTGAGTTGGTCAAAACAACATTAGGACCAATCCAACAGCCGTATAATAATTGAGAATATTCTGGAATAAATGCTTGTGAATGAATACGCACATTATCCTCAATGGAAACATGATGCTCAATCACCGCTAATGCGCCAATACTGACATTATGGCCAATTTGATTACCTTCTCGAATATTTGCCTTATTGCCACAATGAAAATTATTACCAATCACATTACCTGAATAAATAACACAGTGAGAACGAATAACCGCATTATCACCAATAATGGTCATATCATTCTGATTTTCAACAGGTGCTCCAATAACACAAAAGTCCTCAATATGGACGTTAGTTCCTAATTGAACATTGGCATGTATTACAGCACTCTTCGCAATCATTGAATACCTAGCCTGCAACGTTCGGGTTTAAATTTAAGAAAAACTTCCTTTCGTGTTTCAATAGACTCATAAATAGCGGTAATTAATTCCAGACTTTTTCTACCAACCAAACCATCCACTAACATTGCTGTATTATTATTAATACAATCAATCACATGATCGTAATATGCTTGATGCCCAAAGCCATAAACATTCGGTGGATTAACGGAAAACCGATCTAGGATAGACTCATCATCACTCGTTGCTTCAGAAAATCGCCAGACTTTCATTTCATTGACCGCAAAGCCTCCAATCTCAACACTCCCTTTTTCACCAAGAATAGAGATTGAACCTTCAAGATTATCTGGACGTGTTGCCGTGGTCGCTTCAATAATACCTAGTGCCCCATTAGCAAACTTAAGAGATACAATTGCCGTATCTTCTGCTTGAATAGCAACAAGTGCTGTAGTGCTTCTAGCAAAAACACTTTCAACATCACCCATCATCCATTCTAGCATATCAATATGGTGACTCGCCTGATTAGCAAGAACACCACCATCCATAGCCCAAGTACCACGCCAGTCATCTTGATCATAATAGGCTTGTTCACGACACCAGCGAACCCGTACTGTCCCCATAACCATTTTACCAAAACGATGGGCTTCAATTGCTTCTCGTAATTTAACCACGGGGACATTAAAACGGTTTTGTTTGATCACAAATAAACGACAACTATGATTATCACAGGCTCTAATCATATGATCCGCATCATCCAAAGTCAGAGCCATTGGCTTCTCTACAATAATATCTTTTTTATATTCAGCTAATTCAATCGTGTGAGTTGCATGCATTCCACTGGGTGTTAATATAACAATGACATCAACATCCTCTTTTTGCATCATATCATGCATATTTTTATAGTAAGGAACTGAATATTTATTACCAATCTCTCGTGCCTTTTCTTCTTTAGTATCACACACTGCAAGCAATTTTGCTCCAGCTATTTGATGATTACCCAATAAATCAGAATGGCGTTTAGCGATACGTCCACATCCCACTAAAACAAAATTTAATAGTGATTTTGTCATTTTTTGCAACCAGTTATTGTTTTAATCTAGATAGAATAAGTTCATGAATGTGTTCACATCTATGTTTAATTGTATGTCGTGTTAATGTTTTTTGTTGCCCTGCTTTAGCAATAGCTCTCATTTCCTTTGGATTTTCAAGTAAATAATTAACCTTTTCTACACATTCAGCAAGATTAGTATAAGTGACTATTTCTGAATCAACGTCATAAAGCTCTGATATATTTGGAGTATGATCCGTTATTAAACAAGCCCCTACACCTGTTGCTTCAAATAATCTCATTGCCCCAGAGAAGCCAAATGCTTGATCCGTATGACGATGAAAAGTCATATTAGAATCATTTAATAGTTGAAAATAATCCAAGCCATGAACAGGAGCATGTTTTTTTTCAGGCGTTAACAAATAGCTTAATTTACAAGGTGCCGTTGGATAATCTTGAACCTGATAATTCAAATCATTATAATAATTATCTTGTAAAAGCGCTATTTTAAATGGATTAGCATCACATTCTTTACGTAATAACTCACGCTCATCTATCCATAATTCCAGTGGTGTATTATAGGATAATTTTAACAAGTCCCAGTATCGACTTTTATGTCCATCACCAAAGCCAAAACCTGATGAACCCACAAATGTAAAATTATATCGCTTGTGATTATCTTCATTAATATTTTGCAAAATACTCGGATCAAAAGAATGATAGACTAAATGTGCATCAAGACGATTATCATTGGCCTGTTTTACCATATAAGGCGTACCAACAAGCAATAAAGCATTTGGATCAATGCGATCCCATCCCGTAGGAAAACCAGAGTATTGAACAATTAGTTTTAAATTGGGCAATTTATCTCTAATAGACTCTATATAGAGACTATCTATTGTTGAGATACCTTGAATATAAACAACATCTGGTTGGATTTTTTTTAACTGCTCAGCAATAATTTTTTGTTGCCAGCGCTTTCCTTCTTCTAAGAAGATATTATTTTCTTTTGCCCATTGCTTTTGTAAACATTCCAAATCATAAATAAGCTCTGAACAATCATTACCCAGTTGCTTCATTGCTTGACTAAATGAACCAGAATAAGCATAAAAACCATTTAAAATTTCTTTACATTGTTTATCGTAAGGTAATGTTTTAAGTTCTGGATAATCAACATATAATTGCCTTCTCAGCATATGTCCCATTGGACTAATTCGAACAATTTTATAGTTTTTCATAGTGTGTATTTTATCAATTATATTTGATACCTAGATTCAACTCATAAGTGCAACTTACTTATATTATTTTTACTTCATTCTTAGTGTTTAAATATTCAAAATTTCTTTTTTCTTCCCAACGTTCCATATACTGCTCTTGTAAAAAATAATTTATTTC
>WFNB01000027.1 GCA_015488755.1 Gammaproteobacteria bacterium | reverse complement strand
ATTTTTACTGAAAACAATACGTTTATAAAACAAGTTAGTCGAGAATTGCTTAATAGAGAGATAAGTGATACAGGTTTGCAGAGTTGGTCAAACTTGCTTGATACGAGCGTTCTAAATAAGGGGCAGGTTGTTAAAGCATTCTTTGACTCAAATGAATTTCAACAAGGGGTTGGCACAATTTATGGTCTTTACCATGGTTTGTTTGACCGCAGTGCCGGACATGGTGGTATTAATGCATGGCTTGATTTATACCATGATGGTGCATCGTTAAATAGTATTGCAGAAAGCATTTATAATGCTCCTGAAAGTAATAATCGGTTTAGTGGTTTGGATAATGAAAGCTTTATTCAAAGCCTTTACACAACGATTTTTAATGGTAATACAATAGCACAGGATGAGTTAATATTCTGGAAAAATAATCTTGATAATGGTGGTGGGCGGGGTAATATTGCCGTTAGTTTTATTCAAAGTGAGCAATTTCAGTTAGATAACCAAGCTCGTGTTATGACTGATACCTTATTTCTGCAATGGCTTGATAGAGATCCTGGAGCAGAAGGTTATCAGTACTGGGTGCAATCATTAAGCAACCCACAAAGCCCTCAGTATACTCAACAATTGGACTCTTTCTTTACTCATGATGAAGTGGAAGTTCGTTTTATTGGTGTGGTGGATAGCCTAGTGGATAATGGCGTTTAGCGCGGTGGCAATTCATCAATCTTAAATTGATCCACCAGCTTTTGTAAGTTAGCTGATAGCTCAGCAAGTACTTCACTGGATGTTTTGATTTCCAGTGAAGAAGCGCTGGTCTTGTTACTTTCTAAAACAATTTGTTCAATATTGTTATTGATCTCTTCGGAGAAATTAGCTTGTTCATTAACCGCTTCTTTGATCAAATGATTTTTCTTATCAATGGCATCAATAGACTGCATAACTGTTTGTAAAATTTCCCCAGCATTTTTAGCTTGCTCGACACTGTCTAAGGTATGTGCTTTGCTGGCATCCATAACTTTTACAGCATTTTTACTGGCACTTTGTAGGCTTTCTATAATATCTTGTATCTTAGTGGTTGCCTCTTGTGTGCTGCTGGCTAGTTGACGTACTTCATCGGCAACGACAGCAAATCCTCTACCGGATTCACCCGCTCGCGCAGCTTCAATGGCCGCATTCAGTGCTAGTAGATTAGTCTGCTCTGCAATTCCCTTAATGACACTCACGACGGAGCCGATATTTTCACTGTCAGATTCTAATTGATGAATAACAACGGCAGATTGCTCTATTTGACTGGCAACCAAATTGATGGAATTAATGGTTTCTAAAACACTATCCTGACCCTTTTGAGCATCTTCTTTTGTCTGATGAGTGGCATTGGCTGCAAAGTCTGTGTGTTCTGTGACCTGTTTTGATTTATCCTTCATTTGATTAATCGCATAGGCGATGTGGTTGGTTTCCTCATTTTGCCGAGTAAGGGTAGTATTGGTTTCCTCAGAGTGATCATGTAAAACCTTAGTAGCCTGAGTAAAATAATTAACCGTATGTGACACTTCTTGTAAGCTATTATGAAATTTTAAAAGCATGTTATCAAAGGCATTGGCCGTGATGCCAATTTCATCATTATGGTTCATATTAATGCATTTGGTTAAATCAGAGGTTTGTTCAATTTCTTTGATAGTATTGCTTAAACAAATGATAGGCTTGGTAAAAATTCGGGAAAAAAGTAAGCCAGCAATGGTTGATACGATTAACATAATAAAAAATACGGATAATGCTGATGTTATAATGGTATTTTTTAATGCTTTAACCGGTGAAAAGGCTTCAGAGCTATTTATTGCAGTAATAATTGCCCAGTGAAGACCGGCAATATGAAGGCTACTATAGGCTGATAATACAGGTATTTTTAACGTGTTAATATAGTCAGAAAATCCTGATTGGCCAGAGAGTGCCTTCTCGGTACCCATAGTTTTAATTGTCTGCATTAAAACATTGGTCTGTTTTGCCTGAATGTCTTTTATTTTTTGAGAACTGATATTTGTGTGTTTTAGTAAAGAAAAATAAGTTTCTGGGTTTTCAATAAGTTGTCGATCAATACTACGAGAGAGGAAATCAGAGCCGACTAAATAAGTCTCACCGGTATTACCCATACCCACTTTTTTCCAGTTTTTATTGCTGGTCATAATGTGATTGATCTTTTGAGTATTGAGCTGAAAAATAAGAATACCGGTTTTTTCTTCATCATCAAAAATAGGTGATGCAATAAAAGCGGATGCTTGGTTAAGAGAAGGCAAGTAGGGTGAAAAATCTGTTAGAGCAACAAAATCTGCTTGGGTAGCCTTATTGGCTTTATTAAATACTTTTCCTAAGGCCGATTGAGCCAGTGGCCCCGTTTTTAATGAACTGGCAAAGTCTATTTTTTTACTAACGGAATAGATGATATTGCCACTATCAGGATCAACAAAATAAATATCACTGTATAAAAAACGATTTTTAAATTCTTTAAATTTATTATGATAAAGGCTGTGTATTTGAGCATAGAGGGTATCATCTTCTGGGTTCAGTAGGCGATCTTTTGTCATTAAAGCTGCTTTATTATTAACCAGATATTGCGTCTGTAAAGTAATTGCTTGCTCGCTGAGTGTATTGGTAAACTTATTCAGGTCAGTAGGAGGATTAGAATTTAATTGCGTAAAGCCTTGTAGAAAATCTTTTTGGTAAAATTTTTGGAGATTTTTTTTATAATCACTAATAGGTGTTTCGTCAATAAACTCATCATTAAAATTAGTAAAGGCATCTTTAAATGATAAACTGGCATCAATAAACATTTGATCTTTAGAAAAGGTAATTAATTGATCGGTTGTGGTTTTAAAGTAATTTTCAATCTGTGATTTTTTATCATCTCGTAGGGCAATTAGGCGGTGTTCTATTTGTTCCTGAAGCACTTTTTCTCCCTTATCAATAGATTGCCAACCAATAACTGCACTGGTTAGTAGCAAGGGAATAATGGTTAAAAAACCAGAACCCAATAACATTTTTGATTTAATATTCATAAACTCATAATCCAAAGATAATAATCGTCTTGTTGCTGTTATAAAGTGCTTGTTATAAAAGCAATACCTTTATAGTTTAAAGATAGCAGAATACTGCCTAAGTGCTATAACGGCATTGAATAGAAAATCGTTAATACTTATTTAATGAATGATAGTTTGATTTATATCAAGAATTTTGAATTGGGGAAGGTAGGATTTGAGGTGGGCTATTATGCCATGTATTATTATAAAAATACTCCAGAGGTTGGTATTTATCTTTATAATTCATTTTACGGCAATCTTTGATCCAATAGCCCAGATATAACCATTCTAAGCCACGTTGTTTGGCTTCTTGTGCTTGCCATAAAATAGAATAGACACCTAGGCTGCGTTTTTGATAGCGAGCTGAAGGCTCAAAAAAAGTATACACAGCAGAAAGGCCACTGCTGACAATATCAGTAACGGCAACGCCGATGATTTGATTGTTTTCTGTAAACTCAAAGAAAACGGTCGTGCTCCATGTTGAGGTTAGAAAATCCAGATATTTTTCTTGATCAGGCTCATCCATGCCACCACCCGCATGCCTTGAATGTACATAGTCAGCATAGATTTGATAATGAGTTTCATTATAGCTATCTGATACTTCTGTGACGATAATATGCTGGTTTTTATTTCGGCAACGTTTTTGTGAACGGCTTAAAATAAAGTTTTGTACATTGAGACGTACGGGAATACAGTCATGACATTTTTTGCAATAGGGTGTGTAGACATGGCCACCACTACGGCGAAAACCACGCTGAATAAGCTCTGAATATAACTCAGAACTCATTTCTTTATCGGGATCAATAAATAGGCTATTGGCCTGACGAGTCGGTAAATAACTACACTCATGCTCGGCAGAAAGATATAAATTAATGGGTTCTTGTAATGATTTTTTTGGCATGCAAATTATTGGTTTCTTAAGGGTACTTCTTTAAAGTTGTGATCAAAAGACTGTGTATATTGTTTGAGTAATTTAAGAAACTCTTTTCTGGGTATTTCTTGTGTCCCGAGACTGAGCAAATGCTCGGTTGTTACCTGACAGTCAATAATAGCATAATGCTTTTTTACCAATTCGTCTACTAGATGCACAAAAGCAACTTTAGAGGCATTGCTTTTATGGGCAAACATGGATTCACCAAAAAACACCTTACCTAAGGATAAGCCATATAAACCGCCTACTAGCTGACCATCTTGCCAACACTCTGCACTATGGGCAATGCCTTGGTTGTGTAACTTAATATAAGCTTGCTGCATTTCATCCGTAATCCATGTGCCAGTTTGCCCATGTCTGGGTGTTTGAGCACAATTGCTGATAACCTGAGAAAAGGCTTGATCAATGGTGGTCGTAAAAACACCTTGTCGGATAATTTTTTTTAGGCTTTTGGATAGATGTAGTTGTTCAGGAAACAATACCGCACGGGGATTAGGACTCCACCACAAAATAGGTTCACCTGGGTTGTACCAAGGAAATATACCCTGCCTATAAGCATTGATAATACGTTGGGCACTGAGATCACCTCCTACGGCTAATAAGCCATCCGGCTCAGTGAGTGCCTGCTCAGGATGAGGAAATGCGTCATTATGATTTGGGTCAAGCCAGACGGGATATTGCTTCATGTTGTAATCGTTGTTTTTTGAATGCTAATTATAATGCCTAATCATAGCATAGTGCTGAATGATGATTTAAAATCAGTCCTTGTTTTTTTACTTTTCGTAAATTCTTGTTGTTAAATGAGCTAGTTAAATGAGCCAATAGAATATGCCTGATTTTAGAGTCAATGATCTCAATATTTCATCCACCTTAGCTACGATGCCGTGTTCCTTTAGCTTTTCTGTGCCGGCTCAAAGTGGCTTGGGAATTAGTGGTGCTTCTGGTATTGGCAAGTCTATTTTATTAAAGGCACTGGCAGATATGTTGCCCCATCAGGGAGAACTATTTTTAGATGACATAGAGTCTCAACGCATTTTGGCACCTCAATGGCGTAAAAAAGTGGGCTTATTACCAGCAGAGAGTCAATGGTGGGGTGATCAAGTTGGTGATCATTTTCACAATTATAATGACACATTATTTGGCCAATTGGGTTTTGACAAAAAGGTGATGGCTTGGCAGATCAGTCACTTATCCAGCGGTGAAAAACAGCGCCTTGCTTGTATTCGCTTACTAATGAATCAACCAGAAGTGCTCTTGCTTGATGAACCAACGGCTAATTTAGACCATAGTAATCGGGAAAAGGTAGAACAAGTCATTATTGATTATCAGAAACAACAGCAAAGCCCTATTATTATGATCAGCCATGATCAGGAACAATTAGAAACCATGTGTCAGCAATTATTATTATTGCAAAATGGGCACTATGAGATTAAAACGCTTAATAAAGGAGTGATTGAATGATCCATCTGACTCCATGGGATCTTATTATTGCCTCTGGTATGATTGTGTTACTGGCCATTACCAGTATTTTATTACAACTTAATATAGCCAGACAACTGGTTATTGCTGCCTGTCGTAATGTGATTCAATTACTCTTAATTGGCTATATTCTTAAATTAATATTTAATACCAATAATCTTTATTTATTAGCGACTATTGCCACGATTATGTTATTGGTGGCAGGTTATGAAATTAATGCTCGGCAAAAATACCCACTAAAGCGTTGGGTGGGCTTTAAAATTGGCACCAGTGCCTTATTTCTATCTTCTTTTGCTATGGCCTTGCTGACATTAACGGTAATTGTTGCTCCTACGCCTTGGTATTCTCCTCAATACGCCATCCCATTATTAGGTATGCTCTTAGGAAATACCATGAATGGTATTTCACTGGGTATGGATAAGTTAAACCAAAGTTTATATCAGCAAAAGCAAATTATAGAGCAACGTCTCATGCTCGGGCATCGTTATCAAGATGCCATTAAAGACATCCGTATTGAAAGTGTGCGCACCGGTATGATCCCCATTGTTAATTCAATGGCCATTGCTGGTTTGGTTAGTTTACCCGGTATGATGACGGGGCAAATTCTCTCAGGAACCCCACCGGTAGAAGCGGTAAAATATCAAATATTAATTTTCTTTCTTATCGCTTCTGGTACCGGCTTTGGCATTATGAGTGCTGTGTGGATGATCTCCAAACGCATGTTTGATGAGCGCCAACGTTTGAATTTAGCCATATTAAAAATCAAATAACCAATAAATCCATAAACTCATTAACTGGCGTGGCCGAAAATGCTTCGCTATTGAGACTGAGTTCGTAAATCTCCTGTGCTTTGCGCTTTGGAAAACGTCCTAATAATGCTTGATGGTATTTTTTCTCTAAGACAGGGATACCTTCGTCACGTCTACGGCGATGACCGATGGGGTACTCTACAGCCACTTTTTCGGTACTGCTGCCATCTTTAAAGACAATGCGTATGGCATTGGCAATGGAGCGTTTGTCTGGATCATTATAGTCTTTGGTATAACGTGGATCTTCACTGACGGTCATTAAGGCACGCAGGTGATCGATTTGAGGATTACTGGCGGTACTTTGTTCATAATGTTCAGCACGTAACTCGCCATAGAGCAAACCAATGGCAACCATGTATTGCAGGCAATGATCGCGATCAGCAGGATTATACAAAGGGCCTTCTTTGGAAATAATGCGGATGGCGGACTCTTGCGTAGTCAGTTCAATACGCGCAATATCATCCACCTTAGCATGAATTTGTGGGTGTAATAATAAGGCACATTCGACTGCGGTTTGCGCATGAAACTCAGCAGGGAAGGAAATTTTAAATAAAATTTGTTCCATAACATAGCTGCCATAAGGACGCTCAAAGCGAAATGCCTTGCCGTTAAATAGGACATCATAAAAGCCCCATTGTGGTGCACTTAAGACACTGGGCAGCCCCATTTCTCCTTTTGCCACCATCATAGTCAGACGTACTGCACGACTAGAGGCATCTCCGGCAGCCCAAGATTTGCGTGAGCCAGTATTGGGACTATGGCGATAGGTGCGCAGTGATTGTCCGTCCACCCATGCTTGGGATAGGGCATCAATAATTTGTCCCTTATCTAAGCCTAACATCTGCCCAGCAATGGCGGTGGATGCGACCTTCACTAAAACAACATGATCCAGCCCGACTCGATTAAAACTGTTTTCTAATGCGAGTACCCCCTGAATTTCATGAGCCTTAACCATATAATGTAGTAAATCACCCATGGTTAAGGGGGCTTTACCTTCAGCAATGGCTTTTCGACTGAGATAATCACCCAATGCCAAAATAGCACCTAAATTATCAGAAGGATGTCCCCATTCAGCTGCAAGCCAAGTGTCATTAAAGTCTAACCAGCGTACTAAGGCGCCAATATCCCAAGCGGCTTTAATGGGGTCAAGTACAAAGGAAGTTCCCGGTACTCGAGCACCATTAGGAACCTGAGTTTCAGGGACAATCGGGCCAAGGTGTTTGGCAGCCTCAGGATATTGCAAGGCCATAAGTAAGCAGGACAGACTGTCCATAAGACAATTGCGTGCGGTATCTAAAGCCTCTACTGAAGTGACTTGATAATGGCAGACATAGTCCGCAATATCACTGAGTTCTTGGTCCGCATCAGGGCGAATATTATCTTCAACGTTATTAGTAGTCATGGGTTCTCTCTATTGATTTAGAATGATTCATGCGTTTATGAATCGGCAACCATTGTTGCTTGTCTGGGCCAATGTAATTGGCACTAGGACGGATGATTTTATTGTCTGCTCGTTGCTCAAGAATGTGAGCGACCCAGCCCGTTGTGCGAGCAATAACAAATAGGGGGGTAAAATGTGAAACAGGCACGCCGAGCATGTGATAAGAAACGGCTGAAAACCAGTCTAAATTGGGAAACATTTTTTTTAGCTCCCACATGACCTGCTCTAAACGATCAGCCACGTCATACATTCGGGTATCACCTGCGCTTTGGGAGAGATCATAGGCCACTTTTTTAATGATTTCATTGCGTGGATCACCTGTGGTATACACGGGGTGACCAAAACCGATAATAATTTCCTTATTGGCTACTCGGGTACGAATATCAGCTTCGGCTTGATCGGCATCGTGATAGCGTCCTTGTATGTCACTGGCAGCTTCATTAGCCCCCCCATGCTTAGGGCCACGTAGGGCACCAATAGCACCCGTTAGGGCAGAATAAATATCAGAATGTGTACCGGCAATAACCCGAGCAGTAAACGTAGAGGCATTATATTCATGTTCAGCATAGAGGATTAATGAGGTATGCATTGCTCTGACCTGTTGCTCTGTTGGTGGCTTGCCATGTAATAAATGTAGATAATGTCCACCAATGGAATCGTCTTTGGTATTAACATCAATGCGTTTACCGGTTTGTGAAAAGTGCCACCAATAAGTAAGTATGGATCCAAAACAGGCCATTAATCGGTCACCAATATGGCGACTGTGTTGGCTATCATACACGCCTTCTTCTGCTTCGAGTGTACCTAAAAAGGAACAGGCTGTGCGCATGACATCCATTGGGTGAGCTTGTGCAGGTAGTGTTTCCAGCATGATTTTTAATGCCTTAGGCAAATCCCTCATTGATTGGAGTCGGTGCTTATAATCGTTTAGTTGACTTTGAGTGGGCCAACTGCCGTGGATCAGTAAATAAGCCACTTCTTCAAACTCAGCCTTATCAGCAAAATCAAGAATATTATAACCTCGATAATGTAGGTCATTACCTGAGTGGCCGACGGTACATACGGCGGTATTACCTGCCACAACGCCTGATAAGGCAACGGATTTCTTTTTCGCTTTATTCATAGTATTATCCGGTTTTTTCTTGGTTAATAGAGAGACACTAAAGGCTTTTCCCTTGATGAAATAAATGATCCAGTTTTTCTTCGTAGTCGTGATAGCCTAAAAATTGATAGAGTTCTTCTCTGCTTTGCATGTCTTTAAGCACCTCTTTTTGGCTGCCTTGCTCTCGTGTGGTTTGATAGACCATTAAGGCTGCGGCATTCATGGCTCGAAAAGCCGATAGGGGATAAAGCACCATAGCAACACCGGCAGTACTTAATTCTTGTGTGGAAAATAATGGGGTGGCACCAAACTCGGTAATATTGGCCAATATAGGCGCCTGTATTGCCTGAGAGAAGTGCTGATACTGTGCTAATGTGGTGATGGCTTCAGGAAATACCATATCGGCACCTGCTTCAATACAGGCTTGAGCACGTTCAATGGCCGAAGTCATACCCTCTACTGCTAACGCGTCAGTACGAGCCATAATCACAAACTCTTTATCGACACCACTATTGCGAGCATCCACAGCAGCAGTAATGCGATCCACCATTTCCTGTTGTGACACAATGGCCTTACCCGGTCTATGACCACAACGTTTGGCTTGTACTTGATCTTCTATGTGCATGCCGGCAGCACCGGCACGACTGATTTCTTTAACGGTGCGGGCAATATTAAAGGAATTTCCCCAACCGGTATCGGCATCCACCAGTAGGGGTAAGTCGGTTGCCCCACAGATGCGCTGAATATCAATTAAGACGTTATCTAGTGAAGTCATCCCCAAATCAGGTAGGCCATAAGAGGCATTGGCAACACCTGCCCCAGATAGGTAAATGGCTTTATAGCCAGTGTGGGCGGCCATAATGGCTGTATAAGCGTTAATTGTGCCCATGATCTGTAGCGGATGTTCTTGTGCTAAGGCCTGCTTTAATCGAGCACCGGGTGTTAAATGCGTCATATAGAGTCCTGTGTTTATTAGAATTTTACGATAATGGCTCAGAAATAAGCGTCATAATATTATCCCGTGAACGTCGAATGTGATTGCGCATTAATAATTCAGCCAACTCGCCATCGCCTGCTTGAATGGCATGGATGACATAACTATGCTCCTCTAATGCGGGGGCAACGCGTTGGCTGACACTGCCAAATTGATAGCGATACATACGCATCAGATGATAGAGATCCTTGCCAAGTAAGTTGATGAGATGCTGGTTGTGACTGCATTGCACTACATGATAATGAAAGTCTAAATCGCCGGTGTGTTGAAAATAACGAGCACCGTTGATTTTTTGGGTCTCTTTATTATGATGCTCAAGCAGTTGATGTAATTGCGTTATCTCTTTGTGGCTGGCATTTTCAGCCGCTTGCCGAGCAGCCATACCTTCAAGGGCTTCTCGTATTTGATAGATTTCCAATAATGATTGTTGACTTAGAGAGATGACTCGGGCACCAATATTGGCTTTGCGAGTAACAAGTTTACAGGCTTCTAAACGTCCAATCGCCTCACGCAATGAGGCTCTGCTGACGTGTAGTTGGGCTGATAATTCGGGTTCACTTATTTTGCTACCTGCTTTGATCTCACCTGTGATGATAGCTGAGCAGAGCGTGGCAAAGGTTTTATCCGCAAGGTTTTGAATTTGTTTAGTAGCAGTCATAAAATAATTTATTGTCGACAGATGGTGCAAATTAAATCTAAATTTACTTTATATTGTTGTTTAAGTCAAATATTGTCGACAATTATGTTTTATAAATGGTTCAGTGGTAATGAAGTTCGGTCAATGACTTTGCGCATAATAAAGCTGGACTGCACACCACTTACGCCTTCGATCCTTGTGAGATGCCCTAATAAAAAATCTTGATAATACTCCATATCGGGGACGATGACTTTTAATAAGTAATCAGCATTTTGCCCAGTTATTAAGTAACACTCTAATACTTGCGTATATTGTCTAACACTTTGCTCAAAATTTTCAAAGCGCTCTGGGGTGTGCTTATCCATACTGATCTGTATTAGAGCCACTAACTTTAGCTGGAGCTGTTGTTCATTGAGACGGGCAACATAGCCATCAATAAAACCAGCTGCTTCTAATTGCTTGACTCGTCTGAGGCAAGGGGAAGGGGATAAACCAATTTTTTCTGCCAGTTCAATATTGCTGATTTGAGAATTGTGTTGTAATTCATTGAGTATGTGAAGATCCATTTTACTTAGTTTCATTCCCCCTCCATTTGATTATTGCTTATATTTTTCATTACTTAAAATATTATGCTAATAATTACATTTTTATTAATTTATTATAGCTCAATATCTCAATTTTCATACAAAATCGCAATTTAATTGCGACCTTCTTTTGATAGACTATAGTCAGGCATCAGTAATTGCACTGGAGCTAAATAACTTGAACTCTGGCTAAGATGATCTTGAAATAACTTCAGAGTGTTGATTAGCCTGTATTTGTGGAAGAAGTCTCTTTGGCATGGATGCCAAAGTGAAGCCTACAAGGATGTATTCACGGCGACTTCTGTAACAAATACAGGTTAATTAATACGTTACTTGTTCAGTTATCCAGAACTTAGGCTAAATAAATCAGTTGATGCATTAGCAAGGACATTAAGAAAATGAATAGCACTCAAACACATTGCCCTACACACTTTAATCACAACAAATATCAAGCGGCTCAACCAGTCGCCATTGAGCACCGCCAGTGGCCGAATAAAAGCCTTACTCAAGCACCTATCTGGTGTAGTGTGGATCTGCGTGATGGTAATCAGGCTTTGATTGAGCCATTAAATGTGGCCCAAAAAATGGTGCTATTCAAACAATTGGTTGCTGTGGGCTTTCGTGAAATTGAAGTGGGCTTTCCTTCTGCTTCCCAATCCGATTATGACTTTGTTCGGGAATTAATTGAGGGCGATCACATTCCTGATACGGTTACCATTGCTATTTTAACCCCAGCGCGTGAGGCATTTATTCAGCGTTCATTTAAGGCCTTAAAAGGAGCTAAAAAGGCTTTAATTCATTTGTATAACTCCACCTCGAAAGTGCAAAGAGAGCAGGTCTTTTCCCTAGACAAACAGGGTATTATCAATATTGCTGTAGAAGGAGCAAAAAGCATTAAGCAATGTGCTCAGCAACAGGGTGAAACACAGTGGCGATTTCAATATTCACCAGAAAGTTTCACTGCCACAGAGTTGGATTTTGCGCTTGAGATTTGTAATGCGGTTAATGCTATCTGGCAACCCAGCGCCAACAATCCGGTTATTGTAAATCTACCTTCTACGGTTGAGCGTTCCATGCCGAATGTTTATGCGGATCAAATTGAATGGTTTGGCCGACATATTGCCCATCGAGAACACATTATTATCAGTGTGCATACGCATAATGATCGAGGTTGTGCCATTGCTGCGGCAGAAATGGCTTTATTAGCAGGCGCACAGCGTGTTGAAGGAACCTTATTAGGCAATGGTGAGCGTACGGGTAATATGGACATTATTACCATGGCCATGAATTTGTATTCACAGGGCATTGATCCACAGTTAACATTACAGAATATACAGACAATTGCCCGTCAAGTGAGTGACTTAATACAAATAGCCATTCATCCTCGTCATCCTTATATCGGTGATTTAGTGTTTACGGCATTTTCTGGCAGTCATCAAGATGCCATCAATAAATGCATGAAAAACTATTCTCCAGGAGATATTTGGGAGGTGGCTTATTTACCTATCGATCCTACTGATTTAGGACGTTCCTATGAAGAGGTGATTCGTATTAATAGCCAGTCAGGTAAAGGGGGTGTGGCTTATATTATTGAGCAAGCACTTGGGACGCAACTGCCTCGATGGTTGCAAATTGAATTGAGTAAAAAGGTACAGGCACAAACAGAACGTATCGGTGCTGAGATTAGCGCACAAGAGATTATCAGCTTATTTAAAGATAATTATTTACATAGTAATGGCTTATTTGAGGTGACTCATTATAAAGCAGAACAAGTAAAACCAGAGCAGGATAGGACTGAATTTGTGCTGCGTCATTCAGATAAGAGTATTGTCTTACAGGCATCGGGTGTGGGCATATTGGATTGCTTTGTCAGTGCTTTGGCCGATCACTTTGCTTTGGCGATTAATATTGTTGAGTTTAATGAACAAACCTTACAACCTAATAGTTCAGCACAGGCCATTGCCTTTGTGCGCTTAACGATAGAGGGTCATGATTATACTGGAGTGGCAGAGCATAAAGACATTGTTATGGCTTCATTAAGCGCTATTTTGCAAGGCCTGTCGGAGTGTTTCTCTAAGCGTTAGCTCAGCATAAATTGGTGGGGCACTTTCTATTGCTATTGCATAGTTTGTCGCATAGTTTGTCGCATAGTTTGTTGTATAGTGCCCCACCTTTATATGATGGATTTATTGCATACTGGGCTGAGGCATTTTCATTGGGCTAAAACCCTTGGGGATCATCACGGTTTGGCTATTAATGGCCTCGGTGGATAAACTGCTCAGTCGAGTTTCCATTTTTACTGAGCCATCGGCATTAAATAATAGAGTATGCAATGGCACACCATCATCATTATCACTTTGTACACTGATCCCCGTGATGCTCTGGGCAACTTTTTGCATGTGTTTCATAAATTTTTGCATACTGAGCAAGGCATCAATATCCTGCTGGCTTAAGCCCATTTGATCAGGCTTTGTGGTACATAGTTCACTGTGCTTTACACCATTAAGTGATGCTTCATAGACATCACATTGAATGCCTGAGATGATTTCGGTACGACCCGTTTTCTTTTTAATAAGCTTGGGGGCTGGTTTGCTTGTATCGACTCGGGAAAGGTGATTATTCATCATTTGTTCAACTTGCTTTTTGCGCTCGGGAGGCATGTCTTTCATCTTTTCCATCATGCGTTGGCGCATCATCTCCATTTGTTGCTTAGCCTGAGTGACTTGATTTTCAATGGTCTGCTTATTCATAACCAGATACTGTTTTTTGCTTACATCAATGTGCGTTAATTCATCACTCTGGCTATTGAATAAGCTGTATTCTGTTTTACTTGGTGGCGTAATGCGAATGTTACCCTCCTTAATTTGCATGGTATTAATGCTCTTATGTTTGCCTACGGACTGCTCATAGACAATAGTGGCATCCGCATACAGCCACTGAGAACAGAGCAATAGGCCGAGTCCTCCAAGGATATGAAGCTGAGTGAGATGGTTGGCTTTATTCAGTGCTAGTTTCATGTGTTGTTCCAATATCTTTATGGTATGCAATAGGTTGTTCTTAATAGCATTGCATAGTATTGTTTTTTGTCTATAAAAGTCAAGATAGCTGAAATTGGGTTTTAGTGATAACTGTTCTTTATAATAAGGTAACTACTCAGTATATTTGCCGTATCTGGTCTGATAGCCTATATTTTCGGGGACGTTCAAGCACATCCATGTGACACTTTATGAAAATATCCCTATTTTCATAAACCCCGATAATACAGGCTGTTAGACCAGAAACTCGGACATACTTTTTAAACTGCTTGAATAGTGACATAAGAAGAAAAATAAAATGATTATTTGTATAGCAGAAGACTATTTTTATGCACCAAAATAATGCATCCATTTGGTGCATAAGAAATAATTTAATATCCAACTATAGAGCTATGTTATTAAGCTATTGAAAAATAATAATTAAATAAAAATAAATAGTTTATGGCGCAGTTTTTGCTTAAACATAGCCCAAGTATAACCAAAGTATAACCCAAGAATACATTATTAAATTCCTCTGATAGAGAAAAGTGGAGCATAACATGAAAGAAAAGCTGGTCGTCATCGGTAATGGTATGGCAGGTATACGTGCTGTCGAAGAATTACTGAAAATAGCCCCAGATATGTATGATATTACCGTTTTTGGTGATGAGCCTTATGGCAATTACAATCGAATTTTACTCTCACCTGTATTAGCCGGTGATAAAACCATTGACGATATTATGCTCAATACGCTTTCATGGTATGAAGACAATAATATCAAATTACATGTGGGGCAACGGGTCAGTGAAATCAATCGTATTGAACGCACCGTTACCTCAGAAGAGGGCATTGTTGAAGAATATGACCGCCTTCTGATTGCGACGGGGTCAACACCTTTTATTATTCCAGTACCGGGACACGATAAAGAAGGGGTGATTGCTTTTCGAGATATCAGAGATGTCGACACCATGTTAGATGCGACCAAACAGTATCAACATGCAACCATTATTGGCGGTGGTTTATTGGGTTTAGAAGCAGCCAATGGCATGATGCAACATGGAATGAAAGTCACAGTAGTGCATCTGGTTGATACCCTAATGGAACGTCAGATGGATACTGTGTCTGGCAAGATGCTCAAAAAATCCCTAGAAGAAAAAGGCATGGATTTTCGCATGGGTGCGCAAACTGCTGAAATCACTGGCAATGGTCGGGTAACTGGCGTTAAGTTTGCTGATGGTTCATCCATTGCGACTGACTTAGTGGTGATGGCAGTGGGCATTCGCCCGAATATTGAACTGGCACAAAAAGCGGGCTTACATTGCGAACGGGGTATTGTGGTTAATGATACCTTACAAACCTATGACCCTCGTATCTATTCTGTGGGTGAATGTGTACAACATCGTGGCAATACCTATGGTCTGGTTGCGCCGTTATTTGAAATGGCAAAAGTCTGTGCCAATCATTTGGCACAAATGGGCATTGGCTTATATGAAGGCTCGGTGACTTCAACCAAACTAAAAGTGACGGGCATTGATTTATTCTCTGCAGGTGATTTTATTGGTGATGATGACAGTGAAGAAATGGTCATGCAAGATGCCAGTAGTGGTCTGTATAAAAAATTAGTGATTAAAAATAACAAACTGGTCGGTGCAGTTTTATATGGTGACACCAAAGAAGGTGCATGGTATTTCCAACTGATGCGTTCAGGGCAGGATATTTGTGATTTACGAGATAAATTGCTCTTTGGTGAGTCCCACCTAGGAGACTCAGGACACGGTGGTGATCACATTGCTGATATGTCTGACGATACCGAAGTGTGTGGTTGTAATGGCGTTTGCAAAGGTGATATTGTTAAAGCCATCACCACCGAAGGTCTATTTACTCTAGATGAAGTTCGAGCACATACCAAGGCATCGGCTTCTTGTGGTTCTTGTACCGGCTTGGTTGAACAAATCCTAGAGTCCACTTTGGGTAGTGACTATGAAACCCCTGAAGCCAAACCCCTATGTAAGTGTACCGATATGCCTCATGAAGAGGTGCGTGTTGCTATTCGAGAGCGTAAATTAACCTCTATTAATGCTGTACGTCGTAGTTTACATTGGCAAACCGAAGATGGTTGCCCTGCTTGTCGCATGGCACTGAATTATTATGTACAAAGTGCTTGGCATAACGAGGCACAGGATGATCCTCAATCACGTTTTATTAATGAACGTGCTCACGCCAATATTCAAAAAGATGGCCGTTATTCAGTGATCCCTAGAATGTGGGGTGGCATGACCACACCAGATGAACTGCGTGCTATTGCCAATGTTGCCGAAAAATATGAGATTAAAGATGTCCATTTAACAGGCGGTCAGCGTATTGGTCTTTATGGCGTGGATAAAGAAGTCTTGCCAAAAATCTGGCAAGACCTAAATAATGCGGGTATGGTCTCAGGCCATGCTTATGGTAAGGCCATGCGGACGGTAAAAACCTGTGTGGGCAAACAATGGTGTCGTTTTGGGACACAAGACTCAACAGCTCTAGGTATTAAATTAGAAGAACTGACATGGGCATCTTGGATGCCTCATAAGTTTAAGTTGGCAGTCTCTGGTTGCCCAAGAAACTGTGCTGAGGCCACCATTAAAGACTTTGGTGTGGTCTGTGTGGACTCAGGTTATGAGCTGCATATTGGTGGTAATGGTGGTATTAAAGTCAGAGCTACCGATCTCTTGTGCAATGTAAATACCGAAGCTGAGGTGTTGGAATATTGTGCCGCCTTTATTCAGTTTTACCGTGAAGATGCCCATTATCTTGAACGCACCGCTCCTTGGGTTGAGCGTATAGGCTTTAGTCGTATTGAAGAGATTGTGGTTAAAGATGAAGCCAAACGTAAGCATTATGCCCAGCGTTTTCTTGAAGCACAAAAAATATCGCAAGTTGATCCTTGGCGAGAACGTGCCACAGGTGGTGTGGCTGCTCATGAATTTGCCTCAATTAAAGTGATTAACAATTAAGGAGTTAAACGATGTCAAATTGGATAGAAGTCGGACAATTAGAAGAAATTCCGCAACAAGGTTCTCGTATTGTCAAAACCAAAGACTATGATATTGCCGTGTTTCGTACCATCAATGATGAAGTCTTTGCCATCAAAGATGCCTGCCCCCACAAACAGGGGCAACTCTCTCAGGGCATTGTCCATGGTAAAAAAGTCACTTGCCCATTGCATAATTGGACCATTAGCCTTGAGTCTGGCGAAGCACTTGGTCCTGATGAAGGTTGTACTAATGTGTTTGTTGCCAAAGTAGAAAATGGTCTAGTGTCTATTGAGTTAGTTTGATGCTTGATGGTGAGTATCTTTGATGCTTGATGTGTCAACACTTTTCCGGACAGTTTATTAAATAGTTTTTGATTATTTACCAAGTCATTTTTGTCTTTCCTTTTATGTTAGCTTCTTGGGGGCTTTGCCCCCAAAGGTATTTTTTCAACGGTAATGTTCCTGTTATAATATGCTTGCGGTACAGGCTGAGGAGCTGATGGCCGTCGACGGTAATGGGCGATATTTATGTCGCCTTTTACTTTTCTTTAAGTGTTCCTTCAGGCTGTTTTTTGCTGCATTTCATAGTCCACTGGTGACAGATAGTCATTAGCAGAATGAAGTCGTTCACGATTATAGAATACCTCAATATATTCAAAT
>WFNB01000026.1 GCA_015488755.1 Gammaproteobacteria bacterium | reverse complement strand
TTGTTCAGCGCAGAAGCTATTCAGAATTAACCGATGAATTAGAAAAAGGAAGCTTACAGGCAAGTTGGGTATGTACTTATCCCTATATCACTCATCGTGATACTTTTCGTCTTCTGGTAATACCGGTTTTTAAAAATCAACCCATTTATTATTCTTACCTTATTGCATCAGCAAATAATAAGACCATAAAAGATATACCTGATTTACAAGGCAAAGTATTTGCCTATACCGAAAGTGAATCATTTAGCGGTTATATTATTCCCAGATACTGGTTGGAAACACTCAATTTTAACCCTGACAGTTTTTTTCGTATGACTTTTTTTACTTGGAGTCATAAAGATAGCATTATTGCAGTTTCTGATGGGCTAGCAGATGCTGCGGCAGTGGATAGCTATGTCTGGGAGAGTATGCATAAAGATTTTCCAGAAATTGTTAATAAAACCAGAATTGTGGCACAGTCAAAAGATTTTGGTTTTCCACCAATTGTGGCCGGTGTGAAAATGAGTGAAGCTAATTTTTTGCGTTTACAAACAACGTTGATTAATATGAATCGTGATTCTGAAGGAAAATCCATATTGCATCGTCTGCATTTAGATCGCTTTGATATGCCTGATTATAAAATTTATAATTCAGCAATAAAACTTCTAGAAAAAACACCTCAGTGATGTTTCAACACATACCTTATCGTTATCGAATACCTGTATATATTTCATTAATTGTTGTATTGACTGGTATATTATTCACTATCTTTCTTGGTTGGCAAAATTATTATGATATGCAAAATAATTTATTAAATAAAAATCGACTATTGGCTGAAATATATTCTAAGAGCATGGTGGAACCACTTAAACATCGTGATATATGGCGAGCTTATTCTCTGATACGAAGTAATCCCAAAGCGTCTCAAAATCATAATTATATCAACCCTGTTCTTATCGTTATCCTAGATAAGGAAAATAAAACATTTGCCTCAACCGAGCCTCATCAGTATCCTGTTGGACTTGAAGATCAAACTTTAGCCAATTTTAGTTGCATGGAAGACAATCAGGCAATCAGTACCATTCTGAAAAATAAAAAAGTTATATTGATTTCCCATATTATTTTTGATGGTGATTCACGTCTGGGACAGGTCTTATTTGTTTTTCCTGAAGAATGGTATTTTTCGGGTGTTTATCATCTTGCTCAACGAATTGGCTTAATTACACTTTTGCTGTTAATAATTTTGGTGCCCTTAGGCTGGCTGTCTGGATACCGTTTATCAAAACCTATTTTATGTCTTGATCTTTGTCTTACTCGTTTAGAGCGGGAAGGTCCTGAAGCAGCTAGTTGTGAACTACCTGAAGGGAAAGGAGAATTAGGTTCAGTCGCAAAAAAATTAAGAGGTGTATTGAATCAACTGGTTGAAAAAGCCGCTTTGGAAAAGCAAATGATAGCAGAAGAACGATTGGCGGCTATTGGTCGGCTTTCTGCTGGTGTTGCTCATGAAGTCAATAATCCTTTGTCAGGCATGATGACTGCTTTGGATACTTTCAAACATCACAGTTCTGATCCCCTAGTTGTTCGCGAAACGATTAACCTTTTGGAACGTGGACTAGAGCAGATACGTCATACGGTCAGTGCTTTATTGTTTCAGAGTCGACCGAAAGATCGATGTTTTTCACACCAGGATATTGAAGATATTCGATCCTTACTTAGCAGTGATCTTAATCGAAAAAAAATACAATTAACCTGGCATAATGAGTTGCTTGATAATGTCTCATTACCCTCAGCAGATGTCCGACAAATTTTAATTAATTTATTAATTAATGCAATCCAGGCGTCACCCAATAAAGGTCATATTATCCATTGCTCCAGAGTTATAAATAACAATTTAAATATTGATGTTTATAATGATGGGGAAGGTATTACTGAAGAACAACACTCGTTCTTGTTCGAACCTTTTTCTGGATTTTCTGATATTGGTTCAGGATTAGGGCTTTGGGTTACAAAACAATTGACAGAAAGAATGAATGGCAATATAACAATAAAATCTCAAAATGACACCATTCGATTTCGAGTAATGATCCCCCTAGAGGATGAAAATATTGAATAATCATTCGATAAATGTAAGTAAAGGTGTTTGTCTGGTAGAAGATGACGAAATATTATATCGCTCATTACGCCAAAGGATGCAATTGGAAGGTCTGCAGTGTACGGTTTTTCCAACGATTGATAAAGCACTTGCTGGACTTAAAATTAATCATTATGAATTACTTCTGTGTGATATCCGCTTGCCAGATGGTGATTGCAGTGAAGTGTTCAAATCCATACAGGAACAAGGCGTGTCACTACCGCCTACTCTCTTTATGACGGGGTATCCAAATCTTGAAGAAGCGGTTGAATTATTGTGTTTAGGAGCCAGTGACTATATTGCCAAACCATTTGATATTAATCAATTGCTTGAAAAAATGCATCGACTGGTTCCGACCATTTTTGAAAAACCTTCAGCTAAAGCTCCATTTGAACTTGGCATTTCAACTGCTATGCGAAATTTGACCCTTATGTTAAATCGATTATCATCACGTCATGTTCCGGTTCTGGTAACTGGGGAGTCAGGCGTTGGAAAAGAATATGTTGCACGTTATTTACATCACCAACGTTTTCCTCAGGATAATGCCCCTTTTAAAGCATTAAATTGTTCGGCATTACCGGAAACACTGATGGAAGCTGAACTTTTCGGCTATGAAAAGGGCGCTTTTACTGGAGCAGATAGAAGTAAAAAAGGTTTAATAGAGCAAGCAACAGGGGGCACCCTAATGCTGGATGAAATTGGTGAAATGCCTTTGATCATGCAAACAAAACTATTACGGGTGCTTCAAGAACAAAAATTGACTCATTTAGGTGGGGAACAAGAGATTTCTATTGATATTGATGTTATATCTGCGACCAACAGAAATCTTAGTGAAATGGTTGAGTCAGGAGCATTTAGAGAAGATCTGTTTTATCGTATTCATGTCGTGCACATTAGTATACCTCCACTACGTGAACGTCCAGATGATATACTTTGGTTTGCTCGTCACTTACTGGAACAAGAAGGCAGAAAAAATCCTCCTATACGTATACTCAGCCCTGCCGCAGAATCCTGGTTGCTTCATCAGCCTTGGAAAGGTAATGTTCGGGAACTGCTGCATGTACTGGAAAGAGTCATCATCTTTACAGATGGTGTTGTATTGAATCCATCTAATTTTAACGGGCTTGATAAATTATGCGAAGAAGCTCTTGCTCGTGATGCAGGGTTGAAAGACTCATTGAAGGAAAGTGAGCGTTGGTATATCGAGTGCGCACTGGAAAAACATGCATGGCATATGACTGAAACAGCAGCAGCACTAAAAATATCTCGGAAAAATCTTTGGGAACGTATTAACCGACTGGGATTAAAAAAGAAGTTAGAGAAATAAAATGATCTTTTCTATCTACCTAAGCAAAAAAATAAGAAGTGACTAATGACACCTAAAACTTTATTTTATCTTCTTTGCCTGAATTTTAATTCATGGTAAAATAAGAGTAAAGCGCCCACCACCTAAATGTGACTGGTTATCAAGTGTTGTTGTGCCACTTTTTCCTTTGTGCTGATGAATTTGTGCTATTTTTTCAGCAAAATAAAGCCCTAGACCGGTACTACCGGATTGCATATTAATGGCTGTTTCTAAAGACTCAGGTCGGATAAACATTTTTTTAGGAAAGCCCTTACCATCATCTTCAATGGTGATATGCAATTGTTCATTTTTTACTTCTGCACTGAGCATAATGTGAGACTTTGCATAGCGAATGGCGTTATTAATCGTGCTGTTTATAATGGTTCCTACGAGATCCTTATCAAAAAACCATTGAATGTCTTCATCACATTGCATATCAATAACAAAGTCTTTTTGCTCATTAAGTAGAGTATTGTTAATGATAATTTCTTCTAGAAAATCATAGAGGTTATATTGATCAGCCTGAATAGCAAATAAATGTGTTTCCATTTTATAAAGTGAAAGAAGTTGCACTAACGAGTGATTAATGCGATGTAATTCGTACTGTATTTGTGAGACATTTTTTTGTAGAGAAGGGTCAGTTTTTTCTAGGCTATTGTATAAAGACTCAAGACTGCTTAAAGACATTAATAATGAATTTTTAATGTCATGAATAAATGACATCAGTACGGCATTAAACTGTTCACTGGCTATGGGAGTATCAGACATTAAATTAGGCTCGTATAAATGGCTTCAAGTTTTTGATATTTTTCATTATTTTTATCCAGTGCTTTACTAATGTCCAAATAATGCCGAGCTTTACTGAGTAAGTCTTTATGTCGCTGTGATTTTTTAACATAAATCAAAATTGCCTGAGCCGCATTCATATTGACCGATAGTCTATCAGGCAAGTTATCAGCAGCATCTTCAAAAATTTTAATGGATTCAAAAATAAGGTTATCATTGTAATAACGCATGCCTCGGCCATTTTGTAATAAATAATGGTATTTTTGAGTCATTGCTTCGGTATTGGATTGCCCCTCTTTAGATGGATTCTTAATATCATAACGTAAGGCATCAGCAAGTTCAGTTTCGCCTAATTCATCAGTGGTATTGATAATATCGGATAATAATTCGTCTGGTAATTCAGATAAATTACCGGGAATATGACTAATAGCCTGTTGAAAAATATCTCTTGCTTTATTTTCATTGCCTAGCTTATACAAAGCCATACTTTCTACAAACTCACTATGAAAAAGCGCCTGTTTGTCTTTTTTATAGTTCTTTCGAGTGGTGAGCATGGTTTGTCTGGCTTGCTTAGATTTGCCATTATCAGCATAGAGTTTAACTAAATCTAAATTATCATCCACTTTGCCAAAGCAGGAATGTTGGCCAATAGTAACGGCTTGTTTGAGTGATTTTTCGGCCACTGAAAAATCATTATTTTGGGTGGCAATCTTGGCCAGCGTTTGTTGCCTGGCAATGGTATAAGGTGAGATTTTAGTTGCTTGACTTAATAGAGCTTGTGCCTGTTCTGCTTGGTTTTGACGTTGTAAAATATCAGCCAATAGATCATAGGCCTCAAGATAATTGTTATTTTCGTTAATGACTTCATTCAATAATATGTGTGCTGAATCGTCGTCTTGTTGCTTAATGAATACTTTAGCTTTACCGACTTTGGCCCATTGAAAATCACGAACTGAAAGAGCCTTATCATAGACTTCTTGAGCAATATCCAGTTTGTTAGCTGCTAAGGCAATTTCCCCCTTAAGTTTGCCAATATCTAAGGCATATTTGCTGTGACTGAGCATTTTCTGATCGGCAATATGCAAGGCATCAGAGTATTTTTTTTGATTATAGGCGCTATAAATATCCTTCATAATGGCCTTTTTCTCAATCAGCTTTTCTAGACGTTTGAGTAGCAAGTCTTTTGGAAAAGGCTTATTTAAGTAACCATCAGGGTGGTATTCAACTGCGGCCATAACCATACTCTGAGTATTTTCAGCAGTGATCATGATATAAATAGTGCCATAAGGGATTAAATGGCGATGCATAATTTCTTCTAATAATTGCTGGCCATTTTGTCCCTCTCCCAAATTATAATCACAAAGGATTACATCATAAGGATTGATGGTTATTTTTGCCAATGCGCTTCTAGCATCAGAGGCATCATCAATACTTTGGGCGCCACAACTGACTAATATTGAACGTAGCATAGAACGGTAGTTGCCAAAGTCATCAATGATCAGAAAGTGAGTCTTGGTTAAGTCGAGATGAGCCATTATTTGCTTTTAGGGCGAAAGGCTTTAATTACATTGTCATCGCACTTAAGAAAAGGCCCATCAATTAAATCAATGCAATAAGGAATTGCAGGAAAAACAGCGTCAAGACACTCTCTAATAGATTTAGGTTTACCCGGTAAATTAACAATCAGTGATTGTCCTCGAATACCGGCTGTTTGTCTTGAAAGAATGGCAGTTGGTACATATTGTAAACTAACCTGACGCATAAGCTCACCAAAGCCCGGCATCATTTTTTCACAGACATTTTCTGTGGCCTCTGGGGTAACATCTCGTTTGGCAGGGCCTGTACCGCCTGTGGTGACAATTAAACAGCATTGTTCTTGATCAGCCAGTTCAATCATGGTGTGTTCTAAATCTTCCTGAATATCTGGGATAACACGATAGACTGGCTCCCAGTCAGAGCTTAAATAATCTTTCATTGTGTCAATGATTGCTTTTCCGGATAGATCTTCGTATATGCCGGCACTGGCGCGATCCGATGCAGTAATGATGCCTATTTTTGCTTTCATATTATGTTCTCTAATGATTTTTTATTACTTTATTTTTGTCTGGAATGTTCTTTACTGGGTTTTTGCTCATAAGTGCAACGATAACCAGTTGATTTGCGAGATTTACAAGATTAAAATCAGTTCATTATGTTATAAATAGTATCACAAGGACAACTGGTTTACTTAGAAATGTCCCCATTATTTTAATAAAAGGTTTTAGTATACGCAGTGATAAATCATGTTAAGCAATTCATTTTACTATTCATTTCATTTTCCTTATCTCATGTACTTTGGGCCAGTGTCTTTAACTTACCCAGTGACCCGCATGAGAGCCTTATTGGACAGAATCCGGACAAGCCTTTACTGGTCTATGCCAAAGATGAAGATACCTTACTTGATATTGCCCGTCAGTATAATATTGGCCAAAATGAAATATTATTAGTTAATCCCAAGGTTGATCGTTGGATGCCGGGAAGCAAGGTTCCTATTTTCATTCCGACCAGTCGAATTTTGCCAGATACACCAAGGCAAGGGGTGACGTTAAACCTGCCTGAATACCGTCTTTATTATTTTCCCTCAGACAAGCAAACAGTTGTGACGCATCCCGTCAGTATTGGTCGTCAGGATTGGAATACCCCTTTGGGGAAAACGCGAATTATTACTAAAAAAGCCAACCCAACATGGACACCACCGGAGTCGATAAAAAAAGAACATGCTGAAAAAGGTGAGCCTTTGCCTGATGTAGTGCCTGCCGGAGCAGATAATCCCTTGGGTTTATTTGCCTTGCGTTTAGGTATTCCAGGCTATTTAATTCATGGCACGAATAAGCCCTTTGGGGTGGGTATGCGGGTCAGTCATGGCTGTGTGCGTATGTATCCAGAGGATATTGAAAAGCTCTTTCCTGAAGTGCGAGTGGGTATGCCGGTTTATATTGTTAATCAACCGGTTAAAGTGGGTTGGTGGCATAAAAAAATCTATATTGAAGTGCACCCACAACTAGAAGGTGAGGAGTTGCCCTATGATGAGTTATATGAAAAAACGATGACGCTGATTAAAGAGGCATTTTTTAAGCATAATTACCAACAGGAACTGGTTGTGGAAGCAGATGCTTTGAGACAGGCTCTGGAGAAGAAAAATGGCATTCCTACGGCAATTACTCAAGCAGTTGTTGACTCTATTGATCCGGTGGATGAATTATTTTAGCAATAAGGACAACACGATGAATAGTAAAGAACTTGAGCAAATGATCAAAGAGAGTCTGGCTGATTGTAAACTGGACTTAGATGAGAAATATGCCTTTAAAGAATTAGCAAATACTTTGGAGACAGAGCAATTACGCTTTATTAAAAATAAAGCCTTTGAGTTAGGGCGGCCGTCTATTGAACAGGGTGGTAGTGAGGCTATTAGAGTCTATCATTGGTTGGAAAGACTGCTTAAAGCCATTCAGCCTCATGAGACGAATTTCACGATGAAACCCAGTGCTTATTTTAGCCCTGGTGATGCATGCCGAGTGAAAATTATCGCTCTGATCAAACAGGCGAAACACTCTATCAATATTTGTGTCTTTACGATTTCAGATAATATCATTGTTCGAGAAATCTTAGCTGCTCATAAGCGGGGTATTAAGGTTGTGATCATCAGTGATAATGATAAAGCCAATGACAAGGGCAGTGATATTGATCGCTTATCGGCACAAGGTGTTCAGGTTATTTTGGATCATTCCCCTCATCATATGCACCATAAATTTGCTGTTTTTGATGATAAAATTTTACTTAATGGTAGTTTCAACTGGACTCGTAGTGCCACGGATGTGAATCAGGAAAATATATTAGTCACAGCCAACTCTGAACTGGTTTTGGCCTATGTTGACAAATTTCAAGCACTGAAGAAGCGCTTTTCATAACGGCTTTGATAGAGTGAATCTGCTATCTATTGGATTATGAAAATTGTTATAATAAGCATTTAATATCCTTCTGTCTGGAATATCATGGCGACATATACAATTGGTTTTATTAGTTTGGGCTGCCCTAAGGCTCTGGTGGATTCTGAGCAGATCCTGACACGTTTGCGGGCAGAAGGTTATGAGCTCAGTGACTCTTACCAAAATGCGGATATGGTAGTGGTCAATACCTGTGGCTTTATTGATGATGCGGTTGCAGAATCATTAGCTGCAATTGGTGAAGCGCTGAATGAAAATGGCAAAGTTATTGTCACCGGCTGTTTGGGTGGCAAGGGTGATATTGTTAAACAAACCCACCCTAATGTGTTAGCAGTAACGGGTGCTCATGCGCTTGAAGAAGTGATGGCTGCTATTCATGAACACTTTCCACCTGAACATGATCCCTATACCAGTTTAATTCCCGAGGGGGGGATCAAACTCACACCTCGTCATTATGCCTACCTAAAAATATCAGAAGGTTGTAATCATCATTGCAGTTTTTGTATTATTCCCTCATTACGTGGTGAACTGGTCAGTCGTCCCATTGGTGATGTCTTGCAAGAAGCCGAAAGTTTGGTGCATGCTGGGGTCAGAGAATTACTGGTGGTGTCACAGGATACCTCAGCCTATGGTGTCGATGTAAAATATCAAATGGGTTTTCATCAAGGACGACCCGTAAAAACACGTTTTAAAGAGTTTGCCAATGCCTTAGGTGAGCTGGATGCATGGGTGCGCATGCATTATGTGTATCCCTATCCTCATGTAGATGATGTTATTCCCCTGATGGCTGAAGGGAAAATCTTGCCCTATCTGGACATTCCACTACAACACTCATCGCCTAAAATCCTAAAAGCGATGAAACGTCCTGCGAATACTGAAAACATGCTAAAGCGGATTGCTTCATGGCGTGAAATTTGCCCAGATATTACTCTAAGAAGTACTTTTATTGTCGGTTTCCCTGGTGAAACAGAAGCGGATTTTCAGGATCTACTCGAGTTTATTAAAGACATTCAATTTGATCGGGTAGGTGCTTTTAAATATTCAGCCGTGGAAGGTGCTAATGCTAATGAATTGCCCGATCCTGTGCCAGAGGAAATAAAAGAACAACGTTTAGAGAAATTAATGGCGCTACAATCAGAGATCAGTTTTAATAAATTACAGCAAAAAATTGGTCTTTCCATGAGAGTACTAATTGATGCGATTGATGAAAAAGGTATTGTTGCCCGCAGTGCTGCCGATGCACCCGATGTGGATGGCTTGGTGTTTATTGAACCAGCAGATGATTTGCTCTTAGAAAATCCTGAACTTGATCAATTTGCAGGCTTAAATCCGGGTGACTTTATTGATGTGACTATTATTGATAATAGCGAACATGATTTATGGGCCGAGCTAGTATGAGTCAAGCCGACACCTTGTATGCCAAACCGTTGGCTAAACTGGTTGACTTTACATTTGATGAAAAAGTGGCTAACGTATTTCCTGATATGATCAATCGCTCTGTACCGGGCTATGCCAATATTGTTGCCATGAGTGGTATTTTATCGGCTGAATTTTTTCAAAAAAACACCTATTGTTATGATTTGGGCTGTTCATTGGGCGCTTCCTCTCTATCAATGGCTAAGGCAATTAGTGAGCCATCATTAACAATCATTGCAGTTGATAATTCTCAAGCAATGCTCGATAAAGCCAAAGCGTTATTGCAAGCTGAGCAATCCGCTCTAAAAGAAGCAAGTTGTATTGATTTTATTTGTGCCGACATTAATGACATTTGCATTCGTAATGCCTCAGTGGTTGTGATGAACTTTACCTTACAATTTATTGCCCCAGAAAAACGTTTTGGGCTATTGAGTCGTATTTATCAGGGCATGAAAAAAGGGGCGATATTAATCCTTTCAGAAAAGCTGATGTATGATAAAGAAGAACAGCAGCGGTTATTAATTGATATGCACCATTTTTTTAAAAAGGCCAATGGCTATAGTGCCTTAGAAATTAGTCAAAAAAGACAAACCATAGAAAATGTCTTATTACCCGAAACATTAGAAACACATAAACAACGCTTAAATGATATTGGTTTTAAGCAAGTTGAACAATGGTTTCAATGCGTTAATTTTTCATCCTTAATTGCTATAAAATAATTATTATATAAATACAATTCTCAATTATGCCCGATCACATTTTATCTTATCATGCACTTTATGACGCTCTGCAAGAAACTGCACTGGAAAAATTTGCTACCCAATTACCCAATGTACTGGCATCACTGGCACCACAAAAACATGGTGACTATGAACGTTGGCAGGCAGCATTAAATCAACTGCCTACTATTGAACACAGCCATGCTGATTTTTCTAGTGACACATTAAGCGTCAGTTGTGATGTCTTGGATTCAGTGCAACTAGAGAAAAGCCTTAAATTACTATCGCCTTGGCGCAAAGGGCCTTATCAAATTAATGAGCTATTAATTGATACCGAATGGCATTCAGATTGGAAGTGGAATCGTATTAAGGAGCACATCTCACCACTGAATAAGCGTTTAGTTTTGGATGTTGGCTGTGGTAATGGCTATCATTGCTGGCGCATGTATGGTGCAGGGGCACGAGTAGTGATCGGTATTGATCCCTCTTGGTTATTCTTAATGCAATTTCAGGCAATGAAACATTTTCTGGGTAATAAAACGGTTTTTTTATTGCCTCTGGGTATTGAACGTTTACCGGATAATATCGGTGCCTTTGATAGCGTTTTTTCTATGGGGGTTTTTTATCATCGACGTTCCCCATTTGATCATTTATTGCAATTAAAAAACACCCTGAGAAAAGGCGGTGAATTGGTCTTAGAAACCTTAATTATTGAGGCTAAAAAAGGTGAGTCATTAGTCCCAGATGATCGCTATGCAAAAATGCGCAATGTTTGGTTTTTGCCCAGCATAGAGACGATGATCCAATGGTTGCAACGGTGTGGCTTTGAAGCCATTAAAGTGGTTGATGTCAATCAAACATCGACACAAGAGCAACGCAGTACCTCATGGATGACTTATGAATCCTTAGCCGATTTTCTTGACCCTAATGATAATAATAAAACCATTGAAGGTTATCCTGCTCCTATGCGAGCCACTTTTATTGCTCAAAAGCCATAAGCAAAGAAACTAATAAGAAAAAATCATGTCAAAAAAGAAAAAAATAAAGAATGCACCCGTGTATGTTGCAGATAGTAAGATTCATGGCAAGGGCTTATTTGCCGCTAAAAATATCAAAAAAGGTGACTTAATTGGATATTTTAAACATCATAAAACAACCGTAGATGGCCCCTATGTTTTGTGGTTAGAAGAGGATCTTGCTTACACAGTAGAAGATGATTTTAAATACATTAATCATAGCAAAAAAGCCAATGCAGCTTATTATGATGACTTTACCATAATGGCCATTAAAAAAATTAACAAAGATGATGAAATTACTCACAATTATGGTAGTGATTGGGGATAATTTTAGTCTAACAAAGAATAATAATAGAGGATGAATATGAGCACTCACAAACCCCTAAAAGGACAACGAGCCATAGTAACCGGTGCAAATTCAGGTATTGGTAAAGCCGTTGCGTTGGCTTTAGGTGAAGCCGGAGCCAATGTCGTGGTTGATTATTTATTTGATCCTGAAGCCGCAGAGGACGTGGCTCAACAAATTCGTGACAATGGCAGTCAGGCCATGATATATCAGGCCGATGTCAGTGATGAACAACAAGTTCAGGCCATGTTTCAAGCGACGATTGAAGCATGGGGCAGTGTGGATATATTGGTGGCCAATGCTGGCTTACAACGGGATGCCAAGGTGGTTGATATGACCTTAGCACAATGGCAGAAAGTTTTAGATGTTAATCTGACTGGGCAGTTTTTATGTGCCCGCGAAGCCGCCAAAGAATTTATGCGACGTGGTGTCGAGCCTTCTTTATCTCGTGCTGCGGGAAAAATTATTTGCATTTCATCTGTACATGAAGTGATCCCTTGGGCTGGGCATGTCAATTATGCGGCCTCAAAAGGTGGGGTAATGTTGATGATGCAAAGCATGGCACAGGAGTTGGCAGGTGATAAAATCAGAGTGAATAGCATTGCCCCAGGAGCCATTAAAACACCGATAAATACCGCTGCATGGGACACGCCTGAGGCCGAAGCCGAACTATTAAAACTAATCCCTTATAATCGCGTGGGTGATCCTGAAGATATTGGTAAAGCCGCTGTCTGGCTTGCCTCAGATGATTCGGACTATGTCACAGGAACCAGTTTATTTGTGGATGGAGGAATGACTCTGTATCCGGGCTTTCGTGAGGGTGGCTAGACGTGGCGGAATCATTGGTTCGCTTTGGTCGAGCAATTTGTGGTGACTGGCATCAAGCCAAGCAATACGAATGGTATCTAAGCAATGCGATGGGGGGATACGCCAGTGGCACTCTCGCTGGCTGTCTGACTCGGCGTTATCATGGCTTACTCATTCAGCCATTAAATCAGGTTTTGGATCGCCATTTACTTTGGGCTAAAGCCGATGCCACTCTATGGCTTGATGGTCAGGCATTTCCTTTGTTTAGTAATGCTTGGTCTGAGCACACGATTGAACCATCAGGTTATATCAATATTGAATCCTTCCATCTGGATGGTCGCCTCCCTGTCTGGCATTTTGCTATACAGGGGGTACGTCTTGAATACCGTATCTGGATGAGTCGTTCACAAGCGCTTAGTTGGGTGGGCGTTAAGTTGCTGGATAAAGGCAATGCCAAAGAGCTTAAGCTAACTTGGGATTTACTGATCAATTATCGTGATCATCATAGCCAAATGAACCATGATGGTTTTATAGTCAATACGAAGATAATACATCCGCAACAATTGCAAATAGCTTACAATGAACAACAGCAATTGGTCTTGGGTTGCTGTGGTGGTGAGATTCAGCCAGAATCACAATGGATTAAGCATTTTTATTTAGAAACTGAACAACAGCGTGGTCTGGCATCCTATGACAATCACTTAAAAATAGCCAAAGCAACGGTGCTACTAAATGAGAATGATCGTTGGCTTGGTGTTTATGGGGGCTTAGAGGCGCCAGAATGTGATGATATTCAGCTTAGTTTGTCTCACGCTCAGCAGTATCAAAAGCATCTCTTACATAATAACGATGAGAATGATCCCCATACAATTAATCCCCGTGCGATTAATGCCTTAATATTGGCAGCCGATGATTTTATCTTTAAGCGTTTACTCCCCGATGGTCGTGAAGGTTATTCCATTATAGCTGGTTATCCTTGGTTTGGTGATTGGGGGCGTGACACGATGATTGCCTTGCCCGGACTGACCCTAGGTACAGGAAAAACGGATATGGCTTGGGATATATTGCGCAGCTATGCTCTGTTTATTGACCGTGGTATGTTGCCTAATATGTTTCCTGAAAGTGATGGTGAGGCTCGTTATAATACGGTGGATGCAGCATTGTGGTACATTGTAGCGACTTATCATACCT
This sequence comes from Gammaproteobacteria bacterium, assembly GCA_015488755.1. Classification (GTDB taxonomy): domain Bacteria; phylum Pseudomonadota; class Gammaproteobacteria; order GRL18; family GRL18; genus GRL18. The sequence continues at coordinate 2,677 of WFNB01000026.1, read as the reverse complement.
ATTGTTCGCAAGCAAATAAGACACAATTACAGCACTTATTCCCAGCATTGGCCAGCATCATTACACACTATACACAAGGGACTCGTTATGGTATTAAACTGGATGATGATGGCTTGCTTATGGCGGGTGAAAATAAAGAACAACTGACATGGATGGATGCCAAAATTGGTGATTGGGTAGTCACACCAAGACATGGCAAACCTGTAGAAGTTAATGCTTTATGGTATAACGTCTTGAATATGATGGCCTTCTTTGCTGAACAATTAGATGAGCCTGAAAAACAAGTACGCTATCAAAAACTGGCACAGCATTGCTATCAAGGAATGCAACGTTTTGTACGTTCCAAAGAAGGCTTAGAAGGGGGACTCTATGATGTGCTTGATGGTCCACAGGGTAATGATGCCAGTATACGTCCTAATCAACTCTTTGCCTTGAGTCTGCCGTGGTTGTGCATCGAGCCTGACCAGGCAGAACAGGTGCTCAGTGAAATTAAACAACACTTATTAACCTCTTATGGTTTACGGTCACTGGCACCTTCTGACCCCGCCTATCGGCCGGTCTATCAAGGTGGGGTGCAATCAAGAGATAGTGCCTATCATCAAGGGACGGTATGGGGTTGGTTGCTTGGACATTTTGCTATGGCCGATTATCAACTGTATCATAATCAAGCACAGGCATTGAGTTATTTATCACCACTATTTGATCATTTACAGGATGCTGGTCTTGGCAGTTTGAGTGAAATTTTTGATGCCGATCCTCCCCATCATGCTCGTGGTACACCATTACAGGCTTGGACTGTCGCTTGCACTCTACAGGCATGGCAACACATACACAATAAGGCGCTTATAGGATAAGACATGAGTCAAGATAAAGCAGAGCAGCAAACAGCCGAACAGCAACGTTTACTAGCAGATAAACAAGGCCAAGAGGCTTGGGATTTATGGGGGCCTTATCTAGCAGAACGAGCTTGGGGTACGGTACGTGAAGACTATAGTGAACACGGCACGGCTTGGGAATATTTTCCTCATGATCATGCTCGCTCACGTAGCTACCGTTGGAATGAAGATGGACTCGGAGGCATTAGTGATAAGGAACAACGCCTCTGTTTTGCCTTTGCTTTATGGAATGGTGTGGATCCAATCTTAAAAGAACGTGCCTTTGGCTTAACGGGTAATCAAGGTAATCGTGGTGAAGATGTTAAAGAATTGTATTATTATCAGGATGCCACTCCCAGCCATAGTTATTTACGCTATCGTTATTTATACCCGCAACAGGCCTATCCTTATGAACAACTGGTGCGCGAAAATCAGCAACGTTCACGTCAGCAGCCACCCTTTAACCTAATCGATACGGGCGTCTTACAACAAGGCTATTGGGATGTGGATATTCGTTATGCTAAGCAGACGAGTCAACAGATTTATATTAAAATTACACTTAAAAACTCAGGTTCTCATCGTTCCGATATTCATGTATTACCCCAGTTATGGTTCCGTAATGATTGGGCTTGGGGTGATGATGTTGTTAAACCCCAACTATCGCAAATGAATGACAGTGGCACAGGGTGGGGTATCAGCGCTCATCATGTTAGCTTAGGCGACTATTATTGTTATGGTGCAACAGACTCAGAGCTACTCTTTACTGAAAATGAAACGAACCAACAACGATTGTGGTCAGTTGATAATCACAACCCTTATGTAAAAGACAGCTTTCACCGCTATCTTATTCAGGCTGAAACAGAGGCGATAAATCCAGAGCACACGGGAACCAAAGCAGCCGCCTGCTATCATCTACAACTTGAAGCAGGTGAAACACAGAGTTTACAATTTTGCTTATCTGCCAAGCCCTTAAGTGCGCCCTTTAACGATGTTGATAAGCTCTGGCAACAACGTATTGAGCAAAGCAATGCTTTTTATCATGCCTTATTGCCCGAGGCGGATCAGCAAGATCAGCAAATAGTGCGTCAGGCGATATCCGGCATGATCTGGAGTAAGCAATACTTTCATTTTGATGTCAATCGCTGGCTAAGAGGCGATACTCTTGCACCCCCACCGATGCGTAAACAGGGGCGCAATGCACAATGGCAACATATGCAGGCTGCTGATATTATCTCCATGCCCGATTGTTGGGAATACCCTTGGTTTGCCGCGTGGGATCTGGCCTTTCAAGCAGCGACCTTAAGTTTGGTGGATATTGAATTTGCCAAAGCACAAATCAAGCTCATGGTCAGTGACCGTTATCTACATCCTAATGGTCAGATACCCGCTTATGAATGGTCATTTTCTGATGTCAACCCACCGGTACATGGCTGGGGTGCTCTAAAAGTCTTTCGTGCTGAGCGAGTACAAACGGGGCAGGGTGATATGGCTTTTTTGGAACAGGTGTTTCATAAGCTATTACTCAACTATGCTTGGTGGATTAATCGTAAAGACAGTGATGGGCATAACTTATTCGAAGGTGGTTTTTTAGGTCTGGATAATATTTCTGTTTATGATCGCTCCCGTAAATTGGCACCGGGCTATTCACTCAAACAAGCCGATGCCAGTGGTTGGATGGCTATGTTTGCTGCCAATATGGCCGTTATGGCACTGGAAATTAATACCCACAACTCTGACTACGAAGACATTGCTATTCAATGTTTCAAACAATTTTTGGCCATTGCTAATTCCATTGCCGGAAC
>WFNB01000025.1 GCA_015488755.1 Gammaproteobacteria bacterium | reverse complement strand
TACAGAATGTTAATCCCTATCATTATTTAGTGGATGTCCTACAACGGATCAATCTGCACCCAGCCAGAGATGTGGTTGAATTAACGCCCAGATGCTGGAAAGATAAGTTTGAGGCTGTTCCTCTTTTATCAGATCTGGCTAGGTTGGGGAAATAGAATCGTTGATTGATCGCTTACCTATCGAAAGCTCCTAGCTACCATTAAAAGGAAGTAACTTTATGGTTATAAATTGCTTTTGGGTTTAAGGACAAATAAAAATGTCACTTATCCAACAATTATGGAAAGTGCAAAATTTGGTGCATGCCATGACAACAAAGGAATTACGGCTTATTATTCACACTCTTGCCCTTTTACAGAATACTATACGAATAAATTGCTTAGAGAATATTCAAAAAATAATAATATACCTCTTACATTAAATCATATAAAAAACAAAGAGGACGGGCATAATATGCCAATTCCCTGGATAATCAATAGTGTTTTTTATAAAGGAAAATTAGTAACTTTGGAAATGAAAGTTGAGAAATATTTAGACAAATTAATCACATCAGAATAGCTTGCAGACGGCTATCATGTAAACGTTAAGTTTATCAGTTCAAAGAAAACAATATTCTATGTTGAACTCAGTTACGATTGAAGGAACACTTATGAAAGCAGTTATTTGTACAAAATACGGATCACCTAATTTTAGATGCTAAGAAAATACTCAGAATGGGGTTAGCTGGGAAAATTGAGTCAGCAGGCAAAATTGTTTCATTATTTATTAAAGCAATGTGAATTTGGTTTTAGTGATTATGCTTTACTATTATAACTACATTTCCTTTTTTGTGACCTTTTTCAACATATTTATGTGCCTCAACAATTTGTTCCAACTTATAGGTTTTATCGATTACCGCCCTTAATTTATTGGATTCCACCAACTTTTTGAGAAAGAGTAAATCTTTAGGTTTCAATTTTAAACCAGATGGACTTAGGACGTTCAGGTACACCCCATTTTGTTTCAAGGATTTATTACATCGTGAAGAGCTAAGTTTACCTACGGCATCAAAAACAATGTCATAAGTCTCATTTTTCTTTGTAAAATCTTCTTGAGTATAATCAATTATTTTATCAGCACCTAGCGACTTCAGCATATCAATATTCGCGGTACTGCACACTCCAGTAACCTTTGTATCAAAATATTTAGCTAACTGCACCGCAAAAGTACCGACACTTCCAGATGCTCCATAGATAAGCACCTTTTGACCCTTTTGGATACCTCCTTTGTTAAGAAAAAGTAATGCAGTCATGGCGCCATTGGGAATGGGAGCAGCTTCTTCATAGGTTATATTTTCTGGTAGAGGTGCTATCAAGCCATTTTCAGGCAAACATATATATTCAGCATAGGCCCCAAAATGAAACTCAGATGAAGCAAAGACCTTATCACCCTGTTTAAACAAAGTAACATTTTTACCTATTGACTCAATTTCCCCAGCTAAATCCATTCCAAGTATTTTTTTTCTTGGACCTCTAAAGCCAATCATAATTCGCATAATGGGTTTGACTAACAAGTCTTGGAAAAGACCCATACCAGGTTTGAAACTTCGAATTTTGACATCACCTATATGCACAGTTGTTGCATGAATGATTATCAATACTTCATTGTCTCCAGGTATAGGTTTTGCAATATTTTGGAGCTGAAGAACATCTGGTGCACCATATTTTGTGCAGATAACCGCTTTCATAAGCATTCCTCAAAAGGATTAATTAATATTCATACTTTAAAAGAGAGATAATAGAGTTTACCGATTGTCAGTAGTACACATGCTTTTTCATCTCAGGTTCCTAAAGTAGTCCACGTTGAAGCAATTGCTCAGACTGTTGCTTTCTGCCCGCACAATATAACCTTATTGATTTAATTATTACTTTTTAAAAAGAGAAGCTGTATTGATAAGCTCAATCAAGAGCTCTTTATTAAATGGTTTTGACATATAATGGCCATTGACTTGTTGAATTTTCAGTTGACAAGCAGACTGTTCTAGTGTGGATAAAAAAATAATCGGTGTTTTATCAAAGCCAGATGTGTTCCTTATTTTTTTACTGGTTTCCAAACCATTTATTCCGGGCAGACAGATATCCATTAAAATAATATCAGGATTCATCAAACATAAGTATTTTAGACAGTTTTCACCACTATCAACAAAACTCAGCTCATATAATTTATTGAGAAACTCTTTAATGACAAGCTGGTTGATTGGTTCATCATCAACTGATAGTATGCGCATCATTCTACTCCAGCCTCTAGTTTATTGATTAAATGAAATATTTATTGAGTATAAAAAACTTTATGTGATTAGAGGGGGAGGGTCAAAATTAAAAAATAATCCCTGTGGGAAATTGAGTTCATGGATAAATACCCTTCTACTTAATGTAAGATTGAACTAATAGTTTACAATATACCTTGACTAAAACTATGCGTAGTCTGTATTAAAATGTACACCGTGGATTATAGCTATTGTCTTGGCCAGGAAATTGTAAAGCAAGCCCCATTTATCGCATTTATTTTGAACTTACTAAACGGCTAAAACTAAGCAACATATATGCATAATTGTTAACTTAAGCGTTAGAAGGAAACTTAGGATTCCCTCCGAAATAAATCAATTAGTTCCTGTGCTGTGACTTTTCCATTCCTATCTGCATCGGCTCGTTCAAAGTCCCATTTTTGATACTCTTCCACTGTCATTCCTTTCTCTTTTGCTTCCTCTGCAACATCTTCATTTGAACCACTCTTTAGATATTCGTTATAGTCAATATATCCATCATGATTTAGATCCATATCTTGATGAGCAGAGGTTATCATACTATCTGGAATGAGAGCTGTACACCCACCAAATATTCCAGTAAAGAAAATAGCTAAAACTATTGTTATATTATTTTTATTCATAATTTTTCCTTTATATAAAATAAGCCTATGTGATTCATGAGTTTTGTGGCTGTAATTATCTTGCTCTCAAAATTCATCACTAGAAAATGCTAGAGCAGATATTATTGCGATTTTTGTTGAGAAAGATTTTTAGGGCATTGTTTGCGTTCTTTTAGAGCATTTAATGCTGCCATTCGATTGTCTGCACTTTCAATAGCATCATTTTTTTCCATATAATTACCGACTCCGAGATCGCCTAAAATAGCCAATACATCTTTCCCACTGAATTCACTTTCTTTGTTAACATATTTAATAAAACCTCGCATTTTTGCCAACTCAAGCTCAACTTCTCTACAGGTCATGCTCTCCTGTTCATAGGATGATAATATACCTTGGCGACCATAATTTTTAGTTGCACAGCCTTGCAAAAAAATAATTCCGACTGTTATTACTATAGTTAAAATTTTCATTGTATTCTCTCAATTAAAGATGTAAAAAACACATAGTAACTGGTAACGTGATTTCAAATATACAAACAAGTTGTTTAGATTTGTATCAAATTGTATGAAGTCAATGATTGTTATTTTGGTAAGGAAATTGTAAAGCGGGCACCGCCAAGCGAAGAGTCATCAATAGCAATGCAGCCGTTATGCGTGTCCATAATCCTTTTGGCAATTGCCAACCCTAAACCATGACCACCACTCAGGCGGCTTCGGCTTTCATCGAGCCGTGAAAAAGGCTCAAAAATACGCTGACGATCTTGTTTAAGTATACCGACACCATCATCATCAATATGAATCAAAATGTCTTTTTCTGTCAATTCTATAATAATATTGATTTCATGCTGACTATACTTGCAGGCATTACGCAGTAAATTATGGATTACCCTGGCCAAATAATGAGGGGAATATCGTATTTTAAGTGCTACGGGTACATTATTATTAATGCAATGTATCTCAAGGTTAGCGGCATATCCCCTCGCATGTTCAATAAGACCTTCTAGCCAGGGGAGTACTTCAATTGTTTCTAAATCTGGCAATGATCTGACTTGCTCAAAACGTGCATAATGCAGCAGTTCATTGACCAGTTCTTCTAAATCATTAACGTCTACATTGAGTCCATCTAAATAGCGTTGTTTTGCTTTTTCATCCGTTATTTCACCAGTCCTTTCCAACATTTCAAGTCCAAAACGCATTCGAGCAATAGGGGTGCGTAGTTCATGGGAAACAGCATTTGTGAGGTCACGATGTCCTGTTATTAAACGACTTATTCGTTCTGCCATTGCATTAAACTGACTTGAAAGATTGCCCAATGCTGCACGAGGTTTCACACTTGCACGAGATTCTAGTTTACCCTGACCAAAATTATTTGATGCACACGTTAATTCATTGATTGATATCCATAAAGGACGAATCCATAAGAAAAGAGTAAATGCCAGACCTAGAAAAAATAATATAAATAATCCTACAAGAAAAGAAATAATAACGGCAATAGGAGGTTTAATCGGTCCTGCCTGTAGAATATAAGGATATTCTTTTAGTTTTTGTATATAGTATTCATAATCACTGCCATCTATGTATATTATTTTCCCTTTGTCAAATCGCTGATTTAGCTCCTTATCATTTGCCAAGACACTTAATAACTCACCACTCAGCATTTCATTTTCTATTAAATTAATAGGGAAACCAAAATAAGGTTGTAGTTTATGAATAATATCTGGCCATTTTTCTCTGGACTGAGCAAACAATTTTTGTTTAATTAAATTAAATGTGCCCAATGCTTGTTTATGAGCATTTTCAGCATTACTTTCAGAAAATGCAATTGCAATGACTGTATCAGAATCAGGAATTTTTTTGATATTATAATTAGCATCATCAATATCTAATTGTATTGACTCTCCAGATAAAATTATTTTCCAGTTTTTTGTATCAATTAAAGGATCACCTGGCTTGAGTAGATGTAATGGATAACCAAATTCATCCTGTAATCCATCAACAACCTGTACCTGTTGTTGATAGTTGAGTCCCTTAAGTTTTTCCTCAATAAGATAAAATGTTCCTTTTGTTATTTGATCTTCATAGTCAAATAATGCTGAATGTAAATAAATTGTCGGTAAAAAATTGACTGCACTGATAAAAATAACTGCAAAAAGAATGAGTATGAGATAAAGTGGTAAAAATATCCTGAGCATTACCAGGCATCCTTTACAAACAGGTAACCCTTACCCCATACAGTTTTAATTTTTTGTGGGTGTTCAGAAGAATCATTTAGTTTTTTTCTCAAACGTGAAATACGAATATCTACCCAACGATCCAAACCATCATATTCAATTCCCCTGACTGCATGAAGAATTTGATCACGGCTGATCACTTTTCCTGCAGAGTTTGCCAAAAAACAAAGAAGCTCAAATTCATTAGTCGTTAAATCAACTTCTAAACCAGAAAGTGTTACCTGTCGTGCAGCTTGATTAATGGACAAACCTCCCACCTCGAAGCTTCGTTTGACATTGGGTTCATCTGGTGAGCCATAATATCGGCGCAATAGGGCATGAATTCTAGCCAATAGCACTCGTGGCTGCACAGGTTTAATCACATAATCATCAGCACCTAACTCAAGCCCGAGGATCTGATCGATATCATCATCCTTTGCGGTTAACATTAATACTCCGCCTTTAAAATGAGGTTGAATTTTTTTATACACTTCCAACCCATCCAGACCTGGCAGCATTAAGTCAAGAATAACAATATCAGGTTGTGCTTCAACAATCCTATCAACAGCCAAATCACCACGAATCTCATGAGAAACAAGGAAACCTTGTTTCTCCATATACTCTTGAACTAAGTCGGCCAGACGCTGATCATCTTCAACTAGAAAAAGATGTTTTTGTTCAATTTTATTATTCATCATTTTTTAAAATCTTTCCAGAGAACCATGGACATACCGCCATTTTTAATTTGGCTAGCTCTAAATCAGTCATTGAACTACCCACCATGACAATCTTTGGATTGTAGTGAATAATAAAGTCTACAGCATCTTGCAATCTTCTAATCGGTATTCTTTCAAAGCCTGAAGTTGGCAGAGTATTCTTTTTTTGTACAAGTAACAGGCCTGTTTTCTCTAGTGAGGTCATTGTGAGTCACTCCTAAAACAATAATAATTCTACTTTACTAAATTTATTTATTATTTCTGTAAGGACTTAGTATGCAGATTGTATCTTTTTGTACGTTATTTAATATAGCCAGTGCCTTTCTCATTCCTACAAAAGCAGCCAAGTCTTTTACCCTGATTAGCCCCGTATAAATGAGGTTACGCTAAAGCTTGTATCATGGCCAGTAGGCAATGGCAATAAGTCATTGGTTTGTTCGGTGATTGATTGAAAAACTGTTGATTTATGTAATCAACGAGACTAATTTCATAACAAAATCCAGTGATTAATCCTAGGTGATCTGAATGCTTAATTTAATAAGATGACCTCTTATATACTCAAAGATAAGTCTATGATCAAATTGGGGGATCAGTACCAAGCTTTTTTTAACTTATTTCATTTTTTAAATATTTTTATGGGGCGATGAAAGTCAAATTAATGTAAAGGTCTCTTTTAATTTTTAGCATCGTTGTCATGACCCTGTCATATTTACTCAATACATTGTGATTTATAAGTAGCAGGATAATATCAATTAATGAGTATAAATTAAGGAAGGTAACCATGTATACAAAATCTCTTTCATTGGCCGTCATAACGGCCATTAGTCTAACAAGTGCCGGATGCAATAGTTCATCCAATGATGCGGTACCCAAATCAATCACAGATTTGAGTTTCACACCACTGGCAATCGCAAAAAACAATACAGAAAAAACAAAGATGCGTGTTTCACCAAAATTGACCGTATTATTTGATGATAGTTCGACTCAGGATTATGCTTTGAGCTACAAGGTACTGGCTAAGATGGGTGATACTATCGGCTCAGGGAAAATAGGTTTGATGACGGACATTTTAGGTAACGCGTTGATAAAATCCGACGGTTCTCAGGATATTTCAGATGGCCCTGACGGCAACTCGTTGATACATGTCGTTGGCAAGGATTACCTGATTACGCATATGGAAGAAAGACCGGGTGAACTTTATCATACTGAACTGAAACTGGTGAATGGCGAGGTCAAGGCAGTAGAGACAAAGCCGGTTGACTTGGCAGCGATTGGCGGCACAATCATTAACTGCGCCAGTACAAAAACCACTTATGGAAGCCATCTGGGTGGCGAAGAAAACTATTCCCTGAATAGTCGCTATGCCGATTTAAGTTCTCCATTTTACAAGGATTGCGACAATCTGACAGCCGATGATGCTGATGGTAGCTATTTTTGCCGTTATGTAGCGGGCATGTCCAAATACCTCCAGGACAACACAATTGATAAAAACAATGGTTATAATGGAATTTCTTTCAGGCCTTATAACTACGGATTTATTGTTGAAGCACAACCCCAGGCAGACGGGTCAACCAAAAGTACTAAACATTATGTTACAGGCCGTTATACACCTGAATTAGCCACCATGATGCCAGATGGAAAAACGGTTTACATGTCAGATGATGGCACCGCAAAAGGGTTCTGGAAATTTGTTTCGGACAACAAAATTAATAACTTCAAGACGGAATGGGAAGGTACGCTCTATTCAGCTAAAGTGAACCAAACATCCTCAGCTAATGGTGGCAGTTTTGATTTATTCTGGATAGAGCTAGGTCATGCAAAAGACAGTGATATCAAGGCCATGATAGATGCCGAAATGAAACTGACCGATATTTTTGATATCAAGGCGACTACCGATGACAATACCTGTTCGACAGCAGGATTCAAAAAAATATTCGAAGACAGCAAGGTTGAATGCCTTAAATTAAAACCCGGTAAAGAGAAAGCGGCGGCTTTCCTAGAAACGCGTAAGTATGCTGCCTACCAAGGCGCCACTATTGAATTCAGAAAAGAAGAAGGCCTAACCTACAACAAGGACAAGAATGTGCTTTATGTAGCGATTAGCGCCATCGAAAAAAGCATGGAAGATAACTATAAGGGCAAGGAAGTCGGCGCAAATGATATTAAGCTTCCCAAAAACTCTTGTGGTGGTGTCTATGAAGTTACGCTTGATTCAAATTATAGCGGTAACAAGATGAAAGCTCTGGTCATTGGCAAACCACTTAAGGAGGGTGACGAATACGCCGATGAGTGGACATGTCATCCAGACGATATTTCTAACCCAGACAATATCACCTATATTGGGCACAATACCTTGTTGATCAGCGAAGATACAACAAAGCATGTCAATAATATGACTTGGGCGTATAACACCAAAACCAATAAAAAAGTCAGAATTGCTTCGTTGCCTATCGGTGCAGAAGTGACTGGCGTTGATACCGGTACCGTAGGTGGAAAACCCATTCTTCTGATTAACCAACAACATCCTTTCAAGGACAACCCAAAAAATGCAGTAGGGGAAAAGCCTAACAGCGCATTGATTGAAGCGGCAACGAACGAAGATCTTAGAGCGGTGATTGGTTACATCGACGGTATGCCTACGGATATTTTTAAATAATAGCATACATATAAACTGGGAAGATGTTCTTGGACAGATTCTCGGGAAAAAATAAACACCCGTTTGGCTAAAATGCTACTCGGGTATTTTTTATACGCAACTCAAACAATAAATAATGATGTTACATGCTTAAGGATCATCAAGTGAATATAAAACTTCTCTTTTGTACAGCGATCATTGCACCGTTATCTTTTTTGATCTTTGCTTGTGGCGGCGGTTCTAATGATAGCGATACGGTTAAAAGTCGCTACATCAACAGGCAGGAAAAAGAAAATGTGATTTCTTATAATGACATCAAAAATACACGCGGTGTGTATATCACCTCGATGTGTTATACCAAAACACAAGATAGCATCACGGCTGAAACATTTAATCCCTGTTACAGTTGTCATACCAATGGAAAAGTCCCCAACTTCTATAACGACACCGCTTTGCAGATGGAGTATAACTTCCCGCTGGAGGTGCGCACAAATCCGTTTACAAATCTATTTAAAGATAGAAGAATTGCAGTTGCCGCCATCAGTAATGCGGTCATTCTGGAGTATGTACGACAATCAAATTATTTTGACGGGGAAGGCGCGATTGCTTTAGACAAAGCTTTGCCAGAAAGCTGGAAAGGATACCGGCCGGATAGTTATTTTAATTTTGATGACGAAGGCTTTGATCATGATAAAAATAACGACTACACCGGCTGGCGGGCGTTTCGTTATACGCCATTTTTGGGGACTTTCTGGCCAACCAATGGATCCACCGACGATGTCCTAATCCGGCTTGACAGGCCGTTTAGGGAAGACCCCAGTGGTGATTTCAATCTGCTGGTTTACAAACTTAATCTTGCGATTGTTGAAGCCATTGTCAAAGATGCAAGCATCCAGTTACCAGAAGCCATTGATGAAAACCTGTATGGCGTAGATTTGAACGGCGATGGCGTGTTGACAAGCACAAGTCGTATCTTGCCGAGCGTCAAAAGCTATGTCGGGCGAGCAAAAGGAAAACTTAACCGTCAGGAAATCCATCTTGCGAAAGGACTATTCCCTGAAAATACTGAGTTTCTGCATTCGGTACGTTACTTGGACTGGAATGATACAAGCGACAGCGTCCAGATATCTGCGCGTATGAAAGAATTGCGCTATGCAAAAAAATACGCCTGGAGCACCTATAGCGAGCTGGAGCGTGTCGCACTTGCAGAACAATGGGAAATGCAGTCACTGGATAGCAACGAAGCACAACTGTCGGTTTTCCGTGGCGACTATGAAGCAGGGCTAAAAAATGAAATAGGCTGGGTTTATCAGGGCTTTATTGAAGATAAAAAAGGTGATCTTCGCCCCCAAACCCATGAAGAAACCATTGCCTGCATGGGTTGCCATTCTCATCTGGGCGCAACCACGGACTCGATATTCACCTTCCCACGAAAGCTTGAAGGAATAGCTAAAAGCAAAACGGATTACGGTTGGAATCACTGGTCACAAAAAGGACTGGCGGGTATAAAAGAGCCACGAGTCAAATATAAAAATATAGACGAGCAGTATGAATACAGCTTTTATTTAAAAAATAATCATTCGGGTAATGAATTTAGGAATAACCAAGAAGTGATTGATAAGTTCTTTGATCAAAACGGAAACATTAAACCTTCAATGCTGCAAAAACTGCATAATGATATTTCTGTGCTGTTGCTTCCGAGCCGCTCCCGCGCTCTACAGCTCAATAAAGCCTACAAGGTGATGGTCGGCGAACAAAGCTATATCTATGGTCGTGACGCAAATATCAAACCAATGTCAGCTGTTTTTGAAACCATTAAGCCTGAACAGAAAACTGGAATTAGAAAACCTCTTGTGAGGTGATACGTTGAGTCTATTTATTATACTTATTTTAAAACTCAATACGCTTAAAGTAACATGATGAACTAGAAAAATAATAGCTTAATAATAAAGACACATAAAACCGCGTATAAAACGGTTTTTATCCATGTTTCACCTTTATGAATGGTACTGTGTGCGCCGTACCAACCACCAATCGAATTGCCTAATGCCAGACCAAGGCCAGCCCACCACATCAATTCTAATTGAGAGGCAAAAATAAACAAGGCGACAATCGTAAAGTTTAAAATAATAAACACTTTATACATATTGACCCGCACAAGATCAAAACCCATTACCTTATGTAAAATGGGCATTAAAATAAAACCCACACCCACCTGAACCATACCACCCCAAAAACCAGCAAATATCATCAGAATATGCCCTAATAAAATATTTTTAGTTGCTGGGGGAGAACCAGGAGAGATTGCTGATGATGAGACCGTAGGCTTTTCCATTGCCATAAGAAGCATGACTGCAATCATGACCATAGCTAACATACGGTTAAACCAGACACCGTGTAAAGAAACACCCAACCAAGCCCCTACAATGGCTCCTAAAGAAGCAGCAAAGGAAAGACTTAAACTGAGTTTAAGATCAGAGAAACCATGGCGAAAGAAGGCATAAACAGCCACGATATTTTGCGCCAGAATGGCAATACGATTGGTACCATTAGCAATAGGAGCTGGGATGTCCATAAAAATCATGGCTGGAATGGTCAACAAAGAGCCACCACCAGCCATGACATTAATCCAGCCCGCAAACAGGCCAATAAAAACAAGGAGAATGATTTGCCAATATTCCATAATAATTATACCAATAGTAACATTCAGATAGCTTGCCAGAGCTATGTTTAGAAGCTTTACAATTAAGCTGAATGGTTACTATTAATAAAAAATATCAGCATAAAAAATGCATTACTGTTCGATACCTTGGCTGGCAAGATACTCGTCATAGGAGCCTTTAAAATCAACCACTTTTCCATCTTTGATTTCTAAGATTCGATTGGCTAACGAAGACACAAACTCTCGATCATGGCTAACAAAAACTAAGGTGCCTTGGTATGAGTCCAAAGCCATATTCAGTGACTCGATGGACTCCATATCCATGTGATTAGTAGGTTCATCCATAAATAAAATATTGGGTTTCTCCAACATTAATTTACCGTATACCATGCGTCCCATTTCACCACCTGAGAGCACTTTAACTGATTTATTACTATCATCACGAGAGAATAGTAGACGCCCTAAAATACCTCGAATCACCTGATCATCATCGCTTTCTTGTCCCCATTGATCCATCCAGTCAAATAAGGTCATATCGGCAGCAAATTCATCAATGTGTTCTTGTGGATAATAGCCAATATCAGCATTTTCAGAAAACTTAATACGACCTGTTTTTGCTTCTAAGTCATGAATTAAAGTTCTCAGCAAGGTTGTCTTACCCACACCATTGGCACCAATAATGGCAATACGCTCACCCACTTCGACCAGCATGTCAACTTTAGAAAATAAAATCTCATCAAAACCATTACTTAGGTTTTCAATCTCAAAGGCATTGCGATAAAGTTTTTTATCTTGCTCAAAACGGATAAAAGGATTCTTTCTGGAGGATATTTTAATATCATCTAATTGAATTTTTTCCAGACGCTTTCGACGTGATGTCGCTTGCTTTGCTTTGGATGCATTGGCTGAAAAACGCTCTACAAATTTTTGTAATTCTGCCCTTTCAGTTTTCTTTTTCTCATTCGATTGCATCTGGCGCTCGCGTGCCTGGATGGCAGCCAGCATATACTCATCATAGTTGCCTGGATAAATATTAATAGAGCCATAATCTAAATCAGCCATGTGTGTACAGACACTATTAAGGAAATGACGATCATGAGAAATAATAATCATCGTGCAATTGCGTTCATTAAGAATAGCTTCCAACCAACGAATCGTATTAATATCCAGATTATTCGTCGGCTCATCTAAAAGCATAATATCTGGATCAGCAAATAATACTTGAGAAAGCAATACTCGTAGCTTAAAACCCGGTGCAATAGCTGACATTAGACCAAAATGTTGCTCGACTGGAATGCCTACACCAAGCAGTAATTCACCTGCTCTGGACTCAGCAGTATAGCCATCCATTTCACCATATTGAACTTCCAAATCAGCCACTCGCATGCCTTCATCTTCAGTCATATCGGCTTTAGCATAAATTTTATCGCGTTCTTCTTTGACCTTCCACAGCTCTTCATGCCCCATGATAACGGTATCAATCACACTGTATTCTTCGTAAGCAAATTGATCCTGACGCAATTTACCCACGCGTTCACCTGTACTGATGGTTACCGTACCACTGGTGGCCTCTAAATCACCACCAAGTATCTTCATAAAGGTGGATTTACCACAACCATTAGCACCAATCAGACCATAGCGATTATCATCACTAAATTTAACAGAAACATTTTCAAATAAGGGCTTGGCACCAAACTGGATGGTGAGATTTGCTGTTGATATCAATGTATTATTCCTAGAAATAGAGTTTTGTCGCAGTATATATCCGTTTTACTTGACGAGGCATTTTGACTAAGAGCCGATTGAGTGTCGTGTATAGATACTACAAGGATTAAGGCTTTAGTTAACATAACGAAGCCTACATCTTCAAGTAGATTGGGTCTAAATGCTTGTCAAGATAAGTGCGATATTATCCTGTATTGCTTATAAAAAATCTACTGTAATAGTCTAAACGCCTACAATTATCAATAAACAAAACCATACTCAACCTTCTTCTGATCCATAACATTCATACTATGACCGCTGTTACATTTTATTACACATAAACATTCCTATTAATAAGTTCTGTGACATTTGTCTTATATCCTAAAGTCCACAATGCATTCACTCTTAACCGGCTCACGATACAGGATGAAAAAAATGAATAAAAACTGTGGATTTACACTTGTTGAGTTACTTATCACAATCCTTATTCTTTCTATTATGCTCACTTTTGCCGTACCTAGTTTTAAAGAAACCATCGACAAAAACCAAGTTCTAGTGGCAGCCAATGATTTATTAGCTGATATACGTTTAGCTAGAAATGAGGCTATTATACAAAATACTCCTATAACCTTATGTTCTTCAACAAATGGTACTTCCTGCACAGCGACTTATTTTTCTAAAGGCTGGATTATTCTACGCAATTCTGACAATATCATCCTATCTGTCCGTGGGAAACTTTCAGGTGCCGATCAGATGCAAAATTTAGATACTGGTGATATACATAGTAGCGGCATAACTTACTTACCTTCAGGTAGAAGGAACCAGGTATCTTCACCTGGCGAACTCATAATTTTTGAGAAGGGTAATTATGCCTATTGGATTAAGTTTACTCCCATTGGGACACCTTATGTTACCCAAGAAAATGCACTCATGTAAGTGTGTGCAAGCACTCAAAGAAATTTATTTAGATTGAACAGATGTGCCTTCCAAACGAGCATAATAGCGGGCACGATAGATTAGGCGTTTTTGCTCTGGGGTATCTTCAAAGGCATTGCGATCATGTAAGACATTATTACTGACCAAGCCCATACCTGAATCGAGTTTACCTTGATAATTATACGATGAGTCGGTTTCTAATAAAGAGGCCAACTCTTGCAGTGCTTGCTCAGTAAGAGGATCATCCTTCCAGATCACATTGCGTGTTCGAATGGTATAACGCATATGCAAATCACCGGTCACTGGGTTCACTGAAAAGACTGGGCCAATTTCTTCTTTTCTGACCACATCACCGTCTTTATCCATCCGAGGGGGAATAAGCATGACATCATCAGCCATCAATGCCTGAATATAATCAGGATTCTTATCTCTGAGCAAGGCATACACAACCTCATGATCCATCAAGCGATTTTCACCTCCATGAGGGGCTGGCATAACACAATGTAAATTCAAGCCATGAATCTGTTTATCAGCACTATTGTAGTAACCATCTGTATGCCAATTAATCGCACGATTGGAATAAGGAATATAATTTTGCCTAGCTCCTTCATCCACCACCGTTAATGAGGTTAAACCACTTTTATCCGCCAGCCAATTATGATCCAAATTAAGCAAACCAAATGCCCTACCCATTGCCAAAGGAATTTCAGGGTTGGGATCATCGGCTGTTTTAGCCGCATAAATAACCATATTGGCTTTTTGGCAAAGTGCTAATAACTTTTTATGTTCAGCCTTTGATAAATGTCTTGGATCATTTATTTCCACCACTAAATCGGCCAATGTTGTTGGGTAATCCGCTAATTTAGCATCACGCCAGTGTTGGTACACACTATCATTATGCAAATCAAATGGCGTCTTTATATTTTGTTTATCAGGCATTGTCATAGAGGTATCTCTTTTGTCGGTTGAACCTAGCGATATAAAAGGAAGCGTTATTAAAATACAAAAAAAAATAAAGAGAATTGACCTAAATCAAATAAAAAATTTAATTCACTTGCAATTTTTAATCCCACTAAATTTATTTTACCACTTGATATTTGGTACCACTCGGTACTAAACTAATTCCAATGACTCAAACACAGACTAACAAAAAATATCCGGCTAAAGGACTTAGCCATAGTAATTCTAAAATAGAGACTAAGGTAGGACGCCCAAAAGAGTTCGATGAAGATCAGGTGTTAGAGCGGGCAATGAATTATTTTTGGGATCATGACTATGATAGTGCTTCATTAAGCGACTTATTAAAGGCTATGAAGATTTCAAAAAGTAGCTTTTACCAAACCTTTAGCAGTAAACAACGTTTATTTGAACGCTGTTTGGCTTTATATGCTAAAGAGCAAATACAATGGATTAATAAACAATTACAACATAAAACAGCCGTAGAGATTCTATTTGATATTTTACATATTTCTATCTCTGAAATAAAAGAATTTGGTGAGATACGGGGTTGCTTATTAATGAATAATGCTGAAGTCTGTTATAAAAAATATCCCGACTTATGTGCTTTAATTAAGCAGCAATTTATGCAGTTTCATGAGACCTTTAAAACCATTATTAACAATGGCCAGCAAGCGGGCAATATTAGCACTTACTACGATGCCAGTACCTTATCAAGCATCTTTATTAACACCTTAAATGGTCTCAGTATTATGATCAAAGCTGGCGCTGATAAAGAGATGATTGAGGCGGTTTTAAAAGGATTCAAACAACAATTACAAACCAAGCAATAAAGTAACATAAGCACTATTGCTTTTTTTTAACCATTTTTGTACCAGTTAGTACAAAACAAAGCAAAACAACTTAATCCAATACAAACAATAAAGGAATAATTATGAGTTTATTAACCACCAGTGTCTCACCCGAAAATGCTCAAGGTCTGGTTGCCGATGTCTATAGTGAAATTGAAGCCACATGGAAAATGATACCCAATCCGATTCAAATGTACTCTGTTAGCCCTGAGTTATTAAAAAATCAATGGCAAAAATATCAGTATTTTGATAGCCAAACAACACCTTCTGCCAAACTGAATACTATGATCCGTCTATTGGTATCCAAAGAAGCTCAGTGCGACTATTGCATCGGCCTTAATGCTGGTATGTTAATTAACCTATTTGCTATGAGCCCTGAAGAAGTACAATTACTTAAAACCGATCCCAGTACAGCATCATTAGATGAAAAAGAAAAACTTCTGCTACTTTTTGTCTTGAAGGCTGTTGATCATGCTCACGATATAACCGAAGGTGATATGTTGGCACTTAAAGAGGCTGGTTTAAGTGAAAAAGAAATTTTTGAAGCGGTTAATAGTGGTGCAACCATGCGTGCAGCTAATATTATTTTTGATACCTTTAAGGTCGATATTGATTATTAGTCCTAAGATAAAGTAGTGCAACAAACTGGTTGATCATTGCTTGTTTTTTTAGCCCACTGAACTGTTTAAGCAGAGGGCTAAAAATAAGTAATAATTAGGTGGTTGGCAGGTAAACCACTATTACTTAGTTTATTTAGAATGGCTAATTGGCTGATAAATGGCCTTATTCATAACGCCATCCCATTCATAGACACAAGAAAAATAACCATTTTCTTCCGTTCTTAACCGGCAAGTATCATTAATATATTCTGCTTCGGGTAAATGCCATTCACTAAAAACATTACTACAAACACCTTCTGGACGAGTCCTTTCACTAACATATTGCAACTTAATGCGATCATTATCCTTTAACCAACGATAACGGGTTTCAAAAATAAAACATTGTCGATCATCTGAGTATTGCTGATAAAAGCCCGTACCATCTGCGAAAATCTCTTCTAAGCCATCTTTTTCTAACTGGCAACCATCAAGCATCGCATAGGTTTCATAACGCCCTGCTAAAAAATCACTTTTTTGTTTGCTTGAGTTGATTTTGAGATCCGCATATAAGCTAGTCAACACGCCCTGATCCACAACATCATTTTGTACATCCATCACACCAGAGAACTGGGATAGACGAGTCATTGCTTCATCAAACATAACGCAGGATTCTGCTGGCATAGCCATAGTAAGCGGTTGCTTAGCCGATGTTTGTGGTGAGCGTAAAAAATACTGCACTGTTTTCATCAATTCATTTATCTTGGTGTAATTCATACTTTCTTGCAAAATACCATTAGGCACTAATAGCTCATTCACTAAGGACTGGCTTATTTGTTCTGCTTGCTGACCACTATAAACAACGAGATGTTTACCTTTAAGCGCAATAAATAGCTCAATGCCCAGGGCTTCTAACTCTGGAAAGTCTAACTTCTGAGGACTGCTAGACGGGGTTAAGTTTTGTTTTTTCTGTGTATTTTTATCCTGCCCATTAGTTGAATGACCTACGGGTAGACCAAAAGCAGATAGCATCTGCCATACTTTCAGTGGCTCAGATGCCGATAAACTCATTAACATAGACAGTTCTACCTGCTTTTTCTGTGCATCAGAGACTTGTTCTGAGTTTTTTTTGATGGCGAATTCTTGTATAGCAAAAGCAACGCCTTGTACACCATCGATCACACCAGAGAACATTGCTAACATCAGTGGGTTAAATTTCGCCACACGTTGCTGTATCTTTTTTAATGCCTGACATTGAAAGTGACTGTCTCTAAAAACCTGAGAAACATAAGCAAAAAAAGGCATCATATTGGATAATTTAATACCCAAGCCCAGTGCCATAATATTATCATTCGCTCCATGACGAATATAATCTGGAATAAAGCCTCTAAAATTCTTTAGCTGTGTTGTAAATTGCTTATTTTCCAACTCCAATAATACCTCAATAAGCATTTTCTGCGTCTGCCCCTGATTATCATAATGTTTATAGCCTGCGACAATCTTTGGGATATCCCAAGCAATAGCATTCATATCCAATTCGCATTGAGATTCTTTTAGCGAATTAATAAACAGATCATCTTTACCTAAGAAGAACTCCCACGGGTTATCTTGCTCTTTAAATAAAGAACGGATCACTTCTTGAAAATCAAAAAAACCAATGGCAATCGGTTGATATTGGTGGATATTTTCTATCTCCAAAACCTTTTTGGTAATATTTTTTTTAGGTTTTGACAAACCAAGGATTTGTTCTTTTTGAACCTGAGTCATATTCGATCTAAAAATAGACAGTGTCAGTAATTTATAACCCGCTATAGACTCATCTATCGCCACAATAAACTGATAATTGTTACTTATGGGGTAAGAGCGAAAATGAACCCCGCTTAAGGTCTGTGTTTCATAGTGTAATTGCGATACTTGTTCAGCCTGATCCAATGCCGTTAAAAAAGCGGCTGCATGATCAATTGTGATACTTAGTACGGGAACAACACCCACCGTATAAAAAGAAAAACCAAGATTTTGTGCTAAACCATAATGCTCTCTTAAGGCACGACTCTTGCTTATCCTATTGCTCTGCTGAATTGTTTGTCTAAAATCCTGATATAATTCATAAAAAAACACTTGTTCTTTAGCCATGGTTTCTTTTGCTATTTTTAGCTCTGAAAATGACTGACTATAGTTTAGTAATGGCCATTCATCGATATTTATCATCTGTGTATTGCCAGAAAAAAATAAGCTATTTTCTGGTATACGCTGTAAAATGGGATTTTGGCTTGCCAATGAAACACTGAGCAGGGAAAGGCTTAAATAGAGAAACAGAACCATAAAAAAATGCATAGAAGTAGATACCTTATTAATACATAGGGAATGTGTTATTGCTATTTATTTTACAAAAAAGGTCGGACTGAAGGTGTGAACCCACTATGAAAAAAACACTTTATTTTATTTTTATCCTAATTGCCTCAAGTATGCTAAATGCTTGTCAGACAGTACACTCTACCATAAGCCCAGAATATGACCTTCAAACACATCCTCTTATTGGTAAAATCTGGTCGGTTAAACAACAAAAATTTGTCCGTCTGGAGACACTCAATAATGAGTTATTAAGAAAAAATATCATACTTTTGGGGGAAACTCATGATAATGCTCGTCATCATCAGTTACAGGCACAGTTTGTTCATTATTTAAATAAAGAAAAACTCGCTAATAAGCAACAGTTAAGCCTTGCATTTGAAATGCTCGAGCAAGGCCAACAAATGACTATTGATACCTTTATCAGTGAAAATTATGGCCAAAAAATACCCGTTGCACAACAAATTGATACGCTTGAGAAACAGCTCAAGTGGCAACAATCCGGTTGGCCCGACTGGGCTTATTATCGCCCAATATTTTCACTTGCCGTTAAAAACCAATTGCCCATTCTTGCTGCTAATGCAGAACTTAAACAAATACGCCAAATAATTAAACAAGGTGCTTCGGTATTAAAGCCAAAAGAACAACAACGCTTAAAAAAATATCGCTATAACGAAACATTACAACAAAAACTGGAACAGGAAGTACAATCTGCCCATTGTGGCATGCTACCAGAAAAGATGCTTGCTCCCATGTTATTAGGTCAACAAAGTCGTGACTTGGCAATGACACAAGTTTTACAGAAATCAATGACACAAAAAAACCAACAAACAATTCTTATTGCTGGCTCAGGTCACACACGTACGGATTATGGTATTCCTTTTTATCTCAGACAAGAAAGCCCGAAACTAAGCCTAATCAGTATTGCATTTATAGAAGTCAGTAAACAGAAACTCAAAGCGAAAGACTATACCCAAGCATGGAACCAAACAACACAAAAATTACCTTTTGATTATGTCTGGTTCACCCCTAGAGCAAAACGCGATGATCAATGTGAAAAAATGAAAGCTTATATGAGTAAAAAACACTAAGCGCAAAACATTTACCCAAAAAACTAATGCCACACACTAACCATTAGTACGATATTGTCTAACAATATCCAATAATGTTTTTATTTCATTAGAAATATGTCCCATATTATCAACCGATCCTTGAGCGAGCTGATGATTTTTTTCAGCGACGCTTTGCAGTGAACTGACATTTTGGTTAATTTCTTCTGCAACACTGCTCTGTTGCTCTGTGGCCACAGCAATTTGGGAGTTCATATCCATCACTTCGCCCATAGAAGTAATCACATGGTTTAATGTTTCATCAGCAGCTGTCACTTGTTCAATAGCAGATTGAGATTGTTCAAGACTTGATTGCATTGCTTCGGTTGCTTTTTTACTTTGCGCTTGCAAACGTTCAATCATTTGCTGAATTTCTTCTGTCGATTCATGGGTACGACCCGCAAGGGTTCTTACTTCATCAGCAACCACGGCAAAGCCTCGACCTTGTTCACCTGCTCTGGCAGCCTCAATCGCTGCATTTAATGCTAATAAATTGGTTTGCTCCGCAATACCTTTAATCACTTCTAATACTTGACCAATATTCAGGCTATCAGTTGCCAGTTGACTGATCACATCCGAAGATTGTTCAATCATGGTACCCAAGCCATGAATTGACGTGGCCGTATTACGCATAACCTGACCACTTTGCTTAATTTCATCATTCATTTTTAGTGAACTCTCGGCATTGATCTGAGAGCTATCACCAATACTTTGTATAGAAGCAACCATTTGCGTCATTGCTGAGGCTAATTGTTCAATATCGACTTCCTGTTGGCTAATACCTCGGCTATTGGCATGACAAGAGCTAACAGCCGTATCAACATCAATACCTATTTTATCCGACGCCTGATTAATTTTAGCTATCATATCTTCAAGGTTTTGAATTAACAAATTAAAAGCACTGCCTAATACTGCAAGTTCATTTTCCCCAGAATCTTCCACACGTAAGGTGATATCCTTATTATCAGCCACCTTAACAAAGGTATTCTGTAACATTGAGATACGCCTTAGTATGTATTTTACCACCAGTAAACCAGCAATAATAACCAATACAGCGATAACACCTAGTAAGGATGCTTTCCAATAGTTAGCCTGTGCAGCAGCAACATATTGTTGACTATGGCGAGCAGCATCCAGTGAGACCTGATGATTAAAGTTAGAAATGCCATTAATAGCACTGGTTGCCTGTGCTAACCATTCAGTTGCAGAAACTGGGTATTTCCCTGTTGCAGCAGCCTGATAAACCTGTTCTCTAAGTGCTTGGTAACTACCAAGAAAGTTACTTTGGATTTCCCGCCAGTCATTATTCACTGCAGAGGCATATTGTTCATGTTTTTTATTAGTTAACAAAGGTAAAGAGGTATTTTTCAAATAAGCCAGATTAAAATCAACCACGCCTCTATAATTATCCAACATCCTGAGTTTGGCTTGAGGGATAGCTTGCCCTGAAGAAATAAAAGTAGCAATAATCGCACGCTCTCGACCAGCATATTCACTAACACTCCAAACCGCCTGCTTAACCATAAGGTTATTATAAACAGCCCCTTCAATATCATTGGTCGGGTTAAATGCCATTTGTCTTAGTACCGTCAGATTATTAATCAATTTTGTCATCTGAGTGACCCATTCTGAGTCACTGATACTATTATTACTATCAATAGATTGTCTGATAGACTGTATTTTCTGATATTGATTTTCTGTTTGTTTAACAATATCTTTAAATTCGGCATCTCGAGCATTTTCTGCTATTAGTTCATTAGCTAATTTAAACACCTGATCAAGTAGTCTATTCCCTTCTTGACGAAAGTGATTGATTTTTGATTTTAAGGTCGCATCTGAAGCATTACCTTTTGCTCTATTAGATAGATAACCGGCAGTAAAACCACGTTCTTTGGCTCCTTCAGCCGTTGCTAAGATGACATAATCGGCTAATTGATTCGCTTTATATATCTTATCACCATGCATTACCTGAGGCTGATACATAAAAAATATTGAAAAAAGTATATTGGCAATCAAAACACTGCCGAGTAACAGCATACTAACTAATAAACTGGTTTTGATTGAGATATTTTTTATCCACTGCATCCTATTATTCCTATTTTATTGTCTTGTTTCTAATCTAATACCATTAATCGACCGATTAGAGAAAAGCTTTAATTTGTAAGCATTCTCCTACAAACCTAAAAAGAATAGAACAATTTTTTTAAATTTAGAAGATTTTTTTTTAAAAACTCCTACAATAGGAGATACTGAGAAATATGTCTACATAATATAAGGAATATATCTATATAATTCAGCAATAACCATAGCGATAGCATAACCTTCATTTAACGGATTAAAGCAGGTTAAAAATACCATAACAACGAGAATTATTATGATCACTTTCATCAAAAAAACCAGCTTAGTTCTGCTTGTTTTTCTATTGGCTAATAGCAGTTTTGCCTTTGCAGAAAATGAAGCGAGCAAAAAAATAACTAGCAAAATCAGCACAGCTCAGTATGTCAATATTGCTGGCCAGCAACGTATGTTTGCCCATCAAGCTCTGGTTGCTTATAGTCAAATAGGACAAATTCAAAGTTTTGGTAACCCTGTTGATTTAAAGGTACGAGCCATTAAACACTTTGAAAGCAACTTAAAAAAACTTGAAGCCAACCCTAAAATCACACCGTTAGTGACCAAACTACAGACCACTTGGAGCAAATTTAAAGGCATTATATTAAAGACACCGGACAAGCAACAGATGCCTATACTCATTATTTTAAATGAACAATTATTAGAAATGTCGAATAATATTATTGCTCAACTACTCAAGGGTCATGATAGCAAAAAAGATGTCGTTAATATTGCTGGTCAACAACGTATGCTCAGTCAAAGAATTGCCCTGTTTATGCTGATTGAAAACTGGGGGATTGACAAGGATTATAGTAAACAATTTACCGATAGCTTAAACTTGTTTGCTCACAACCTCATGAAACTTAAAAATAATCCTAATAATACCGATGCCATTAAAAAGAAACTCGAATCGGTTGAAAAGGACTACAAACAGCTGATTATTCTTGTCTATAAAAACAAAAAAGAAAGAGATTATTCTTTTTCGATTTCTCGTTTAACATCACAAATTTTACGTAAAGCAAAAAGAAGCACCAAACTCTATGTTAAATTAAAAGAAAAAGAAAAGCAGTAAAAAACATACCATCCTGTCGCTTGGAAATAGTTTCAGAGTATATTTCCAAGTAGCTAGAGGATACAATAACAGCACTAATTAACCAGACTTTCAAAGATTTTAAAGCCCGCCACATAAGTACCAATTGCTGAGCCTATCGTCGAAAAGAAAAATACTAATAAGGTTCGTGCCACCTTGTTCTGCCACCAACCTGAAATATGAGTGGTATCTTTTCTTAACTCACTAAAGTCACCAACATTGGGTTTTCTAAAATACAATTCAATGGCAGCCGTTACCATACCTGCCCCGATTGTTGGGTTAAGAGATGTTAATGGTGCGGCAATAAACGCTCCGATAATGGTTAATGGATGACCTTTGGCAATGGCTGCACCAAGAGCCGACAAGGAACCATTAATCACAACCCAATAGATAATAAGTTGCATGCCTAAGTCCGTGCTTTTACTAAAGCCCGTGGCAAAACCTGCTAATAAGATTGCCACAATTAACCAAGGAATAATTTTTGGCCAACGACTTTTCTCTGGTAAGGCATCCAGTCTATCAATTGTTTCTTGAGCATGGCTATGTAGTTCTTCTGGTGAAGTTATTTGCCCATCTTTAGCTAGGTAAGATTCTATTCCCTTAAGGTGACCAGCTCCAACAACTGCTAAAATAGACTTATTTTCTGAACGAGAAACTATTTGCTCTAGACGAGCTGCCATATACTGATCTCGTTCATCAATCAGCGGGGCAAATAGTGCCTGCTCTTGTTCAGCAAATTGAGCAAATGTGGTTTCTAAAATATCACCTTCTTTAAGGCGTTCAATCTCATCTTCTGACACTTTCTCATTAGTCACCACACTGCCTAATAAACCACCGACAATCCCCACTCTCTTCCACCATGGGACATTATTATAGACTCGTTTTAGAGTGGTACCCACCTCACGATCAATAAGATGGATATCAGCATCCATTTTTTCAGCTTGTTCTATCGCCATGCGCATTTCAGCACCTGGCTCAATGCCAAATTCATCAGCCATTTTTTGCTGATAGGCTCCCAAAGCAAGAGAGGCAATCACCATAGAGGCCTTACCTTCTTTAAATACCTGAAATAAATCCATTTTGGCCAGACTATCTGGATCGATCATGCTCTTATAACGACTAGAACAGAGTTCTATAGCCACGCAATCATACTGCCCTGTTGCTAATAACTCCTGTACTTTATCGGCACTGCTTTTTGACACATGAGCCGTGCCCAAGACTGTAATTGATTTACCAGCAAGCTGATAATGAAACACAGGTTCTTCCTTAGGCTCATCCTTAAGAATTTGCTGATCATCTTTTGGGATATCCGTACTTTGTATGGCTTGTTGATTCACTTATGTAACAACCTTTGAGTTAAGATACAATTGAATATTATATACTCAAATGTATTGAATTATGAACAAGTTTCTTTTTCTAAGATACTCAGCTGTTGCAGTGCAAAATCATTAGAGGTACCACAAAATTCTTCACTGGCACTAAAGAGCAAACACACAGGTGGACGACTCTTCTGAGCAAAAATTTTGCAGGTATTGTTACTATCTAATTGTATGCAGCGTACACCTGCCGGCTTGCCCTTGGGCATTCCTGGAATGGGTGTCGATATAGAGGGTGCAATACAGCAAGCACCACAACCTTTGCGACATTGCATTGGTTAATTTCCTAGATACTTAATCTTAAATAAAAAAAGGCCAGTCAATGACCGGCCTTTTTAGAAAAAGAAACACATTGTTAATAATGCTTATTTTTTCGCTTTTTCTTTACGCTCTAAGGTCTCTTTAATGACTTCCTCAGCAACGTTCTTAGGGCAAGCACTATAATGTGAAAATTCCATTGAGAACTGACCACGACCAGAAGTCATGGTACGCAAATCACCAATATAACCAAACATTTCACTTAAGGGTGCATCGGCCTTGATGCGAGTCCCCATTGGATTTGACTCTTGATCTTTAATCATGCCACGACGACGATTCAAGTCACCAATACAATCACCAACGTGCGCTTCTGGAGTAAACACATCGACTTTCATAATAGGCTCAAGTAATTGTGGGCCGGCTTTCTTCATTGTTTGACGATAAGCACCATAGGCGGCCAATTCAAACGCCATAGCGGATGAATCCACGGCATGATAGGCACCATCTTGCAATTCAACGTGTACATCAACCACAGGGAAACCAGCCAGAACACCTTCATTCATCATACGCTCAAACGCTTTATCAATCGCACCCCAATATTCACTTGGGACATTACCACCAGTCACCTTAGATTCAAACGTATAACCACTGTTTGGCTCACCTGGAGTGATGGTATAGTCAATACGACCATATTGACCAGAACCACCCGATTGTTTCTTATGTGTATAACTGTCTTCAACAGCTTGAGTGATTGACTCACGATAGGCAACCTGAGGTTTACCCACTGTGACATCAACACCATGAGTACGCTTAAGGATATCAATTTTGATATCTAAGTGTAATTCACCCATTCCCTTAAGAATGGTTTCACCGCTTTCTTCGTCTGTTTCAACGTGGAAAGAAGGATCTTCTTTCACCATTTTGTTCAGCGCAATACCCATTTTCTCAGAACCACCCTTATCATTGGGTGAAATAGCAATCGAAATAACGGGATCAGGGAACACCATTGGTTCTAATGTCGCAGGTTGCTTAGGATCACATAACGTATGACCTGTTTGAGTATTCTTCAAACCAACAAAAGCAACAATATCGCCTGCTTGACAAGAGTCCAGCTCTTCACGAGAGTCGGCATGCATTTCTACAATACGGCCAATACGTTCTGTTTTTCCTGTAAAGGTATTTAATAAGGTCATACCTTTTTGCACCGTACCTGAGTAAATACGAATAAAGGTTAATGCACCAAAACGATCATCCATAATTTTGAATGCTAAAGCACGTACTGGTTTTTCAGGATCAACAATGGCAAGCTCACCGGTCTCATTACCATCCAAATCAACTTCTGGTTGAGGAGCGACTTCCATTGGGTTAGGTAGGTAATCCACCACCGCATCCAATATTAATTGAATGCCTTTGTTTTTAAAGGCAGAGCCACAGTAAGTTGGGAAGAAATCAAGAGCAATTGTCCCTTTACGAATACAACGCTTAATATCATCGATAGAAGGCTCTTCACCTTCAAGATAGGCTTCCATCAGTGCATCGTCTTGCTCAAGTGCCGTTTCAATTAACTGTTCACGATATTCTGCTGCCTTATCAACCATATCAGCAGGAATATCTTGTATTTCATACTTACTAGGATCGCCTGAACCATCCCAAACCCATGCTTTCTGAGTTAACAAGTCAACACAACCAGCAAAGTCATCTTCTTCACCAATTGGTAGAACCATGACTAAAGGAGTGGCTTGTAGTACATTTTCAACCTGATCAACGACTCGATAGAAATCTGCACCAAGACGATCCAGCTTGTTAACAAAAATAACACGAGCAACACCGGATTCATTCGCATAACGCCAGTTAGTTTCTGACTGAGGCTCCACACCACCAGAACCACAGAAAACACCCACACCACCATCGAGGACTTTTAGTGAACGATACACTTCAATGGTGAAATCAACGTGTCCTGGTGTGTCAATAATATTCATACGGTGGCCATTCCATTCACAGGAAGTTGCTGCCGATTGAATGGTAATACCACGTTCTTGTTCTTGTTCCATAAAGTCAGTGGTTGCTTCACCATCATGTACTTCACCAATCTTATGGGTCTTACCCGTTAGATTTAAAATACGTTCAGTGGTCGTGGTCTTGCCAGCATCAACGTGTGCGAAGATGCCTATGTTACGGTATTTGCTTAAATCAGCCATAATATTACTCTGGTTAAACTCTGGTTAGTCAATAGAAAAAGGGTGTTGATTTCACTTTCTGTTAGTAAAAAAGAATCTGCACCAATAATTTTATTGATGTATCAATACTTTAAAATAGACGGAAAATTGCTTCAGCAGACATGAATATTATTTTACTCACACGATTACTTAGCTGGATAAATGCTTAGCCAAATAAATGCTTAGCCAAATAAATTCTAATCAAGTGCTGATAGGCATAGAAAATTACCCGCGATTTTAGTGATTTTATAAAAAAATATCAACAAAAATATGAATTAAATACATTTGAGCTTATTTAATCTGAATTCTGAATAAGATGATCTTGAAAATAAATTTAACATATTGATTGGCCTGTATTTGTGGAAGAAGTCTCTTTGGCATGGATGCCAAAGTGAAGCCTACAGGGAGGTATTTACGGTGACTTCTGTAACAAATACAGGCTAATCAATACGTTACTTATGCTGTCATCCGGAACTCAGCTTATTTAATACAAATCTTGTGGGTCAATATCAATAGACCAGCGCACTCTTTGAGCCATCTTATTTGTTTCTACTGTTTGAATAAGGCCATGCAAAATTCTGTGTAAATTTTTTCTCTGCACCGATTGGACAAGCAATTGGCCTCTGAACTTACCTGCTTTTTTTTCCATTGGTGCTGGCACAGGACCTAAAAACTGACTATCATTTCCCTGTAATAAGGTATTTTTAATCTGATTCATTACTTGAAAACAAGCATCAAGAAATTTTTGATAATCACTTGTTTTGTTCGCCTCAGCACGGATCAATGCTTGATAAGCATAAGGTGGTAATAATAATTCTTTACGCTCAGCGAGTGCTTTTTGCGCAAAGCCCATATAGCCCTCATTTAACAAGGTATTGAGGGTTTCATCTTCTGGATGTGAAGTTTGCAAAACCACCTGCCCTTTTTTCTCTGCCCGACCCGCTCGACCAGAAACTTGAGTAATTAATTGTGCTAATCGCTCTGGTGCTCGAAAATCAATGGAATAGAGCCCTTGATCAATATCTAAAATGGCCACTAATGTCACGTTGGGAAAATGATGTCCCTTAGCCAGCATTTGGGTACCAATTAATATTTGCTGTTGTCCATCTTTAACTCGCTCCAGCATTGATTCTAAAGTACCTTTACGTTGCGTAGTATCACGATCAATACGAACAATTTCCACTTCTGGAAACAGTTCACGGACTGTTTTTTCTACCCGTTCCGTACCTATACCTAAATAGGATAGCTCAACATGGGCACATTCTGGGCAATGTGCTGGTAATTCCTGTTCCACTTGGCAATGGTGACAACGCAGACGATGGTGTTGACGATGATAGGTTAATTTCGCATCACAACGATGACAATGACTGATCCAGCCACATTTATTGCATAATAAAACCGGTGAATAGCCTCGTCTATTTTGAAACAGTAGCACTTGATTATTTTTTTCTAAATGCTGTTTCATTAGATTAATTAAGGTTTGACTTAAGCCATGTTGCAGATATTGCCCTCGAACATCAAGAAGATGTACTTGGGGAGGCTTTGCCTTACCGGCTCGTTGACGTAGTTTATAATGTGACATTTTCCCTTGCTGACATAAAAATAACGATTCCATTGACGGGGTTGCACTGCCTAAAATAATGGGTACGCCAGCGTTATTTGCCCGTACTAAGGCAATATCTTTAGCTGAGTAACGAATACCATCTTGCTGTTTAAAAGATAAATCATGTTCTTCATCAATAAGAATAGCCCCCAAATCTGGCATGGGAGTAAATACGGCAGAGCGTGTACCAATAAGAATACGCACTTTTCCTTCACTTACCTGTTGCCAGACCAACATACGCTGAGTATTATTTAAGCCCGAATGTAAGCTTTGTATAGTGACATTAAAACGATCGTTAAAGCGCTCAAGTAATTGAGGCGTAAGGCCAATTTCTGGTACTAATACCAATACTTGTCGAGACTGTTGCAGCTGATATTCAATAAAGCTAAGATACACTTCTGTTTTACCACTACCCGTAATACCATCAAGCAAGCTGGCATGATACTCATCCGCTTTTTCCAATAGGGCACTTACCGCCCGCTCTTGCTCCTCATTAAGTATTAACGCTGAGTGTTTGCATATCTCTTCTCCATACAGATAAGAGTAGGCAGGCTTGGCTTTCAAACTGACCTGCTCTTTAACCCATTTTTTATCAATTAACGCTTTTAGAGCTGATTGCCATTGCCCTTCTTGTTTTTGAGACAGTTGCTCTTTAGTTAAGCCTTTTGGTACAGTTTGCAATTGTTTTAATAGACTCAATTGACGTATTGCTCGCTTTAATGTCGTCCAATCATTATCAAGCGCCTGTTGTGTGAGAATATAGCGTATTTCCTCAGTGGCAAAAGGGATTTCTTTTTTACGATAATGAACCGGTATCGCCGTTTGAAACACTTCACCAATAGGATGTTGATAATATCTAGCCACCCAATTAAGCAATTTAATAATATCAAGCGGCAAAATAGCTTGCTTATCAAGGATCTTGCTAATAGGTCGCAATTTATTAGCAGGTACATCACTATGCTCACTCAGACCTAAAACAATGGCAATTTTAGTAGTTCGTCCAAAAGGAACTAAGACTCTAATTCCTACTTGTATACGCTCATGATCATCTTCGCTGGCTAATAGATAATCAAATTTTCGGCGCAATGGTGTTGGTACAGCCACTTGCACAATGGTTTGTTTAGGCTTTACTGCTACTGTATTTTCTTTATTAGTTTTTGGCACACGATTCTCTGCTATCACTATTTATTCTGATTTTAGAAACTTGCATAATACATCTGTAGTAGAAAAAACAGATAAGCCCTGCATATTGCAAAAATTGAGAGCATTCTATTTTATGACATATTGGTCGCATATTGCTGAACATATCAGCCAAAGTTTGCATAAGCCCTTTCATATTCAGTCAACACAGGCGATGGGGGGTGGCTGTATTAATCAGGCTTTTTGCATCACCAGTTCAGAAGGACAAAGGTACTTTGTCAAAGTAAACCAACGCACACTAAAAACCATGTTTCAAGTAGAATACGACAGTTTAAATGAACTCTACACCGCCCAATGCGCACGCATCCCAAAAGCAATTTGTTTTGGCAACAACCATTCTCATAGCTATCTGGTGCTGGAGTATCTGAACATGCATTCTTGCGGTGATCAAATAAAACTGGCTGAAGCACTGGCCCAACAACACAAAATCGCCCACAGTCACTATGGTTGGTATCAGAATAATGTCATCGGTAGTACCCCACAAAGTAATAAGCAACACACCTGTTGGCTAAGTTTTTGGCGTGAAGAACGCTTATTACCGCAGATAAAATGGTTATATGATAAGGGCTTAGGCAGTGTTTTAAAACCTTTTTCGGAACCATTATTAAACCATCTGGATATGCTACTACAGGATCATCAGCCCTCAGCATCCTTATTACATGGTGATTTATGGTCTGGTAATTATGCCTTTAGTGAACACGGTGAGCCGATATTTTTTGACCCTGCACTTTACTATGGTGATCGGGAAACAGATTTAGCAATGACTGAGCTTTTTGGTGGTTTTAGTACCGAGTTTTATCAACACTATCAGTCTATTTTTCCTCTTGATGACGCTTATGCACAAAGAAAAACACTCTATAATCTTTATCATATATTAAACCATGCGAACTTATTTGGTAGTTCTTATCTTGCTCAGGCAACACGTATGATGCAAAAGCTGTGCTCAATGTATTTTTAGTCTATAATTTATTTTATGTCGCAAATTTGTATAAAAACATCTAAACAACCCCACTAAACACTTAAAAATTGGACGAACTAATGATAAGCAAACAATTTATAACAATTTATAGACTGACTTCATACAGCCAGTTTTTTTTACTCTTACTCTTATCTATTACGTTAATAACACCACTGTGGGCTGAAGAAGCAACACAAGAAGATGACACAAAATATTATGAGTTATCTCCACCCTTTGTGGTCAATCTACAAACAACCGAAAAAAGAATGCGCTTTTTGCAGGTTCGTTTGCAAGTATTAGGTAGCCCTAAGGCTATTGAAGAAGTGCAAAAACATAATGCGCCACTACGTGATATTATTATTACCGCACTCTCGGCACAATCAAGAGAAAGTGTGAATACACCGAAGAAAAAGAAGGCATTGCAAAATAAAATTCAAGAAGAGGTAGAAGGTGTTTTGAAGGAATTAACAGGGAAAAAACAAATTGAAGGACTGTATTTTACTAATTTTGTTATTCAGTAGCTTTTGTAAAATTGCAGTATGTCGGAGCGGGGCTAAAGCCCCGATTCCAGTAATTTCCTATAACAAAAATCACACACGTTTGAATTTAATAAAACCCAATAGCCCAGAAAGCAATAAAATAAGCGTATCTGGAGCTGGAACAGCGGTTGGTGCAATACCGTAGATATATTGCATACCGGCAATATCATCGGCCTGAGGACCAACAAAGGCTTCACTATAGCTCGGGTTCATTAGAGAACCGGCCACTGCGGTATGATCTAAGCCTAAGGCATGACCGAGTTCATGGGCAAACACCTGAAAGATACTAAAACCACCCCCAACAAACGTATCAACCCATGTTTCTGCCGTATCAAAGTGAATATCGCCAGCAAAACTACTGCCATTATTAAGCGGATAGTAACCATGAGCGAGAACACCATACGTACCATCAAAGGTATGCCCACCAATACGAATATCACCAAGCTGACCACTTGTGCCTATTGTTCCTCCAGTATCTGCAACTTCAACAAAGGTTAAATTAGCCACACTGCTCCAAGCATCAAAAGCCAATTGCAATTGATCTTTAAAATTAGCGGGCATAAAATCAGCTAAACTGGTATTACTACCAGTACAATGAGAACCACAAAGCACTCCTGTATCCATTAAGCTCCATGTGATTGTTGCTCCAGTCCCCATTATTGGGCTACCCCATTTTCCTGGTGTTGTTGGTCCTAAAACATAAGCCTGAGTCACACCAGCCAACATCATGAAAACCCCAAGAACAAAACCCTGTACCAAACAATCTCGTCCCATTAAATACCTCTTCATTAAATAGCTCTGTCTTTATTTGCGTCTGTATTTACTATTATAGTGTCTCTATTATTACAACGTATCATAGTATCGCTTATCTTAAACAAAGTCTAAGTTCTAATATGTCCATCACCTAAAACAATGTATTTTTGTGAGGTAAGTCCCTCTAGCCCTACTGGGCCACGAACATGGATCTTGTCCGTGCTAATGCCGATCTCTGCTCCCAAACCATATTCAAAGCCATCGGCAAAACGGGTTGAGGCATTGACCATAACGGAACTGGAGTCAACTTCAGCAAGGAAACGTCGGGCACGACTAAAGTCTTCCGTTACGATGGCTTCTGTATGCCCCGAACTATGAGCAAAAATATGTTCAATAGCGGCATCCATATCATCAACCAGTCGAATGGATAATACCGGTGCTAGGTATTCTGTATCCCAGTCTTCATCCGTCGCAGCCTGTGTGGCAAAGTCAGCAAGTATTTTAGCACTCCCCTCACAACAACGTAACTCAACACCTTCATTACGGTATTTTTGTGCCAGTTCAGGCAAAACATCAGCAGCAATAGCATGATTCACCAATAATGTTTCCATAGCATTGCACACCCCATAGCGATGGGTTTTAGCGTTATAGGCAATATCAATAGCTTTTTGACGATCCGCTTTATCATCAATATAGACATGACAAATACCATTAAGGTGTTTAATAACCGGTACACTGGCATTACCGCTAATGCGTTCAATTAAGCCCTTGCCACCACGAGGCACAATGACATCGACATAGTCCTGCATGGTGATCAATTCACCCACTGCTTCTCTATCCGTTGTGGTGATCACCTGAACGACATCAGCAGGTAAACCAGCTTGTTCAAGCCCCTGTTTAATACACTCTGCAATGGCCTGATTGGAACGAATTGCTTCGGAGCCACCACGTAAAATAGCGGCATTGCCTGACTTCATACATAAGGCCGCAGCATCGGCCGTTACATTGGGTCTGGATTCATAAATAATACCAATGACCCCTAAAGGCACACGCATTTTGCCAATTTGCAAACCGGATGGTTGATAATTCATATCCGATATTTCCCCAACAGGATCGGGTAAGGCAGCAATCTGACGCAAGCCTTCGGCCATACCTTGAATGCGTTCTTCATTAAGCGCCAAACGATCCAACAAAGCATCATCTAAGCCACGAGTTTTCCCCGCATCCAGATCCTTCTTATTTTCTGCAATCAAGCTACTCATTGATGCTTCCAATAGCTCAGCAATAGCCAATAAAGCGGCATTTTTCTTATTACTACTAGCTTTAACCAATGCTCTAGAGGCTTGACGTGCACGCTGACCCACGTCGGTCATATAGTGTTTAATATCCATTGTTTATTCCATTGTTTATTCTATCTGTCAAAATAATTAATGATGCTTCATACGTAGGTACTTAAGGATAACTCTGTGTTTACGGAGGAAGTTTTTGCCACATGGATGTGGCAATAAAGCCTCCAAGGATGGATTTACGGCGTCTTGCGTAGTAAATACAGAGTTATCCTGCCTCAGACATGCTTAAGTACCTACCTATGCATGATGCTTATCAAATTAAGTACGTTTTACCTGCGACTGCCGATAAAATAAGTTGCATCTCAGCCCAAGGATCACCAAGCTGTGCCCCCTTAGAAAACTTATCCGCCATCAACAGTTGTTTAAGTAATTGTTGCCAATGCTCAGCTCGACTGGTACGCAATGCTTGGGCAATCAGTGATTTTCTTTTGGGGA
This sequence comes from Gammaproteobacteria bacterium, assembly GCA_015488755.1. Taxonomy (GTDB): domain Bacteria; phylum Pseudomonadota; class Gammaproteobacteria; order GRL18; family GRL18; genus GRL18. The sequence goes on along the minus strand of WFNB01000025.1, from coordinate 31,588 downwards.
AGATATAAACACCTTTCATTGCTAAGTCGATATTTTTTACCTGCCTAGTTTGTTCCATAGACTCCAGCACGGCTGACATTTTTGCCAATAACCGTACTTCCTTAGCAAATAGAGACAAGATGAGTATAATAGATACCTCTTCACGTTGCAGGCCATAGAGTATTCTTGAAGCTCGTTTTAAATCCCCTGACAAGGCACAATCAAACAATTCAAAGACATTATAACGAGCACTATCAGAAACGGCATCAGCCACTTGCTCATAGTCTAGATGTACATTCTCTTCACCCTTAGCAGGTGAGTATAATAGACTGAGCTTTTCAATTTCTTGATCCCCTGCCAGTAAATTACCCTCAATGCGATCATTAATCAACTCGATAGCATCCTGTGTGGTCATTAATCCCTTGCTTAATAAACGCCGCTGTAACCATTGGTTTAAGTGATACCCCTCAATAGGCCAAACAGTAATAATACCTGCCACCCGTTCTAAGGCTTTATACCATTTAGATTTCCTTGTTGCCGCCTCTATTTTGGGAGCCATAATCAACAAGAGGGTATCTTCTGGTAAATGTTCGCAATAATGGCTTAGGGCAAGCCCCTTATCTGATGGTTTGCCCGTTGGCAAATACAGTTCAATAAGTTTTTTGCTGGCAAATAATGATAATTCATTGGCTATAGAAGACAGAGCAGACCAGTTAAATTTTGCATCTGCAGTATAGATTTCACGCTCTTCATAACCATAATAATGAGCGGCTTTACGCAACATATCACAGGCTTCTTTATGTTGTAAAGGCTCATCACCACAGACCAGATAGACAGGATACTGTCTGGCCTTAAGATCGTTACGCAGTTGTTCTGGTTTAATTTGCAATGGCTTTTAGACGGCGCAATAATTGTATAATAGCAGGTTGCATCATTTCCCTACGGATAATTTGCTCTTCATTATCCCGACCCAATACGGCATTGGGATTATTTTGAAAATTACGCACAATACTAACTCGCTGAGGCTCGGATAACTGCTTGCCGCTATGATCCTGCACCACAAATAAAATCGTGAGTTGCAACTCATATTCTCTGACCTGTTTGCCACCGACATTCAGAGCACGACGCTCGATACCACGAGAGAGGATGGTGATCACAGAGCTTGCCTCTTCTGGTGAAGCAACCATTTTACTACCGGAATTAATTAAAGCGGTCGATAATGATCGGCCAACATCTGAATAGCCCTTATCAACCACATGTACTCGCTCATATAAGCTAGGCAAAACAATATCACCCCGCAAATGAAAGCCACAAGCACTAAGGAATAAGGCCATCAATATGGGTAGCCATAAAGCTCGTGCCGTTTTACCGGCAATTGTATGTATTTGCATTATCTATTTTCCCGTTTCTTAAGCCCTGTGTTAAGCGTCTTTAATTGGCAACAATATTAACCAGTTTTCCAGGCACAACAATAATTTTTCTTACTGTTTTACCTTCAATATTTCTTACGGCACCCGCTGTTTCAAGTGCATATTGTTCAATGCGTTGTTTATCCGTATCCGCAGCGACTTCCAGTTTATCACGAAGTTTGCCATTCACCTGCACGATGTATTGAACTGAGTCTTTCACTAGAGCCGACTCATCAACAACAGGCCACAATTCATCAACAATGGCCTGCTTATGTCCTAAGTTATGCCACAATTGATGGCTAATATGGGGAACGATAGGCGAGAGCATTAATAAAATATGTTCTAGAACATCTTGCTTTAATGCCAAACCTTGTTCAGAGCCTTCTAAAGTCGCTGACATTTTTTCCATCATATTAAACAGCTCTCGTACCTTAGCTATGGCGGTATTAAAGGTATGACGGCGACCAATATCATCGCTGACTGAACGAATCGTTTGGTGTAACTTACGGCGTAAATTTTTTGCTTCTTTATCTAAAGACGTAATATCAAGCTGGCTAACACTGCCTTTTTCCTGAGTCAGGGCAATATGCTCCATCACTGTTTTCCAAAGCCGTTTTAAATATTTGTACTGGCCTTCGACACCACTATCAGACCACTCCAGAGATTGCTCTGGTGGCGCTGCATACATCATAAATAAGCGTGCCGTATCCGCACCATATTGATCAATAATCCCTTGAGGGTCGATGGTATTGCCCTTGGATTTGGACATTTTAGCACCGTCTTTAAGTACCATGCCTTGAGTCAGCAGATTTTTAAAGGGCTCATCACCTTGTACCAAGCCTTCATCACGCATCAGTTTGTGAAAAAAGCGTGAGTAGAGCAAATGTAATATCGCATGTTCAATACCCCCCACATATTGATCCACAGGCCCCCAATAATTAGCCCGTTCATCTAGCATAGCCGAATCATTGCCCGGTGAACAATAACGAGCATAATACCAAGAGGATTCCATAAAGGTATCAAAGGTGTCGGTTTCACGCTCGGCATCAGCACCACATTTGGGGCATTGACACTGATAAAACTCCGGCATACGCTTAATAGGAGAACCTTCTCCAGTGATAATCACATCCTCTGGTAATTTTACTGGCAAGTCTTCTTCTGGAACAGGTAAAGAGCCACATTCAGGGCAATTAATAATAGGAATAGGTGTACCCCAATAGCGCTGTCTTGAGACACCCCAATCACGCAAACGGTATTGAACACGCTTATTACCCTTGTTTATTTTCTCTAAGGCCTCTGGAATCGCACTCATAGCCTCTAATGAGCTTAGGCCATTAAATTGTGCTGAATTAAGCAAGACACCTTTTTCTGTAAAGGCGCACTGGTCTATAACAACATCAGTAACATCTTGCTTGTCCGCAGGAGCAATGACTTGCTTAATGGCTAGATCATATTTTTTAGCAAATTCATAATCACGCTGATCATGGGCAGGCACCGACATCACCGCGCCCTCACCATAGCCCATTAAAACAAAGTTAGCGGTATAAACCGGTACCTGCTCTCCCGTAATGGGATGGATGGCATGCAAACCAATCGCCATGCCTTTCTTTTCCATGGTTTCCATATCAGCTTCAGCCGTGGACATCACTTTTGCTTCGTTAATAAAGGCTTGTAGTTGCTCATTGTTCTGAGCCATTTTTAGACATAGAGGATGTTCTGCTGCCACCGCCACATAGGTCACACCCATTAGCGTATCGGGTCGGGTGGTAAACACTTTAATGATGTCATCTGAATCCACCACAGAAAAATGGATCTCTGCTCCTTCTGAGCGCCCAATCCAGTTTTTTTGCATGGTGCGAACTTGTTCTGGCCAGCCATCGAGTTGATCAATATCCTGCAATAGCTCTTCTGCATAATCGGTAATTTTTAAAAACCATTGAGGAATTTCTTTGCGCTCAACCAAAGCATCAGAGCGCCAACCACGACCATTAATTACCTGTTCATTGGCTAGTACAGTTTGATCCACTGGGTCCCAATTAACAATGGCATTCTTTTTATAAACAATACCTTTTTTAAATAAACGGGTAAACAACCATTGTTCCCAACGATAATAATCCGAATTGCAGGTGGCTATTTCTCGTTCCCAATCATAGCCAAAACCCAAGCGTTTTAATTGCTCACGCATATAGGAAATGTTTTCTCGAGTCCATTTGCTCGGCGCCACCTCATGTTTCATTGCGGCATTTTCAGCCGGCAGGCCAAACGCATCCCAGCCCATAGGTTGGAGGACATTTTTCCCTTGCATACGCATAAAACGCGATAAGACATCTCCAATAGAGTAGTTGCGTACATGCCCCATGTGTAACTGTCCACTAGGATATGGGAACATAGAGAGGCAATAATATTTCTCCTTAGTCTCATCTTCAGTGACATTAAAACATCGGTTCTGTGCCCAATATTGTTGTGCTTCAAGCTCAATTTGCTTTGGGTTATACGCCTGACTCATTGATTTTAATCCCTAGGTCTCTTTTCACATAAAAAGGCGAATTGTACCATTATTTTATGCCCAAGTAATTGCATTTTCAGCTATACTTAACGCATAACCGATCAAATTTTCTGATACAGGATAACGCCATGAACCATGAAACCAATAGCAACTCATCTGAACATGTTACCGACAAGCTTGTTAACGGCTATAACACAATGGTAGACAAACTTTCTGAGTGGACAGAAAAAGCCGATGAAACCGCAGGTCCTATGATCATCAATGGGGTGAAAGAAGCGGAAGAATTTATGGCTCAACTCGAAAATTGGAGCAAGGAAGAAATTGACCTGATTTCACGCTATGTAAAACGAGATTTACACGATGCGGCCAGTAAGATGGAAGTTGAAAACAAGAATTTTCAACAATGGTTAGAATTTGACTTGCATCAGGTAGAAGAAAGACTACTGGCTGTTTTTTCAAGTATGGCCGATCAAACTCGTTTAGAACTGGATCACCTTAAAGAAATGGCGAATGAATGGCATACCGGCGAGGTCACCAGTATGGGTACTTTGGTGTGCAAACAATGTGGCAAAGAAATGCATTTTCACAAAGCTGGGCGCATCCCTCCTTGCCCTTCTTGCTACCACACCCACTTTAAACGTATGGGTGATAATGACTAATTGTTAACCGACTCAGACTATGAAACGTTTGACTCTTAAATAACAAAAAATCAGCTGTGGGCACTCTTAAATAACAAAACAGATTAAAGAATGTGTTCAGGTTGCTTTTATTATTCGTTACAACTGTCTGAGCGAAGCGAGTTTTGTAACTAATAATAAAAGTGAGCTGAAGGCATTCTGGCGTTATTTGTAGATAGTTAAACAAGCGCCTACATTTTCAGCGACTTATCTCCAGGGCCGACAAAAAACCACGCAAGCAAACCAATAACAGGTAAAATCAATATAAGAACAACCCATAAGACTTTTATACCCGTGGTTTCACGACTTTTTGTTATTTTTAAAATTGCAAACACGGCACTCAATAAAAGCAACAAGGCAAAAATACTCTTAAACATAGTCAGTCCCTCAAGCCTAGTACATCTTGCATATCAAATAAGCCTTTATCATAATCTTTTAGCCATTGCGCTGCCCGTACCGCACCATTAGCAAAAGTCATGCGACTGGATGCTTTGTGAGTAATTTCTAGGCGTTCACCTATATCGGCAAACATCACGGTATGTTCACCAACAATATCACCTGCCCGAATGGTTTCAAAACCAATTGTTGTTCGCTCACGCTCACCTGTTTGCCCTTCACGGCCATAAACAGCACACTCTTTGAGATCGCGTCCTAAGGCATCGGCCACCACTTCACCCATACGCAATGCGGTGCCAGAAGGTGCATCAACTTTATGACGATGATGTGCTTCAATCACTTCTATATCCACACTATCACCCAAGACCCGAGCCGCAATATCTAATAACTTAAAGGTCAGATTCACACCAACACTCATATTAGGGGCAAACACAATCGCAATATCCTCAGCAGCCTCTGCTATTATTTGCTTTTGTTCATCACTAAAACCCGTGGTACCAATCACCATTTTACGCCCCGCAGTGCGACAGGCTTTAATATTTTCGATGGTAACAGCGGGTGCGGTAAAATCAATACAGACATCAAATTGTGTCAATGCCTTAGTAATATCATCCAATAATAAGACATTATTTTTTTCTAAGCCTGCCAGTTCCCCAGCATCAACACCAATCATACTGCTGCCCTGACGCTCTATGGCAGCGCTGAGTATTGCACCATCAGCTTCATCAACTGCAGTAATTAAATTACGTCCCATACGTCCGGCGGCACCGGTAATTAAAATATTTGTCATTCTTTTCTCTTTTACTAACAGTAGGTTTATTTTATTGCCTAAATGTCGCATGGCATTGAACACAATATCCCATGGTATTATGTAAGGCATGAAGAGACTTTTCTGTGTCTTTGCTTGTTAACACTTCGGCCAGTTTATCGGCACTTTTATGGAATTGGAATCCAAGGGTTCTAAATTTTTCATTTTGAAACATACTGCACATTTTTTTCATTTCTTCAGTTAAGCCAAGTTTTACATGGCTCAGCTCAGCTGCCTTAGTAAATTTTTTTTCAGCAATGAGACCAATAATTGCTTGTATTGCTTCTACATGGGATCTCATATTTTCCAGTTGATGTACTTTCATATTAGGCGAGAGATTCAGTGAAATCCGCTTATCAATTGCCTTGTGATTCATCATCATTGGATGATTTGCACCGCTTGCTTTATCTGTTTGTGCAGGCACTGATACTGAATAAACTAGGAAAACAAGTACCATTAAAGAAATTTTTTTATACATAGTAATACTCCAAAATTAGATTATATAAAACGATCTACCAAGCCACATAAGCGTAGTTTTTTTCTTGTAATTCCATCATATCAGCAACCCCAACTTCTACTAATGTCACAAAAGGAAGCAGGTCTTTTTCAGTCCAATTCATTGTTTTCAGAGTACGCCCACAAGCATGAAATTTAACTCCCTGACCGGCTAAGCTACGTATTTTTTCTTTAATTTTATCATCCACTGGCCGAGCTGGATTTTTTACCAAGACATGAATGCCACGACCGAAACAGGACACAACTAAGCTAATATTATCACCATATTTACCCACCATTGCGCCCACCGAACCTAAAACATGCTGATGGTATTCATGCTCAGCTTTATTAAGCTGGTACAACATAAGGTGCTCAGGTGGATCACCTGGAAAACGCTCTTCTTTTTCTGTACCTTCCTCTTTGGTTTTATGAGCCTGTGCCGTCACCGCAACAGTCCCTATAGCAACCGCACTGCCGGTTTTAAACAGCTTTGATAAAATCTGGCGACGCGAGCTATTCGCTTCGTATTGAGCCTCTTCCCCCCGAAAGAAGTCTCGCAATTGTTGATAGCATTGCTTCATAGTCATAAACTTTTTTCTAGTCATAATGCCTCCTTAATTCTCAGCATAAACCTAAATAAATCAGCTTCATAGTAAACTACAAAGGCGTAAAGATCATCTGTTCTTTACGCCTCTAAGTGCCATCATTAGAAATTTTAGTTTGCCTACCAGTTAATCTGAACTCTGAATAAAATGATCTTGAAAACAAATTAAACCTGTTGATTAGCCTGTATTTGTAGTAGAAGTAGGATCTTATCAACCAATATTTTGTTTCATATCATCAAAGAACTTCTTAACACCATCCAACCAACCATGAGCTTTTGGACTGTGACTCTTACCACCTTGTTCTAAGGTTTCCTGAAACTCTTCTAATAGCTCTTTTTGTCTCGCATTCAGTTTAACAGGTGTTTCCACAATAATACGGCATAAAAGATCACCCTGTACACCACCACGCACTGATTTCACACCTTTGTTACGCATACGAAACATCTTTCCTGTTTGCGTTTCGGCAGGCACCTTTAAACTAATACGACCATCTAAGGTGGGTACTTCTAACGTGCCACCTAGGGCTGCTGTGGCAATATTAATAGGGACTTCACAAAATAAGTCACTGCCCTCTCGGGTGAAAATATCATGCGCTCTAACATGCACATGCACATAAAGATCACCGGAAGGCCCACCATTTTGACCCGCTTCACCTTCATTAGAAAGACGAATACGATCACCTGTATCGACCCCAGCAGGTACTTTAACCGATAGTGTTTTGTGCTCTTGAATACGCCCCTCGCCATGACAGGCATCACAGGGATCTTTAATGACCTTACCTGTACCATGACAGGTTGGACAGGTTTGTTGCAAGGAGAAAAAACCTTGTTGCATACGAACTTGTCCAACGCCCTGACAAGTACCACAGGTATCTGCACTAGAGCCTTTTTTAGCACCGCTGCCATCACATTTTTTACAGCCTACCATCGTAGGGACACGGATTTTTACCGACTTACCATGTACGGCTTCTTCTAAACTCAGCTCTAAGTTATATTGTAAATCAGCACCACGAAAAACCCGTTCACCACGTCGACCGCCGCCACCGCCTCCAGCACCAGAAAAAATATCACCAAACACATCGCCAAAGATGTCACTGAAATTGCCCCCAGCACCACCGCCCATACCAGCACTTTGATCAACACCCGCATGACCAAACTGATCATAAGCCTGACGTTTTTGGGCATTTGACAGCACTTCATAGGCTTCTTTGGCTTCTTTAAAGTGTGCTTCAGAATCTGCACTATCAGGATTTCTATCCGGATGATGTTTCATTGCCAAACGGCGATAAGCTTTTTTCAGCTCGGCATCACTGGCGGTTTTATCAACCCCAAGTACTTCGTAAAAATCTCTTTTGGACATAATATTTAAACTTTTATTGGCTATTTTTCTGGGTTTAATAAATAGGAAAACACAGGTGGAAAATCACTCCAACCTGTGTTCCTATTACTCAACTAAAAAGACTGTTGCTTACTTTTTAGAATCATCCACTTCTTCAAACTCAGCATCCACAACATCATCATCAGCAGTGTTCTCAGCAGCAGCGCCTTCTGCCGCTCCAGCTGCATCACCACCTTGATCAGCATACATACGTTCAGCCATCTTAGCAGAGGCATCGGTAAGTGCTTTGGTTTTTGCTTCAATATCAGCTTTATCATCACCTTTAAGAGACTCTTCCAAATCTTTAATGGCGGTTTCTATTGATGATTTTTCATCTGCTTCAAGTTTATCACCCATTTCTTCAATCGACTTCTTAGTCGCATGAATCATATTTTCAGCAGTATTACGCGCGACAACAAGTTCTTGGAACTTCTTATCATCTTCAGCATGAGCCTCAGCATCTTGTACCATACGTTCTACTTCATCATCAGACAAACCACTGGATGCCTTAATCACAATAGATTGTTCCTTACCCGTTGCTTTATCCTTAGCAGATACATGCAAGATACCATTGGCATCAAGGTCAAATGAAACTTCAATCTGAGGTGTACCACGTTGCGCTGGTGGAATATCTGATAAATCAAAACGCCCCAAAGACTTGTTACCAGAGGCAACTTCACGTTCGCCTTGTAAAACATGAACCGTTACTGCGGTTTGATTATCATCCGCAGTGGTAAAGGTTTGTGATGCCTTAGTTGGAATGGTGGTATTTTTCTCAACTAGCTTGGTCATCACACCACCGGCCGTCTCAATACCTAAAGACAGAGGCGTGACATCTAATAATAAAACATCCTTTACTTCACCGCCTAGTACGCCACCTTGAACCGCAGCACCGACAGCAACTGCTTCATCTGGGTTAACATCTCGGCGAGGCTCTTTACCAAAAAATGCCTGCACTTCTTCTTGCACCTTAGGCATACGGATTTGACCACCAACAAGGATAACCTCATCAATATCACTTACGGATAAACCGGCATCGTTAATTGCGGTACGACAAGGGTCAATAGTACGCTTAATAAGATCCTCAACTAAGGACTCTAACTTAGCTCGTGTTACCTTAACATTTAAGTGCTTAGGCCCTGAAGCATCTGCGGTAATATAAGGTAGATTGACATCTGTCTGTTGAGAAGAAGACAATTCAATTTTGGCCTTTTCTGCCCCTTCTTTTAAACGTTGCATCGCAAGTGGATCACCACGCAAGTCCATACCCTGATCTTTCTTAAACTCATCAGCAAGGTAGTCAATTAAACGATTATCAAAATCTTCACCACCTAAGAAAGTATCACCGTTAGTTGACAATACTTCAAACTGGAACTCACCATCAATTTCAGCAATTTCAATAATGGAGACATCAAAGGTACCACCACCTAAGTCAAATACAGCAACCGTTGAGTCACCCTTAGTTTTATCTAAACCATAGGCAAGTGCGGCTGCGGTTGGCTCATTAATAATACGCTTTACTTCTAAACCAGCAATTTTACCTGCATCTTTCGTTGCTTGACGCTGTGAGTCATTAAAGTAAGCAGGCACAGTAATAACGGCTTCAGTGACTGTTTCACCTAAATAATCTTCTGCTGTCTTTTTCATTTTTGCCAGAATTTGTGCTGATACTTCAGGTGGTGCCATTTTCTTACCCTGAGCTTCAACCCAAGCATCACCATTACCTGCCTTAACAATTGTATAAGGCACTAATTCAATATCTTTCTGTACTGCATCTTCATCAAATGTACGACCAATTAAGCGCTTTACTGCATAAATGGTATTTGCAGGATTCGTAACCGCCTGACGCTTGGCGGATTGTCCAACTAATACTTCATCTTCGGTGTAAGCAACAATAGAAGGTGTTGTACGATCACCCTCTGCATTTTCGATTACTTTTGGCTTATCACCATCCATAACGGCGACACATGAGTTTGTTGTGCCCAAATCAATACCAATAATTTTACCCATTGTTTTCTCCTAAAAATAATTCTTTAATATGTTTTTCTATGTTCTTAAATGTGGGGTGATATTCACATTTTTCAAGAGGTTATTTATATTTTTACAAATAAGCTCTTGTTACTATTTATAATTTTCGATAACTATTTGGCAACCATTACCATAGCAGGACGAAGAAGACGCTCATTAAGTAAATAGCCTTTTTGCATCACCGCAATAATCGTATTGGACTCTTTACCGGGAACTTCCTGCATGGACATTGCCTGATGAAACTCGGCATTAAACGCATCCCCTTCCTGAGGAGCAATATCACTAATACCAATTTTAGTTAAGGCATCTACCATCATTTTCAAGGTCAATTCCATACCTTCACGAATTTTATGTACGGATTCATCTTCGATATCCATCTCTATGACAGCATTCAAACCCAATTCCATAGAATCTTTAACAGGCAAAATTTCATTAATCATTTTTTCAATGCCAAACTTGCGAGCATTAGCCACTTCTTTTTCTGTACGACGACGTACATTTTCCATTTCAGCTTTCGTGCGTAATGCGACATCCCAATTTTCATCCGCTTTGGCCTGAGCCTGTTTAATACGGGCAATTAATTCTTCTGCTTCTAAGGCTGCCAGTTCATCAACGACTTCTTCTTTAGCGATGTTATTAGCCGTTTCAAGATCAACATCAGTATTGTTATCAATCTCTTGCGCAACCGGAGTTTCTATTTCTTCTTGTGCTTGCTCATCAATTTTTTGTTCATCTGACATTATAAAATCCTGATTATTCTCTTTATTTTTGACTTATCTTTTTGCTTAATAGTATTTTAGTAATTATCTGAAAAACAGCCCTTAATTCAGATAAAAAATGTGGTAATAGCTTTTGTGCCACTAATAGATAGGGATTAATTTTCCTGATTCAAGGCTGAAGAGAGTAATTTTGCGGTTAAATCAACAATAGGGATCACTTTATCATAGGCCATTCGAGTAGGGCCAATCACACCGAGAACGCCCATACTTTGGCCATCAATTTGATACGGTGCAGCAACCACTGAACATTCATCTAATGGGTGGTAGCCTGACTCCTGACCAATAAATAATTGCACGCCTTCGGCATCACTGACCTGATTCAATAAACTAAGAATGTGCTGTTTCTCATGAAAGGCTTCAAATAACTGACGCATACGATCCATATTAGCAATATCATTATATTGCATTAGATTGGTTTCACCGCTGATCATAAAATCATCTTGCTCTTCATGATGTTGGGCAAAGGCGTGGCTGGCCATTTCTATGGCCGAACGCATCATACCATCCATTTGTTGACGAGTATTATCCATTTCTTGCAAGAGTACTTGGCAGACACTTTTAATGGATTTTCCAGCAAGGAGAGTATTAAGGTAATGACTCATCTGCTGTAATTGCGTCAACGAATAGTCTTGCTCCGTTTGCAACACCCTATTTTGCACTTCATTATCACTTTGTACTAAAACCGCTAAGATACGCTTATTTGACAGGGGGATAAATTCCACCTGACTCAGTGATACAAGTTCTTTTTTTGGCAACACGACTAAGCCTGCCATTTGAGTCATACCTGATAATATCTCAGTCGCATTTTCAAGTATTTTACTCTGCTCATTAGCCTCTTGAATTTGTGATGTTAAGCTTGTTAATAGGGATGAGTCTGGTTGTTTAACATGTAATAAAGAGTCCACAAACAGGCGGTAGCCTTGTACCGTCGGCACACGTCCTGCAGAGGTATGAGGCGCATGAATCAAGCCCATTTTTTCTAAATCTGACATGATATTGCGTATAGTCGCTGGACTCACTTTTAGCCCTGATGACTCAACTAATGCTTTAGAACCCACAGGTAAACCATCATGAATATAAGACTCGACCAGCACTTTCATCAATTGATTGCTGCGTTCATCAAATAATTGCTTTTTGGTCACAATATAAGGCTTCTTAAGGGTTAGCGAATAGGGTTGGCTAATAGGTATGTTACCAATAAAATGTACATAAGGCTGAGTTATGCAGTTTCAAGTCTGAACAGCAAAAAACACTAGCCAGCAACACTCACTCGACTCCGCCCTCCCCCTATTTTTTCCACCATAACACGAACACCAATACGCTCGACTAAAATGGGCACATGAGAAATCACCCCCACCTGACGCCCTAATGCTTGCAAAGTATCTAAACTGGCAATGGCAATATCCAGTGTTTCTTGATCCAAAGAACCAAAACCTTCATCAATAAATAAAGACTCTACTTGGGTCTGACTTGATGATAAAGATGCTAAGCCCAAAGCCAGAGCAAGAGAAACTAAAAAGCTTTCACCCCCCGAAAGACTTTGCACACTGCGTACCTCATCTGCCATATCACGATCAATCACTTGTAAATCTAAATCCGTTGCCGGTACACGCTGTAATTGATAACGTCGGGCAAAATCATCAAGATGTTCATTGGCATAAGTTAATAGCGTCTCTAAAGTCAAACTCTGGGCAAAAATACGAAACTTATGGCCATTGGCTGAACCAATTAATTCATTAAGCATAGCATAATTATTCCATGAGGCTTGCTGAGTCAGTAATTCTTTTTGATAGTGCTTTATACGTTGACGTTTATCATTATCTACTTTTAAAGCAGCCAGTACGGCTTGTTTTTCTAACTCTATGCGTTTAATCGTATTGGCTTCTAGCAGTGACTGCTCAGTTAACTCAGTAACGGATAAGTCACTAAAAGGTTTTATTAATACTTGACGGCTTTGTTCATGATTGTGTCGTAAACGCTGCCTCTCCTGTAGCAATGTTTGAATTTTAAGCAATTCATTATCTAAGTTCTGAATCTCATCAAGAGAATGTTGTATCCAGTGTTCATCTTTTGCTAATATTTCCCTAAGCACCACCAAACTTAAAGAATGTTGCAGTAGTTTTTTGTCTAAAAGTGCTTGCTGTTCACTTTTTTTATCCTGTGTCTCGACACATTTCTTATGTGCATAATGGCGTTCTTGCTGAATATTAATCACTTGTTTTTGGCACTGTTCTAATTGCTTGGCACTTTGTTCAAATTGCTGATTGAGTTGATTCATAGTATCGAGAAAGAACTGTTCCAAATCATCACTATCCACAACACAATTATCAGGCAGTTTTGGGTAATTCATTTCTTTTAAGCGATCTTTCATATTGTCATCAAAGACGCTTTGTCTCTCAAGTTCAACGCTCTTTAATATCTTAACACTGGCATCTAACTCCTTTTTTTGAGCATCCCTTTGTTTTTCTATTGTCTTAATGGTACTAGCCAATATCGCTTGCTCATTGATAATAGAAACAATGTCTTTTTCTTGTTTAAGATAATCATCTTTTATTTTTTGCTGTTTTTTTACCTCTTGTTGCAAGCTGATCGCCTGTGCCAGATCGTGTTTGCACTGCTCTAATTGCTGGGTATTTTGTTTGATCTGATGTTCAATAACAAGGGCATTTTTATCCTCATTCAAGGGCTTTAAAAACAGACAGCGTTCTAAAAACACTTGCCATTGTGCTTCTATATTTGTGAGCTCTACAATTAACTGTTTATATTGTTTTTCTTGAGCCGTTTGCTCTACAATAATTTTGCCAACCATGGCCTCTGACTCGGCGAGTAAGTCTTGTTTTTCTTGACTATTTTTTTCTCGGATCCGCAAACGCTCTTTTTGTTTTTGGTAATTATCATGTAAGCGTGTTTCTTGCTCAAACCATGGATGTTCTAGAGAGCCACAGACAGGGCATTCTTGATCCTCTTGAAGCATACTTCTTAATGAACTTGCCCCCTGAGAAAGTGACTCTTGCATAATCATCAGCGCATCTTTTGCCTCATCACGCACCGCAAGCGCCTGTTGATACTGTTGTTGATACTCTTTTGTGTCTTGTTTATGCCTCGCCAAACGAACATCAATGTCTTTGCCTTCTTGGCTTATGTATTCTAAGCTTTTAACAATGTGATTATAACTAAGATAGGTATCATTAATGCGTTGCAAACGGCTTGCTTGCTCGACATAGCCATCTTTTTTTTGATTTAACTCTGTCAAAGACAAGCCTGATAAATCCGCATCAAGTTGCTGTAATTTTTCTTTAGTTTCCTGCAAAGAAAGAGTGATTTTTTTTTGTTTGCTATGATAATCAGTAAGAGAAATACATTGTTTTTTTTGCTCGCGTAAACGGGACGCTATATCATGATATTTTTCTGCTTGTTGTTGTGTGTTTTCTGCTCGCCAGATTATCTCTTTATCCAGCACTCTTAGCTGTGCCATAAAGGGCTTAAGAGCATCATAATCTTTGTTAGATAGCGATAATTGCAACTGAATATGAGTATGACTATTTTTTAATTGAGTCTCTTCCTTAGCCCTTTTTTTATAATCACAATCCAGTGTCTTTACTTGTTTGTCTAATTTCTTATTTAATACACTAAGACTTTCTATCTGCTGCACATAGGGTCGTAAATATTGTACCATTTGCACAGTCTTAAGCTCTTGCCTGAGACTGTTTTGCTGTTCTTTTTTATTGGTTAATTCTGATAATAATGCCTTTGCCTCATGATATTTTTCTTCTAAAAGCGTATTTTGTTCATGCCATTGCAACACTTTCTGACAATTATCTGCAACATAATGGCATTGTAATAACTGCTCATCTAATTCCATTTTTTTTATTTTTAGATCATTATGTTCATTATCTGGCAGAGGTATTTCAGCATTGATTTTATCTTTTAGTCGTAATAATAATTGATCTTCATTTTGAAACATCCGATAGCTGGCAATAGATAATTGTGAGTAAATTTCTGTTCCAGTAATACGTTCTAGTAAGGATGAACGTTCATCACTTTTTGCTTTTAAAAAAGCCGCAAAATCACCTTGAGCTAAAAGTACGGAACGTCTAAATTGTTCAAACGTTAAACCAATTTTGTCACTAATACATACCAAGGTATCACTTTTATTTTGTCCGATACGTTCATCACGCCCCAAGTCTATAAACGTAATGGATTGCTTTTGCAAACGGCCAGATACTTTATTACGAGCACGTTTTACTTCCCAACGAGCCTTATAACGTGATTTATCCATGCCAATAAATTCTACTTCGGCATAAGCATGAGCCGTGCCTCGACTGATAATAGAAGCTACATCATTACTGGCAATACGATGTTTTTCACTTTCATCACTACGGCCAACTTTGACATGCACGCTATTGAGTAACCGTGGAATTTTATCAAATAAGGCTAGGCACATAGCATCCAATAGTGTACTCTTGCCTGCCCCTGTTTGCCCAGTAATAGCAAACAAGCCTGCTTGTGCCAAAGGTGGCTGATCCAGAGCGACTTCAAATTCACCTCGCAAACTGGCCAGATTTTTACCTCGAATAAGCACAATACGCATTATTGCTCTTCCTCAACAGATTCCAATAATTGCTGAAATAAGGCACGCAGTTGTATTGGCATGGCTTGCTCAAATTGACGCTGATAACATTGCTCAAACACATCATGAGGTTGTAATTGTGCCAATAAAGTCTCCTGTTTTTGTTGTTCTGCCAAGGCTCCCCCTTGCCCAGAATAAGACAAGCTAAGCTTTAATAGGCGTACTTGTTTATCCTCTAATAGCGCATCAACTTGTTGGCGCACATCAGGTTCTGGTTTATCCAATAGAATTTTT
Source organism: Gammaproteobacteria bacterium (assembly GCA_015488755.1). GTDB lineage: Bacteria > Pseudomonadota > Gammaproteobacteria > GRL18 > GRL18 > GRL18. The sequence goes on along the minus strand of WFNB01000025.1, from coordinate 15,665 downwards.
ATCTCCAACATCGGGGTATCACTGCCCAATTCATGCTCTTTATTCTGTCGCAACTTAAAATCCTGTTTATCTAATAAGGCTGCTAATTCTGACAAGGGACTATAGTGATTATTTGGAATAGAACAGATAGTGACGGCTCGGGGAATATCAATACTTTGTACCACCACAGAGTGTTCTCTATTATTAGCCGATTTATCACAAGTGATGCACTTAATTTGATGCGGGTAATTTTGCTCGGAAAAAGACAGGGGAATAGGCGAACCACTATAATGAATGTGTGGGTTAGTCTTATTCTTGTTAGGATCAATAGAACGATAGGTTACTTCTTGAGCTTTATGAAGATGCCCTAGTGCAACATAGTCAATCGTCTGGGCAAATAAATTGGCTGGTAATGCATGCTGATTACCACCTAAGATCCGTCTCTCACTTAACTGCGAAACTTCACTACCGACCATATAACAATGCCCTGTAAACACTTGTGCGACATCAGATAAATGATGTTCTTCTTGATAGTCTTGCATAGCTAGATACAAGCCATGGTATAAAGATTTGACACCCGCTATCAATGGATCCGTTTCATTTTCAACACATGGTTCATGGCTCAGATCAGCATTGCGGATAAAAGGCATTGCACCACAGAGCCCTTTTACTTCACCCTTATTATTGGTCAGAGGCACGATAAGTTGTTGCCAGTCAATTGCTTGCTTATGTCCCTCATTGCGTAGAGAATGCAAGCCACCAATCACCCGAATCCCCATACTAGCCAATAATTGTGCCGGAGCTTCGAGCCTTAAGGCTGAATCATGATTACCACCAATAATAACAATATCCAATTGAGGGCAACATTGTTTCGCTTGCAGCAAAAAATCATAGAACATGGACTGTGCCTGAGCAGGTGGATTAGCAGAATCGAAAACATCACCACAAATAAGCAAGGCATCCGCCCGTGTTTCCTGAAGTTGCTTGACCAACCAGCAAAGAAACTTCTGATGTTCAAAAACTCTGGAAACACCATGCAAACGATGCCCAAGATGCCAATCTGCCGTATGTAAAATTTTTATCATTGATTATTCTTGTGAATAAGTTACTGTTATTTTTTAACTATTTACGTTAGTGTGGTGTACTGTTATGATTACCTTATAAAAGCTATGCACGTCTTTATAATAAAATCTCGTAGGTACCATAATAACAAAAATAAAATAGGTATAGCTCTTTATATTGCAAACAAGCATTCTTTTCCAATGAATCTAGTTTAGATTCATACTTTAAAATAATAAAAACGGTATTCAAATGTTGCGTGATTCATTAAGCATTTTGGTTGTTGATGATATGAAATTCAGTTGTGAAGTCATTCGTCGAGCCTTAAAAAAAGAAGGCTATCAAAGCATTGATGTCGTCAATAATGCCCCTGAGGCATTAGAACGCTTAAAAAAGAAGCCTGTTGATGTCGTCTTAGCCGATTGGCTTATGCCTGAAATGGATGGTCTGGAGCTGGCAAAACACATTCGCAAAATGGATAAAGAACAACATCGCTATACAGGGATTGTATTACTAACAGCCAAAGATGATATTGCTTCTATCCGCACTGCATTTGAGGAAGGTGTTGATGATTACATTGTCAAACCACCCAATCAAATTGACTTAGCCGCGAGAATCTATTCTACTGGTCGTGTTGCTAATATTCAAAATGATCTCTTACAGACCACTGAAACCCTAAAACGCCTCTTTGAACGCGAATGTACGGTAAATAACATTACCGGTCTCGGTCGATTAGAAGACACCCAAAGGCGACTTAAGGCACCATTAAAACAAACACTCTCCCGTGGCGGTGCCACCTGTACTGCTATTTTAAAAATTACTGATTTAGATAACATTGCCCAACAATACGGTCAGAGCGTTGCCGAACAGCTATTAATCAATGTCACCAACCGTATCTGCCAGCAAGTCCGCCCTATTGACCTTGTGGGTCACCTTAAACCCGATGAATTTCTCATTGCGATATACAGCAGCAATGAATACAACGCCCGTGGCGCCAGTTTTAAACGTATTTTAAATGATGTTAACCATCGCACCTACAAAACTACAGGCGGCTTCCTCAATATTCACTGTGCTATGGCCATGAGTATTACCCAAAAGCAAGGCAGTGAAGACGAAGAGCCCAATGTTAAAGAAGTGATTGATGAGATCTATAAAAAGCTCAATCAATCCATTGAGATGGGTTATCAGGAAGTGGCTCGATAAGCCCCTAATAAGCAAAGACAAACCTTTTCACAACATGCTAAAATGGCGCATTTAATTATCAATGGGATCATAGCATGAAAATTTTAGTCATCGGTAATGGTGGTCGTGAACACGCTCTAGCATGGAAGGCAGCACAATCACCTCAAGTAGATGAAGTCTTTGTTGCTCCAGGTAATGCCGGTACATTAAGAGAGAAAAACCTAAGTAATGTTGATATTGGTGTCACTGACATCAGTGCCCTTATCCAATTTGTCAAAGACAATAACATCGAGCTCACCATCGTTGGCCCAGAAGCCCCACTTGTACTGGGCATTGTCGATCAGTTTAATGCTCAAGGCTTAGCTATCTTTGGTCCCACACAGGGTGCCGCACAATTAGAAGGCTCTAAGGCTTTCACTAAAGATTTTTTAGCTCGCCATAACATTCCTACTGCTGCCTATGAAAACTTTACCCAAATAGAACCTGCCATTGCCTATGTCAAACAACAAGGTGCTCCCATCGTCGTAAAAGCCGATGGTTTAGCAGCAGGCAAAGGGGTTATTGTCGCCCAAACTGAACAAGAGGCCATTGATGCCATTAAAGACATGCTGGCCGGAAACCGCTTTGGTGAGGCCGGACATCGTGTTGTTATTGAAGAATTTTTAACGGGTGAAGAAGCCAGCTTTATTGTTATGGCCGATGGCAAAAACATTCTCCCTCTAGCTACATCACAGGACCATAAGGCTCGTGATAATGGTGATCAAGGCCCAAATACGGGCGGTATGGGGGCTTATTCCCCTGCACCTGTTGTCACAGATGAAATTACCGAAAAAGTTATGCAAAGCGTTATTATACCGACTATTGAGGGTATGGCGGCCGAAGGCAATGACTACACAGGCTTTCTTTATGCCGGTCTGATGATCGCTCCCAACGGTGAGTTAAAAGTTTTAGAATACAATTGTCGTTTTGGTGACCCTGAAACCCAACCTATTATGATGCGTTTACAATCTGATTTAATTGAGTTATGTCAAGCCGCTATTGCTCATAAACTTGATACAATCAATGCGCAATGGGACAGTAGAGCCGCTATCGGTATTGTTATGGCATCAGGGGGCTATCCTGATGCTTATGATAATGGCCATATTATTGAAGGCTTGGATCAGGTTGATAGTAATAACACAAAAGTGTTTCATGCTGGTACTGCCGATAAAGATGGCCAAGTCATTACCAATGGTGGCCGTGTCCTATGCATGGTTGCTCTTGGCAATAATGTCAGCGAAGCCCATAAAAATGTCTATGAAAAAGTTGCTAAAATCCACTGGCAAGACAGCTTCTATCGTACTGATATTGGCTACCGTGCTATTGCCAGAGAGACATCAGGGAAATTGTAAGTCACTAAAAAATAGGTTAATATCCATAAACAAATTTCAGGTCACTGAATAAGAGTAGGATAGACTTAGCCTTATTCGGTTCATTAACAAGGAATACATTATGTCTAGTAAACACCCAGTTGTTGCAGTAACAGGTTCTTCAGGTGCCGGTACAACTACCGTTAAAGATGCCTTTGAGCACATTTTCTTTCGCGAGAACATCAATCCAGCAATAATTGAAGGCGATAGTTATCACCGCTACGATCGTGCTGCTATGAAAGTAGCGGTAGAAGAAAAAGGTGATACCTTCAGCCACTTTGGGCCTGAAGCCAATCACTTTGATATTTTATCTGAAACCTTTAAGGAATATGGTGAGACCGGCATGTGCAAACGCCGTTATTATCTGCATAGCCATGAAGAAGCTGCACCTTATGCACCACTAACAGCGGGACAATTTACCGAATGGGAAAATATTCCTTCCGACACTGACTTATTATTTTATGAAGGTCTACACGGTGGTGCCAAAGATGGTGATGATGATGTCTCTAAATATGTTGATTTATTAGTTGGCGTAGTCCCTATTGTTAACCTAGAGTGGATTCAAAAAATCCATCGTGATAATTCACAGCGTGGTTATTCTGCTGAAGCAATTGTTGATACTATCTTGCGCCGTATGCCTGATTATGTAAATTATATTACCCCTCAGTTCTCTCGTACTGATATTAATTTCCAGCGCGTACCAACAGTAGATACCTCTAACCCTTTTATTGCTCGTGATATTCCAACACCCGATGAAAGCTTTATTGTGATCCGCTTTAAAGATCCTGACAATGTTGATTTCCCATACTTATTAAATATGATCCCAGATTCATTCATGTCTCGGCGTAACAATATGGTGGTGCCAGGCAGTAAAATGGGTTTTGCTATGGAACTCATTCTTGCCCCAAGAATTCATGAGTTAATGGAAAAAGCTAAAGGCTAGGACTAATAGTTATTTTCTATCTGCAGTAAGTTCACCTTTATTTAGGGTGGACTTATTTTGCTCTATAGGCCTTATTCTTTTTCTTCTTTTCTCAATTCATTTTGCTCCTAGCCATAAATCTACCATAAATTTAAAGCAGTGAACTTGTTCACAGTTTTACGCACCATATAATCCTCTTAATGTTCTCTTAAGAATTTATAGTTATCCTATTTAACGTGAACTCATACATAGGTACTTAAAGATAACTCTGTGTTTACGGAGGAAGTTTTTGCCACATGGATGTGGCAATAAAGCCTCCAGGGATGGATTTACGGCGTCTTGCGTAGTAAATACAGAGTTATCCTGCCTCAGACATGCTTAAGTACCAAGCTATGAACGTGAACGAACCACTAGAGTTAAATTAATTATTATAGAGAGAATACAACTATGGCATTTACCCACAATGAAGAAGTTATTTCAGAATTATTTCAAGCTGCTTTTGCACGTCCTGTTTCATCAACCTCAGCCCTAAATGCATGGGCAAGCCGGTATGAAACCAAGCTTAACTCAGGCTTGTCTAGTGATGACGCAGAAGTCAATATATTACATGAGATGCTATCATCCACTGAAAGTTCAGCAATTTATGGCGACAAAAATGATGAGGAGATGGTTTCTTTTATATTTAGTAATTCATTGGGACGAGCACCCAGTGATGATGGTTTAGCTGCATGGACAGCACGAGCAACCGGACTATCTCTAGATGAATTGCAACATGAGATTTTATCTAGTGCCCGAAACAATCTTGATAACGATTTTTTAACTACTCGTATTAGAGATGCTGATGATTTATTAAATAATCATAATGATTCAGGCAATAATAATAATGGCAATGATAATAATGGCAATGATAATAATGGCAATGATAATAATGGCAATCATAATGATTCAGGCAACGATAATAATGCCAATAATAACCACAATGACTCTGGCAATGATTCAGATCCAAGCCATTATATCTATAACACGCCTTATGAAGAAATCAGTATTGTTGGCTCTCACGAGACACCAATAGATACTTCATTTGACATGATTTAAGCCATTAGTATCACTCGTTTTTTCAGCACGTCATTTATAACGGTCACTATTCACTCTTAAGTGACCGTATGTCTTTATGAAATGGCAAACTTATTGGTTCCAAGGCTTTAGCCCAAACCCAAGTCCCAGAGCTTGCGGGGCTAAAGCCCCAACTCCAAAAACGCCAACTCCACCCACAAACTGTTTTTAATCATCAACTGCTCATAAAATACTTTGTCAGTTGCCAATATTAAGCTTAATTTGTAACCTTAACTCTTCTAAACGCTGTGGTGTTCCTATATCCCACCATTGCCCCTGATACACTTCTCCCATGACTTGCCCTTGGCTCATAGCCTCACGCAACATGGGTGCTAAGGCATATTTCCCTGTTCCCATAGAAGTAAAAAAATCAGGGTGATAACAAGCAATACCACTATAAGTATATCGTTTTGCCACACCTTTTTTTTCTAATACCGTATCACTATAGCGATCAAAAACACACGATTCAACACAATAAAAATCACCTTCTGGATGATGTTCTGGGTTATTTACTAACACAAGATAGGCTTGGCAACTACCTTTCAAAGAAAGTAAGCATTCACTTTTATCAATAAGCTGGCTAAATGGGTAATCACTAAAGACATCCCCATTAACAACAATAAAAGGCTCTCCTGCAAAAAAAGGCAAAGCCTGTTTAATGCCACCGGCTGTTTCTAAGGCTTGAGATTCACACGAATAGCAGATATTGGCACCATAGCGTGAACCATCACCTAACTGCGCCTCAATTTTAGCCCCCAACCAAGCATGATTAATAATAATATCTGTCACTCCAGCACAAACTAAGGCTTCGATATGATATTCAATCAAACTTTTACCGGCAATTTTTAACAAGGGCTTAGGAAGTCGATCAGTAAGAGGACGCATACGTTCACCACGCCCAGCAGCTAAAATCATTGCTTTCATTAATTGATAGTTTTCATTAATTAATCGCTTTTGTTGTTTTATCCAACCTTAGAAGTAAATCTAACAACTCTGAAAACTCCGAATAACGAGCGCATACATTAAATAAATAAGCCAAAGTTTGTGGAATATCATTAAGATAGTTTGCTTTACCATCTCGATAATTCAAACGACAAAAAATACCCACAACCTTTAGCTGGCGTTGAATACCCATCCAATCAAACCAGCGGACAAATTGCTCTTTGTTATCCTCGGTTAATAGATTTTCTCTAAGCAACATCTGGCGGTATTGCTCCAACCAATCATAAACTCTATCATCTGGCCACGAAATATAGCTATCACGCAGTAGCGATACCACATCGTAAGTAATTGGCCCAATGACGGCATCCTGAAAATCAATGACACCTGGATTGTGTGCCTCATAATACATCAGGTTTCGTGAATGATAGTCACGGTGCACAAAGACTTGTGGCTGTTCTTGAGCTGACTCAACCAGACGAGACATTGCTTGTTGCCAAATAACTTGCTCGGCCTCATTTAAGGGGTGCTGGCAATGTATCTTTGCATACCAGTCAGGTAATAGTTGCATTTCCATTTGCAAACGTTCAGCATCATAGGGAAAAAGAGCCATTTTTTTCTGCTCAGAGTCTGTGCGTAAACCCAGTTGCATCACCACTAAAGCACTCATGGCATCGGCATACAATTTATCAATTCTTTCTCGATCTAAGTCTGAGTTCAATAAGGTCAAATAATCTTTTTGCCCTAAATCAGATAGTAAAATAAAACCTAGCTCTTGATTAACAGCATGGATATGGGGCACATGAACACCCGTTGTTTCTAAGGATAAGGCAATAGTAACAAAGGGGGTAATCGCTTCTTTCTGGGGTGGAGCATCCATAATAATAAATGTCTGACCAGCAATCTGCTCTGCTACTTTATTATTAAATGACACCCTAAAATAGCGCCGAAAACTGGCATCATTGGAAGCCACTTTAAAGTCGTGGATGTCCGCATGAAGTTGTTTTGTTAACCAGTGTTTAATTAACTCGATTCGTTGAGGCATGATTTATCTTTAATCGTGCGACTTAGCTTTTTAGGCTAGCCATAATACGTTCAAAAATCTCTCTCACTTCATTTGCCATCTCCGCCATTTCCGGCTTATTGACCACAGTGAACATAGCCGCTGGATCAACAATAGAAATTGTTGTGCTACCATCGTCTTCCTCACGTATAACGACATTACAAGGCAGGAGTAAACCCAGATCAGGCTCCGCCTCTAGTGCCTTGTTCGCCAGCACAGGATTACAGGCACCCAAAATTTTATATGGCTTGCGATCGACATCAATTTTCTTTTTCAATACCGCTTTAACATCAATTTCAGTCAATACGCCAAAACCTTCTGCCTTAAGTGCTTCAATGGCTCTTTTTTCTGCCTCAACTACATCACAATCCACACTGACCTGAATACCGTACATTGATTTCTCCTAAATTATTTCACTTTTATTCAAATTGTTATTTTATACAACTTTATCCACCTAAACACAATAAAAAGACCTATAATCCTAAATAAATCTATACAAGCAAACGGACAATGGACGCTCAATTATGGACGCTTTCTGGGAAATAAAAACGCTTAAGGAATTAAGTCAATCTGAATGGGAACAGCTCTGTGATGGCTGTGCCAAATGCTGTTTGCATAAGCTTGAGGATGAAGATACCGGCGATATTTATACCACCAATGTTGTTTGCCAATATCTTGATAGTGAGCAATGCCAATGCAGCCACTATTCACAACGAAGTGTTCTGGTACCTGAGTGTGTTACTTTGACACCTGACAACTTAGAACAGATCTATTTTATGCCCGCAAGCTGTGCTTATCGCCGTTTAGCAGAGCACAAGCCTTTGCCATCATGGCATCCATTATTAACGGGCGATAAAGGATCCGTCCATACAGCAGGTCAATCGGTGCAAGGAAAAGTGATTTCTGAATTAGATGCTGATGATCTTATACATCATTTAACAGGCGAATGGGATTAGGTAATATCGCTTACAGTTAGACTGATAGCCAATGATTCGATGCTTAACTCCTGTGTTTGCTCAATTAGTTCATAAGTATTTTCGATAGGCTGAGTATGTTTTATCATGCATTTATGCTCTAAATCCACAATATAATACAATGGAATACCAGATTGCGCATAAAGCCTCATTTTATCATGCTGATCATAATGAAGTGTGCTATCGGATACCTCAATCAAAGCAATAACATCCTCTGCAAACGGATGCTCTGTGCGGTACTCGTTATTAGACGCTTTAAGAATAGCAATATCAGGTTGCGGTGCGTTATCAGAGAACAATTGTATGGGTTGTTCCTGACGAATAGCTGCATCATTTATATTCAGAAATAAATATTTTGCCAGTTCCCCAACGGTAAAAGAATGGCTAGGCCCTGGTGGCACCATGTCGTATATTACGCCATTAATTAATTCTGTTCTCTCAGGCAAACCGGTCATACTAAAATATTCTGCTAGCGTAATATTATGTGGTTGCAAGGCGTGCATATTCAGTCCCCCAATCTCAATTATTTGTCTGTTAAGACTCGCTCTAAGTACCATTGATAAGAATCTTTTAAGCCGTCTTTGAGGCTTATTGTTGCTTGCCAGCCCATACGATTCAGACGACTAACATCCAATAATTTTCTTGGTGTGCCTTCTGGTTTTGAGGTATCAAAAACAAGCTCACCGGAAAAGCCCACCACCTCTTTTATGTGCTGTGCTAATTCAGCGATGGTCACATCCTGACCACTGCCAACATTAATATGTGAGAGCATTGCTTGAGTATTGTCTAAATAGGTTGCTTTATCCAATTGCATAATAAAAACACTGGCAATGGCCATATCATCAACATGCAGAAATTCTCTCCTCACACGCCCCGTTCCCCAAACCTCAACCGCTGGCTGTTGTGCCAATTTCGCATCATGAAAGCGCTTAATCATGGATGGTACAACATGACTATTAATACCTTGGTAGTTATCACCTGGACCATAAAGATTGGTGGGCATAACACTGCGATAATCCATACCGTATTGGCGATTATAAGATTCACACAATTTAATACCGGCAATTTTAGCCACCGCATAAGGTTCATTGGTTGGTTCTAGAAAGCCTGTCAGCAACTCACTCTCTGCCATAGGTTGATGGGCCAATTTAGGATAAATGCACGAACTGCCTAAAAACAGTAAATGCTCTACCCCAGCACTATGGGCTTCATGCACTACATTGGCCTCAACCATCATATTTTGATAAATAAACTCCGCAGGATATTCATTATTTGCATGAATACCCCCGACCTTCGCCGCCGCCAAGACCACATAATCGGGCTTTTCACTATGCATAAACTCCCGTACAGCCAGCTGATCACATAAGTCTAACTCAGCATGAGTTCGGCTAATAATATTATCAAATCCCTGAGTATGCAATTGACGGATAATAGCACTGCCAACCATGCCACGATGCCCTGCTACATAAATTTTAGACTGTTTGTTCATACAATAGGACTCAAATAGGCAGTAAGCAAATTTAGTTTACTCATTATAATCAAAGGTCTTAAAGCCTTCATTGCGACATAATTCATCACGTTGTGCAATCGCAAGGTCTTCACGCACCATTTCAGCGACCATTTCTTCTAAGGTAATTTGTGGCACCCAACCCAGTTTTTCTTTTGCCTTACTTGGATCACCTAATAAGGTTTCTACTTCCGTTGGGCGGAAGTAACGCTTGTCAACCTGAACCACCACCTGACCAACACTCAAAGAGGTGTCTCCAGTTTCAACAACAATACCTTTTTCATCTATGCCAGAGCCTTCCCAACGCAATATAACACCCAGCTCTTTAGCGGCGGCATTAACAAAGTCCCGCACTGAGTATTGTACGCCTGTGGCAATACAATAATCTTCTGGCTCATCTTGTTGTAACATCAACCACTGCATTTCAACATAATCTTTCGCATGTCCCCAATCCCGTTTGGCATCCATATTACCCAAAAACAAGCAATCCTGTAAGCCTAAACTAATACGAGAAATGGCTCGGGTAATTTTTCGGGTAACAAAGGTTTCACCCCGTACTGGCGATTCATGGTTAAATAAAATACCATTACAGGCATAAATACCATAGGCTTCACGGTAGTTAATCGTAATCCAATAGGCATAAAGCTTGGCTGCGGCATAAGGAGAGCGAGGGTAAAAAGGCGTGGTTTCCTTCTGTGGTATTTCTTGTACTTTACCAAATAATTCTGAGGTAGAGGCTTGATAATAACGGGTTGTTTTTTCTAGCCCCGAAATACGAATGGCTTCTAAAATACGCAAAGCACCCAAGCCAACAGTATCTGCAGTATACTCAGGGCTTTCAAACGATACGGCAACATGGCTTTGAGCACCTAAATTATAAATTTCATCGGGACGTACTTCCTGAATAATACGCACTAAATTCATTGAATCACTCAAGTCACCATAGTGCAAAATAAAATGCCGATTGCTCACATGAGGGTCTTGGTATAAGTGATCAATTCGATCGGTATTAAACGAAGAGGCGCGCCGCTTAATGCCATGTACCTCATAACCTTTTTTTAATAAAAATTCAGCCAAATAGGCTCCATCTTGACCGGTTACACCAGTGATTAGCGCTTTTTTCATAGTTTTACAATCGCTTCCATATCTAGTTCTTAATAAGAATGACTGAGCGGTGCTCATTCGAAGCTTCATTTTAACATAGTAGGAAAGGATTTAGCAGAGCTAAAAAAGAGCAATGCCCTGCATAAACAATGATAAATCCATCACTGAGATAATGAGCTTTAGCCTAGAGAAAGGAGAACAGTGCACTTTTATACAATAATATCGGCTGAAATCAGAGGGGATGGTGTCAACGAATCATTATCAATAATAGTATGCTCTGCCAATAGTTCGGTCACACCGTCAGGAAAAATAGCCCCTTGAGGATCGGTGATCCGAAGAAAAAAGTTCTCATCAGGCTCACTTTGCGTATCACCTATAATTTGCACTCCAATCGCTACCGATAATTGCCCTGCTGGAATCACTGCCGTCCCAGAAGTCGCAATATAATCACTGCCAGCAATAGCTGAGCCATCGACTGTTTCATAGTGAACACGACTATCAACGACCAGTGCCTTATTAATTGATAATAAAAAATAATTAATACTGGTCTGGTTATTCACTTCAACTGGATACAAATCAACCTGCTCAATAGTCGTTGGAACCCGTTGTATGTAATCATTTCCTAGAACCGTTTTATCTATCCAATCGGCATATTTTGCCACTCGTGTATCTGAAGCAAGTTCTCCATAACTAGAATCCACTTCTGAGGTAATATCTGGGTCAATCGTAGCACTTTCGTAACGGAAAATATAACTGGCAATACCGGCAATTTTATCATCAATAAAGGCTGGGCCACCAGAATCTCCTGGCCGACTGAACACTTCTTCACTCCCCGTTCCAGTATCATGCAAGTTCAGCACTTGCCCATAGGCATCATGCTCAGGACTACCATCATCAAAGTCGTAGCTCAGTTGCATATCACTAAGAATACTTTTATTTAAAACATTATCCAGTTTATCGGTTGTTACATCATATTGATTGCTACCTGAATGAAAAACTTTATTCGTTCCTATTTGAGTTCCCGTGAGTGGATTAATCGTATTGCTATAGCCCACTCTCGTAAAAACAGTATCAAATTCATTAAAATCACGATAAATTTGATAGCGACTGATCCTTGTATCGACCTCTGCTTTGAGTTCAATAATAGCAATATCATGATTAAAGTTATTAGGATCAGCCTCCCAGCCCGGATGAATAGTAACATTAGCAATCTGTGCTGCCAAAAGACTAAGCTCACTATTAAAGCCAATAGTAATATTATCGAGATCATCAACCTCATCAAAAAAATGTGCTGCGGTAATAATATGTTTACCCGTCCACAGCAATGCACCTGAGGCTTGAGATATCCCAGTGTTTTTTAAAAAAACAACGCCATTTTCAGCCAATATCATTTACACCTATAATTTCTAATGGATCTAATTGGTAAGGTTGTGGAACGGGTCCATCATCATCAATAATCGTGTGCATGGCCGAAATAGAAGAAAAACCTTGTGGAAAGACACCACCAACAGGATCGCTAATATTCAAATAAAAGGTTTCATCTGCCTCTTGTACCGAATCACCGATAATTTCTACCGCAATAACCGTACTCGTTGAGCCTGCAATGATCGTTGCCGTACCTGAGGTGCTAATATAATCTTGTCCGGCAATTGCCGTACCATCACTGGTAGAATATGTGACCGTTGCATTCGAGGTTAATACCTGACTAATTTGTAATAAGAAATAATTAATAGAATTAGCCGCCCCTTCATCAGGAGTCGTATCAACCTCAGAGGGTGTTGTCGGTGTCGTAGCTAAACTGGCGGTGTTAACTAGAGAGTCTTGAAATTGCAACAGTTCCACGCCACTTAGGATATCAATACCTTCATTGGTCGTTGTACTATTAATGGTTACATTGCCTTGTGATACACTGATATTGTAGTCAGCAAAATTACCCGAATAATAAGCGACATCGGTACCTGAACCACCAATGATGGTATCATTACCAGCACCACCTGTTAGCTTATTAGCCAATTCATTTCCCGTAATAATATCATTACCTGAGCCGCCAATAGCATTTTCAATCTCAGCATTAAAAGCAATGGCAATATTATCAACAGCGGCTTCATGAACAGTTCTTATAGATGAGCCAACTAATTTATGAGTGATCACCCCCAGCGAACTGAATGCACCTTCATTTAAGTTAATTTTCATAGCCAATGTCTGATTTGACAAATCAAAGGTATCATTCCCCCCTGCATCCCAAATTGTTTTTAGCTCTGCACTTGAATTACTAAACGTGTAAACATCATCCCCACTTCTAGTGGTTGTATTAGCTCCATATAAAAACTGTATGGCTGCTATATCATATAACATGGGTGTTGAGGCTGCTGTTTCATAATACAGCCCACCTCCAGCACTGGTATAACCTGCGCCATCATACTCTGTATAGGACATGACGGTATATTGAGTAGAATCTTCATCACCGGTCAAGAGTTGAGTATTAACATCACTGACTTCAAACGGATGCTTAAATCCTAATGCATGTCCCAACTCATGAATAATGGTTTCATAACCTTGGCTAAAAAGAGAAAAATCACCATCATCAGGATTCAACCAAATATCACCTGCTTCTGAATATTGAGTTGAAATAGGTAAATAGGCATGCCCTGCAACATTACCGCTAACAATAGTAGAAAAAGCAATGCGAATATCACCTTTTGACGTTGCTGTATCTGCTACTTCTGAAAATGTTACATTAGCCACATCAGCCCATGCATTAAGAATAGCCTTAAACTCATTTCGCTGTGTGGTGTTGAATATGCCATATTGATAAGGAGAAAAAGGTTCACCACTGCCATAATCAAAGGGCCATGTCGACCCATTATCAGGAAAACTATAGCTCAGCCTTTGCGAACGACCATTTACATTCCCCCATTGATAGCCACTCAATACGCCATCTGTTTTACTATTACCAGACAAACTTGTTTGCGTCATAATCAATCCTCCAAGTAAAGCAATATTATAGTAGGCTATACCCACACAAAACCCAAGCCACGACACTCTTTGGTATTGTGTGGTTGGTTTTGGAGCTTGGGTTAAGTTTAAGCGGGACTAAAGTCCCACCTCCATAAGGTAGCCGCTTTTGGAGTTGGGGCTTTAGCCCCGCAAAATAAGCCAAACTAAAGCTACAATAGCAACACTAAAAACATCTCATGACACTACCCAAAAGCATAAACCTAAATTAATCAATTAAAATTTGACTAATTACGAGTATAGAACTCATCAAAGTGAGAGTCAAAAGGCTAGTGTAGAAAATTATTGTTCTGAAGGGGTAAACTATTTAGTGGATCATTCTTTTCCTGCCATGGGTTAGACAAATCCCAATCAGGGACTTTGTTTAACATCGTGCCAATAAGCTGATGTAGTTGTTCAATAGAAATAACAAGATTCGCATTATTGAATTGATCGGGGGAAATAAAACTCACTTCAATTTTTTCTGGTTTAATATAAGAAAAATTAATAGTCCCAATAAGAAACGCCTTAGCATTTTTATTAAGGCTTATATCTGAGCTTGTTTGTTTGTTGTCTTGGGCAGAATAATGCTGGAATTGATCCAAAGCGTGTTGCTCCGCTATTTGATCAGCCTGTAAGCTATCATTGCGCGCAACAATAGTATTTTTAGAAAGCCAAGTATGAATTTCAGACAATAAGCTTTTAAATAATCGCCTAGTTATAATACCAATCAATTGTTCATTTTTTTTACTGGTAAAAATTAAATTAAGTCTATCCTGGGGTGGATCATAAGCTATTGATATTGTTGAGCTAGTCGTCATAGTTATCCTTAAAAGTTATTGCTCATCAGGTCACTTTTTTTAATTAATGTACCTCAAATTACTCATAGAATAATATCTAAGTATATTGCATTTTATGCCAAACAACTGACTCAAAACAAGCTGTTATTTTGACTCATTCTAAATTATGCCATTTTTAAGTAATCACTATTTTTAATCATTTATCCATAAACAACATCAAACATGTCGTGGGGCGGGGTTTTAACCGCAAGGTATTGGGGAGTGTTACGAGCGGGAATAAAACCCAGTTCCAGTGGGTAGCACCTTGGAGTTGGGGCTTTAGCCCCGCAGAACAAATTTATAAAAGTTAAGTGATCTGCTCAATTTCAGCAATAGATAAGCCCGTATATAAACTAATTTTATCTATTGCCTCGCCATTTTTTTTCATCATTTGAGCCATTTCTAACTTGCCTTCTAATTTTCCTTCTAGTTTTCCTTTTAATTTTCCTTTTTCAAAGCCTGCTTTGATGCCTTTTTCGGTTGCTAATTCAATGGCGCTTTTTTGAATGTAGATAAACTCTTTGCGCTTATGTTGGGTTTCTAGTTCTTCTTCTGTCATATTGGCTTCATTGACTACTTGC
>WFNB01000024.1 GCA_015488755.1 Gammaproteobacteria bacterium | reverse complement strand
ATATGCTCAGGCTTATTGTCGAATTTCAAGTTATCTGCAGACCATGGCAAATAAGGGATATAATCCTCTGATTGCTATTCAAATGGCTTTGGCTGGTAAAATTAATAATGTAGGGTGTAAGTAGTTACGTTATTTGTTTGTATTTTCATGAACCCTCAACAAAAATAGGCGTCTGACACATTGTAGATATAGTAATGCATAGCGACATTGATAAAAAATACTTTTCGCACTGTTTTTCTCGCCAAAGAAAAAATTGACTCTTTATATTTAAAAAAGGGTTGTCATCATTTTGTCTTCAAAATCATTAAGCTTTTGACCCTGACTAGCTCGTTCAACCCAATCAGGGTTAGCAATAAAAGGGCGACCTATTGCTATAAGATTTTTACTGTTACTTTCAATTGCTTGTGATGCTTTTTCAACATTAAAACTGCCACAAGATATAACCGTACCTGTAAAAAATTGACTTATATAGTCGGCAGGCCGACCGTTTAAGTATTCATATTCGATATTTGAATCAAATGCACCTAAATGAACATAAAGAACACCACGCTTATCAAGTTCATTTAAGAGAAGCTCATACGCCTCCTCATCACCATCAGTATACTCTAAATTTATATATGCTTGTGGTGATAAGCGAATAGCAGTTTTACTTTCACCCACCTGCTCAATTACCGCATCAACAACCTGTAATGCAAAACGTACCCGATTGATAGATGAGCCACCGTATTGATCGTCTCTTTGATTTGTTGATTGACGTAAGAACTGGTCAATCAAATAACCATTGGCACCGTGAATCTCAACACCATCAAAACCCGCTTTTATCGCATTTTCTGCCGCTTTAGCATACTGTTTTACAATGTCCTGTATTTCATTTATTTTTAGGGGGCGTGGTAACTCGTAGATCAAACCCTGTGAACGTGGAACAGAACCTGTAAATGAAATGGCGCTAGGAGCGATCGGTTGTTCAGACGTATAGTGACTATGAGAAAGTCGACCGGTATGCCATAACTGTGAAATGATTTTCCCACCATTTTGATGTACTGCGTCTACGACATGACTCCAAGACTCTGCTTGCTGATCATTATAGATACCCGGTGTGTTAGGGTAACCTTGAGCATCAGATGAAATTAATGTTGCCTCTGTGACAATTAATCCTGCACTAGCTCGCCTAGCATAGTACTGAACCATGTCATTAGTTGGCACCAGAGTTTCATCTGCAAAACAGCGCGTCATAGGCGCCATTACAACTCTATTTTTCAGGACAAGCCCTTCTGACAGAGTGTAAGAGGAAAAAAGAACATTGTTGACCATAGCCATACTCACCTTGTAAGTTATTTCTAAAATTAAATGTTATTTATTTAAGCTGCTTCAATCTTCACCAAATATTTTTCTTGCGATTATAAGGCCCGGGCAAAGTGCAGTAATGGCAGCAAATAAAGTAAACGAAGGCACCATATAGGCAGTCCAATGAGCCGTTTCATAACCTGTTAACCATATTGACAACCAACAAATCATACTGATATTGAAAAAGAAAAATCTCATCGCTTTACCGGCTTTAAACATATTGAACTCCTATTAAATTGCTCTAAATTTTAGTCAGTAAATAGTACAATGAAATGTTATCGTGAACAATGCTCGGTTTTGATATTTTACTGTTCTCAATAATAGAACGACTCTTTGCTTAAAGCTGATTTTAGAATATCCAACACTAAGTATAAACATACAACTGGGTGACAAAGTCACTAATATGATCGATAAGCAATTTGATATAGCAATTCGTGTAGGCTGTAGAATAACTCGCTTTTTGCTTTATTTAGGTTAAAAAGACTTGATTTTTCTTACAATCAATTCAACTGGTGCGAGATGCCCAGAAGAAATACTCTCTACCACATTGTTCATTTTGTTTGAGATACTCTCGTCCATTATAAGGTGTAGGCCTAGCGCTGGTGGTTTTTTTATGCCTGCTTTTTGGGCGCGTTGCTCGGAAAAAAACTCAAGTGCTAACTCTCGATGATTATGTTCTGCAATAATTTCAAATCCGGTCGCTTGCAAAGTCTCTTTATACTGCTCTACGCTGGCAAGTGAACTGATTTCTGGGCTATTCGCCCAAGGCACAGGAAAGTTCAAGTTGCCTTCACCTGTTTGCATGACATCATAAATGCCGAATAGAGAATTAGTGCATAATAGACGATTCACCTCTGAAAATAACTGTTCTTTATTTTCAATATTCATGCCAACATGCATCATGTAAGCCGCATCAAAGGCCTTATCCTCAAAAGGCATGGATAAAGCACTGCCATGATAAAGGTTTATCTGACCATCCAAATCAAGCCAAGAGCAAAGTGCCCGACCCGTTTCAATATATTCACTGGTTAGATCAATTCCACTGACAGTGCTTTTAAAGTGGCTTGCAACAAAGCGTGAGGTTCCACCGATACCACAGCCAATATCCAGCACATGATTTTTATGGGTTAAATTAAGTTGGCCTAGCAGGTTTTTTGAAGCAGCCCGACCGCCAATATGAAACTCTTCAATAGCAGTAATATCTTCTAGGTTTACTGTTTCTGGAGTTTTTCCTAATTGCTTCAAACCATTTGTAATGGCAGCCAATAAATAGGTGTTTTGGTAGTGCTCTGATACTTTATTTTCGTTTAACATCTGCTTTAATTCTCTTTTAAAAATATTAGAAATTTTCCCTATCAAGATAGCATTTGAGAGAGAAAGTGTCGTTATGCAATCCATATATAAACGGGTTGGCTTTAATCTCGATCAAAAATCAATCTTGGAAGTACTGAATCCGGTAATAGCAGCGAACATAAACATGCGCATAGAGACACTTGTAGTAAATAGTGATTTTATATTTTTAGCCACGATGACCTCCTTCTAGATGAATCTGTTTATACTTTTTTCTCAGTGATTTAATAGGGACTTTCTTCTCACCTGTTTCCGTATAATGTTTGTAACCAAGCAATACATCATGGACGAGTTTTCTCATTTTTCCTCCCATCAAAGGAGTCAAAATGGCAGGTTTAGCTTTATAGTCAAGATCAATGCGAAGTAGCGTATTACCATTTTCACTTTCTCTTATTTTGAAACCAAATAGCATTTTACGCAGTGGAAAGTTCTTCCATTCATAGACTTCATACTGGTATCCCACACCTTCTTTATAGTTGATGATGCGTTCTTTCAGAACGATCTTCAGCCCCATATCAACAATATTACAAATACGTTCACCACCTACTTTAGCTTCGTTATGACTGCCTTCGACGCTGAATGACTTATCTACGCCTGCATGGAAATTTGAAACATCACCATATTGGGATAAAATTTCCCACATCCTTTCGGGTGTTACGTTTACAGGTATTTCTTCATGGATATTTTTCAGTTTCATTTTCTTGCCCTCTTAAATTTTAATGGTTATTTATCTTGTTTATTTTTATCAATGGTATTTAGATGCCAAGTATCTTGTATCGGGTAGCTCCATGTATAACCATGAAATAGATCATCAATGGGAACATAAAGTGAAATTTATCATATTGCTTCTCTAAAATTAGAAAATACTTGAAAGTCGTCTCAGTGGTCATTACTATAGATCGGACTCTTATCTGTAACAATACATCGTATTAGTTATACTCTATTGTCAAATCGAGAACAGTAATTATGTTAGATGATCTAAAACGCATGGTAATTTTTACGCATGTTGTAGAAGCGGGAAGTTTTTCTGGTGCTGCACGGCGCTTAGGCATTGCAAAGTCTGCCATTAGTAAACATGTCTCTTTATTGGAGAAAAATATCGGTGTACGACTACTTAACCGCACCACGCGTAGTTTGAGCCTGACGGATGTTGGTGAGACTTATTTCCAGAATTGCGCACGCTTATTAGAAGTGGTGGAGGATGCTAGGCAATGCACAAGTGCTTTGCAAGATGAACCACGAGGCATGTTAAGAATATCGTGCCCTGCTAGTTTCGGTGTTGAACATGTAGCTCCTCTAATGAATAGTTTTCTACAGCAATATCCTGAACTGAGTGCAGAGTTACTGCTGGATGACAGTGTGCTAGATATGACTGAAGCAGGTATCGACGTAGCTATCAGAGTCGGCTGGTTGCCAGATTCAAGCTTACGTGCACGAAAATTGAAAGATTCTCCCCGTTTATTGTGTGCATCTCCCGACTATATTGAACGTATGGGGTTACCAGAAACACCTGAGGATCTGGCTCAACATGAATGGGTTATTTTTACACTTTTACCCACTCCGTATCATTACACCTTTACAAAAAACCAGAAAAGCAAGGAAGTTCAAGTAAAAGGGAGGATGAAAACTAATAATGGCAATGCTGTGCGCACATTATTGCTGGAAGGTGCAGGGATGTCTGCACTATCAGATTTTCTTGTTGCAAAAGACCTGAGTAAAGGAAGACTCATCCATCTATTACCCGACTATCATATTGCTGACGCGGGTATTTATGCCGTTCACCAAAGTCAGCACTTACAACAAGCCAAGGTACGAAAATTTATTGATTATCTTGCTGAAAAACTGTGAAATGTAAGCACGATGAAACCTCAGGGAAAAATATTGAAGAACCAGCCATAAAAACTGAACTGCAGGTAGTGTTCTAGTCTGGTGTTTTTTGGTTTTACTATTTTGATAACGCAAAGTAACTAATCCATTGTTACAGGGCAGAATACCTCTATTCTCGAGTAACTTGCAGGTGATTTTAGATTATTTTCTGAGAAGGCCTCAAGCAACTTTGTCCGGAACACTTTAGCTAGAGCTTCTAAGGTAATTGACAGCAAAGTAAATGTGATTTCCCCCAACACATTACTGTGTGTCATTGATGGTACTCGCTATCACAGCTCAAAAGATGTTCATTGTGAAAAGTTGATCAGCCAAAGTGGCAAAGATCCATAAAAGTCTTGTAATTAAGCTAAGCAGGAATCAATATCCATTCTAAATGACCTATATTCAACGCTTAAGTATCCGCATGATCTTAGTGTGTAATTCTTTACTTGATGGCATTCCGGTAAAGACCAGTTTACCATTAAAGGCAATGGCAGGTGTTGATAATACGCCTATTGCTACGGCATAATCAATTTCTTTAAGAATATCGACTTCACGCCAGTTTATCTGTTCTTTGCCTAATGTTATCAGCATTTCCTCTAATAGGACTTTGGCATGACTACAGGCATGACAATTGGGTGAAGAAAATATTTCTATCATAAGAGATGGAGGCAATTTAGACTTATTTTTCATGTGATTAAAAATGCAAACGGGTGCTTAATAGCAGGCCAGTATTATGTTTATTATTAAGATCATGAAAAATTCCTCCTTCAAGTACCCATTGCTTATGGATCCATTGCAAGCCTGTGGTGATTTGATGCGTTGTGGAATTTCCTTCAAGATAACGGCCATTGAGTTCTATAACACCATCCCATTCAGAAGTGCTTCCCCACTCTGGATAGTGTGCAGGACTGAGACGATATTGCCAAGAAAAATCATAACGTCCGGTATTTTTATTATTGCCCAAGCCTTGACGGTATAAAATATCAGCATCAAATTCATAACGCTGTTGATAAAAGCTAGAGACTATACCCGCTTGGATGGAGCTGTCACGTTCTTTTTTTGTTGCTAATACGGCACCACCAAGCAGACCAATACGGGTGGTACTATTTGGGCTATCATTTTGCCAGATAATATGACGGTACAAGGCACTTATATTTCCAGTTCGCTCAGAGCCAGAGGGTGATAGGCGATAAGGCAGGCTCAATAATAATGTTTGTTTGGCACTGATCCCATAAGCATAATTGGCACTAAGATAAGTATTGCTTGGGCGCTTATTTTGTTCAGCAATTAGCCGGATGACATGACCTCCTTCTTCAATAGGTAAGGCAACAAATGAACGTAAGCCCATAGCCCATAGTAATTGGGGAAATAGAAGAAAAACAATGGCAATAAGAGTGATATTTTTTGATGCGGACTTCATAGTAATTTACCTGGGGTAAATCCAGAATCAGTGATTACTTTCCTTACCTCGTCTTCATTAAAAATCTGGCCATGTTCCATTTCAATTTGAACTTTTTTCTGCTTAAGACTGACTCTGGCTTTCTTTACATGAGCTAACTTATTGAGTTTTTTTTCAATACCATAAACACAAAAAGGGCAGGTCATACCGTTAACATTCATTTCATAAATATCAGAAGGAGCCCCATCAGCACCTTTAGAAAAAGCAGTTGAGCTAATAAACAATAGACTGAATAATACGATAATAGTGCTTAATAATGACTTCATGCTGATACTCCAATGAATAAATGATCGAACCAAATTTGTAATGGTAATGCCAGAAAGGCGGCAAAGAAACCAATACCCCAAATGATTAGAGACAACCATAAAATTCTTCGATTCCAAACTTGGGATTTTTGGCATAAATGACCTAATTTAGCATCACTTGGACAGCTTCGATTAGGTCGAAATAGGCTGATAAAGGAAAATAATAGTAATAGGGCAGAGACACTGAATAGCCAAATTTTATGTTCGCTGAGTGTTATCAACCAAGGCATATTGCTCACCAAAGAAGCAACGCTGGCTCCCATGCCCAAAGAGACCAGCAATATGGGTAAGGCACAGCAAAGAAGTGTCGCACTGGTACTAAAAAGAGCAAGCCAAGGCATAGAATGGGCATTAATGTATTTTTGTAATGACATAGTGAGTGATGAAATTCTTATGTTAGTGTTAAGTTATGATTAGGATACTATATGGAGTTAACTCCAAGTCAAGGAAAATGATGGTAAATTTTATGATTTGTAATTGTTACTCTTGGGGTGCGACGACTTCTGTAACAAATACAGGCTAATCAATACGTTACTTGTTTGGTTATCCAGAACTCAGATTAATAAGGCTACAAAGAATATAATAAGCTTTTGTTTAACAGCTAATAAAAGGTAAAAAGCATGCAAAAATATGTAATACTGATGAGCTTCGTTTTGATAGGTAGTGCTCAATCAGCTTTTGCTGGAAAACTCTATAAATGCAAAACAGCAGAAGGTGGCTATTCTTATCAACAAACACGCTGTCAGGATCAGTCACAAATAGTAAAAGCATTTCGTGATGGTAAAGATAAACAAATAGATGTTGATGCGGATGAATTTACTGAAGATATGGATAATCCTTCTCATATCAATGGTATGCAAGTGATGTTCATACAAGCCCGTATGTCATTGACTGATTTAAAGCTTAGTATGCAAGAGTTTTATCGCGCAGAAGGAAGTTGGCCTAATAGTCTAAAGGTATTGGATTTTTCTCAGGATGATTTAAAAAGTGATTTGATTGATAATGTGAAAATTAAAAAAGATGGGGCAATACTTACTCGTTTGAATAAAAAACTGGGAATAGATAAATATCTATTATTAGTTCCTAAGATGGAAAAAACAAATATTCAATGGCAATGCTATGCTAATTTTACTAAAGAACAAATGACTTATAATGATAGTACCGTATTATGTCATTCAAAAAAATTGAAATAGTTACTTGGCTAAACTCTCAGCCTTGAAATGCTGAGAGTTTAACCTAACGACTAAAGAGAGGGGCTAAAATTAATCAAAACTTATAATTAATTTCTGCTCTTAAAAAGTGCGCTTTATCCATACCATCTTGGTAATAATTACCAGGATCTAAGAATTCAGCAACCAGATGACCATACCATTGTTTATTAATTTTAAACTTCAACTTTGCTGTAATTAAATCGCCACGGTCATCACCTAAACCAGGGTGACTATTTCGGTCAATTTCATTAGCCTTCATTTTGTAATAACGGATGCTTAAATTAGTATCTTTCATAGGTACCATTGATAAGCCAATCCAAGGCATACTGATATTACTCCAGCTACCGATATTATGACCACCTGCACCATCAATAAAGGAATAAAGATACAATTCACTGAATTGTGGCCAACGTGATAAGACAGGATGCCATGCTTCATTATCGGAACTACCCGCATCATCACCAGAGAGGTAATAATAACCAATGGATGGGGTTAGCTTTAAGGAGCTATCGGGCATGATATTCCAGTTTAATTGTGAATCAAATAAGGTGCCTCCGATATCCGTGCCCCCTTGTGAACCCCATTGGCTGGCAAATTCAATATTTGCATTTATGGTTGGCGTAAACTTGGGCATAATACGTCCGCCCATGGTGTTTAAATGAACTCTATCACCATCAGCACCATGACGTTTTTCATCCTTGTAAACATAGTAATATTCAAAAGGGACTTTATCAAAGGATTTACTTTTACCATAGATGGCAGCTCCCTCTTCATCCCATTCAACTAAATTACGATGAGAACTATGAATGGCTAAACTGTCTTCATTGGGGTTATTAAAATAAAAGAAATCCAAAGTATTTTTATCATTTATTTTATAGACGGCTTTGATGGCATCGTTATAAACACTGCGAGAGCCATCAAGAGGATTGCCCTCTAATAATACTTTTCCAGTACCGTAGATTAATGCTTGTCGACCGATACGAAAGTTAAGTTTGCCACCGAACTGATTGTTAATATCTAAATACAGTTCATCGAAGACAATTTCATCTAAGGCTTTCCAAGTGTTATCCGATTTAATTTTTCCTGCAACATCATGGCGCAAATTATTGACATCATAATTTCTAAATTCATTGACCGCACGAATTTTAAATTGATAATCATTATTAAAAACATACTTGCCCCATAGTCGGGTTCGAAAGCGAGTAAAATTAGACTCTTCTATTTTAAAGCGGATATTACGAGCCGCTTCTAATGGAATATCATTTAAGCTGACCATACGAAAACGGACATCGCCACCCCAAGTGAATTTTGAAGCAGTGTCTGTGTCTTGTGCAATAGCAGAAACACTTGGCAAGGCCAACAGTGCCGCTAAGGCAAGTTTATAATAGTGTTTTTTTATCATATTAAACTCTCTACCGATGGTTAAAAAAATAGTAATTTAGGTTAAATTTGTACGATTAAGGACTTCTAAGTTACAGATTTAGAAAGAAGGTATTCATGTTGCTCTTTTTTTGGTTTACAACTGTTTGAACGCAGTGAGTTTTGTAAACTCAAAAAAGAGTGATATGAATACCTACATTACTTTTTGGTGCTTGCCTAGTACGGTGTACTTTGCTAACTATTTCTAATGGTTTCACTTTTTGCTCGTCCCATGTCAAAGGCTTGTTCATTAATAGCAACTAATTTAGGTTTGCGTTGTTGAAAACGACTAATAATATTATTGCGTACCACTTCAGCTGGAAAAGGTAAAAAGTCAGATACCGCTCCAAGCATAATGGTATTGACTAATTTTAAATTACCCAATTCACGAGCGATGGCCGTGGCATCAAAATAGCCAATAATCTTATCGGATGTGTTAAGTTGAGCAATGGGATCTTCAGGATAATCAAATAAACCAAGGTTAACCACAGGGGGTTCCAGATGATTATTATTGACTAATACAACGGCTTCTTTTTTAAGCCAATGTTCCCAACGTAAGGCTTCAGCGGCTTCAAAACTGAGCATAATATCAGCCTGTCCTTCAACAATAATAGGGGACAATACTTTATGACCAAAGCGAACATGTGAGGTAACGACACCACCACGCTGTGCCATACCAGCAACTTCTGTTTTTTTAACATCAAAGCCTTGGTCTATGGCAGACTCAGCAAGAATTTCTGCTGCAGTCATTACCCCTTGACCACCGATGCCTGATACCAGAATATTAGTAATGGTATGATTTTCTATCGTATTCATTTTGGCTCCTGTGATCGAAACTCAACGACTTTTTGTTGTAGATCCTTGCCTGACATAGGGATAATACAATCGGGTGCACAGGGCTTAGTACATAAATTACAGCCAGTGCAAACATCACTATCAATACGTACAAAAGCCAGTTCTTTTTCTCGGCCATTGGGTTTGACAACGGTTTCCCTATGAGTAACAAAAATAGCGGGGCAACCAGTGTCTAAGCAATTACCACAGCCAGTACAATCTTCTGCCACTACCTTCAAAGGGACTCGTGATTCATAAGCATCAACTAGGACACAAGGCTCATTGGTAATAATAACGGAAGGCTCTGCAATCTTAGTTTCTTCGCGTAAGGCTTTCATGACGTTAGGTAGTTCGTAAGGGTTAACCACTCGGATGCGTTCTTTTTTAACGCCTAAGGCTTCGACTAATTGCACAAAATTAATACGCACGGTATCTTGATTGTGCAGGTCTTTACCCATGCCCGGATTATTTTGTCCTCCGGTCATACCCACGGCACGATTATCCAATAGTAAAACCGTGACATTGCCCTTGTTATAAGTAATGTCCACCAAGCCTTGCATTCCCATATGGAGAAATGTCGAGTCTCCGATGACGGCAACGATGGCCTTTTTACTATCAATATCACCTCTGCCTTTATCCATACCATGAGCAACGCCCATAGAAGCCCCCATTGAAATACACGTATCCAGAGCATTCCAAGGTTGCCCAGCACCTAGGGTATAACAACCAATATCACCAGTGATGTTAACGTTACGCATGTGTGCTAAAGCAAAATAGGGGCCTAAGTGAGGACAGGCCACACACATGGTTGGTGGTCTTGGGAAGAGTTTATTGCTATTTTTTTTATCTTCAGATACTTCCTTGCCCAGTAATTTATCAACTGCTGGTTGCAGAATATTAGGAGATAATTCACCGATGTTGGGTAAAATATCTTTACCATAGACATTTAAAACACCTGAAGCTCGAATTTCTGTTTCTAATAATTTTTCAGTCTCTTCAACCACCACAAGATAATCAACTTGTTTGGCTAGAGATTTTATTTTCTCCAATGGTGCAGGGTGGCTAAAACCGAGTTTTAAAATACTGGCTTGTGGATAGGCTTCTAAGACATGCAAAAAAGCAGGCCCAGAGGTAACAAAGCCAAGTTTTGCATCCGTACCTTTATGTAGGCTGTTAAGGGGAGATATTTCTGTGTGGTCGCGTAATTTTTGTTCTCGTGCAAACATAATGGGTAATCGCTTGCGAGCAGCAACTGGGGTCATAACCCAATGGTCTGGATCTTTTTTAAAGCCACCAACCTCCCGTTCAATGCGTTCTCCTTGAATGGTTAATAAGGTTTTTACATGGCAAACACGAGTGGTTAAACGAATAATAACGGGGGTATCAAATTGTTCAGATAATTCAAATGCATACTTAGTCATCTCATAGGTTTCTTGAGAATCAGATGGCTCTAATATGGGAAGATGCGCAAAGCGCCCCCAATAACGTGAATCTTGCTCATTTTGTGAAGAGGATAGTCCGACATCATCAGCCACGGCAATGACCATGCCCGCATTCACACCCATTAAAGTTTGTGTCATAAAGGCATCAGAAGCGACATTCATACCTACATGTTTCATGGCACAAAAAGCACGTGAACCTGCCAGTGATGCACCGATAGCAACCTCTAAGGAAACTTTTTCATTGACAGACCACTCGGTATAAATAGTGGAATATTGAGATAAGTATTCAATTATCTCTGTAGATGGAGTGCCAGGATAAGCTGCCGCAACATTCACTCCGGCTTCCCAAACTGCTCGGGCAATGGCTTCATTACCAGAGACCAGACAGCGTTCGTCTTTTTTTGCATTAAACGCAGAAGTCATTAGTTGGTTTTCCTATGGTCAATTACTCTTACAGCCTTACCTTGGGAGCGGGGTATTTCATTGGGTGCTTTAATGATTATGGTACAACTGACACCAATAAAATCTTTAATATCATGTTGAATCTTTTGAGCAACACGTTGGCGAGCCTCTTCACCTTGGGCAAATAAGGGGGGACTGCCTTCAACATTAACGACCATGGTATCCATATTACCTTCACGGAAAATTTCTAATTGATAGAAAGGGGAGAGGTTTTCAGTGCGCACTAGAATAGACTCAACCTGAGAAGGGAAAACATTAACACCACGAATAATTAACATATCATCAGAGCGGCCAGTGATACGTTTTAGGCGTACATGGGTACGGCCACACTTACAGGGGGCGACATCGAGAACAGAAATGTCACGTGTTCGATAGCGTAAAATAGGAAAAGCTTCTTTAGTTAATGAGGTAAAGACAATTTCACCTTCTTCACCATAGGGTAAGACCTCTCCGGTATCAACATCAACACATTCCACTAAGAAATGGTCTTCAAAAATATGTAGACCATTTTTAGCTTCAATACATTCAACTGCGACACCTGGCCCCATGATTTCAGATAATCCGTAGAGATCAATGGCATCAATCCCCAAACGGGATTCTAATTCATAACGCATTTCTTCAGTCCAAGGTTCAGCACCAAACAAACCATTTTTTAGACTGGATTTGCGAATATCAAAGCCCATACTTTCAGCAGCTTCAACTAAATTTAAAGCATAAGAAGGGGTGCAACATAAGGTTGTAGGTTCAAAATCTTGTATCAGCATTAATTGCTTTTGTGTCTGGCCACCAGACATCGGTGTGATCATGGCACCGAGTTCTTCTGCGCCATAATGCAGACCTAAGCCACCAGTAAAAAGACCGTAACCATAAGCATTATGCACTCGGTCTGTGGCTGTAGTACCTGCAGCATGTAAGGAGCGTGCCATTAAACGTGCCCAGTTTTTAATATCACGTTTAGTATAACCAACCACGGTGGGCTTGCCTGTTGTACCGGATGATGCATGTACTCGCACGACTTGTTCAGTGGGCACAGCAAACATACCAAAAGGGTAGCTTTCTCGTAGATGTTCTTTTTTAGTAAAGGGTAATAATTTAACATCGGCTAAGGTTTTTATATGTTCAGGTCTTACGCCTAACTCGTCCATTGCTGTGCGATAAGTTTTTACTGAATGATAACAACGCTGAACGGTTGCTTGTAAGCGTACCAATTGCAATTGTTCCAGATCTTCTCTGGGCATGGTTTCTTGTTGAATATCAAGTATCATAAATTACCTCATTACCTTAAATTGGATAGAATTGATTGACATTATTTATTACTATTCAGCTATCACGGGTTTATTTTTACGAAAGACACTACCAGTAAATAAGGCAATATTTTTATTGTCAGAGCTACGGCTTATGTTTACCTGGTAAATAGCGATGGTATTACCTAAGGAGACTTCTTCGGCATGGGCAATGAGTGTATCGCCTTGCTTTGCTCCAAAGAGAAAATTAATATTCCCACTCATGGATAGGGATACTTTATTATGGCTATTAGCCGCAATGGCACAGGCAACATCGGCCAAGGCAAACACAGCCCCGCCATGAACCACGTCAGCGGCATTGATCAGTGAATGAGTGACTTTCATTGATAAGGTGCATGAACCTTGAGCAACTTGCTGAGTTTTTATGCCCATGGTTTTTGCCAGTTGATCATGTTTGTTTAGCCAATTAGCAATGACTTGAGTCTTGCTTTGATTTTTCGTGGCTGTTTCTTCTATCGTATCGTGTTGCTCAGCAAGAAAATTTTCACTTATTAATTCAAAACCAGATTGTTTTAATTGCTCATCAACCTCATGAGGATCATCAGAATAATAGCGTACAATACAGACTCGCTTGCCTTCACTGTCTAATTCGGTGGGAGAAACCACGGTGGCAATGTAGCAATTAAGCGTATTAATTTTATGTAAGAAATCACTTAGCCCACCTTTTTTATCTGATAAACGCACGGCAATACGAGTGGCATCCTCTTGATGACATCCGGTAATATCCAAAAAGAAATCAAGAATATCTTCCATGGTAACAATGCCAATCAATTGCTGATCATTTACGACCGGTAGGGATGATATTTTATGCTTGCGCATCATTTGCCCTGCCTCTTCTATTAAGGTATTTCTATGACAAGAAATAACCTCTTTTTGCATAATTTGTTCGGCGGTAATTTTGGCTAATAGATAGTTAGCTTCACCGACCGATAAGGTTGTAATTGCAGAAGGAGCCGCACTTTGGATATCAAATTGAGAAACAATACCCACTAATTTACCGTCCTCTTGTACAACCGGTAAGTGCTCAAGATTTTGTTTCTGCATGATTTCTATCATCTCAGAAAGATGGGTTTTCTTATTTACATGAATCACATTAATGGTCATAATCTTATCAATATACATAATATTCCCTACAATGAATGCCCTAAATAAGCACGTTGTATTGCTTTATTACCTAATAACTCATCAGCATTTCCAGAAAGAGTGACCTGACCTGTTTCAATAACATAGGCTCTATTAGCAATGCTTAAAGCCATCTTGGCATTTTGTTCAACTAATAATACTGTCGTGCCTTGTTCGTTTAATTTTTTTATAATAGAAAAAATTTCTTTAACTAAAAGTGGTGCCAGTCCCATTGATGGTTCATCTAATAGGAGTAAGCTAGGCTGTGCCATAAGTGCTCGGCCAATGGCTAACATTTGTTGTTGCCCACCGGATAATGTACCGGCACTGTGAGCCTGCTTTTCTTTTAAAATAGGGAAGAGTTGGTAAATGTTTTCAATGGCGTGAGTTTGTTGTTCTTTTGTTTTCAAGGTTTTTTTTCTAAGGGAGTAAGCCCCTAGTAATAAATTATCGGCGACGCTTAAAGGAGCAAATACTTGCCGTCCTTCGGGGCTTTGGCTAATGCCACAGCTAACAATTTGATCAGTGCTGAGGTGACTGATTTCTTTATCAGAAAAATAAATATGACCGGATGTGATTTTCTGAACACCACTAATACAGCGTAGTAATGTTGTTTTCCCTGCACCATTAGCCCCGACCAGAGCGACCAATTCTCCTGCATGCACTTCAATGCTTAACTTATTTAAGACATTAACAGGGCCATAACTGGAGCTAAGATTACTTATCTTTAGGAGTGAGCTTGACATCTAAATATCCTCCCCTAAATAGGCCTTTACTACGACTGGATTATTTTGAATTTCATCGGGTGTGCCTTGTGCTAATAAATGGCCAAAGTTAAGCACTAAAATTTGATCAGAGCTGGTCATTACTAATTCCATATTATGCTCAACCAGTAATACCGTGACCCCTGAATCACAAATTTTTCGTATGAGATGGCTCATTTGTTGCGTTTCAGTATCATTTAATCCAGCAGCAGGTTCATCCAACATCAATAACTTGGGTTTTGATGCTAAGGCTCGGGCAATTTCTAAACGTTTAAGATCACCATAGGCTAAAGAATCAGCCATTTCATTGGCCAAATGATCTAAATGACAAAAAGCTAAGGCATTAAGAGCCTGCTGCTTGACTCTTTGTTCCTCTTTAATGACAGACGGTAGACGCAATAATGAGGGTAAAAAACGACTACTTGATTGTAGGTGACAGCCGACCATAACATTTTCCAAGGCGGTCATATTAAAAAATATTTGCAGGTTTTGAAAACTTCGAGAGATACCACAAGCAGCAATTTGATGAGTGGCCATATTATGCAGGGAATGGTATATCACTTCTTTATTCTGTTCAGCATTCTCTTTTTTAAAAATAATACTACCTTGATCAGGTGTATAAAAGCCGCATAGCATATTAAATAAGGTGGTTTTACCTGCCCCATTTGGCCCAATAACAGAAAAAACAATCCCCTTTGGTAAATCAAATGATAAGTTGGAAATTGCACTAACGCCACCAAATGATTTTTCTAGATGTTTAACCCGCAAGAGATTCATTGCTGGTCACCCGCTGGTTTTTTATTAGGCCAATAGTTCTTTTTTAGCTGTGTTAATTGATGACCTAGGCTGATAAACAGTCCTTGTGGCATAAAGATCATAACCAGCATTAAAATAGCACCGTATACAAGCATTTCGTAGTCTTCAAAAACGATTAATAATTCAGGTAAAAAGGTGAGTAATATGGCACCAAATACGGCACCATAAGTGGAGGCCATGCCACCTAATACCACCATAGTGACTAACTCAATAGAAAAGAAAAAACTAAAAGAATCTGGGCTGACAAAATTTTGTTGATAAGCAAACAAACTGCCTGCAAAAGAGGCTAATACGGCAGCAAAGACAAAGACCATTACTTTAGTTTTATTGCTATTAATCCCCATCATCTGGGCTGCAAATTCTGACCCATGAACAGCACGTATCGCTCGTCCTGAACGTGAGGCAATTAGATTTAGGGATAAAAGTATGGTGCCTAAGGCACTTATGGTAGTGACATAATACCAGCGGATATCACTATCGACGGCCCAGCCAGCAATGCTGAGTGTTGGAATATCCCCTAAGCCATCCGGACCACCGCTAAGTGCTTCTGTCTGTACAAAAATAATATGTACAATGATGCCAAAGCCTAAGGTCGCCATGGCTAAATAGTGCCCTTTTAGTTTTAAAATAGGACGGGCAATTAGATTGGCAATAATAAAAACCAGCACCATACCACTGATCATAGCAAGCCAAGGATCAAGTTGGTAACGGGTGGTCAAAATGGCTGAACTATAAGCCCCAAGACCAAAAAATGCGGCATGTCCTAGTGAAATTTGACCACAATACCCCATGAGTAAATTAAGGCCAACGGCAAGAATAATATGTAGTGTAGCAAAAACCCCTACAACGGTTAAATAGTAATTATCAGGAAAAATCTGAGGTAAAATGAGTGCCACAAGGCTTAATAAATAAAAACCTGATAAGCGCTTCATACACGCTCCTGATGTTCATGCCCCAATAAGCCACTAGGACGTACAAATAAAACGAATAAAATAATGGCAAAGGCAATGGCATCTTTATAACCGGATGAAATAAAGCCTGCCCCTAAAGATTCAAGTATGCCTAATAGCAAGCCACCGACAATAGCGCCAATCGGGTTACCAATACCACCGAGTATGGCTGCTGAAAAGCCTTTTAAGCCCAGCATAATACCAGCATCATAAGATGAAAATGTGATGGGTACGATTAAGACGCCTGCTAATGCACCGAGCATGGCAGAAAGCCCATAGGATAGAAGCATCATTTTACCGACATTAATGCCTACCATCTGGGCGGCAGTGTGATTACATGAACAGGCTAGT
Organism: Gammaproteobacteria bacterium; assembly: GCA_015488755.1. GTDB lineage: Bacteria > Pseudomonadota > Gammaproteobacteria > GRL18 > GRL18 > GRL18. The sequence goes on along the minus strand of WFNB01000024.1, from coordinate 13,424 downwards.
ATTGCTTTGCCCAATAAGGTGTATTTAAAAAACCATAAAACAGCACTAACCAAAAGTACAGAGATACCCATAACCCAAAGATTTTGAGGCAAAATAGTGGCTCCTGCGATATGGATGGGTTGCTCACCACTAAAAGCAGGCAGGGAATAAAAATCTTTTCCCCAAATAAGTAGTGCCGCGCCACGTAAGAAAATGGATGCCCCTATGGTGATAATTATGGTGGTAACAACCGAGGCACCCTTGGCAGGTTTTATGGCAAATTGGTTAAGGGCAAAGCCAACCAATACAGTGACCATCATAGCCATTATTATGGCTATAATTAAGGGAATTCCTGCAATAGAAAAAGAAACAGCGCTCATGGCACCAATCATTACAAATTCACCCTGAGCAAAATTAACCACATCAGAAGCGTTATAAATGATGGTAAAGCCCAATCCTACTAACGCGTAGATTGAGCCAACCGTAATGCCGGAAATTAAAAATTGGAGGATATAATCGCTCATTTAGTTAACAATCTGCCAGCGACCATCAACAATCTCTAATAACTTAAATGAGTCTTCTTTTAGCCCCATATGATCATCTGCACTCATATTAAAAATACCTCCAGCACCCACATAATTCTGGGTCCTTTCAATGGCAGTACGCAGTGCTTTTTTATCAACTCCCTTAGCTTGCTTTATGGCCTTAAGCGTAATCATAAGAGCATCATAGGCGTGAGCACCAAAGGATGAGACTTGATCATACTTGGCTTCATATTGTGTTTTATAAGCCATTGTTACTTTCTTTTGAATATCATTATCTGCTAATTCATTAGCGACAACAATGGCTGCTGCTGGTAGACGAACACCATTGGCCGCATCACCAGAGAGTTCGATGTATTTTTTAGAAGCTACACCATGAGATTGGTAGATAGGAAGCTTAATACCCAGTTGTTTAATGTTTTTAGTCACAATAGCAGGTGCTTTACCAAAGCCGAAATTTAAAATGGCCTGTGCATCACTGGCTCGTATTTTTGTTAATTGTGCGGTCATATCGGTGTCTTTATTACCATAGGATTCATCAGCAACAATCTGAATGTTGTACTTACTCGCTAGAGCAAGTGATTGCGTGCGCCCTGATTTGTCAAAGCCACCACTACCACTGATAAGTGCCACTTTTGTAAAGCCTCGTTTTTGCATATCAGCAAAGACCTTAGCTGCTGCCATACGATCGGTGTGTGGTACTTTAAATAACCATTTTTGTGTGGGTTCAACAATTTTTATTGAACCTGCTAGAGAAATCATTGGAATTTTAAATTTTTTGACTAGAGGAGCAACAGCTAATGTGGTACCGGATGTAGAACCGCCAATGATGACATCCACCCGATCTTTTTTAACGAGGCGTTTAATAAAGTTAACGGCTTTCTTAGGATTTCCCCCCGTATCGTAGTGTACTAATTCAATTTTTTTACCTAGCACACCGCCTTCTTTATTCAGTTTATCAATGTACATCTGTAAAGTTTTTAATTCTGGATCACCTAAAAATGAAGCGCCTCCAGTAACGGCAAGAAAGCTACCGATTTTAATTGTGTCGCCAGCATACACCTGACTACTTATCATAATGGAACAACATAAGCTTGTTATTGATAAAAGTGTTGCTATCTTGCTTCTCATATTTAGCCTCTCCAGTTAACTAACATAATATTTCGTATGCATTGTAACGAGGGTATCTTGAAAAGAAGCCTAGGAAATTTACTAGGTTAGTGAGGAGTATTGATATTAATCAAGTGAGTATGAGTTTAATTGCTAAGAGTAATTAAGAATAGCGCTAGATAAACCATATTGATGGGCTTTGCGTAATAGTTCACCCTTATTATGACAAGAGAGTTTTTTACGCAGTTGTTCGGTGTGAAATTCGACTGTTTTGGGTGAAATATTAAGTTGTTCGCCACTTTCTTTAGCGGAATAACCAAGAAGGATGGTTCGATAGACTTTGATTTCTTGATTGGTTAGATATTGATTGGAGAAGGCTTTTCCTAATGGTAAGCGTTTGTTACAAATGGCTATTTTGCATTCTTGCAAACTTTTTGAATAGCTGTCCTGAGCATTCAGATGAATTGACATACCAACAACACCACAGGTTTTACCCTGATCATCAATCAGTCTTTTTTTAGTGGTTAGGAATTGAGTAGTACCGTATTCAGGGTGATTAATCTCAACAATTTCTTGAAAAAAGCCAGTAATACCAATCACTTTAGAGTCAATGGATTGTAATAAAGAGGCTTGTTTTTTCCAAGGCAGATCATTGTCACGTAAATTTTTGATTTGTTGCTCGGAGTCGCAAAAAGCATAGTGAGCAAACTCTTCATTGGCAAAAAGATATTGCCCCTGAAGATTTTTGGCATAATAAAAGCCCGGCATTTGATTAACCAAGCCCTGAAAACCAAGAGATTGAATATCAAATTGCTCTTTGGCGATGTGCTGAAAGTGAGTTTGACTGTTCATAGGTATAAATTATGCCAAATTTATGGATAAGATAAAACACTTATAAAATGGCTACAATTTAATTGTTGTTAAATGATACCATAGGAAAAGAGTGTTTTTGTGCTTTTTTTTCAATAGCCTGTTTTATATCAACGACTTAGATATTAACAATTGCATTTATTACTCTCTTCTATATAATGATTTCTTTGTGTTGTTACAATTTGTTACATTAAATTAGGAACATTGGTATTATTTAAAAACTATAAGGATAAATTATGAGTTTTTTTGATTGGACGCCGGATCTTGATCTGGGTATCAAAGTAATTGATGAGCAGCATAGGCGTATTGCCGACTACATTAATGATTTACATCAGGCAATTGAAGAAAATAATAAGCAAGAAATACTAACGGTTGCTGATAGGGTGGTTAACTATACCTATGAACATTTTGCTTATGAAGAAACACTATTAAAAAAGGCAAACTATCTTTTAGTCGAGCCTCATATTCAAGTGCATCGACGCTTTAAAGAGTCAGCCGAAAAAATGAAAGCAGACATTATCAATAGCTCTGACTTAGGACCAGCCAGAAAAATGCGTTCAGATCTTATGCTTTGGCTCACCAATCATATAAAGAAAGAAGATGCTGACTATACAGAAAGTGTTGGTCATATTTTGAGAAAGCAATCATTTTTGGGTGGGGTGTTTAATTTTTTCAGTAAAAAGTAATCATACCTAAGATGAATAAATGGATGAAATGTGTAAATAAGATAAAGTCTACTAAAGGTATTATGAGTATCTTAATTGAGACTTAACAAAACTTTAATTAAGGCTCAATTGTCTTATTTAGATTCTGTCTTTTTAATTACTGAGTTTGCTAACCATCTCTGCTTTATGTTTACTCCAAGACTTTAGGGCATTGTTGCTAGGATTATAACGATGGTGAATATCAAGATAAAATAAGTCATCCAGATAGGCGTATTCTAATTTGTGGGTTAATGCTATGGCATCGTTGAATGGTACAGTACCAGCTTTACGTATAATTACAGCTGCTTGTGGGCTGCGAATAAACCGTACAAATTGATAAATATCTTTATCCGCCAGAGATTCCTTGAGTAAGGTTAAAAATAAAATCCGATACATTGGATAATCCCCTTTTTTAAGCGATGTGATTGAATTTTCAATATTATCCAATCTTAATACTTTTAATCCCCACCTCTTTCTGGCGCTACTATAGCCTGTTACTGCAATGGCATTTTTATTCTTTTCAACGGTTTTTTCAATAATGCCACTAGAGGCTAAGATAGAGGCGCTATTGGTAAATGCTTTATTTTTATTATTAAATAGAATCTGACGAAGGGTTCGGCCTACACCACTGATTTTCCCTGGTCTAATGTATAAGTCAAAAGAGCCACTATTTTTCGTATTGCCTGCGATTTCGTCCCAACGAGTTATTTCACCACTTAATATTTTTTTAAGGTCATTACTGGAAATATTATTAATAGGATTTTTTTCATTGACGATAACGACCAATGGATCCCAAGCAACAGGTATTAATAGGCTGTCATCTTCTTCATAATGATCTCTATTCTCATTAACTGTGTTGAGTAAAGGCAAACGGCAAGTACCTCCCATTTGAACTTTATTGGCGACCACATCACGGATGCCTTTGGTTGCACCACCACCAGAAAGATCAAAAGTAATATGATTTTTTTTACCATAAACATCAGCCAGTTCTTTCATATAACCTTTTTTACTGATACCACAACCAGTCCATGTGATCACTTTTCGGCAGTCTTGAGTACAACCAACAATGGTATTTCCTGCATAAGTTAATGCACTGGAGAGAGTGATACAGATAATGAGTGATAATTTGATAGTCCCTGTTATCATAATAATTCCATTTATACTTATAAAGTGATAGTGATAAAGTAATAGCTAATAAACTAATAGAGTGAATTATGACATAATTAGTTATTTGTTAGTGTAGGGGTAGACTGACAAAAGGCATTTTTTAAACAAAAAGTGTGAGCAGTATCACGTTTTATAATGCATTCTAATGGCAGACTGAGAACCGAAAAATGGTTCGGGGAAATTGCTGTAAGTAGGTAGGTTTAAGGATGATAACTCTTTTTTTTCTTTTTTCGTTTGTTGTCTTTGAGCTGAGCTTCAGCCTCCTGTTTTATTACTAAAGCGGTTAACTCCTGTTGAATCATATCGGGTGTTTCAAGACTAATAGAGCCTAATTTTCCTGAACGCAGTTCTGTGAGCAATATTTTACTGGCCTTATCTAAGTCAATATGACCGCCACTACGTAAGCAACCGCGTTTACGTCCGATGGCTTCAAGTAATGCCAATTCATTGGTAGGTGTTTTTGTAAACTGGTAGCGCTGCTTTAAACTATCAGGATAAGCACTAAGCAAGTATTCCGCGGCAAAAAAAGCAATATCATCATACTCATAAGCCGTATCTTTTACCGCACCTGAGACTGCAAGGCGATACATACTGGGTTCATTTTCTACCTTGGGCCATAGGACACCTGGGGTATCAAATAACATAAAATCATTACCAATATTAATACGTTGCTGAGACTTAGTCACAGCAGGCTCATTACCTGTTTTAGCAATAGTACGACTAGCTAAGATATTGATTAAGCTAGATTTGCCAACATTTGGAATACCCATAATCATAGCATTAATTATTTGCCGCTTGCCAGGGAGAGTTTTAACCATTTTTCGGCTTAGATCGACTAACTGACGTATGCGTTCGGGTTGTTCAGTGGTTAAAGCCAGAGTTTTAACGCCCTGTTCTTGTTCCAACCAAGTTTGCCATTTATTAGTAAGCTTTGGATCAGCTAAATCACTTTTTGTGAGTACTTTAATACAGAGCTTATTACCTCGAAGCTCGGATAATAGGGGATTTTGGCTACTAAAAGGGATACGTGAGTCAAGTACTTCTATAATCAGGTCGATTTGAGCAAGAGTCTCTTTAATTTCTTTATTGGCCTTGTGCATGTGGCCAGGGTACCAGTGAATTGTCATAAGGCGAGTGAATCTTTGGGGTTATGAATAAGAACTAGGCATAATAGATGAAATGTCTTAGGTGATCAATTAATGGATGCATCTCTCAATCACATCATTGCAAATTTAAACGCTGTGGGGTCACAAGGCGAAAATTATCCATTATTTGTATTAATCTTTTGTGCCAATTTTTTTTATTTAAGAGAGATTTCAGAACTATGTGTTAGAATCTGAGTCAAAGTTAATCAATTAGCTCATTTATGCGTTTTTATAAAATCAAGGAGAATTTTATGTTATCTGTGTCGGTATTACGTTCAGTGGTGTTATCTATCACATTACTTGGTTTGAGTTTTACAGCCAATGTCCAAGCCAAGCCTGAACAAGGAAAAAAGTTTAAGGATTGGACGACAGTTTGTGAGACTTTGCCAAAAACAAAAAAGAAAATTTGTAATATTTTTCAAAATGTAACCAATGATAAGGGAACCGTTGTTATGCAAATAGCGATTGGTTATCCACCAAATAAAAAAGAAGCACAGGCATTGATTACTTTACCTTTAGGGGTATTGCTACAGCCCGGCATTGAATTTAAAGGCGGTACTGCTAAGGCGTTTCGCATACCTTTTGGCGTGTGTATAAAAAGTGGCTGTGTTGCTATTGCAAAATTAGATTCTAAAATCATAAAAGGTATGAAAGCAGGTACGAAGGGAAGTGTTAAGTTTGCCGCCGCGCAGAAAAAAATTATTGCCATTCCTATTTCTTTAAATGGTTTTACCGCAGCATTTAATTCACTAAAATAACACTTTTCTATAAATTGTTAATAAGTATATAAATACAGATAGCATTTGATGATGTTTTATTTAAGTTAAAAATAAAGCATCATCCGTCTAGAAATTCCATGTTGAATAATTTACAGAGATATAAAAGAGCAAATAATAATTTGCTTATTTACTTGACTTGACCGTCCGGTCAACTATAATCTAACTATGGATGCATCAATGGGTACACGCCAACGTATAACCAAAGTGGCTAAATCTCTTTTTCATAATCGCAGTTACGCTGATGTGGGTATTAAAGAGATATGTGATAAAGCAGAGATTCAAAAAGGTAGCTTTTATCATTTCTTTTCTTCTAAGCGTGATTTAGTATTAGCCGTTATTGAAGAGTTTGCTCAGGATTGGGCACATGGCTTTGTTCATGAAGCATTTGATCCAAAACTGCCACCAATGGAACGGATTGATTATCTGATCGATGCGGCTTATTTTTGGCAAAAAGCAGCCAAGGATCTTGAAGGTCACATGCCAGGTTGCTTATTTGGTAATTTAGCACTGGAGATCAGTACTCAGGATGATGTTCTTAGAGCAAAACTGACGGCGGTATTTCTTAAAGCAAAGGAGCGCTTTAGATGTACACTTGATGAAGCAGTAGAATGTGGCAAAATTAAGCCTTTAGATACACAAAGAACAGCAGAAGCAATGCTGGCTTACTTAGAGGGGATGATTTTAATTGCCAAAGCGAGTAATGATCCTGAAACGATTTATCGTTTGGGTTCAGCACTAAAATCCATACGAATAGAGCTTGATGCATAATGCACTCAGTTTAGTATTAAGTAAAAGTCCGAATAAAGGAATTTATTCGGTTTTTTTTAAGTAATAACTTGACTGACCGGTCAACTAAGTCAAGCTAAACAATTTGTCTTAAGTAAGAATGGAGAAAAATAATGACACAAACAATACATATGAAACTAGATGCTAGAGGATTGAGCTGTCCTTTACCAATATTGAAAACAAAAAAAGCACTTAGCCAGCTAAACCAAGGTGAATTACTAGAAATTATTAGTAGTGACCAAGGTTCGCTTAAGGATCTCTCTTCATTTTGCGATCAAATGGGACATGAACTTATATCATCAATCACTCATGATGATGAATTTACTTTTATAGTAAAAAAAATTTCCTAGGAGGAATTTATTATGACAGCAACGCAAGAAAATAATACTCAGCAAGTAAGAGATATTTCTATGAATGAATTTGATCAACAGGTATTTGATGATCATTTTAATAAACGTTTTGATGAGCGTTTTAAATTAAAAATGGCTGAAAAAGAAGCAGCCCATGTGCCGTCTATGACGATTATTGTGACTAAGGGTACCATGGATATGGCTTATCCTCCCTTTATTCTGGCATCGACAGCCGCTGCTCTAGGCTGGGATGTTTCTATCTTTTTTACTTTTTATGGCCTTAGTTTGCTTAAGTCTGACCTTGATTTATCCATCAGTCCCTTAGGAAATCCGGCCATGCCTATGAAAATGCCACTTGGTCCTCAATGGTTACGCCATGTTGAAATGAATGTGCCTAATTTACTCATGGCAGGGGTTCCCGGATTTGAGAAAATGGCTACGGGAATGATGAAAAAAACACTTTCTAATAAGGGGGTTGCTTCAGTGAATGAATTGCGTGATATTTGTGTGGAGTCCGATGTAAAAATGATTGCTTGTCAAATGACGGTGGATCTTTTTGACTGGTCTAGAGATGACTTTATTGCAGAAATTAGTGAGTGGGTGGGAGCGACAAGCTTTCTACCTATTGCTCAAAAAGCAGATGTTAATTTATTTATTTAAGCCTACCGAAGCACCTTATAAAGTGTCTCAATAACCTGAGTTTTGAATAGCAAAACTCAGGTTGAACACTTATATCCAAGCTTTTCTTATTTATTTCATTCCTTTGTCATAATTGATGTTTATAGTCATTATCTATTAAAGAGTATTTAGATAATGACCAGATGTAATTGATTACTTTTTAATTATATTTTTAAATAATTAAGGAATTCAATATGTTAAAGAATACAAGCTGCCTAGTGTTATCAATGACAATTTTTTTTATAGTAAACACTGCAAGTTATGCCAAAGAACCTATGATTGGTGTGGATGGAGGTTTGTTAAAAGGACTTAAACAATTGGATGTTTTTTTAATTAAAACAATACCCAATATTGAAAAAGGAGAAAAAACTATTATTGACTTAAAAGTAATGAATTTTGGTATTCACCAATGCACACTGCATGGTCAAGCATGGCAAGAAGATACAACAAGTTTTCAGGCATTACTGGTTGAAACAGAATATCTTTTATGTGGTACAAACAAATACCCTGCTCACTTTTATAGTCGGGTTATTTTTGATCAACGTTTATCTTTAAATTCTAATACTCCATTTGGTTCATTTGCTAAGTCAGGTCTTGAACTTTTTCTTATCAAGACAAAATCACATAAAAACAGACAATATAACAAAGCCAGTAATGTTGTTTTAAAGTAAATGATGAAATGGAATAAGATGATGAATATAAAGATAAAAAAGAGTCTAATCAGCTTTTATTTCTTGTTAATTATGATGTATTCACCTTTTGTAAGTGCTCAGTCAGAGATTGCTACTTATAAAAAAATAGATCATATTGACGGTGGCTTCTCAAGTGTTGGCTCTGATACATTGGCTAATTTAATGACCCTATGGTCGGAGCAATACAAAACGTTTTATCCTGATGTGACTATTCAAATTCAAGCTGCGGGTTCAGCAACAGCACCGCCTGCGTTAATTGAGAGCATTGCAACCTTTGGACCTATGAGCCGAAAAATGAAACCCAATGAAATTGCTGAATTTGAGCAACAATTTGGTTATAAGCCGTTGGCTATTCCTGTAGCTATTGATGCACTTTCGGTCTATGTGAATAAAAATAATCCCATTTCAGGCTTATCAATACCTCAGGTTGATGCAATATTTTCATCCACGAGAAATTGTGGTTATCCAAATGCGATTAAACAGTGGCATGATGTTGGTTTAATTGGCTCACTGCGTCTAAAAAATATTAAAGTATTTGGGCGAAATGCGGTTTCAGGTACTTATAGTTACTTTAGGAAAAAAGCCTTATGTAAGGGCAAGTATAAGAAAAATTTATCTGAACAACCGGGCTCTGCTGCGGTTGTTCAGTCTGTTGCTGCATCAATTAATGGCATTGGTTACTCAGGCATAGGCTATAAAACAAAAGGTGTTAGGATCGTTCCATTAAGTAAGAAAAAAGGTGGGGCTTATATTGTTCCTACTACTCAAACGATTGAATCAGGCAGCTATCCTTTATCAAGATTTTTATATATCTATATAAATAAAAAGCCGAGTGTTGCTTTACCTGTTGTTGAACAAGAATTTCTTAAATTTGTATTATCTCGGCAAGGACAGGAAATTGTCGTAAAAGATGGCTATGTTGCTTTACCTAAGGTGATGATAAGTAAAATTTTATCTAAAATTCAGTAGTAATTACGTAGAATTTGAAGATAATCACGTATCATTACGAGCAGATAAAATTACTCACTCCTTTAAATTGTATGGATACTTAATAAAGACAGACATTCCTATCATTTAAACTATGCTTCTGCTGCATTCTTTTTAGTGCTTTCACAATCACTTAATAAAACCAATGCAGTACCTGTGGCAAAGCCAATAATACTATTTATCCAGTTAAATTCATTGTGCCAGACAAGTTGATCAATCAATGAGCAGGCAATGGCGAAAAAAGTGGCTGTGGTCAATAGGGTGATAAATTTTCTCATAATAATTCTCTTAATATTAAGCTGGAATAATGATTGCTGTGGTAATAGTAATAGTAATGGCAAAGGCTATTGTTACAGCAACTCCGAGTGTGGCAGTTAAAAACAATTCTTTTAATAATCTTAAGTTAGGCATCTTTATATCCTCTGTTTAGTTGTCCTGTGTGTCTATGGTTCTACTATAAGACTTTGCTCTGTACCATTCTGTAGTCTATTACCAGTGCTTTTGTGAAATAGTTACATTTATTTTAAATATCTAATTGAACATTGTTTAATAATGCGCTAATATATTAAACAGTGATTAATATTGATTCAATATAAAGCTGTTGATAAATAAAACCTAAATGAGGATAAGACTATGAGCAATATTTTTAGACGTATAAATGATGTTATTAATGCCAATATCAATGACCTGATTGATCGAGTAGAAGATCCTGAAAGGATGATAAAGCAAATTATCCGAGAAATGGATGAAAATATTCGCTATTCAAAAGAAGGGGTTATTGTTGCTATTGCCAGTGAAAAACGCCTATTTAGAGAGCTGGAACAAAATCGTTTACAATGTGAGCAATGGCAGGATAAAGCAGAAATTGCTATAAAAAATAATAATGAAGAACTGGCAAGGGCGGCTTTAGTACAAAAGAAAGAATATGAAAAAATAGTCAAGCAAATTGAACCTATGTGGCGTGCAGCCAAACGAACCAGTACAGACTTAACATTTCAACTAAGACAGCTTGAAGATAAATTACAAGATGCAAAACGTAAAAAAGGCAGTTTAATTGCTCGCCAAAGAGCCGCTAAAACTCAGGTTTATATGATCAATGCGGATGTTGATTTTGATGCCCATATGGAATCTCAGGATAATTTTAATCGTATGGAAGATAAAATTTTGCATATGGAGGCACAGGCACAGGCTCGCAGTGAGCTTGATGGACACTTTTCTAGACAAGAAGAAGCCTATACTGATATGGCAATTGAATCAGAAATTAACTCAGAACTGGATGAGTTAAAGCGGCAGTTTCAATGAGTAATCATAAGCCCTTATCATTGACTATGTTTATTTAATTCTGCATAGTCAGTGGTATAAAATTTGTTAAAGTTTCCCCCTTTTTTAATTGCATATTAATCAGTGTATATTGTAAAAATACATAAACTACAAATACAGTCACTCAGTAATAGGTGAATTATGTTGAGTCTTTTTTTTACTTTTTCCATTATTGTTAATGTTATCTTATGGTACAAAAATAAGGAACTCAAAGAGCAACTTAATCGCCTAAGACGAATTAAAGAAAGAGCAGACTCTAATTTAGAGACTATTAGTGACTCTTCTATTGACAGCAAAAACAAAGAGCTAGAGACAGATACGCTTAAAAACGCCACTTCTCTTGTACAATTAGAAGAAGCATTAAATGCTGAAATAGAATTAAATGATGCATTAGAAATGCCTGATGTGAATACAACATTAAAACATTCTAGTGATAGTTTATACACACAGCAGGTTAAAAAATCTGAACAAGAGAGTTATTCTGAATATTTGATGGAACTTCATACTGAGCAAGCCGATCAGAAAAATTCAAAATATAATTTTATTTCTCATTTCTTACAATTAGCCTCAGGCTGGCATCGTTCATTGATCCCTTTTTTAGTACAAAATATTGGTTGGTTTATTGGTATTTTATGTTTTATTAGTGGCTCTATTTTCTTTGTTTCTTATACCGAAGGCTTTAGTAAAAGTATTACCATTTTTTATACCCTACTAAGTTATACTGTATTACTTACATGGAGTGGTTATCATTTTAAAGAAAAAGTAAAACATGCGTCTATAAGTGGCATGGTACTTATGACGATTAGTTTTTTATTGATACCCATTAACTTTATCGCCTCTGCTCGTTTATTAACTGCTAGCATTGAGGCAAATAGCCATACTTATTTTATTATTTCTATAATCTCAATTGTTTTTTCCAGTAGCTTACTTTTTTATATCAGTAAATTGATCAGTGGTATTTTCAATCGCCACTTGTTGCACCACTTTTCATTGATATTCTTTCTGATGTCGGCAACACAACTGGCTATTCCCCTTATTAAGGTCAGCCAAAATCCATTTATTTTGTTTATTTTATATAGCATTATTTTATTGCTATTAGTTTTGTCTATTGTCTATTATTTGCCAATTGTATTAAAACAGGTATTTGTAGAACGTTATTATTTAATCTTATTCAGTGTGGGCACATTAATTTTTTCATCGTTTGTTTCGATGATACATATTGCTAGTAGCAGCTCTATTGTATTTATGCCAAGCTTTTACTCACCATTGCTTATGGTATTGAGTATGACGTTATTTTATATGGATGTGCAGTTAAATGATTACAAAGAACAGTCTGTATTATTATCTAATTTTAGTTTAATTGCTTATGCCTGCTCATTTTTAGCTGTTTTTATGTCCTTAGATTCAGCCCTAATAAGACCTATTGTCTTGGCATTGTCATTGTTAATATATCTTCGATTAATGTGGAATTATTACTCCTTAGTGCCATTATATCTTGTTGTTATGGTTGGGGCTTTATTATACTCAGATATTTTCCTGACTAATGCATCATTCCTGTTTGTATATCCTTTGCAATATTTATATCTAATGTATTGCCCGTTACTTTTTATTCTTTTAGTGATGCTTAGCTTGCTAAGAAGAAGTGAACAACAAAGAGATAAGTCGCTGACTATTACTCGTCACTTATTTCATTTAATTTTTATAGCATCAAGTCTTCTTTTAGTACTGAGTCAATGGTATTGTGAAGGCAGTGTGTTTTCTTTGCTAAGCATTATTCTATGCATAACAAGCTTTGTCTATCTTATAAAAAATCAGTCTATTAATACGCCTAAGTTGATTGGTTTGCACTATGCCATTTCTTATTTTTATCTCACCTTGCTATTACCCATTGTGCTATTTTTAATGAGTACATTGATCTCTGCTGAGATAAAACTATTAATTATTTTTGTTATGTCTTTATGTTATGCCATCAATGCTATTTATGCTGTTATTCGATTTGATTTTTTTGACATTAGTTTTTATAAAGCGAGTATTAAAAATAAAAAATTACAACGTGAAATTTTTATTAATAGCTCTTTGTTGGCTTTGATTGTTTTGCTTATCCTTGTTGCTATTGGCTTTAGCCTATCAATGAAAATTGCCATTTTATTATTCTTCGCCTCTCTAATGGTCTTGTTTTTAAGTATTAAATTATACAATCGAGCCTTATTTTATATCTTTATGCTGCTTGTTTCATTGTCTGGAGTAATGATGAAAATGTATTTTAATGATTCTTATTCGACAGGACTACTACTGATGGTTTTGGTATTTATATT
>WFNB01000023.1 GCA_015488755.1 Gammaproteobacteria bacterium | reverse complement strand
CTCAAAAACACATTATTATTGTTGATCCCGGTGAAGCTAAGCCTGTTATTGAGGCCATAGAAGAACATAAGTATATTCCCGAAGCAATCTTTCTTACCCATCATCATGGTGATCATACCGGTGGGGTTGGGCAATTATTAGAACATTATCATATACCCGTTTATGGCCCTGCAAATGAAGCAATTGCTAGCGTAACTCAAGCACTGAGCAATAAAGACACGCTAAGTTTTGCCAACATGGGTCTGAACTTTAGTATATTGGATGTCCCAGGGCACACTATTGGACACATAGCCTACCTTGGTCAGCAGTGCTTATTTATTGGTGATACCCTTTTTGCTGGGGGATGCGGACGTATTTTTGAAGGCACAGGTGAACAAATGCACCATTCTTTGGCACAATTACTAGCACTTGATAAACAGACTCAGGTTTATTGTGCTCATGAGTACACATTAGAGAATCTTAAATTTGCTCTTATTGCCGACCCTGATAACTCACAATTAAGAAAAAGGATGAAGGATGCACAACAATTACGTGATAAGCAATGTGCTACCGTACCATCAAGCCTTGCTTTAGAATTACAAACCAATCCTTTTTTACGTTTTAATGATGCGGCTATTAAAGCAGCTGCTGAACAGTTTGCCCAAAAACCATTAAATTCACCTGCTGAGGTTTTTAAAACCATTCGTTATTGGAAAGATACGCTTGATTAAAGCCTATTATTAATGACCTTAGATCGATAACTTAACTATTAATACTTTACTCTTATGTTTACTTTTATGTTCAAAAATATCATGTTAAAACAAATTTTAGCACTTATTTTATTATTATCTTTATCAATCAGTGGGTGTAGTACAACACAAAATCTTACAGCCACAGACTCAGATAATAAGTCACAACAAGGGCAAGAAAATAGCGAGCATAATTTTCTTAGCGATATTCTCAAAAAACTGCAAGGCGAAGATAAAGATGACGATCTTGAAGGCAATTTAGCCATTGATGCCGATCCGGTTATCAAGTCCACCCAAGAAGTGTTGGAGTCAAAAACACAGAATATTCCACCAACAACGTCGATACCTATAGAGAGTGAAAGAGAGAGTGAAAGTAGCCCTATTGTTTTTAACAATGTCTGGCAGCGCATCCCTGCTATGTATCAATTAGCCACCTTTAATAACACTCGAATTGATCAGCAAGAAAAATGGTTTTTAAAGCATAAAAAACACATTAATACCATTTCTCAACGAGCCAAGCCCTATTTGTATTTTATTACCGAAGAAGTAAACAAACGCAATATGCCCGGTGAAATTGCTTTGTTACCTATTATTGAGAGTAGCTTTAATCCATATGCTTATTCTCGTATGAAAGCCTCTGGCTTGTGGCAATTTGTACCGGCAACAGGCAAGCATTTTGGTTTAAAACAAAACTGGTGGTATGACGGCCGTAGAGATATTTATTTGTCTACTTTGGCTGCACTGACTTATCTTGAACAATTAAATAAATATTATGATGGTGACTGGCTCTTGTCTCTAGCAGCCTATAATGCTGGTTCTGGAACCGTCAATCGAGCTATAAAGAAAAATCTAAAACAGGGCAAAGCAATTGATTATTGGTCTTTAGCTCTGCCTAAAGAAACTAAAAAATATGTCCCTAAATTACTGGCCATTGCTCGAATTATCAAAAATCATCAACAGCATAAGATCAGTTTAGCTGAGATTAAAAATCAGCCCACATTAGCATTAATTAATACCCAGTCACAAATTCAACTTTCTGTAGCAGCTAAACTATTAGGCATTAGTTTAGATGAAATTCGGGCTTACAATCCGGCGTTTAAACAATGGGCAACTGATCCCAATGGCCCTCATCATTTAATGGTTCCCATTGAACAGAGCTTACAATTTACGACTAAACTGGCCTCTTTAGATCCCCAAAAACGAGTACAGTGGCAACGACATAAAATACGCTCTGGTGAAAGCCTCGGTGTCATTGCCCGTCATTATAGGGTGTCCATCAAGGCGTTAAGAGCTGCGAATAACTTAACAAGCTATCGCATTCGTGCGGGTAAATACTTGATGATCCCATCCGGTGATAGGCATATCAATCAATCTTATGTGAGTCATGTCCAACAAAAGAAAAAATACACACATTCTAAACAGAGCAAACGTATTTACACCGTCCGAAAAGGCGATTCTTTTTGGAAAATTGCCCGTAAATTTAATATCTCTCATAAAACACTGGCTGCATTAAACCATTTATCTTCAGGTGATACCTTATCAATTGGACAAAAGCTGATCATCAACCATACAAACAATAGCCGCATTGTTCAATCAAGTAGTAAAAACACCGTGCAAACCATACACTATGAGGTCATATCCGGAGACTCCTTGTACTCAATATCAAAACAATTTAATGTCTCAGTTACTGAGTTAAAACGTTGGAACCACTCAAGTTTAAAAAAATATCTTAAACCTGGGCAAGTACTTAAAGTCTTAATTAACAATAAGCCAAGTTAATTATGTCCTATACATTTACTATTTTTACTGAAGAAACTCCTAACACAATAAGCAATGCTCATTCCTATGATATTTATCAAGGACAAACACTACTAAAAAATTTTATGATCCATCAACTTGCTCATCATGCGCAATGTGGTGGCAAAGCGATATGTGGTACTTGTCGCATTAAGATATTATCCGGTGGAAAATTTTGCAGTCCACCGATGAGTGCCGAGAAAAGTCGATTGACAAAAGAAGAACTTAGTGAAGGTTGGCGCTTATCCTGCCAGGTTTATTGCTTAAACGACATTCATATTTATTTACCTACTCACGATCAATCGTAAACTATTTGTGTTTCTATACTCATTTGAATATACTCCACCTATGCAGAAATTATCAGATCACCATCCATCTTATCAGCGTATTTTTCTTTATTTTTTTATTAGCTTATTTATTATTTTTTCCAGCGCTTGCTCTTCTATTATCTCCTCAACGGTATCATCAACAGCCAGTAAAATGGCCAGTAATTTATCTTATACTATTTTAAATTCTGATGATCCAAAAACAGTCGCTGATGGTGCACCTGCTTATTTATTATTAATGGATAGTTTTTTAATTGATGGTGCAGATAATCCCCAATTATTGCAATCAGCAGCTAGCCTTTATAGTGCTTATGCTAGTATCTTTGTCAGCCAAGAAATCCGCGCACAACGCATGTCCAGCAAGGCACTTTCGTATGCAGAACAAGCCTTATGCTTATCCAATAAGACTTTTTGTCAACTGCGTGATATAGATTTTAGCCACTTTAGCGAAAAGGCTAACTTAATTAACAAAGAGAATATTAATGACTGGTATATTTTTGGTTCCGTTTGGGCAGGATGGATTAAAGCTAATAGTGGCAGTATGCTTGCCATTGCTCAATTACCTCAAGTCACACTGATTATGGAAAAGGTATTGCAAATAGATGAACATTGGCAAAATGATGAAGCCCACCTTTATCTAGGTGTGTTAAACACATTATTACCCCCTGCTTTAGGTGGCAAGCCTGAACAAGGACGACTTCATTTTGAAAAAGTCATTGCTTATTCAAAAGGTAAAAATTTAATGGCAAAAGTGCTTTTTGCTGAAAAATACGCTCGTTTAGTGTTTGATCAGCCATTGCATGATAGACTTTTAAAAGAAGTTGTTGAGGCTGATCCTTATGTGGAAAACATGACACTAATGAATGTGCTTGCCCAAGAAAAAGCACAGCAATTACTTGACTCTTCTGTTGAGTATTTTTAGCTCAACAAAACAACCATCAATTTTATTTTATGCTTGGATGCCTTATGTATAAATTTATAGTACACACGTCTCTTATCCTATTAGTCTCTTTTCTGACTCTTTCTAGCGTACAAGCCCGAACCTTTAAAATAGCCTCTTTATCACCTGAAGGCTCTGACTGGATGCAAAAAATGCGTGCAGGAGCAAAAGAAATAGAAAAAAAAACCAATGGACGGGTTAAGTTTAAATTTTATCCCGGTGGTGTCATGGGGGATGATCAAGCCGTATTACGTAAAATAAAAATAGGCCAATTACACGGTGGCGCATTAGCCGGTGGCAGTTTAATTAAAGCTAATCCTAACTATTCTATTTACGCCTTATTACTGACCTATAAAGATCAGGGTGAAATTAATCATATCCGAAAAACTATTGATCCTATTATAAAAAAGGGCTTTGAAAAAGGGGGGGTTATTATATTGGGCATGGCAGAGTCCGGCTTTGTTTATTCCATGTCTTCAAAACAAGCAACACCAAATGTACACTTACTAAGACAACAAAAAGTATGGGCACCTAGTAACGATAAAACAGGCCAAGAGACCTTACGTTCATTTGGTGTGACCGCTATCCCCCTACCCTATGGCGATGTCTTAGCTGCACTACAAACTGGCTTAATTGATACCGTGGCGATGTCGCCTATTGGAGCCATTGCCTTACAATGGTATACCCAAATTAAATACATTACCGATATGCCATTATTATACTCGTTTGGTACCTTATCCATGAGTAAAAAAGCATTCAAAAAAATCAAACCCGATGATCAAAAAATTGTTCGTAGTGTTATGAATAAAGTATTTATTAAAATTGATGATAGCAATAGAAAAAATAATAAAGAAGCTTTAGCCGTTCTTAAAAAGTCAGGTATTGAATTTATTAAGCCTTCTGTTCAAGAACAAAAAGAATGGCAGACTTTAGCAGACAAGGCCAATAGACAATTAGTATCTTCTGGAAAATTAGATGCTGAGTTGGTTCATACAGTAAAGCATTTACTCTCTGAATATCGTCAGAGTCACTAGCCTAATTAAATAAAGGTATGGGTATAGAATGATTAATTATTTACGTCTTATACATCAAGGCTTACTAAAGTTTGAATCAGGCTTGCTCGTCAGCACTTTTCTTCTTACACTATTGATTGCTGTTTCACAGATCATACTGAGAAATTTTTTTGATATGGGGATCATCTGGGCTGATACTTTTTTACGGATTACTGTGCTATGGCTAGGTATGATGGGGGCACTTATTGCGAGCCGAAAAAATAATCACATCAATATGAACCTTGGGAAAAAATATTTATCTAAGCAATCACTACGAGTAGTTCAAAGCATAATTCACTTATTTACTGCCACTATTTGCTTTATTATTATGTGGTATGGTTATTCCTTTGTATTACTAGAATATGAAGAGAGTGGTTTGGCCTTTGCAACTATTCCCGTCTGGCTGACAGTAAGCATTATTCCCATTAGCTTTCTGATCATGGCGCTACGCTACTTGAGCTTATCTATCTTAGTTGCCACAGGGCAAAGCATTTTTGATCAGCAGCTTGCTAATCAGTCTGAGTCCCTATAATGCTTTTTATCACTATTTTTATATTACTCTTACTGGCATGGTTTGGCGCCCCTTTATTTACCATTATCTTATCCGTATCCATCTTAGGCTTTACTTATCAGGAGATTGATCTAACCGTTATCCCTATTGAACTATACCGCCTAACCAATACACCACTATTACTGGCGCTTCCCCTATTTACCTTCACAGGTTATATTATGGGTGAAAGTAATACCTCAAAGCGTCTTGTACGTCTCTCTAGTGCCTTATTAGGCTGGCTACCATCCGAACTGGTTTTAGTAACACTCTTTGCCAGTGCTTTTTTTACTGCCTTCACAGGGGCAACAGGGGTGACAATCGTTGCCTTAGGTGCATTACTATACCCAGCATTAAAAGAATCTGGTTATTCTGAAAAATTTTCCCTCGGCTTAATCACCACATCAGGAAGTCTTGGTTTATTACTACCACCGTCTTTACCACTAATTCTCTATGTCGTTATTGTTCAGCAACTTGATCTTGAACAAAGCATCCGTATTGAAGATGTTTTTCTTGCCGGCATATTCCCCACTCTACTAATGATTTTTACCCTATTTTTCTGGAGTATCTGGCAAACAAGCCGAACCAATAAAAACCAGCAAAACACCCCAATAATGCCTAAACAAGTCTCTAAAGCTTATTCAACAAAAGAGCTACTATCCGCATTACGTGAGTCTATTTGGGAACTTCCTCTACCCTTTATTGTACTTGGAGGGATATTTTCTGGTGTCTTTGCCGTATCCGAAGCGGCAGCGGTGACCGCTCTTTATATTATTATTGTCGAGGTCTTTATTTATCAAGAGGTTCGTTTACAACAACTGCCTAAGATCATCGAAGAATCAATGACGATGATTGGTGGTATTTTATTAATTCTTGCCTGTGCCTTGGCTATGACGAATTATTTTATTGATGCCGAAATACCTGTATTACTGTTTAACTGGATACAAAACCATGTCACCAGTCAGGTCACCTTTTTATTATTGCTTAATATTTTTCTGCTCTTATTGGGAGCCTTATTAGATATTTTTTCAGCCATTGTTATTATGTCACCACTCATTGTACCCATCGCCATTAGCTTTGGTGTACATCCAGTACACCTAGGGATTATTTTCCTTGCCAATATGCAATTAGGCTATCTAACGCCTCCAGTAGGAATGAACTTATTTATTGCCAGTTATCGATTTAATAAATCTATTTTTGATGTCTATCGCTCAACCATCGTTATGATGTTGCTTTTGTTAGGCTGTGTACTTCTTATTACTTATGTACCAGCAATCAGTTTATTTTTCATTGAACATTAACGACGACTCATTCTTTAGTCATGTCTCTTGAATAATAAAAATTTGGCTGTGGGCACTTCTTGGTAACTCATATCACTGATGATAACCATAACTAATTTTATAATTATCGTTTCCATCATTAAATAGCCTACTATCTATGAGCCACTTAGCTACTCTTTCAAGGGAACCGATCCGAGCAAGCACACAAGTAGCATTTTATTTATTATTTCTAAGTGCCCCATTGTTAAATATTTTTCGTTTTGATATTTTGGATGGTCATTTTATCATTTTCGGCTACGAGTGGATGTTTGGTCTAGAATCATCACAGTTTGAATGTTTAGATGACAGTCATATCGTAGAGACTATTATAGTCAATTTTTTGCTTCCTTTATTTATTATTCTTGCCTTATCAGGTGCTATTGTCTGGAAATATGGTCGGATTTATTGTGGCTGGTTATGCCCACATTTTTCGGTGGTCGAAACACTTAACCGACTCATGCTAAAGTATCTAGGCAAAATTACTTTTTGGGAGCACAAAGAGTATACAAAGAAGCAAGCTGTCCAAACGTTCTATAAAAAGCTCTTATTTTTAAGTATCTGTATTTTCATTGCCTCTATTTGGTCCTTTGTCTTATTAGGCTATGTCTATCCTCCTAGAACCCTAATCATAGAAATATATCAGCTTAAACTACCCTTTGGAGCAATTCTATTTTTATTGCTTATGACTCTAGTTCTAACAATAGATTTCTTTTTTGCACGACACTTATTTTGCCAATATGGCTGTTCATTAGGCATTATGCAGAGCTTTGTCTGGATGGCTAATAGTCGTTCAATGGTTATTGGCTTTGACAAATCACAGGCACATTTATGTCAGTCTTGTGATAATGCCTGTGATAAGGCTTGTCCCATGCGCTTGCCCGTTCGAGGTATTAAACGCTCAAAATTCAGCTGCACACAATGTGGCATCTGTCTCAATGCCTGCGATGAAGCTCAGGCCAACAACCCTAATGGACGGATCATTCATTGGGTCACTCAAACACAGGCGATAGAGGTGGACAGACCGGCCGCTTCATTTAGCATTAAACGACTTAAAAAATCACGCTAAGTCACCTCTATAACACATCATCGAGATAAGGGTGAATGACGTAAATCTCTTAGGGTTTCTGGCTTATCTGGGTTACCTATTAAAATAGGATGCTTGCTAAATAAAGGGTTAATAATGCTTCGACTGGCATCAAATCCAGTAAAATGAATACCTGACAAATCAGCCCATGTATAAATAAAGTCGGATGTGCTATAAAAGCGATTAAGCGTTGCTGATTTATTAATAACACTCATCTTATGGTATTTTTTCCATGAGTCACTTTGCCAAATAATAAAGGGAATACTATACATAGCCTCAGTGGGCGCACTTTCTGTTCGACCCGCAAATAGGTGCTTAGGATCATCATAAACCTCTTCACCATGATCAGAAAAATACACCATAAAACCATTAGACTGACTTTTTTTGAACAAAGCAATAAGCTCTGAAACAACATAATCATTATATAAAACGGCATTATCATATTGATTGTATTCTTTGAGTTGTTTGCCCTTTAGATACTCTGGTGCATTTTTGGCATCATCAAACAAGGCAAAATCATCTGGATAACGATATTCATATTTACGATGGGTGCCTAATAGATGAACAACAATAAACTTTTTCTTTGCTGGATCACTGAGCACTTTCTTAAAAGGCTTAATAACCGCACCATCATATTGAGCGGCATTTTGAGTTCTATTATTGTTTAAATAAATTTGTTCATCTGCTTGCTTTGAAAAAGTGGTTAATAGGGTATTGCGTTTGGTTTGCGTTTGTTGGTTGGTGATCCAAAAGGTTTTATAACCTGCTTGTTTCATCATATTAATGAGTGTTGGCTTGGTTAAATACAATTTAGGATGCTGCTCATCAGCAAAGGTTAATACCTGCTCTAGAGTTTCAATAGTGTACGGTCTTGGTGCATAAACATGGTTAAATATTAATAAATCATCTCTTATCTTATCCAATTTTGGGGTTGTTTTTCTAACATAACCATACAAACTCATTTTTTGCTTTGTGGTTGACTCCCCTATCACTAGCACTAAGGTATTAGGAATATTGCTGTTTTTAAGGGATAAATTTTCAAGAGGTGCTAAATTCTTATTCTCCAATAGATTTTTTTCTATCTCATGCAACTGTTCTTTATACTTAGTATAACCGACAATTAAATGCCAAGGTGCTACGGGTTCCATCCTATCCATTTGCGCATGTATTGCCTTATCTAGGCTACTATTATGAATAAATAAATAATTAATCATGGGCCATGAGACAATAAAGATTAAAATAGACACTGAAATAAGCCGAGTTTTAATAGGTAATACAATAGGCTTTATCTGCTTCCATAAAAGGATTGCAACAACAGTATAAGTCAGCAAACCAAAAATAATCCACCAACTAAAATAAGACTCAAGGTATTCATTGCTTTCCCGAAAATTTGATTCAAAGATAATAAATAAGACACTTTGGGAGAAATTTTGCCCATATACGGCATAATAGGCTAAAAATACTAGCGAAGTAGCCCAAAGTACCGCACCAATCGTAATAGTAATCAATTTTGTCTGTCGGGGGAAAATAATTAATGGAATCAACCACAAAAAATTCATATAAATATTTTGACGAAAACCATTAAAACCAGATTGTGCAGACAGAAATAAGAACAGTTGATAAAAACCAGAAAAATAAAAAAAGAATAGAAATGCCAGCCCAAAAGAGCCCCAAGGAAATGATTTATTTTTAGATGATAACAATGTATTTAGCCTTTTTTTCTTAGCTATAACTTAAATGACGAACAATTCAGTTCATAGTGATATTAATTTGCACACAGTATAATTTTTTTAGCTTAAGATTCGCTTAAGATGCTTATAATTTTTTACACTCTTTACAAATAAACCTCTTGGACTCCTTGAATAAGTTATCAATCATAGGCTTATAATGCTCCCTAATAAGAAGTTTATGTGCTCTTGTTACCAAACGGTCATCAAAGGTTCTAATGGATAGCTCAAAACCTGATTTTCCTGTAAAGGGAAAGGTGAGCTTATACTGAGAGTCCATATATGAAATATAGTTATAATTACCAATGACCATAGAGCTACGCTTATTACTGAGTATTGGCTGACCAAAGGAATAGATATCAGGATTTGATGTCACTCCGAGCAATGGTAGTATGGTGGCAGGCAAGTCAAGATGAGAACTTAGGTGATTTATAACTTCAGAGTGCTTGCCTGGAATGGCCATAACTAAGGGTACATGAATTTGCTCTTCTGGAAATACGGCATTATGACCATGTCCCCAATGCCCTTTTTCCATAAATTCTTCACCATGATCGCCCGTAATAATAACAATGGTTTCCTGTTCAAGCCCCTGTTTTTTTAGTTCATCCAATAAGCGACCGATTTGACTATCAACATAATGAGCCGCATTAATATAGCGATTTTTTATTTTGCTAATACCTGAGACTAAATTTAATTTAGCGTAATTCATTTCTTTAATATAATCTTTACGAATAACCGCTTCTTGAGGAAATTGATACGGAGCATGGGTGGCTTCAAAGAACATAAAATTAAAAAAGGGTCTGTTTCTATCTCTGGTATCAATAAAATGGATTAAATCAGAAATATTATTTTCATCACGCTTCCAAGTCTCAGATAATGAATTCAACTCTCGCATATTTTCTTTTGGCACATGAACAAAAACGGTATGATTTAATTCTGGATAGCTAAAACTTTGGCTGGTATTGATCCGTAATTGATACTGTTCGGCCATTAAAATATCCAGTACTGGGCTACCGATCCGTTGTTCCTCAAAGGCATACCAATAAGGTGCATATAAGCCATAAAACATAGCGAACATGCCCATTCTAGTTCGATTACCACCACTATAATGGTTTTTAAAATAAAGGTTTTTTTGAGCAAAAGCCCATGTATTAGGCATAATTTCTGGAGTCAACATATCCCAGCGTAATGATTCTGCGACTAACCAAACAACATTAAAAGGCTTCTCTGGTTTTTTGTAAACCAGAGCTTCCAATGGATAATTAACGGTTCCATGAGACATCTTTTTCATGGAGGCCACGGTCTTAAACCCTGATTTTTTTAACAAAGAATTAAACGTCGTATTGAAATTTAAGGGAAATAC
Organism: Gammaproteobacteria bacterium; assembly: GCA_015488755.1. Classification (GTDB taxonomy): domain Bacteria; phylum Pseudomonadota; class Gammaproteobacteria; order GRL18; family GRL18; genus GRL18. The sequence goes on along the minus strand of WFNB01000023.1, from coordinate 71,041 downwards.
CGAAGATGCCTGTACCACATTAAAGTCACCTAATGAAACAAACACACCATGAGCAATTTCTTCTAATGAAAAAAAGAGGAAAAATATCAATAAAACATATTTATTTATAGTAATTTTAATAAAAACATTAGCCTTAATTACAACCTCTCTATAAAGAAGAAAAGATAAAACAAACATCACCAACAAAGAAATTACCACTTGTATGGTGACCGTTGTAATCGTTGATGACGTAATACCCAGTGATTCGATACCGCCTGAGGTTAACAATAAATTTACCACAAATGAATCAATATGGTAGCCATATAAAGAAAATAAATAATAATCTGAATACAGAAAAGCAAGCATAACAATGCTCATAATAAAGATGATCATAAAAGCAAATTGATGATATTTACCAGAGAAAAAATAGTTTTCAATAAATAATAGTAATTTAGAAAAAACAAGCAGAGGCAGTAAATACAAAAAGGAATAACAAAGCCAGACATACAGAGTAAAGTAACTGCCTGTTGTTGATGTATTATCAATATGACTCGAATAGAATGACATTAAAATAAGAATCAAACAATAAACAAAACAAAGATAGAGATTAATAAAGTAATGATTTTTTTTATTTAACGTCATTGATAACTACCCAATAATAAGCATTTTGTAATAGAACATAAAAAATCATAACCAAGCATCCATCCGAATTGTTTTTTCTTTTAACATAAATACATAAAATACCGCATTGATCATCCAGCACAAATAAGCCGTCGTAATATCATGCGAAATAAAATGCGCCCCTCTTAATTGTTGTGATAACCCAAACAATACCCCAAAAAAGATCACCATCATTAAAACAAAAAGTGCTTTTTTTCTAACATAGCATAGTGAAAAGAAATACAATGAGAAAAAAGCATAGGCAGCACTGGCATGACCTGCTGGAAAACACTGACCCTTTTCATTATGAGAAGAAAACAACACGTTTAGCCAAGGGAAATACTCCGAAGTCCCCCCTAAACCACGCATAGACCACGGGCAATCAATATGAGTCAGATGCTTTAACATTGATATGCTAAGTGTGGCAATCAAAGTACTGACAACAAGGTATAGCAAGCCTTGCTTACATGCCAATAAGCGGTTTTTTACAGGTGCTGAAGAAATTGAATGTTGGTATAGAGATAGGATATAGAGGATAATAATGAACACGTACACTATAATTGAAAAATATTTTCCATAGCGATGTATCACCGTTTCAGTTAAAAATGCCTTTTTTAAAGACCAGTGACTGCCTTGAAGATCATAAAAATATAATGATAAATCATAATCCCAGTTCATAAGATAAATAATAAGTGTTATGCCAAAATAAAAAAGACTAGGCAAAACAAAGTAATACAAAGTAAAACGATGACCAAATAAAGGCATTACATGTTGACTCATTTGTGATTTTTCTGTTTAGAATAATGTGCCGACCATGAGTTGAGTTGATGCTTTAGTATATAAGCTGCTGATTGATAATAAGAAATTGTTTCCTCCACTTTATCTTTATCAATATTTTTTGAATGGTATTTAATGGTTTGTTTTGACTTAGTATTAATTTGGTCGTATTGTTCAATTTGTTTTTTTGGCTTCAATAACGTTAAGGTTTGATCTTGATACAAGCCCAAATATTGATAGTTAGCAATTAATGCTTGTGGTTTTTTATCATTATTTAATAAAATATCCTGCCCAAAAAACCAAGAATCATAATCCATATTGAGCAAACCAAGCAAAGTGGGTGCAATATCAATTTGACCTGCTCGCTTAGATATAATTTGAGGTTTAATATGTTTCGGACTGTATATCCATAGGGGAATATGATATTTTTTAATCGGTAGATTTTCTCGCCCTGCACTGCCTGAACAATGATCGGCTAAAATAACAAAGATGGTATCATCAAACCAAGGTTTACTTTTTGCCCAATTAATAAAGCGTTTAATAGCAAAGTCTGTGTATTTAACGGCACCACTGCGGCCATCGCCTGAGGGAATATCAATTTTATTGTCAGGATAGGTATAGGGACGGTGATTCGAGGTGGTCATTAAGTGAAAAAAGAATGGCTGGTTTTTTTTCACTGCAATATCTGCCTGTTTTAAGGTCTCTTCATATAAGTCTTCATCAGAAACACCCCAGATATTTTCAAATTTAATTTCATCATCTGGAATATCACTTTGGTCAACGACATCATAGCCATTTTTTGAAAAAAACTGATTCATATTGTCAAAGTAACTTCGCCCACCATAAAGAAAGGTACTTTGGTAGCCCTTGCTTCTCATTATATTACCTAACGACCACATATCCCCCTCGTGGCCAATTCGTTTAACTACCGATCGCCCTGGCGTGGGTGGAATAGATAAGGTAATGGATTCTAAACCTCGTGTAGTACGAGTTCCTGTGGCATAAAAATTCGTGAAGAATAGACTTTCTTTCGCTAAAGTATCAAAAAATGGGGTAATATTTTCTTTATTACCAAAAGCACTTAAATACTTGGCACTCAAACTTTCAATAGAAATTAAAATCACATTTAATTTTTTTTCAGTACCTGAATTATCAATATGACGAGCAATATTAAATAATTCATCAGGTTTGAGAAAAACACTATTATCGGTTTTTAGTCGTTTTTTTATAATACGATCAGCCTTTTGGGGCTCTATTTTTTTATAAAATTCATCATAATCCAGCTTATTATTACGAAAGGCTGCAAAAAACTGATAACTGCCATTACTGGCTAATTCTTTTTTGAAATTATTGGTAAAAATAGATCGTAGCGATTGATCAACTAAAAGATAAGCAAGCCCCATAAGCATTATAAGACTCAGTGCAACCCAAGTCCGTTTAGAAAAAGAAGAGGAAATTAATAATGTTTTGTGAAAATATTTTCGAAATACTAAGATCAAAAGTAATGTAAAAGGAAGAATAGACGCTAGAATACTAATAACTGGATACGATTGTTGGATATTACCTATGACTTCTTTTCTATAAACCAGATAATCAACAGAAATAAAGTTAAAGCGAACATGAAATTCATCCCAAAAGATAAACTCAGCAACAGCAATAAGACACAATAGGTAAACGGAAAGAACGATAACCAGCTTAATGGTTCTTTGAAATAGCTTTAAATGCCATATTTTTTCTGGTGTTAACCAAAGAACTAAAATAACAGGCAATGAGGCATATAAATAAAAGGCAAGATCATAAACCCCTCCAACCAGAAAAATACGAATATAACTAAAAAAGGAAGTATCTCCCGATATTGGGAACCATAGCAAAAGCCCTAGTCGGGTCATCATTGAGATAATAAAGAAAAGGCAATACAGCCCTAGATAAATTTGAAAACGATTTAAAAACGCGAAGGAAATACTCATAGCAACTCTTAATATAAAAAACAAGCGCTATAGTATCTTTTTAAGTGTTAATAAAGAGTCAATAAAAAGTAAAAAAAAAGTCACTCCAACAAAAATAAACCTTTCACTTTATATTGGTAATATCTATTGGGGTAATATCTCAAAGCTCATCAAACACTATTTTTGATTTAAATAAAATACTTATTGAAGTACCTAAATTTTCTTCAGAGTTTAATTTGACAGACCAGCCCTTTTTCTCACAAATTCGCTGCACAATGGATAAACCTAGACCAATGCTTTGAGAACAACTACTTTGGGTATGGATAAAGGGTTCAAATACCGTATGTTGGATTTCATGAGGTATTCCTTGGCCAGTATCTTGAATAGTAAAGCCATCATTGTTCAAGATCATAGTAATTTCTCCTTTAAGTGTGTACTTAAGGGCATTTTCCAGTAAATTACCGATCACAATCGCAAGAAATTCTTCTGAATAATACTGTGCTTCATCAGAAAGATTATTATAAATTAGTTTCAAACCCTTTGCTTGAGCCTGTGGTAAATACTTTTGATACTGACTTGTTAACACAGAATCAACACTATTTTGCTGACTATTATTAAGCTCATCATTTCGAGCCAAGGCTAAAAATATAGCTACTAGGTTTTTCATTTCTTGGCAGGCTATTTGTATTTTTAGTAAGTAGATGAAGTCCTTATGTTGTTTGTTTTTCTGAGCAATTAACAATTCACAGGTACTACTGATCACCATAAGTGGTGTACGCAATTCATGGCTGACATCACTGGTAAATAATTTTTCTCGTGTTAGATAAGCATTTATTTTTTCATTATAATGATCAAAAAAGAGAGCTAACTTGCCTATTTCATCATCAGAAAAATCATCACTAATTCGAGTGCTTAACGATCCCTGTTCTATTGAGTTAATTTTTTTAGATAATCGTTCAATAGGATCTAGTATTTTTTTCGCTAGTATATGAGCAGAAAAAAGTGCCACAGCCCAACTTAAAAACATGGCTAAAATAATAATAGCAACAATAATCAATTCCATTTTTTCAAAATCACTTTGATTGATTTCAAAAAGATAACGAAATTTTGGATCTTCTTTAACTAATACATGAAATGCCTGATTATTGTGGAATACTTCATGACTACCAACATCTAACTCTTTCAAATAATGAGGCAATTCGCTCATATGTTGATCATCCACTCGATAAAAAATAGTATCCTTATATTGACTAATGATCACTCCAGACTGTTGTTTATGTATTTTGATCATCTGTTCAAAATCATGCTGTAAATGAGGGATAAATAATTCTGATTCAGTAAAATCAATCAGTCCTATTGAAACCAGAGTAAAGGTAATACTTACTGCCACAGTCAAACGAAAAAAAGAATTTTTAATCGCATAATTTAAACTATGAGCAGTGTGTTTTGCTGGTAATTTCATTAAAAATCTCTTTTAGGTCTCATAATTAAGTAATTTATAACCAATACCATGCACCGTTTTTAATAATTTAGTTTTATAGGGCTTATCAATTTTATTACGTAACAAATAAATATGAGCCTTGAGATTATCACCATCAGGTAAGTCATCACCCCAAAGTATTTGTTCAAGAAGCTCTTTTTTTACCACATTAGGGGATTCTTGCATTAATTTTTTCAACAGTTTCAAGGCTGCTGGTTTTAATTCAATGGTATCTTCTGAGCGAGTAACAATCATAGTATTAAGATTAAATTTCAGATCATTGACTTGTAAAACAAGACTCTGGGCATTTTGTTGTGTTCTACGTAAAATAGCCTCAATTCTGACTAATAATTCACTCATATCAAAGGGTTTCACCAGATAATCATCCGCCCCACTATGAAACCCCTGAAGCTTATCCTCAAGCCGATCTCTTGCCGTAAGCATAATAACAGGCGTATCTAAATGGGCATCTTGCCTAAGGCTTTGGCAAATACTCAGCCCATTAACTCCAGGTAGCATAATATCAAGAATAATCAGATCATATGACTGTGAGCTTATTAAGTGTAATGCAGTCAGACCATTATCAGCACAATCAATCACATAGCCCTGAAAAGTAAGATAGTCATGTAAATTACTTAAAATATCTTGATTATCTTCAACCACTAAAATCTTCATTTTTACTCTATTTTTATTTATTCTTAGAGGGAATATACACAAAAACTAAACGAAATACTCCCTCATACAGTTATTTATTTCCAGTCTGTCACATAGGTGTCATATTTCTTTTATAAAATAACCACAACAAATAAGTATTAACATTCAATTATAGGAAATAAATATGATATTTAAAAAATCGACTCTGTCATTAATAGCCACCAGTGCTATTGTTGTCAGCTCTATTAATACAGCTCAAGCCAGAGATCAAATTCGCATTGTTGGCTCTTCTACTGTTTATCCATTTTCCAGCTCTGTAGCAGAAGAATTTGGTGCCACTAGCAAAAACCCAACACCTGTTGTAGAGTCTACTGGTTCAGGTGGTGGCATGAAGCTATTTTGTAAGGGTGATGATCTTAAAACACCTGATATTACAAATGCTTCACGTCGTATGAAGATTAAAGAATTTAAACTTTGTGAAAAGAATGGTGTCACAGATATTACCGAAGCAGTCATTGGTTTTGATGGTATTGCCATTGCACAGAACAAGCATAATGCGCCTTTAAAATTAACCAAAAAACACCTATTACTCGCCGTTGCTGAACAAGTACCTTCAAAAGATGGTAAAACACTGGTCAAAAACCCTTATAAAAAATGGAGTGACATTGACCCATCTCTTCCTGATAGAGAAATTATAATCTATGGTCCACCAACCAGCTCAGGTACTCGTGATGCCTTTGAAGACATGATTATGAAAGGTCAAACCAAGAAAATGCCTGTTTACACCTCTTTGTATAAAAAAGATAAAGTAAAAAATAAGGGCTATAAAAAGTATCATAAAATCAGACAAGATGGTGTCTATGTTCCTTCTGGCGAAAATGATAACTTAATCGTACAAAAATTAGATAAAAATCAAGCGGCTATTGGCATCTTTGGCTATAGCTTCTTAATGGAAAATGATGATAAAATTAGCGCGGCAACCGTGAATGGTATAACGCCTACGCCTGACACCATTTCCAGCGGAAAATACCCTATATCACGTTCATTATTTTTCTACACTAAAAATTCACATAGAAAAGCAGTACCCGCAATGGATAAGTATGTTGAATTATTTATGAAAGAAGATATGATCGGTAATGATGGCATTCTCAGTGAAATTGGCCTTATTCCATTACCTGATGCACGCCGTACTAGCATTCGTGCTCGTGTTGCTCAGCATAAAAAACTCACATTAGATGACCTAAGCAAGAAATAAATCTTGGTTTATCCTTATGTATAGGCAAGTTGCCAAATTGAGGTAACTTGCCTTTTTCTATTCTATACGCAGTTATAATTCAGCAATAAACAAATTTTTCACGGGGTATCTTTTGAAAGCATTTGAGTCAAAAAAAAGACACAATGAAATCAAAGAAAAAGTGATCAAGCTTTTTCTTATTGCCGCTGCCAGCGTCTCAATACTGACCACCTTTGGCGTATTATTTTCCATTCTTTTTGAAGCCATTGAATTTTTTCAAATGAGAAGTTTCTGGTATTTTATTACCGGCACAGAGTGGTCACCCGGTGTTGCTAATAGTAAGTTCGGTGCCCTACCTATTTTTTCTGGTACCTTTATTATTACTTTTATTGCCATGTCTGTTGCTTTACCTATTGGTCTTGGTAGTGCTATTTTTATGAGTGAATATGCCACACCCAGCACACGAAACAAACTGAAACCCTTATTAGAAATACTGGCCGGTATTCCAACTGTTGTGTATGGTTTTTTTGCCGCCATTACTGTTGCTCCGGCTATTGTTAATTTTTTCTCCTTATTAGGTATCCATGCTTCATTTAATAGTGCCCTAGCCAGTGGTATTGTTATGGGCATTATGATCATCCCAATTATTTCATCTTTAAGTGATGATGTGATACAAGCCGTTCCTGATTCACAACGTAAGGCTTCTCTTGCCTTAGGTATGACCATGAGTGAAACCATTAGTCATATTGTTATTCCTTCTGCCTTACCAGGGATTATATCAGCTACTTTATTAGGTTTATCTAAGGCTTTAGGTGAAACCATGATCGTTGTTATGGCCGCTGGTCTACGTCCCAATTTATCATGGAATATCCTTGAAGATATGACCACCGTTACTGTTCGAATTGTTGATTCATTAGTCGGTGATCATGAATTTAATTCACCCGATACTTTGTCCGCTTTTGCTCTGGGTTTAATCTTATTTTTTGTGACCTTATTACTCAATATTGTCTCTTTAGCGTTAATCCGAAAATTTAAAGAAAAATATAAAATTAATACCTTATAAAAATTTCTATAGCCTGATAAATAATTATGAATAATATAATAGAACCAACTTCAGAAAAACATCAATCATCACAAGTGGTCAATGATAACCCCTTTTATGACCCCACTCTTATAAAACGTCATAATAAGGCTAAACGATTTAAGTTTTTTACCATCGCCAGTATTGTTTTTGCTATTTGTTTTTTAGTTTTTTTCTTAGGTGATATGGTGGTTAAGGGATTACCTGCTTTCCAACAAACCTATGTACAAATCGATGTTACTTATAATAAAAAAACCATTGTATCGACCCGTAAAGCCATTGATAAAAAATATCGTAGAATTGTCAGTCGTGCATGGCTAAGAAATATTCCCAAGTTAGTAGAAGCATCACCAGAACTTATCAATACCACCAGAAAGACTTGGGTTCTGGCTAATCATCAAATTGATCAGTACATGAAGGGACATTATTACAAAATAAAAGATAAGCAATTAAAACTTATTCAACAAATGGAGCAACAGGCTACTATTAAGCTAAAATTTAACAGCCTCTTTTTTACCCATGGCGACTCAAAAACACCTGAAAATTCAGGCATGCTTTCAGCAACTATTGGCTCAATACTGACATTAATTGTGACCATGCTCACGGCCTTTCCCTTAGGCGTAATGACCGCTGTCTATCTGGAAGAATTTGCCGAGGACAATCGTTGGACACAATTAATTGAAGTGAATATTAATAATCTAGCCGCTATTCCATCCATTCTTTTTGGCTTATTAGGGTTGGCTGTTTTTATTAATTTATTAGGCATGCCCCGCAGTTCTCCATTGGTCGGTGGCCTAACTTTAGCACTGATGACATTACCAATTATTATTGTCAGCTCCCGTGCGGCACTACGCAGTGTTCCTGATAGTATCCGTCAGGCAGGCTATGGTTTAGGCTTAACCAAAATTCAAGTCGTACAGGATCATGTATTACCTTTAGCCTTTCCTGGTATTATGACCGGTTCAATTATCGGTATGGCTCAGGCTATGGGTGAAACAGCACCCTTAATTATTATCGGTATGATCGCTTTCATCCCCGACAGTCCCAGTTCTATTTTTGAAGCAGCAACGGTTATGCCGGCACAAATATTTACTTGGGCTGGTATGCCTGAGCGTGCCTATATCGAACGTACTGCCGCAGGCATTATGATCCTATTAAGTGTCCTTATTTCACTAAATACTCTAGCAATTATCCTTCGCAAAAAACTTGAAGTTAAATGGTAACAAGACAATGACAAAAAACATGGACTATCCCTCTAATGATATTACAGGGCAAAAGCCTCTTAATAATTCATTACTCAATAACAAAATAATGGTCCAAGGACTGAATTTATACTATGGTGACAATCAAGCATTGAAGACCATTGACATTGATGTATATGAAAATAAAATCACCGCACTCATTGGCCCTTCTGGTTGTGGAAAATCCACTTTTTTGCGTTGCTTAAACCGTATGAATGACTTAATCAGCTCTGTTCGAGTAGAAGGAACCGTCATTATTGATGGTAAAAATATCTATGATAAGGATGTTGATGAAGTCTCTGTCAGAAAACGAGTTGGTATGGTTTTTCAGCAACCCAATCCCTTTCCAAAATCAATTTATGACAATGTTTCTTATGCACCACTTAAGCATGGTATGGTAAAAAAAGGCCATAAATGTGACGATTTAGTAGAAAAATCATTATTACAAGCTGGTTTATGGAATGAGGTCAAGGACAAACTAGCTCAACCTGGCACTTCCCTATCAGGTGGTCAGCAACAACGTTTATGTATTGCTAGAACGATAGCAGTACAGCCCGATGTCATATTAATGGATGAGCCCACATCCGCATTAGACCCCATTTCAACAGAAAAAATTGAAACATTAATGTTGGAACTAAAAGAAAAATACACCATTGTTATCGTCACACATAATATGCAACAGGCAGGACGAGTTGCTGATCATACCGCATTTTTTCATATGGGCGAATTGATTGAATATGCGGATACAGAAACGATTTTTATTAACCCTGGAAGAAAGAAAACAGAAGATTATATTACAGGCAGGTATGGATAGATGTTACCCACAGAAAAAGAAAAATTAAATCTCATTTTAAATGAAATAGTAAAACTTGGCACAACAACATTAACAATGAATAAAGTGATCTTAGAATCATTAGAGCGTTGTGATACTTGTGCACTTAATAAAATAAAAAAAATACCTAAAAAAGAGCGCTATGAAAGTATTGATACGATTGATAACTTAATCATAAAAGTATTTGCCTTATACACACCAGAGGCACGAGACTTACGAGAATTGATTGCTTTTTTAAAAATAACCAATGAATTTGATCGCATTGCTAATAGTTGCAATTCATTTATTCGTGATTTCCCTAATTCTTTAACCGATGATGTTGATAAAGATTTTATTCTTGAGTATGCCATACCATTACAAAAATCATCTGTGAATGCCCTCACTTATGCCCTTAAGTTAATTGAAGTCACTGATAAAAAATCTGTTGATGACTATTATAAACAAGTGGTTATAGAAGAAAGTAAGAATGATGATTTGTATAAAATAATTGAAAAAAGCTTACTTAAAAAAATCAATAGTGATATGAATTTAACAAAAGATTATCAAGACATTATGGCCGCATTACGTCGTCTTGAAAAGATTGCTGATCGAGCACTGAGCATTGCAACACTCATGCATTATGCCAAGGTAGGCGGAGCAATGGGTAGAGTTTAAGCGATTAAATTAAGATAAAGGAACATAGCATATATGCTAGCAATATATCTATCTAAAGAAGAAAGTCTCATAAGAAAAAATATTCTTAAAATGGGGCATGAAACATGTCAGGCTATTGAAAAAGCCATGAGTTGTTATCAATCTGCTAATCCTGTGCTCGCAGATGAAGTGATTAAAAATGATAAAGTCATTAATGAGTTAGAAGCTCGTGTTGAACAAGATTGTATTCAGGTCATTGCTCGACAACAGCCCGTTGCTCATGACTTACGTGAGTTACTCGCTGATATGAGTATTGCAAAAGAGCTGGAACGCATTGCAGATTATGCTGTCTCTATTGCAAAAATTGTAAAAAAAAGAAACTTTACTCATTTAGAATTAAAATCTGATATTCTTGATATGTCAAAAAAATGTATTTTTATGCTTAATGAAATATTAATTGACTATGCCGAACAAGATGCCAAAAAAGCCAATGATATTGCCTTATTGGATGATGAAATAGATGATATTGAACATCTACTTAATGATCGTATTTTCAACCTTATGCAGGCAAAGCCAACAAAATCTATTAATTACACCTATCAACTATGGATCATTCACCAATTAGAACGTGTGGGTGATCGGGTCACTAATATTGCTGAAAGTGTGGTTTTTTTATCAACGGGAAAAGTGGTTAATTTTGATTAGTAGGATTTAGGATAGGAGCAGATAAAACACATCCTCCCCATATCCTAAAGCATTAATTATTTTCTATAATGACCAGGAATCCATTTACCATTGGGCTTGTAATGCCCTGGAATCCATTTTTTCCCTTTTTTATGCTTGCCTGGATAAGGATCGACATATTTCCAATGTCCGGCAACAAAGTTACCATTAGGCTTAGTATGCTTGGGTACCCAAATATAGTTTGGACCAGGCTTATCAGGCCTATTTGACTTGGTAGGTTTTGGGTCAATATATTTCCAATGCCCTGCAAGATAATTACCATTGGCTTGTGTGTGAGCAGGCACCCAAACATAGTTTGGTCCTGGCTTGTCTGGTCGAGTTTGCTTTGCCGAACAGGCGATAGTCAAACTTAATAAAATAGAGATCATAATAAGCATCATTATTTTTTTCATAATATACCCTCAACTCCTATAATTTAATTAATCCTGACAAACTTGAAAGCGCACAAAACCAAATTTAACACCCTTTGCTTTTTGATAGTCACTGCCACCTATATTTTGCTCAGTTACGGTATAAGGACGTAATTGACAGTATTTTTCATCACTAAGCTTAAATTGAATATAGCCTGGTTTAGTACGACGCAAAGGAACACCAAAGACATTGCGGTGAATTTTCCATGAATCTCGGCTGAGCCATGCGCCATGTATTTTCGCATCTGGATGCATTTTCTTTATTTGTTTACTGGCAACCTCAGCACTATAATCAGTACCCGCATTATAAGGGTTTTTCCATTGTGATGCCGTTTTTTCAACCACTGCTCTTAGCTGATCGAGCTTTTTCTTTTCCTCTGCCCACACCTGAGAGGTATCACTCACGCCCGCAGCAGCGAGTACTTTAGCAATACGTTCTTTTTGTGCGGCAAATTTTTTATCTGAAAAAGTTAAACGTTCATTAAACGATATCGCACCAACATACTCCAGATAACCATCACGTTTCATAAATTCTTCGGGGGTTGCAATATTAAAAGAGCCTGCTGAATAGGCCATTTCTTTCGCACCATGAAGCGCCATAGCAGGGATCAAATTCTTGCTTTTGCGTGCAGCTGAGCACCATAACTTGGGATCATCTGAATAATAACAACGCTGAGAAGTTAATAGAGCATAATCACTTTGATCACATGCCTGAGTGACTGCTTGAGCAATTTTTTGTAGCTTAGTGACATTTTCAACGGAATGAAGCCCTGTTTTTGTACCCGTATATTCTTGCATTAATACGGTCATCAACTCACGATATTCAGGTTTTATTGCCGCCTTAGCAAAACGCCGACATTCAGCATTATGTACTTCTTTGGCTGCTTTTGCGGTCGCTTTTTGTTTGCTCTTAATTGCTGCTTGTTGACGTTCGGCCTGCATTTGCTGTTTTAGACGAGCATTGACTTCTTGCTTAGCTTTTCTATTGGCTTCTTCTCGTGCTTGTTGTTCTTTTTGATAAGCCGTTAAATGACGTGTTGTTGTTTGCTTACTTGGGGCGCTTTGCTTAACACTTGCCGTCATTGTAGAGTTTGCTGACATATTTTTATAGGCAGAACGCATCTGATTGCCAATAGCCTGTTTAGCCTGTAATAATTTAAAATATTGGCTACCTTCTGGTGAAGTCTTAGCTGAACTGGTCATACCATTCCAAGTAGCAACCGCACGATTGAGTGTTTTAACATAATCACTCAATACTCGACCCGCCTTATTTTTATCCATACCAGCGTTAAACTGTTGGCCATCAAATACATTAGAGACATTTAATTTAGCATGATTAATCGCACTATCCATTTTCTGTTTTTGATAACTTGTCATCCCTGCATAAGCAGAAGTAATAGATAACAAAAATACCATCAATAGTGAAAGAATTGTTCTTAAACGACATGATAAATAATTGGTATTCATAAGATATAGTCCTTTATTTTTTTGTTATTGAGTGTGATGATTTGATTCACTCTATTTTTATATTGATACCTTGTATTACTCGATAATTATATTTTTAATTTTTTTGAGCATAGCGCTGATGCATCAACAAATTGAGCCTTAGTCTCAGAACTATGAGAAGACTCCCCACATGAGCGACTGCATCCCCCACAACCCGCTTGGTAGCCTTGATAGTTTGGATCTTGACGAGCCAACCATGCTTGGAATAGCACCCAAGCAACACATAATAAGGATAAAGCAATAAGAGACAAAAAGTAAACCATAATATTCCTTAATTCGCTAAATACTTTATTTATGCGGCACTAAATAAGCCTGCAAAACCCATAAATGCCATAGATAAAATACCAGCAATAATTAAATTAAAAGCCGTACCTCTGATCAAAGCAGGAACATCCATTATTTCGGTTTCTTGACGAATACCAGCCATCAAGACCATTGCCAAGGTAAAGCCCCCTCCTGCTCCTAGGGCAAAGACTAAACCTTCTAGCAAACCATAGCCCCGATTGGTTGCAAAAATTGCTAAACCAAGAATAGCACAATTTGTTGTGATCAGTGGTAAAAAAATTCCTAACGACTTAAATAAGCTTGGACTGAGCTTTTTAATGCTCATTTCAATAAACTGCACCACACTAGCAATGACTACAATAAAACTGATAAGACGTAAATAAGGGGCATAAATCAATACATAAGTATTTAATATCCAAGCACATAAGGCCGTTACTACTAAAACAAACGTGGTCGCTAAGCCTAAACGAAAGGAGGTTTCGAGTTGTCCTGAAACCCCTAAAAATGGACACAGCCCCAAGAAATAAGCCAGTACAAAGTTGTTAACTAATAAGGTGCTGATAAAAATCCATAAGAGATCATCCATTATCTTTTACTCCCACAATAGCAACGCTTTGATCTGCTTGAGCCACTTTTAACAAAAACTGTTTTCTACGCTCAGTAAACCAGTTAAAAAATAGAAGTAGCAAGCCTAGCGTTAAAAAACCACCGGGAGGGAGGATCATAATCACCCAAGGTTCAAAATTAGCACCAAATAAATCCACATTAAAAAGAGAGCCACTGCCTAATATTTCTCGCACCGATCCTAAAGCTAATAAAGCAATTAAAAAGCCAAGAGACATACCGATAGCATCCATGACCGCATATTTAATACTGTGTTTAGAGGCAAATGCTTCTTGTCGCCCTAAAATCATGCAATTAGCAACAATCAAGGGAATAAAAGCACCTAATTCTTTATGGATAGCAGGTACTAAGGCTAATAAACTATAATCTACAACCGTCACAAAGGTGGCAATAATAATAATATACAATGAAATGCGAACTTGTTTAGGTATCCATCGCTTAAAGCTAGACACCAGCAGACTTGAACCTACTAAGACAAATAAAGTGGCCAAACCCATCACTAAGGCATTCGTTGCTGAATTGGTGACTGCCAACATGGGACACATCCCAAGCACTTGTACAAAGGTTGGATTTTCACGCCACAAGCCTTTGAGCATTTCTTCATATGCACTTGCATCCGTTGCCATAATTTACTTACCTATTTGAATATTAGGGGATTCTGGTTGAATTTGGGATGAATCGAGTGATCCTTGAGTTTGCTTAGACATTTGAAAGACCGGCTCTTGTCCCAAAGGAGATAATTTAGGTGACCAACGATTAAAGGCTGCATTCATAAGGCGCACAACCGCCTTAGATGAAATGGTAGCCCCAGTAATGGCATCAATTTCATAATCATGGGATTTGGTGCCTTTTTTTACGGCTTTAATAGCCTGCTTCATTAGATGGTTAACAAATTCACCCACAAAATGCATATCTTTAAAAATTTTATCACCCAGTCCTGGGGTCTCCCGACTTTCAAGGATCGCCATTCCTGTCATAAGCTGTTTTTCAGGCAAATAACCAAATAAGAGATGAATGGTGTCTTGAAACCCCGCTCCTTTACCTTGTATTGCATAACCAATAAACTTGCCTTGCTTATCATAACCGGCAAAAATCATATCATCATCCATACCATCACTTTTAGCTATCACTAAGGTATTATTTTCAAAATATAATTTTTGCATATAAGAAACATTAGGAAGCACCTTAAAAACCGCTTGACGCAATTCTCTGGCTTTATTATCTTTAATGGTATTAAATGTTGCCAGATAAATCGCAATGATAATGACACCGGAAATAAATCCCGCAATGGCCATTGATGCGACCAGTCGATTACTACTGGGTTCTTGTTCATAGTTTTTAGACTGACTCATGTGTCATAGATTCTCTATATTAAATAAGCTATTACTATTCGTTTACTTACGCCCAAAGATCCTTGGCTGAGTATAACGATCAATCAATGGTGTGGCGGCATTCATTAATAACACAGCATATAACATTCCCTCTGGTAAACCACCAAACAAGCGAATAAGCACGACCAAAAAACCCACACCGATACCAAAAATCCAACAGCCCTTGGGAGTTAATGGGGAGGTCACCGGATCGGTCGCCATAAAAAAAGCACCTAATAATAAGCCACCAGAAAACAAGGTCACTATTGGTGAGGGATATTTATCGGCATCATTAATAAACATTGCTAAGGAAAAAATGGCTGCTGTTAGAAAAATAGCCGTTGGAATGCGCCAGTCTATACTACGGCGTATTAATAAATACATACCACCTAATAGTAATAAGAAGGCACTGGTTTCACCCAAGGAACCCGCTGTATTACCTATAAAAAGTGAGCTGATAGCGGTTGTCTGTTGTTGGAACTTCATTAAGCCCAATGGAGTTGCCGCACTGAGGGCATCAATCTGACCATGCATAAAGGGCCAAGCCAAATTTGAGCTTTGTAGATGAAAAAAATCACCAAGCCCACTTGGTGATCCCCAAGTGGTCATGGCAATGGGGAACGTGCCTAGTAAAAAGGCTCTGCCTAATAAAGCAGGGTTAAAAATATTAGCGCCCAGACCACCCCAAATCACTTTACCCAAGCCAATACTTACCACAGCACCTAAAAAAGCCATCCATAAGGGCAAGCCTGGCGGTAGTGTCAAGGCCAACAATAAACCTGTTAAACCCGCACTACTATCACCAATAGCCATGCGTCTTTTGTCTTTATCGGTAAACAGCCATTCAGTCAGTACTGCCCCAGCAATAGAAACCACAATAAGCAATAAGGCACTCAGGCCAAAAAACCATAAAGATGCCAGAGTGGTCGGCAATAAGGCTAGCCAAACCTCTTTCATTGCTCCAGGGGTCGTGAGTTCCTGACGCAATAAAGGCGCTGATTGCAATAACAACTTAGGATCATTATGTTTCATTCATATCTTCTTAAATAGTCTATTCTTAACTTATTTTTTCTTTTCCACATCGGGACTAGCCAAATTGCGCAAATTATCTTTGGCTGCTCTTATATGCTGTACGATTGGAATATTTGATGGACAGGCATAGGTACAGGCGCCACATTCAACACAATCCATTACATGATAGTCACTTTGCATTTGGCTAAATAATCTTGCCTTGCCCAATAAAGCCAAACGAGAAGGATTAAGAAAATAAGGACAAGCATCCAAACAACGAGCACAACGAATACAAGGATATTCCTGAGGCCGTGCCGTTTCTTGTTCTGTAAAAGCTAAAATACCTGAGGTACCCTTTAGTATTGGTGCATCCAAGTCCGCAACCGGACTGCCCATCATTGGCCCCCCCATAATCACTTCTCGGGTATGTTCACTTAAACCACCAGCAAAATCCAAAACATCTCGTATTGGCGTACCAAGGGGCACAATCAAATTAGCGGGTTCTTTTATACCAGGACCCGCCAAGGTGACAATGCGTTCGATTAGGGGCATGCCTTGATCAAAATAATCGGCCAGAGCCACAATTGTCCCGATATTATTAACCGCAATACCTAAATCTCGGGGAAGTTTTCCAACAGCTAACTCTTTATTGTAGATACTCTTTATCAACATTTTTTCTGCACCCTGAGGATATTTCACTTCAAGTGGTACAATGTCAATAGGCATATCAATGGCTAAATGTTTTTGTAACTCAGTAATGGATTCGGGCTTGTTTCTCTCTACCCCGATAGCAACCCGTTTTGCTCCAAGTTGCTTGCGTAAAATCTCACACCCCCGTAACACCGCCTCAGGACGCTCAACCATTAAACGATGATCATTGGTTAAATACGGCTCACACTCAGCACCATTGATTAATAAATCTGTGATCTGCTGTCCTTCAGGAATGGCATATTTTACATGGCTAGGAAAAGCCGCCCCACCCATACCAACAATACCCGATTGTTGTACAGCAATAATAAACTCATCTATGCTCATTTGCTCAACTGCTTTAACCGAGGCATTGGCAGAGGCAGAAAACTGTTGTGTTGCATAGGGATCGGCGGTTATTTCTATGGCCATTTTAAACGAACCATCGACATAGCGATGCATGCCAATATCAGTCACTTTGCCGGTTACTGGCGAGTGTAATGCGGTGGAAATAAAACCATTGGAAGAGGCAATTAATTGACCGCGTAATACGCTATCACCAACAGCAACAATGGCCTCTGCTGGGATACCAATATGCTGTCCTAGAGGCATGACATAGCGATTAACAAAAGGTACTCGTTGGATAGGCAAATCTTCTGTTTGCTCTTTATGATGAGGTGGATGCACCCCATGAGCAAAGCTTTGACCTAATGAAAATAAGTTAAACATGCAACGACCGATCCTTAGTTAAAATAATCACACATTGGAATTAATTCAATTTGCTGGCATCATAACCAGCCAAGCCTAATAATTGATTACGAATTTTAGCATGTGTTTGACTGGCGTAATTCTCTTCAAGCTGCTGTAGTTTTGCTTCGTATTGAGCACGCAAAGCAGCCAACTCAGCCTGATGTTCAGAGCTTAAGCGTTGCGCAACACAGTGTTCAACGTAATCAGTGAATGGCGTTTCAATACCTGCTAACTCTTGTAAGGTACGCCAAATACTTTGTTGTTCAAACATCATGCGAGCAAAGTCCTTGCTCAGTACCCATTTGGTTTCATTCTCTTGCTCATCAAGAAGCGTCACAAAAGGTGTTTTCTTGGTTTGCTCACTAGCATTGAGAAGTAACCATGAACTGAGTTCAACCGGTGCAATTGTGTTCACCGCCAGCTCTGAAAAATGCCTTGAAAAACGTTGTTCATTCATCGCCCAATGAATCGGATTTAGCTCCGAGGTATTCGTGGTATCCAGTTTCTTTTGCGCAATCACATCGTGCAATGTTAGACGACTGCCAAAGACACCTTCGTCCTGAGGATTGTATTGAAATAGAGGAAACATGCCACTATTAACGGCTAATTCTGCTTGCTGCAAGGTCTGTTCTGGTTTAAAACCATGACGTTGTGGGCTAGGAGTATGAATACTCAGTAGGCCTGCTGAATTATTACTCAATAGTTGCTGGACACTTTGTTGAAAATGGTTATTATCCGCAATGGAGGTTTGTGCCACATAGGCATTTTTTTGTGACATAGCCATCATAGCGAGATTATTACCCGAATCCCAACGCTGATTGCTGGCATAAGATGAAGCGTTCTGCGTACTCAAACCCGCATCCAAGTCATTAAAAACAATCACTTTAATCGGATAATTTGAATTCAATACACTGGCAATTTGTGAGAAACCATGACTGCCTAATAAATCATCACCGCCTATTAAAAACAAGGGAGGACAGAGTTGCTGTTCTTCATGGCTTAAATCAGACCAACTAAGCTGAGCCAACTTTGTCGTTTCTTTGGCATAGCGTGAATCAATGCTGGCCTTAGCTTGGCGCATCACACTGACAGCTAACAAGAGATCATGGATATGCCCTTGCATCAAACCGGTGGCCATTTGCACACTTTCACCGGAAACATCCACTACCACCGGAACATGAAAGGGGTTATAAGGAAAATGACCTGCCCAACTGGCAATGGAACTGGAAGTAATGCAGAGGCTATAACGAGCCCGACCAATACCATAAAGCCCCTGAGATAATTTCCAGTGTAAATCATTAATAGCTAACACCAGTTTCACCAAATGACGTACTCTTAGCGCATCAATTGAGCTATTGTCCATTACCGGAGCATCTTGCTCCAATAAGCTATTAAGATCAATTTGACGGGTTTTTATATCGGATAATTTATCCGCCAGTTGTTGCCAGTCATCCGTTGGTAAAGCTGCTGATAAACTTGACTTGATCTCACGTTTAAGTTCTTCTCTTAAACGTTCTAAATCAGCAATAAATAAGTGCAATAAGGGTTGCTGATGATACTCTGTGGCACTGAGTAATTGCCTCATGGCAATCTTTTCGCCTGAGGCCAATTCCCCAGAATCACCACCGGATAAGGCAAAGGCATTGTAACGAGATAGCATTAAGGCACTGCCTGCAGAGAGACTTTGTTCGTGCAATAAACGCTCAATGGTTGCAGAGGCAGTGTCTGGTGTTTTTTGCCAGATCTGCCACTGTTTTTTATAGGCAATAACCTGCTCATTAGTACGCCGACTATCCTGTAAATTATGAGTCAGTGCCGATATAGACTGTATTTCTGAGTCCTCATCTTGTGTCACACTGACTTGCGCACGACAAAGCTCAACACATAGGCCACAGGCTTTACAGCTATCGGGGTTAATGATCAGAGAAAATAACTCACCACTATCGTTTTGCTTGGCTTCTGGCTGTGTAAATAAAATATCACTGGCAACAATAGGCAAATCAGCAAGAGCATCACGGGTTTTAATAAAGTCCTGCTCAATATTCTGCATACGCTCTTGAGGCATATTGGCTTTTTCTTTAAAGGCAGTAAAAGCGGTCGTTAATAAATCGGCACTATTATTTACGCTAAAATCATCGCTACGAATTGCATTACGACACTCTTTAGCAATTTGAGCAGCCAGTTTAGAGGACACCGCACGCAGGGCATCGGCTTGGGCTATTTTAATACCGGTTTCCAACAAGGCTTTAGGATGAATAGCAAGCGTAGCAATAGCACTTTCTGGACAGTTTGACCAACACTCACCACAGGCTGTGCATGAATTTGCCTGAAATAGAGGCAAGCCTCTAGCACTATGATCGGTATTAATGCTATGAAAGGTCGCACTGAGCGAAGGCATGGTACCGGTTGCTAAATAGGGATCGGCTGTTAATTGCTCCATATCACCCTGCTGTTGCAACACGCCCACTTGATCCCAAAAACGTGGCAAACTATCATAAGATTGGTTAGTCTGCCCAAAGTGCTTCACCATTTCGGGTATATCAAATGCCTGCTCATTATCAAAGAGCACACTATTTTCTAATGCTTTGTGAATAACTGCATCTATATTATAAGCTGTTAACTTATCCATCACTAAGCTAAGAGTTGACTTAAACACCTCTTGTGCCTCATATTGCTCAATAGCACGGTCATGATGCATGGTTTCTCTTAGACTGACAATCTTACGAGTTTTTAAATTAAGCTGTTCCTTCTGACTGAGGCTGGCCACTAATAGAGCAAGCATTTTTTCCCAAACTAAGGTGGGGCTTAATTGATGCTCAATCGTATCATCTTCTTTACTTTCATTGAGGTGATAAATTGTTAAGCCTTTATCCTTGATTATGCTTAGGGATTCAAGCAGCTTCGCTTTTGTTTTTGCCTCGCCAGAAAAACGACTGAAATCATTGCCACTGATAATTAACACACCCTGCTCATCCAAGCTCTGACAGGCCGTCAGCAAACTTTGGGCATCGGCTGATAAGAGTAAGAAAAAATTAACTGGACTGGCGTGGCCTACCGCATAGGCATTTTGAGCATGGCTGATAAAATCTATTTGTCGAGTAGCATATTGTGACCATGATGAGGCAATAAGACTGCGGATGCTTCCCTGCTTAAGTTGGTATAAATAAGCACCAAGATCCATAGCATAAGAAATAGGCGCATCATCATTAGCAAGAGAGCTAATAGCAAAACCAAGAGCAGCTGTTTGTGGTGAATAAAGTGCGTATTGTTTGCCTTTGGCATTAATACCCAGTTGACTAATATGAGGATAATAACGCTCCAAAGTATCCAGCATAACCTGACGCTTAGGGTGATACTCCTTGGTTTTACTGCGAGCATTGTTAACATCATAAGAAATAAATGGAATGCCTAAATACTGTCCCTTTCTCTGCGACTGATTGCTACTAAGCTCATCTAAGAGTGCCCATATATCGGCAATATTTAATTCACTACCCCCTAGACCATAAATAATCGACCGCAGTTGTGGTACTTTCGTCAACTGTTTGTTCTCGGCATAACGGGCTAAGATTGCTCGCAGTTCACGTATTAAAGGAGCATCATCCGCCAAGGCTGACGTCATGCGTTCTAAGACAATAACAGGCTGAGTCAAATTTGGATTGCAACTTAATAAATCACCCAACAACTCCGTATTAATAGGTCGTAAACTATGTAAAGCAATAATACCAATGTTTACTTTACTAATGTTTGAGGTATTTTTTTTAGTTAATTTTTGCAAATACAAACGACAGGCATTGAGTGTTTCAATGGCACTGCCCTGAGCAACAAAAATAATATCTGCTTTTTTTAGCGTCTCTTTCTTAGCACTTTTTTTAGTACCTATATTGACATCATAATTTGACACCGAGGCATATTGCCGAGCTGTGAGTTGCGCATAGTCAGCAAAGGCTTGTTCTAATACCGAACGAACAAAATCATCAAAGTAAACACGTTTAGCCGCATGTCCTAAAGCAAAAATTTTGGCATCCTGCATGGCACCTTGTAATACCGGTCTATCCAAATCGTGCCACTTGGGGACTCGTGGTCGTTGTTCTATCGTGACATCCTTATCAGCCGCACGATAAGAAAATAATTGTTTTTGTACCGTGTTGGGTAACTCAATTAACTCATCTGCACGAGCAATAAATTGTCTAATAAGCTCAGCAGAAGGCAGGCGAACATCTTGTGCAGACCAAGCGGTTTCTGCACCATCCATAACCACTAAAGCAGGCGTCAAACTTAATTCAGCAACATGACGAGCAATTAAGGTAAAATCAACCGCTTCTTGAACATTAGCAGCAAATAAGACCAGACAGCCACTATCCATCGCCTGTTGTAGCGCCTCATGACCACTATGCATACTACTTGAATGCTGAGCACAAAGTGTATTATCAAGGTGGATCACTAAGGGCACATGGCGAGCAACAGCACTTTGCAGAAGATCCTGAGTGCTAAGAATATCCTGAGCAGTTAAAAAAATACTGCTACGATGCCCAGATAAACTCACCCCTATCGCTGATGCCAGAGCACCTCTTGGAGAATCTGCCTTTTGCACGCTCAACGCATCATTAAAGAGATTGCTCGTCACACGCTCTTGCTCAGATAGCCAAGCCAAGACAGAAGTCTGCGTTAAAAATTCGCCACCAAAGCTTAATACTTCGCTAAAACACGCTTCTGTTATGGCAACTGCTGTACGGCCATCTAACACTGTATCAACACCATCAGCAAGCTGTCCAATCCGTTCGGGCGAGCCAAATAATTGACGATAGAGACGAATCGCTGTTTCAGTAAGATTTGCAGTAAGATTTAACATAAATAATTCGTTTTATTATTGTTCATCAGAGAAAGTTTAGTCGGTGATTATCTGGTAATGCAATTTAGTTAAAGAGGACTAAGAATAACGCTCTTGCTCATCAGCCTGTTCATTAAATTGATTCAATTCTAACCACTGAATCGCCTGAGTTGGGCAACGCTCAATGGCTTTTTTGGTTAATTTATCAGTATTGAAAAGCCCTGAAGTATAATCTACCACTGGCAACTCATTATGCATACTTATCAATCCAGCAGGAGCATCCGCTACACACTTGCCACAGGCATCACAACCGGCACTACATAGGGCAGTGACTGTATCCCCTTCAAGAGGGATATTACATTGTACATACAATTGTTCGGCAACAGGACGTAGTTCAAATAAATTCTTGGGGCAAATATCCACACAATCTGAACAGGCAGTGCAATTGGCAGCATCAACAACGGGCAAGCCATTGTCATTCATGTGAATGACATCAAAAGTACATGCCACTTCGCAATCGCCTAAGCCCAAGCATCCCCACGAGCAACCTTTACCACCACCAGAAATAACCGCCGCCGCCCGACAGCCTTCAAAGCCCTGATATTCTGCAATTTGAAAGGCTTGTGCCTTACCGCCGGCACATTTAAGACGGGCAACAATTTTTTCCTGTTCACCGGCATCGACACCTAGAAATTCAGATATATTATCAATATCATCTTCTGAGGCAACGGTACAGCCACTTGGTGGCACCTCTCCTGAAACCAGTTTTGTGGCAAAGGGCAGACAACCTGGTTCACCGCAGGCACCACAATTGGTACCAGGTAATAACTCTTCAGTTTGTGAAATTCGAGGATCTTCATCTACTTTTAAATAATGATAAGCCACGGCCAAAATAAGGCCAAAGAGTAAGCCTAAACTGGTCATGATTATGGGGGCTGTAAAAACATCTAAAAAAGTCATAATCAATACATTACTTAGAATGAATTAAACGGTGCTGCCCGTTTAACTAAGTCATCTAAATCGGCTTCATCTTTATTCCAAGGCTTACCCGGATGAATGCATTTAGAAGGACACATTTCTGCCGCTTCAACCATATCTTTGTACGTTCCAGCATTGAGATCGGCAATAATAGCCTGATTGGTATCATTGTAAACAAACATAATGGGATTAAGATTGGTACAATCATTACAGGTTGTACACAACGGCGAGTCAATCCATGCTTCATCAAAGGTATCATCATCAACCACTTCCTCAGACTCTACTGGAGCATCTTCTTCAGAGTCATCTGCCACCGTTTCGGCTACTACGGTATCATTTGTTGCTGTGGTATTATTCAAAGCCATTGGAGGGACAGACACGCTAGTCGCACTGAGATCCATGCCTAAGAGCATATCGGTTAAACGACTCATCACATTGGCTGCTGTTTCCGTTTTTACTTGCTCCAATTGTGCCTCATAATCTGCTTTTATCTGCGCAAGTTGACGAGCAATCTCTTCTTCTGCCTCAGCATGAATACGTTGTTCTGCATCTTCAATGTAACGACTACGAATACCCGCCATTTCCTGTAAAGAGTGCCAGAAATTTAAGCGATCACGACAGGCATGAATTAACGCTCTAGAAACCGCTACTTTGCGTAATTCATTGCTTTGATTCACTGACCAAATATAAGGCACAAAATTATCGACTTCATTCACGGGCAATGCTAAATAATCAGCAACAGCAATTAAATCATCGGATTCACATTCTAGGGGTATTAAGGCAAAGTGATAACTTAAACGTGGGATCAATAAGGCGTAATCTGCAAAGGTAAAACTCAGTTCCATTTGGCTGACTTCATCTGTCTGATCTTTATAGATAAAGGGCTGTGATGGCCAATCTTTATCGGCTTGTGGATTGCCAGAAAAGTCCATGCGATCAGCTGCGGAATCACCAGCACCGGGGTCAACAGAGAAAAATGGGTGTGCCCGCCCTTCTAAGGCAGCACCAGCAACGAGCCAAGCATTCAAACCTGAATCTTCTCCCACTTCACGCAGACCGACATTAATCAAGTGCAAACTGGTACGAGTTGCATTTAAAGACATCTCAAAATGCGATAGTAACAATTGATGACGAGCAGCGGAGCATTGTGTCACCACTGCCTGACGATGACTGATGCCTAAGTAGCCCAGTTCGGTTCGATAATTATGAAATGGGTCTTCGTCGGCCTTAGCTCCTGGATTATTATGCGCTTGCACACGCACAAAAATATTCACAGGACGGCCAGAATTCAATAGCTGGGAAAATGACACCATGCTTTCATCGACTAAACGATTAGCTGCCTCTAAGACAATAACAGAAGGTACTAAGATCAGTTCTTCTTTAGAAAAGTTTTCCCAATTAAAGCTTTTAAACCACGGATCATGAATCGTTTCATCATAACGGTTATTAAGCTCTAGTTTTGCAATACGGGCAGCAGCAAAAACATCTGCCAATTCCTGTGCTTCTTGATCAAAGATTTCAGTGGCTCTCAAGCAGGGATCTTCATGATGTTCACTGGTAAAACATTGACTACTATCTAACCATGAATGATCCAAGGCTTTATTGGCATGCACAATATGTACTAAAATTTCTTTTTCAGTGAATTTTTTAAGTACCAGTAAGGCATTTTCTATACGCTGACGTTGAGAAGTAGAAAGGGAAATAGAACCTTTACTATGCTGCACCACTTTAGACAATGAAACGGTATCAAAAAACTGATTTGAGCTGATATTCGATTTTAAAGCATCCGCAGAAGAGGCTTGTGCTTGTTTGCTATCATCCACATCCAGTAAAATTTGTAGTTTTTGGATGTATTGTGTAATCTCTTGTTTAAACAATGAAATCTGAGGCAGTGCCTGATTGCGGATCAAGTGCATCAATAAATGCAATGCTGGAAAACGCCCATACCCCAAGATAAGTCCATCTTCTGGAATATTATCTAATAATTTTTCAATATCGCCTTGTAAACGCTGTGCATTCTCGCTATCAAAATTCAAATGTTCGGATAACTTTTTGCAGGCCTTCACCAATAAGGGCTTAATTAAAGTCGGCCCTTCTATTGCTCGAGTGACATTGCGCAAGTACCGTTCCAACCAAGGAGTATTATCTTTTAGTAAAATAGCACTGTCTGCATTGGGTGCAAACATGGCTATTCTTTCATACAAAAATTCTGCTAAGGGCTTTGCTAAAGAAAGACTAACACTATTGCTGGCATCACAGGGGCATAAATACAGTGGGTAGTCATAACGCAATTGTGAGGTATCACGATATTCTGCCAGCAAAGCAGGTAAAAAATCTTCGCTTAAGCTTTCAAGTTGCTTGGATGCGGCTGGATTGCCTAAGTGAAAATGACGCAAAGTGTGCATAATTTCCTGTGACTCACTAAATGCCGAGGCGGAGTCATCCATATCATTATTCACTATGGCTAATGTTGGCAGAGATTGTGTATTCATAGTTATGGTCATGCTATTCTGTACGGAGTCTGTATTGGTGCTAATTTGTGGATCAATGCTAAATAGAAAACTTATCAAAGGCAGCATTTAATCCGGCGACTTTTTCTTCATTGGTCATACCAAGACCCACACTGGAATGATCTTCATAAACAATGGCATCCGGATCTTTAAATAAAATACCCAGAGGCATATTCTCTTCATCCTTAGCATATTTCATTGCGCCCAACCAATCACTGGGATCATGCTCAACCACATTACTGAACAAGCGTTTGACATTGTCATCAATGTTTATGCCTTCAGAATGTTCTAATAAAACAAATTTATCAGGGTTTTCTTGCATGGGCTTGGTAAATTCTTGTGAAAATACAGGACAGCGTTGTAACACACGCACAAAACTTAGACCTCGGTGTTCGTGAGCTGCTTTGATTGTTTCATATAATAAAGGGGGGTTCCAATCAACAACCTGAGCCACAAAGGAAACATTAGTGATACCCAAAGTAATGGTTAATGGGTTTAATGGTGGCAAAATAGAACCTCGTGGATGAGTATTGGTTTTTGTCCCTTGCTGAGTCGTAGGTGAGGTTTGTTTTTTTGTTAAACCATAAATACCATTATCAAAAACCAGTACCACCATATCCATGTTTTGATGTAGAGCATGTAACCAAGGTCCTGCCCCAATGGAGAAACAGTCACCATCGCCTGTGGCTACCCAGACATCCAAATCAGGACGACGTGATTTAATACCGCTAGCAATAGGTAAAGCACGACCATGCAGACCATGAAAGCCATAAGTCCCCATATAATGGGGCATACGACTGGAACAGCCAATACCGGATACCGCAACACTCTTTTCAGGTGGTACTTGTGCATCTCGAAGAACACGATGCACGGTATTTAGAATGGAAAAATCACCACAACCAGAACACCAGCGAACATCACCACCCGCACTATAATCATCTAGGGTAAAATAGCGTTCAAATACTTCTAAAGACCAATCTGCTTTAATACCAAACATAATATCTCCTTCTCGACTCTGTATTAGTTAACATTAACAGCGTCAAGACGCTTAGTAAGTTCTTCAATCAACATACCCGGTTGTAGGGGATGACCATACACAACCGACCAACAATCAATATCAATGGCAAATTGTGCCCGTAAGACATTAGCTAATTGAGCATAACGCCTATTTTCACTCGTTATCATGGGTGCATTGAGATCATCACTATAGTTGATCTCAATGGTCATTACTTTTTTATAGCGACTGAAAATTTCAGGTAAGCCAGGTTCTAATGGTGACATAAAGCGTAAGTGCAAGCTGGCAATTTTATTTCCCTGTTCTCTTAACACATCAATGGCTTCTTCAATGGCACCAATAGTTGAACCCCATGCCACAACCAGCAAATCGCCTTCATCTTCTTGAGAATCTACACCATGAACAATGGGTGGCTTTAAGGTACTTTGCAGAGCGGCAATTTTACGACTACGATGCTCTGAGGTAATTTGGTTGGTTTCTGAGTTATAGGATACTTTACTACGCTCTGTATGAGATAAACCGGTAAGCACATACATACCATCAGGCTGACCAGGGATGGGTCTTTGTGATAGGCCTGTCTTTTCATCCCAATCATAAGCTGGAATGTCTTTATTCCAAGGGGATTGATCAACCGGTGCCGAAAACCATTCTTCTTGTATTTCTGGACGTATCCAAGGTTGCACACCGGTGGCTAAATTAGCATCCGTTAATAAAATAACAGGGGTTCTGAATTCTTCAGCTAATTTACGTGCCATAATAACAAATTCAAAACACTCTGGAATAGTTGCAGCCGCAAGCACAATTTTAGGTGCATCTCCGGGTTCACCATAAAGTGATGCCAATAAGTCTGATTGCTCTACCTTAGTTGGTAAGCCCGTTGAAGGCCCACCACGTTGTACATCCACAATAACCAATGGAATTTCGGCCATAACAGCCAAACCTATCATCTCTGTTTTTAGAGCCATACCCGGACCTGAGGTGATGGTACAGGCTGTTTTACCCGCATAAGAAGCACCAATAGCAAAGCCAATAGCAGCAATTTCATCTTCTGCCTGATGCACAAAACCACCGACATTATGAAACACATCCGCAACATAATGAGACGCTGACGTGGCTGGTGTAATCGGATACATAGAAATCATTTCCATGCCGGCCGCCATAACACCTAAACCAAGTGATGTATTGCCATTGGTAATAATCACATTTTTAAGAACGTCTTCTGCACCTTCATAGGCTGGGATATTATAAAAATATTCAAGATTTTCTTTAGCAAACTGATAGCCGGCATTAAATAAATCTTGATTTGGTTTAACAATCTTATCACCTTTGTGTTTAAAGGTATTGTGGATCTCATTTAAACCCAGTTCAGCATTACGATTGTAGATACGACAGAGCATACCCAAGACAAACATATTTTTTCCCTTGCGGGCATTGCTGACAATTTTTAAGCATTCTTCTTCTAGGGGCAGTTCATGAACAATTAAACCATTTTTACGAAATTCTGCCACTGCAGAGGCATATTCTTCTCGAATGTTTTCTTGTGGGTCACTGGCCCATTTGTTTTCTAATAAAACAATGGTACCTTCTTTATAAGCGCCATTGGCAATACGGGCATACAATACCTGCTCATTAAAACCCACCACTAAGTCAGCTTCATCACCCATATTAGTCATAATCTTAGAACCCATGCGGATCCGATTACCACTACCACCTGCTGGGGTACGTGCTGGGGGTTGAATTTCAGCAGGAATAATTTCTACTGTCCAAATACCATTACCCATTTTACCGCAAATGCCAGCAAAGGTTTGACCACATTTCTGTGCTCCTTCACCTGAATCACTGACAATTTCAACAATATGCTCAGCAATTTGTTGAGGCTTTTCGGTCGGTTTAATTACTTGATCATTCATCTTATCAGAGTCCTGCTTCATGAATTTTTAACGATTTAAAATCTTTACGTTAATGAATGTTTATATTCATCAACAAAATGTAATAAGGAGCTATCGACAATTTTAATAGCGCCATCTAATAAATGGCAACGGCCACTACCGGGTAAAATTTTACATAGGTTAATCAAAGAGTCCAGATCATAAGAACTGGCTTGTCCAGTATCAATTTTATTGAGCAACTGCGAAATATAAAAAGTGCCTGTTTTACATGGTGGGCATTGTCCACACGAAGAATGGGCATAAAAATTAACATATTCTGTTACCCGTTTCACAATGCCTGTCCCTTCTGAAACAACAATCATTGCCCCTGTGCCTAAGCTAGAGCCTCTTGCATGCACTGAGTCAAAATCTAAGGGTACATCTAAATCTTTAGGTGTTAAAATGGAGCTTGAAGCGCCTCCGGTAAAGACCGCTTTAATCTCCTTCTCCAGCAACATACCACCACCAAAATCATAGATAAGCTCAGATAAAGGGGTTCCCATAGGCAACTCATAGACACCCGGTTGTAAGACATCACCACTGAGGCAATAAATCTTAGTGCCTGCTGAATTACCACAGCCTAAATCTTGATACCACTGGGCACCATTTTTTAAAATATGTGGCACATTAGACAAGGTCTCAATATTGTTGATCAGTGTGGGGCTACCATGCACACCTGATACAGCTGGGAAAGGTGGTTTACCTCTAGGAAAAGGGAAATGACCTTCAACTGATTCAATGGCGGCGGTTTCTTCACCACCGATATAATGCCCAGAACTGGCCATTACATGAATCCTCAGAGCACTATTAAGATGAGCCTCTATTTGAGCAAACAAGTCGCTGGTTTGCCATTGTTCCACCGCAATACGGACTTTTTCTATCGCTAGTTCTTGTTCTGGATTAATATAAAAAACAATATGATTAATGCCATTTGCCAGAGCGGTAATTAATGCGCCTTCAATCACCTGATGAGGTGAGTGCAATAACAAATGAGCATCTTTAAAGGTACCCGGTTCATCTTCATTGCCATTGCAAATCAGATACTTGTCTGGTTTAGCTACTTGATCAGCTACAAATTGCCATTTTTTATAACTAGGAAAACCACTGCCACCCAAGCCCCGTAAACCTGCTTGTTCAATAATTGAAATAATATTTGACGGTTCAGATAAGGCATTTTGCAAGCCATCGCCACCATTACCATTAAGCCACTGACTCAGATTATCACCAATAGAGTCTGCATGTAATAGAACATTATTCATGACAGCACTCATGATAAACAGACCCCACAATGGGAATCAGTATCTTTTCTCATCGCGGTATTTTCTTCTGAATCATATTGTACATAGTCAGGGAATAATACCGGTGACTTACTGGTCATTGGCATGCCTTTTTGCATCAATTCACGACGTAAATTGCTGATGTGATCAATGCTGATCTGTTTGTGACCTCGTGTTTTTTTATCTTTTACGGCACTGGCTCCGGCTCTACGGCCAAAACTAATAATTTCTAATAAGGCATTGCCCATTAAACGGTTACGACCATGCAAGCCACCACTGACTTCACCCACACAATATAAGCCGGCAATTGTTGAGCGGCCATTTTTATCTATGACCACACCACCATTTTGATAGTGTAATGTTGGGTAAATCAACATCGGTGTACGAGTAATATCAATATTACTTTTCTGCGCCAAGTGCATGAGTTTAGGAAAACGTTCTTTAATGATCCCAGGATTTCGTTGTTCTAAACCTGGCGTATCCAACCAAACGCCTTGCAGGCCATTATCACCAACAACCCCTCGACCTTCACGACATTCTCTAATAATCGCTGCGGCAACAATATCTCTGGGCTTGAGTTCATCGACAAAGCGCTCACCCAGAGCATTGATCATATAGGCACCTGAAGATCGGACTCCTTCGGTTATCAAAGTACCAGAAAGATGCTGTGGATAAGCAAGCCCTGTCGGGTGATATTGAAACGAGTCTAAATCTCTTAGTTTCGCTCCTAGACGATAGGCCAAGACCAGACCATCACCCGTTGCACCAAAGTGATTTGAGGTAGGAAACTGGTTCAAATGAATCCGCCCAATACCACCGGTGGCAACAATCACTGTTTTGGCTTTAATTTGTACATAGCGGCAATCATGTAGTGATGAAACAATTGCTCCCGCACAATGCCCTGATTCATTGCTTAATAACTCCACCGCGGGGCTATAATCCCAGACATCAATATCGCTATTACTAACAGCTTCACGTAACACACGCATCATTTCCAGACCCGTATAATCTCGAAAATAGACCACTCGATTAGCTGATGTGCCACCGGCTTTACGGGTTAGGAGATCGCCAAAGCGATTGAGATCAAATTGCATACCCTGTTGAATTAACCAACGTATCGTATCGGGGCCATCCATAACTAAATTTTTTATGAGCTCTTTATTGCCTCTCTTATGCCCTGCTTTAAAGGTATCATTATAGTGTGCCTGCGGACTATCACCCTTTTCAATGGATGCTTGTATACCGCCCTCCGCCATCACGGTATTGCTATCACCCAAACGCAATTTAGTGGCTAAAATAACATTTGCCCCAGATTCAGCAGCAATCAATGCTGCGGCACAGCCAGCACCACCCCCACCAATCACCAGCACATCGGTTTCTTTAATTTGTGCTCCTGCCAAATCCGCAGCATCAATACGAGAGTCGGCTTGTAACACATCGGCAATTTGCTGATGGCAACGATCACCTTGATTGGGTCCGACTTGCAGTCTGGTCATCGTTTCTTCACGGTGATCAGGGTGAAATTTACTGAGCAGTTCATGCTCATCTATGGAGAGTTTAACCGCTTCAAAACCTTCATCTGTATTTTGTTTTAGTAAATAATTATCTAAGGCCTGATGATAGGACACACTATTATTGATATGATTCATAGTGATTCCTCCATCCCAGAATGAGTATCCACATCAAGCTCACCCGTACGAATGGCTTCAAGTTGATTGATAAGGTTGGAAGGACGAGTATGAAAATAGCCGGTTACCCGACGGGCAAATAAACCAACATGATTGGGATCAATATATTCTGGACAACCGGTCATGCATAAGTTACACATCACACAATCAACAAATAATTCACCCGATTCACGAAAACGCCCCTTAACCGCGAGCGCCACGCCCTCTTCAACATCAATGCCTTTGGGGCAAGCTTTATTACAACCGCCACAATGACGACACTTTTGAGCCTCTGAAAAAATCTTATGAAATTCAGTCTGCACATCCCAAGAGGTGCTTATCTTAGATAAATCATAGTGATGTTGAGACGGCGTATCAAAGACAGAGAAAAAGACATCCATATCTTCTTCAATAAGAAGTTGGCATCCCAACTCCATTTTTATTTCTGGTGAGCCTGAACGACGAACCATAACCCGACAAGAACCACACACACCATCAAGACAACCCACACCTTTAACACGCGGATAACCTGCATGCCATAAAGCTTGTATAACAGACAATGAATCTGGAGCAGTAATGGCCTGACCATTGATACTCATTGAGACTTCATTATTCGTCTGTTTATCTGTCTGTTGTATTGGCTTTTTATCGCTAAGATTATGGTTCATTAAAAAGTCAGAGTAATTAAGAGGCGTATAATATACCTAAAAAATGCTCCTAAGTCATTAAATTTTGCTTTTAAAAACCCATCCATTTTAGGTAATAATTTTATAACCATCTGTATTTAAAGTATTTATAAGTTTATTCTCTGGTTCAAAAGCATAGTTAGAATATAACGAAGGTATACCTAACGCCTACTCATAGGTAGGTACTTAAGCATGTCTGAGGCAGGATAATCCTGTATTTACTACACAAGACGCCGTAAATCCATCCTTGGAGGTTTTATTGCCACATCCATGTGGCAAAAACTTCCTCCGTAAACACAGAGTTATCCTTAAGTACCTACGTATGAACGCCTACTTATTTCACTGGGGTAATTATGATTTATTTGTCTTCACTCCAGTATTTTTATAGTATTGTATAGTAGTATATTTGTACTGATATCAGCCTTAAGAACAACCAAGCCCAATATCGTATGGCCAAAAAAGTATTCGCATTTTTATAGCATTTTAACCAAGAAAAAATCACGGGTGATCCCAAGATGACATATCAAGAAACGTATAGCCACTCACTTAATAATCCCCAAGATTTTTGGGCACAAGCTGCTCAAGATATTGATTGGTATCAGCCTTGGGAACAGGTTTTAGATGACTCTAATGCCCCGTTTTACAAGTGGTTCAGCGGGGCTAAACTGAATACTTGCTATAACGCCTTGGATCGTCATATTAACAATGGCCTGGCCAATCAAACGGCTCTGATATATGACAGTCCTGTTGGCTCAGTAAAGAAAAAATTTACCTTTCGTCAATTACGAGATGAGGTTGCTTTATTAGCCGGTGTATTAAGGGATATGGGCGTAAATAAAGGCGATCGAGTGGTTATTTATATGCCGATGATCCCCGAAACAACCATGGCCATGCTGGCCTGCGCTCGTATCGGCGCCATACATTCGGTCGTGTTTGGTGGTTTTGCTGCGGATCAATTAGCCGATCGTATCAATGATGCGCAGCCTAAAGTCATTTTATCAGCCTCTTGTGGTATCGAGGTCAATAAACTCATCGACTATAAATCATTATTGGATTCTGCTATCGAGCAAGCCCATTATAAACCAGAACATTGTCTCATTTTTCAACGGCCACAAATGCCCGTCAGTATGATCGATGGGCGGGATATTGATTGGCAGCAAGCCTGTTCACAGAGTCACGCCGTTGACTGCGTGCCTGTTGCTGCCACCGACCCATTGTATATATTGTATACCTCGGGAACAACAGGCAATCCTAAAGGTGTGGTACGAGACAATGGCGGTCATGCCGTGGCAATGCTCTGGAGCATGCGCAATGTCTATAATTTAAAAGCTGGTGATGTCTTTTGGGCTGCCTCTGATGTTGGCTGGGTGGTCGGACATTCCTATATCGTCTATGCCCCATTACTTAATGCCACAACAACTGTTTTATATGAAGGTAAGCCTGTCGGCACGCCTGATCCCGGTGCTTTCTGGCGAGTCATTGAAGAGCATAAGGTTACTGTTTTGTTTACTGCCCCAACAGCATTTCGTGCCATTAAAAAAGAAGATCCTAAAGGAGAATACCTTAAAAATTATACCTTAAAGCACTTTCGTACTTTATTTTTAGCCGGTGAACGATGTGACCCTGACACCTTACATTGGGCAGAAGACTTGTTACATGTGCCTGTTATTGATCATTGGTGGCAAACAGAAACCAGTTGGGCCATTGTTGCTAATTGTCTTGGCATTGAAGCACTACCGATTAAGGCGGGTTCCCCAACTAAAAGTGTCCCTGGATATGATGTTCAGGTGCTTAATGATCAGGGTGAACAAGTGGCTAAAGGCAGTATCGGTAATATTGTTATTAAGCTCCCCATGCCCCCAGGTTGCTTGATGACCTTATGGAATAATGACCAAGGCTTTGTCGATGCCTATATGAGCCGCTATTCAGGCTATTATTTAACAGGTGATGCCGGCTATGCTGATGAGGATGATTATTTATGGATTATGAGTCGTATTGATGATGTGATTAATGTTGCTGGTCATCGCCTCTCAACTGGAGCATTTGAAGAAGTGCTTGCCAGCCACCCAGATGTTGCTGAATGTGCGGTGATTGGTGTGGCTGATAAACTCAAGGGTGAAGTACCTCTAGGGCTGGTGGTACTAAAAAGTGGGGTTACTCAGGCAAATGATACGATTATTCAAGAGCTCATCCAATTAGTTCGCGAAAAAATAGGCCCCGTAGCCGCATTTAAACAAGCAATGATTATCGAGCGCTTGCCCAAAACACGCTCAGGTAAAATTTTGCGTGCTACCATGCGCTGTATTGCCGATAATACCGCATATAAAATTCCAGCAACCATAGACGACCCTGCTATTTTAGATGAAATTAAAACCGCATTAAAAGTCTTGGGGTATGGGTTAAATAGGAATAGCTAAAACAGCACCATCCATAAAAACATTATTGGGGACGACATTTTGGGCTAGAGCTTATTTTTGTGTGACTGCGGGAGTATTAACTAAAAAAATGATCCTAACTTTGGGATTAAAATATAGGAATCCGTTTGTCAACGGGTATTTGGTGGAACTTTCAGTCCCTAATGCTAACCCACCGTCTTTGACGGTGCGTTGTTCAGTAGGATTATCCAGAGTTCAGATTAAGGCTGAGCTACGACAGATTAGCAAGCTATGATTCTTGACTAGTTTCAATCTCACTGTCAGTTTCTGCCGTATTCGATGGCAAAAGTTTTGCCCTAATTTTAGCGTCCAACTCAGAAGCAATATCTGGATTTTCTTTTAGATAATTTCGAGCTTTGTCTTTACCTTGGCCTATTTTTTCACCATTGTAGGCATACCATGCACCGGCTTTATCGACTAAGCCTTCTTTTACCCCAAGAGAAATTAGTTCACCTTCATAGGAAATCCCTTCACCATAAAGAATATCAAATTCAGTTTGCTTAAATGGTGGAGCAACTTTATTTTTAACCACTTTCACTCGGGTTTCATT
The DNA here is from genome assembly GCA_015488755.1 of Gammaproteobacteria bacterium. Taxonomy (GTDB): domain Bacteria; phylum Pseudomonadota; class Gammaproteobacteria; order GRL18; family GRL18; genus GRL18. Next base: position 35,263 of record WFNB01000023.1, on the reverse strand, counting down.
GCCTAGAATTTCATCGCCTTTTTTAATCGCACCGATACGGCGGATATCTAAACGAACAGAGGCATAAAACTTGAGTGCATTACCACCCGTTGTTGTTTCTGGATTGCCAAACATCACGCCAATTTTCATGCGTAGCTGATTAATAAAAATTACTAAGGTATTTGAGCGCTTAATAATGCTGGTTAACTTACGCAAAGCCTGTGACATAAGACGAGCTTGCAGTCCCATATGTGAGTCACCCATTTCACCATCAATTTCTGCTTTAGGCGTTAGAGCAGCAACTGAATCAACCACCAAGACATCAACAGCACCAGAGCGAACCAGCATATCAGTAATTTCTAAGGCCTGCTCTCCTGTGTCCGGTTGAGAAACCAGCAAGTTTTCAACATCAACACCGAGTTTTTCTGCATAAACAGGATCTAAGGCATGCTCTGCATCAACAAAAGCCGCTGTACCACCAGCCTTTTGAGCAGCGGCAATGACTTGTAAGGTCAGGGTTGTTTTACCCGAAGATTCTGGACCATAAATTTCAACCACACGACCTTTAGGTAAGCCTCCTATTCCCAATGCTACATCCAAGCCTAGAGAACCGGTTGAAATTGAGTCTATTTGGGTAATACCAGAATCTCCCATTCGCATGACAGAGCCTTTACCAAATTGACGATCAATTTGAGATATTGCTGCTTCTAGTGCTTTTTGCTTGTTTGCATCCATAGTTTACGCCTGTATTCCCGACACTTAATCAGTTTAAGTATGAGGATGATAAGTTAGTGAGTGTATTAGGTATTGATATTTGTACAACAATTATAAGAAGTCTTATAGAATGGGTCAAGAAATAATTACGAGTTTATTTTTAGTCTATTAAGCAACCCGGTCAGGGAAAACAGTGCTGATTGCTCACGTACCGATTGGCGATTGCCAGAGAAGTATTGACTGCTTGAGTATACATCAATTAAATTGCCTTGTTCTTGATAATACGCCCAAGCAAAACAAACCATACCGACGGGCTTTGTCTCACTACCGCCACCTGGACCCGCAATGCCTGTAATAGCTAAAGCATAATGTGCCTGTGAATGTTTTAATGCTCCTTCTGCCATAGCCTGTGCGACCGGTTCACTGACAGCACCATGAGTTACTAATAATGACTCTGCTACACCGAGCATTTGTTGTTTAGCCAGATTAGTATAGGTGACAAAGCCACGATCAAACCATTGGGAACTACCTGCCTGATCGGTAATAAGCATGGCAACCAAACCACCCGTACAGGATTCAGCTGTGGCAATTTTAGCTTTATTTATAAGGCATAGTTTACTAAGTAACTTGAGAGTGTCTTCTATCATAAGAGATTATAGAACTTATTTAATAGTTATATTGATAGTCATTAAAAATTGATCCTAAGCTGGTGTAAATTCAAAATCAAGACTATAATTTAGCGTGAGGTATCCATTTAACGACTAATATACATATTATCATGCAAATTCCTGATCCCTTTTTATCACCAGTTGTTGCCCCTTCTATTCCTGCTCAGCCTCAGCAGAATAGTCGTTCGCCTGCCAAGCCTGTTATTATTGAAGGACAGCTAGTTGAAGATAAAAAGCAACCAACAAAAGAGCAAACACCTGACTTTACACTTCCTAGCTTCCAACAAGGTAGCAGTAACAACACGCTATCGACACAAATGGGCACTGTACCAGAGGTGTTGTATTCGAACAAGTCGCTATTAGCAAATGTTCAGTCCGCAAACACCCAGCCCGATCCAAGCAAGGCAGATAATAACTTTCCTTATGGCAATCGCCGCAGTCAGCAAGGACTTGCTGGAAGTTCTTTAGTCGTACAACGCTATCTGAATAATGAACCGGCCAATACAATGGGCACTCAGCAACAAGGAAATATTGATCTCTATATTTAGCAGTGCTCACAGCCAATTTTTTGTTATTCAAGAGAAGTGCTAAATAACCTGAGTTCTGGATAACTGAATAAGTAACGTATTGATTAGCCTGCATTTGTTATAGAAGTCGCCGCCCCCCCCCAAGAGTACTTCCTTCGGGCGTGAATACATCCTTGCAGGCTTCACTTTGGCATCCATGCCAAAGAGACTTCTTCCACAAATACAGGCTAACCAACACTCTGAAGTTATTTTCAAGATCATCTTATCCAAAGTTCAGGTTAAATAACTTCTTCTAATGATACACCAACAATATATTGGCCACTATCTTCATCCTTTACGACTCGTATCACCTTTGCTTTGGCACTAAGAGGTACGACAGTTTTAATCACGGGGTGGACAATAACATTCAGTTGTTGTCCTTCTTTTAACTCATGATCAGTAATAAACCTAACGCCATCAGCACTGAGATCTTTACCGTCACCTTTGTAGCTATCGGAGCTTCCTTCCTCTGAAAATTCAATATGACAATCTACTGACATGCGGTAGAAAGAACGCTTTTCATCATAATTAACGGCCATAAATAATACTCTATTGGTAATAAGAAACTACGGAATAATTAAGAAACTGTAAATTTTTATAAGCTCAATGCTAATCATAGCAGTAAATTTTAAAAAAACCGAGAAATAATCCTAGTTGAGGAAAAAGGCTTATTTTTTTTAGCTGTGAGCATGTCTAATCACCCTATTTCAACTATTATTTTTCTTTAATTTTTAGTAAAAAAGATTTTTTTTCTGAGCTGACATAGTAATATTTTCCATCTTTTCTAAGGCACATAGCCTCAGGCTGGAATAGTTTTTTATATGTTAACGAATTACGATAATGCCATGTATCAGTCAGCGAACGTCGATAAAAACGGTGGATCCGCCGATAGGTATTAATGGATAGGAGTAAACCATCGGCGGAAATATCCATAGCACTTGGATGGACTATATCTTTAAACTCTGCAACTTTCACCGCTGTTTGTGTCTTATCTGGATCAGTTGGTAAAAGTGGCACTTCAAACAAATAGGCATGTTGGGTGCGTTTAGTCAGTAATAAGATTTTATTACGTTTGACATCCACGGCGACCGATTCCACATCATAGGACTTATTATCTGCAAACTGATAGGTTAGTATCTGCTGAGGAGAAAGACTACTACCTTGTTTTTTTAGCTTAGGTTCTTTAATAAGAATAAGCTGATAATTAAAGCGCATTTGATAATTATCACCCGTATCGGCAATCAATAAATAATGCTTGCCTTGCCAGATAAAGGCGTCCATATCTTCCCAATCATAACTTTCGACCCCATCCAGATAAAAAGTTCCTAAGGTTTTTGCTTTGTTGCTCATGGCATAAATAATGGGCATATGACCACTATCATTATGTGTCCACAAGAGATGTTTATCTCGTGTTGAGCAAGCCAAGCCACTAGACTCATTAATATGCTTATTTTCGATAGGATAAGATTTTTGTTGCGTCTCTATTAAGAGCAACTTTGCATACGTAAATGGGGTATAAAAGATAAAGAGTACCGCACAAAAAACAGCTTGTTTTAGTATGGTGTGTTTTTTTTCATACATTGCTTTGCTTACTATTATTGAGTTTAAGAAAGGGAAAAATGGCTAGGGTATTTTTTTCTATTTGAGTCATTATCTGTGTAAAATCTCGTTGCGACTCGGGTAAATAAGCCAATAAACAAGCAAATGCTTGAGCTATTTCAGTAAGATAAAGAGGGGTATTGGTTTCCCCTTGATGTCCAATGGGGCTCATATCAGGTGCATCGGTCTCTAATACCCAAGCCTCAATCGGCAATTTAGTCAGCAAAGAGCGTAACCTTGTTGCTTTGGGATAGGTATATGCCCCACCAAAGCCTAGTTTAAAGCCCATTTTTAAATACTCTTTTGCCTGTTCATAACTGCCACTATAGGCATGAATAACACCCTTTAGTGAGGGCCGTTGTTTTAATTGTTGCACAATATCATGGTGAGATTTTCGAGCATGAATTAACACCGGAAGCTGATACTGTTGAGCAATATCTAATTGTTCGGCAAAATAATCATGTTGCATGCTTCTATCAGTATGTTTTATAAAATAATCCAAGCCAATCTCACCTATCGCACACACACCTTGCTGCTCACATAATCTTACTAATTGCTTAAGATCGTCAATATGATGCTTATGAGTAAAACATGGGTGCAAACCCAAGGCAGGGTATAAGACAGGCTCATCATGGCAAATAGACAGCAGTGTTTGCCAGCCACTTGCACAAACACCTGGGACAATAATTGCCTGAATTTGATATGCCTTACATCGACTTAAAATAGTAGCACGCTGGCCATCAAAGACTGAAAAATCAAAATGGCAATGACTATCAATTAATGATGGCATCAGTAGGTTATTATAGGCACATTATATTATGGCTAGGTTCCAAAATTATTTGCCTAATGAGCCAAAGACATCTTTTAATAGTTCTGTGGAGCGTGCAGCTGGATTTTGTCGGATCAATGCTTCTTGTGCGGCAATTTTACTAAATAGGCCATCCATTGTTTTGTCGGTGACGTATTTATCAATATCCGAGGCGCTACCAAGATAGCTATTCATCAAGCCAAAGCTATCGTATTTTTTCACCTGTGCGGTCATGGTTTTGTAGTATTGAGTCACCTGAGCCTGATCCATTGCATCATTAATATAAGGGGTCATTAATTCTCTTAACTGAGCTGAGGTATGCTTTTTAAAATAATCCGTTGCTGCCGTGTCACCACCCGATAAAATTCCCTTGGCATCATCTAATGACATATTAGAAATCTGATCCACAAACACATCGGTCACTTTAGGAACGGCTTTTTCTGCTGCCCGATTCATACTGGTAATAAATTCATCAGCCATTTTTTCTTGTCCTACAGAACGTAAGACTTGCTCAACTTTTTGCATACTCTCTGGCAATAAAATTTTAACACTTTGATCATTTAAAAAGCCGTTTTCTGAGCCGAGCATTGCAATGGCTTTTTTGACACCAACACCTAGTGCTTCTTTTAAGCCACTGGCAATTTTATCATTAGATAAAGCCGATGTGGCCACGGATGCACCATCCTGACCTGTGGCTGATTTTATAGCGCTATCAGCCGTTTTAAGATAGTCTTGCCAACCAGAGTATGCATTATTAAATGACAGCCCCAGACCGATAACAACAGACACTACGATTAATTGTTTTTTCACTTTTTTTCCTCTATTACAAGATCAAATGTAGGTACTTAAGGATAACTCTGTGTTTGCGGAGGAAGTTTTTGCCACATGGATGTGCCAATAAAGCCTCCATGGATGGATTCAAGGCGTCTTCTGTAGTAAACACAGAGTTATCCTAGCTCAAAAGTTCTTAAGTACCTACCTATGATTACAAGATATATTCTATTTTCAGGAAAATTTCATTACAAAATTTCCCTGAAATACTATCACTAAGCTAAGTCATTTACCAAACAGGATAAGAAATCTTTCTATTTTCTAAAACAATCTGACTCTGCTTTGCATTACGCCCTTGTTTAACCAAGGTCTCGTATAATAACTCTTGTTGCTCTCCTACCGCTAGGTTTGTCTGAATATCAACACTTTGAAAGTCATGTTTTTTAATGTCTAACTGACTTCTAAGCACGGCATCCCCAGAGAGAATTCTACGGATTTCAACAGCTATAGGTTGATCAGTAAAATTGCGTATTCGCTGTACAAAAAGGCTATGCTCATTCCATCCCGCAACTGTACTATTATGATCGATTTTTATATGAGCATCCCCTATTCTGCGATAATAATTACCATTACGATAACGCATCCAGATATTATCCCGCCAGTTTTTTAAATTTTGTAATTCAAAAAAGATTTCTGGATTTTTCCCTGTATTCAACTCTACTTTGTCGCCAATTGAGGTGTATTTTAATTCTAAATCAGCAATATAACTCAGGCTTCCCTGCTTGGTTTTCTGATAGAGTTGAATCCTTCCCTTAGGCAAAGGTGCCTCGCCTAAGGACGATTCTTTATCATTTTTAAATAGTAAGACTCTGGCCAGTATATCGCCATATTCTCTTGGGCGATAGCGATAAATGGTATCAATAGGAATATCTTTGGCAAAGCCACTACGTAAACGCTTGGACCATTGATTTGGGATGCTTTCTGTACCCTCAATAGAAAAAATATAATATTCACTCAGGCTTTCTTTAGTGACTTCTTTTTCTGCCATAATTACATCAGCCATCACCACAGCATCATTTTCTATGGCATAAGTACCTGCTGATTTAGTCATTAGCATACGAGCAACTTTAGGACGCATGGCTTTTTTACGTTCTCTTATCCTTCTGGATTTATCTTTGGCCTGCCCGAGCAGATCATTGACCTGTTCCACTAAATTAATTTTACCAATAACCAAACGTACCTGAGCGTGGTCATAATCTTCACCAGAATGATTAGTCACTGTGATAAAACTATCCATAGATAAGGTTTTTTCTGTTTGATCCATAATCCCTGAATAGTCTGCTTTCCAGCTAATACCCGAGGTGAAATAGCTAATTTCAACCGTTGCCAAGGCATCAATCGAGCTATTAATGTGCCAATACAGCATTTGTGGTTTATCATGAGGAAAGGTCGTATTGCTCACATTCATAGCTGTAGGATGCGATAAAAATTCAATCTGTACAGAAGTCGGATCAATTTTGGTATTAACCCAGCTAAACTGTAAGCGATTTTGCCCTTTTTTAATACTGATCTGACGAGTTTCACGTACCAAGGTTAAGTCTTGAGAATTATAAATGGTCAATTGCACACTCTCTCTTGCAGGCAACGTAGACAGATCAATATTTTTTGCCATAACGACACAAGTAAGACTAGCCAATATAACAATAAGGGCGCATTGAGGTATTAATTTTTTAAGTGAATTTGTTAGCATTTTTTTCACCATTCATTTTTAAAGTTAATATGTAATTTCTTTTCTAGCGTCATCTGCTTAGCCTCTTCTTGACGAGCAGGTAAAGAAATTTGGTAGGCAACACGCTCACCCGTGGTATATTTTTTTAGTGGTTGGCCAGAGAATGAGGTCTCCTTACCTATTTCCCATTCAATGAGATTATTTCTTGATGCAAACACTTCACCTCGCAATGCTCTTAAATCTTCTTCAATAATTAAGTTCACAGGCTTATCTTTAAAATTCTCAATTTCATAGCTAAGCAGTACATTCCAATTATAAAGATTACCATTAATTCGTTGTCGTTTCTGCCGCTTAATGATCCGCTTGACCACAATATCTCTGGCTTCACCAATAAAGAGCTTCGCCTCATCTTCCTTGGCAGTATACTGTCCCCAATCCTCACCAATAAAGACTGAAGAGCCTTTTTTATCCTGCTGATAGATACGAAATTTACCCGGAGCAAAGGACTGTTTACCTAAATTATGTTGCTTATCATTAACAATATGGTAATGCATATACACATTTAGCTTATCTTGTGAACGATTTCGATAGCCTAATTCCGAGGCATTCACCGTATAGGTTTTTTCGATAGGTATCTGGTCATAGCTCTGGTTTAAAAATTCCTGAGATTCATCCAGTCCCATAGGCAAAGCAATTGTATGATCCATTCCCGTACTCATTTGAGCATTCAGATAGGATTCACCTGATTGGTTATTAACCTTGATATACTGCATTAATTGCATGTTTGTTTCATCTGAATTAGTACGAGCAATATAATGATATTTTCTATCTAATTTATTGATGGCATAAGTAATGCGCACTCGGGCAGTACCATTTTTATCCGCATAGACATTCCAAGTAAGAGCGGATTCATTAGGAGGATAACTGACAGAAATTACATTGGTTTTTATAATGTCACTTTGTTTGGCATTTTGTTTAGCATTATTAGGTGTATTATCATGAACATCGCTACTCCCATCAATCACTCGAAAGACAATGGTCTCTGGGCGAATTGAGGTATTATGCCAAGAAAAATCAATATCATTATTGCCCTTTTTTAGAGGGACAATGCGTTCTTCTTCAATAATTGTGGTGTTTTTATTTTCCAGCTGAATTTCCACATGCTCTCGTACGGGCAGCGTAATAAGTTTAATACGAGCAAAGCTCTGTGTGGTGGATAAGGCACACACACTCAGTGCAATAACGCGATAGAGTGTTTTATATTTCATAGGTTTCTCCTGTTTAACCATTATCTTGGCTAACCGTTTTTAGCTAACTTGAGCCATTTGGGAAATCATTTGCCCAGTTTTCTCTGTGATCACTGATAGTCATCAGCTTGTTTAGGAAGACGCTACTTATAAGCAAAAGGGGTTAAAATAATTCAAACAGACATATAAATTTATAGACCAAGTGCACAAAAGTAATGTGTTTTTTCATAAAAAATACAATCCATAAAATAAATAAAGTAACATTAAGCCATTTTAATCATAAGCAAACGAACTTGTATAGGTTTTAACAAAAATGAGTAAATTGCAACAACGCATGGCAGAGTTTGGTTTTGAATCCAATGATGATTATGAATATCATTTGCGCTGTCTTATGAATAGTCAATTTGATGGTATAAAAACCATTAATGTTGAAGGTCATCAGGGACGGCGAAAAACAGCCTTTGCCAATGCTCTAGCCTGTGCGATTGATTATCCTCAGCAATTCTATTATGACTTTACTCAAAAAGCCGAGGCTGAAGGTAAGGTCATTATTCCACCGAGTGAGGATGAAGATGGTATTAGTGAAGCACCAATATCAGACTTTGATCACATTATGAGCGAAGCCTGTGCCTTTAGCGAGGGAGAACCGACGGTACTCATATTAGATCAATTACATAGTGCTGATTTTAAAGATCATATTCGTATTTATCATTTTATTAAATCTTGTCAATGGTCTTATAGTGATAATACTCTTAGAGCCAGTAATAAAAACTTATTACTTTTATTGATCAGCGATGAACCACTTTATCATAGCTTACAAAAATGCAGCTTCAGAATTTGGGTCAATGCAGTTTCTCTAACACCCAAAGAGTATAGCCCTTCTGATTTTGATTTGTATGATGATGCGCAAGCAATTATGGATACCTTGGCTAACGTATTTTCATACTTAACGGTAGCCCCCACTTATAGCGAATATAAAAATATCCTGCATGACATACATATCAATGTACACACCGAACAACAATTAATACATTCACTCTATGGTTGGATGGAGGGTATTGAGCAGCAGCAACTCTATTCAAAACAACTCTTTCCTCTTCTCAGCCAAGTGATTGAGCAATTACAAGATTATCATGGCGTGGATGAATTGGTTATTGAAAGCTAACAACTTAACAATAAAATGATCCGCTTTAACAGACAAAAGCAAGCCATTGTTTATGAATATTTTTATCAATACTTGCTAATGCCGTTTTCGCCTGTAATGATTCAGTAAAATTAGTATATTTATTCATTTATTTGGACTGATAAGTGTTTTTAAAAAAATAACTGATATCACTCATACATTGGTATTGTTCAATATTGATCTTTGCTTTGGTAAAATCTAAAGCATCTGGGTAGCCACTAGCCTGCTCTGCTTTTTGCTTAGCCTGTGTGCTCCATTGAATCACCCATTGAGCAATTTCAGGAATATCACTATCATTAATAAGATGAGTCGCCTCTGTTAAGATTTGATAAAAACCATTTCTTGAGAGCGAATTATAGACATGACTTAAGAGCAACCTATTTTTAGTTATCATCCCCTCTTGCACTTGTGCTGTTTTTTCCTGCATCAGTTTATTACGAGTTTTTTCTGAATGAGAGGTTAAACAGTTTTGGATATTAAGATAGGCGTCACTAGCTAAAGAGTCACTAGAGAATTGACTGACAAATGCTTCTAAAACAGTTAGAGCTTCATGAACATTGGCTGTATTTCTGGAGCGAGAAACAATCTTTTTACAAAAGGCATCTAATTTTTTACTATCCACTTGCAGGGTGATGTTTTCAATCGAGGACATCGTATCAGTTTTCATTATCAAGTCGGTTTTTTAGCCATAAATTCATCACGAGAAGCTTTAGCTCGGGTAAATATTTTATTAAGATAATCACCATCATCCTGTTTGAGAGCTTCTCGTAAGGCATCAAGATCAGAGCTAAAAAGATCAAGATGAGTTAGCAAGGCATGCTTATTAGCTAGACAAATATCCTGCCACATATTGGGGTCACTCGAAGCAATTCGAGTAAAGTCTCGAAATCCTCCTGCAGCATTTTCAAAAATTTCCTGCTTTTCATCTAAGGTTGTCAGAGTATTAACCAAAGAAAAAGCCAGTAAATGAGGCAAATGACTGGTGGCCGCTAACACAGAGTCATGATGCTGAGCGTCCATTAGCACCACATAAGCTCCAATAGCCTGCCACAAGCGAGTAACCACACTTAATGCCTGAGCACTGGTTTGTTTCAGTGGTGTTAAAATAATACGATGAGCCTGATATAATTTGGCAAAAGAAGCCTCAACACCGCTATTTTCAGTACCGGCAATCGGATGTCCCGGAACAAAATTTTCAGGTATATAACCAAAAATGGTTTTTACAGCATGAATAACACTGACTTTAGTACTGCCTGCATCGGTAATAATAGCACTTTCTTTTAGGGAATTTTTTATCTGTGCCAGTATGGCTTTAATACTGCCTACAGGCGTTGCAATAAAGACCAAATCAGCGTCTTTGACAGCCTCAGATACATCCTGAGAATAATCATCAATAACACCAAGTGCCACAGCTTTTTTTAGATTTTCTGTATTACGACCACAACCAATAATATGTTCAACTAAACCTGCCTGACGAATGGCACGGGCAAAAGATCCCCCTATGAGCCCGACACCAATAATACATACTCGTTTAATGCCCAGCTGCTCACTACCTGCTGCTTTATCATCTTGCTCGATCATTTTTTTTGCTTGATGAATCATCTTAGGGGCACCGATAATTAAGCAGGTTCTGTGCTTAAGACATGACTTAATGCCGCAATGACCCGTTCATTTTCATTCATAGTACCAATAGAGATCCTTAGATACTCCGGCATTTGATAATTAGCGATAGGACGGGTAATTACCCCTTCATAAAGTAATTTTTCATAAATCGCAGGTGTTTCACTGCCTAAATTCACACAAACAAAGTTGCCTGCTGATGGGATATACTCTAATTTTAATGACTTAAAACGCTCACAGAGAAATTGCATTCCTTGATAATTCAATGCCACACTTTTATCAAGATGTGCCACATCCTCCAAAGCAATCGCTGCCGACTCTAAGGCAAAGGTGTTATTATTAAACGGTTGCCTGATCCGATTTAATAAATCAGCAATCTGTGGCGATGACACCGCATAACCCACTCGAAAACTGGCTAGACCATAGGCCTTTGAAAAGGTTCGAGTCACAACAAGATTGCTAAACTTAGGCAGTGAAGCGAGCATCGAATGATAAGAGTGAGAAAAAGCTGATTTTGGATAAGAAGCGTATTCTTCATAGGCTTCATCAACAACAACAACAATATTATCAGGTACTTTTTCTAAAAAAGCCTGCAAATCATGAGCAGATAGACAGGTTCCTGTTGGATTATTGGGATTAGCAATAAAAATTAAGCGTGTTTTGTCACTAATGAGCGCCAACATTGCATCCAAATCATGCCCCCAATTAAGGGCAGGACTAATCACGGCTGTTGCACCAACCGCTTGAGTCGCAATGGGGTAAACAGCGAAAGCATATTGAGAAAAAATAACTTCATCACCCATCGTCGCAAATGTTCGGGCTAAAATATCCAGCAAATCATTGGAACCATTACCTAAAGTAATTTGTTCAATGGATAAATCAGCCACTTGAGGGGATAACTTTTCCAATAACTTATTTTTTAAGATAAAGCCATTGCCATCGGGATAGCGTGATAGTTCCTGAGTATTAGTAAGTAAGCCTTGTAAATGCTTAATGACATTAGGACTAGGGCCTAAAGGATTTTCATTAGAAGCTACTTTAACAGCATTTGTTACGCCATATTCACGTTCTAATTCATCAATGGGTTTGCCTGGAACATAGGGATGGAGCTGATTAACACAGGCAACGGCTTTAGGTGAAACAATGTGTGCCATTATAAAACAGCCTTTGGGTAAGAACCCAATATCTTTAAAATACTGGATTGTTGTTTGATTTCAGCCAAAGCAGAAGCCACGGCAGGATCAGAAATATGGCCATCAATATCAATAAAGAATAGATATTGCCACAAACCACTACGTGAAGGCCGTGACTCAATACGTGTCATAGACAAACCATTTTCAGCAATAGGTTTTAATAAACTGTGCAGTGTGCCCGATTGATTTGCAGAGGTAACCATGATAGAAGTTTTATCAATGGTATTAGGCAGCGTATTGGATGAGGCATCGACATCCTGCTTACCTAAAATAATAAAGCGGGTGGTATTATCAGGATTATCTTCGATTTTTTCAGCCAAAAGATGCAGTTGATAAATTTCCGCAGCGGCATTACTGGCAATGGCCGCAACACCTTCTTCCTGAGAGGCTAGACGTGCCGCTTCGGCATTACTACTGACAGTAATTCTATCTACATTAGGCAAACGACTATCAAGCCAATCACGACATTGAGCAAAAGACTGTTGGTGTGAATAGATCTTTTTAATCGCTGATAAGGATTCTGCACTGGACATAAGATAATGATGAATTCTTAAAGAGACTTCACCGCAAATTTTTAAAGGTGATTCAATCAGCATATCCAGAGTATGACTGATCACTCCTTCGGTCGAGTTCTCAACCGGTACCACACCATAGTGACAGGAATTAGCATCCACTTCTCGGAAGACTTCATCAATACTGGAAAAGGGCACTGTTTTAACTGAATGACCAAAGTGCTTTAAGGCAGCCGCTTGAGTAAACGTCCCTTCTGGGCCTAAAAAGGCAATGCGCATGGGTTGTTCAAGCGCCAAGCAAATTGACATCACTTCACGAAATAAGCGGGCCATTTCTTCATTACTGATCGGGCCTTGATTGCGATCCATTACTTTGCGTAAAACAGCGGCTTCACGTTCAGGACGATAAAAGATAACATCTTCACCCTCTTGAATATCGGCTAACTTAGCGTCAGCTACTTTTTTTGCGCATAAAGCACGTTGATTTAATAATAATTGAATCTGCTGATCAATATCATCAATTTGATCACGTATTTGTTTGAGATCGTCACTCAAGGCCATATTCCTATAAATAAAATCCTGTTAGATTCTGTTGCTTAGCTATGCAGTCTTTAGCTTATGCACTTTTTAGTTAAGATAAGACTCTAACAGCCCGTACACCATCAATAGCACTAAGAGTATTCACAACATCATCAGAAACACCCTCATTGACATCAACGATCGTATAAGCCAAATCACCTTTTGATTTGTTAACCATATCAGAAATATTCAAGTTAGCATCCGCCAAAATAGAGGATATTTGCCCTAGCATATTAGGCTCATTTGAATTAGCAACGGTAATACGGTGACAGCCATCCGCCTTTGGCATAGCCACTTCAGGAAAATTAACTGATAATTTAATATTGCCATTTTCTAAATAATCACGAACATTTTCAGACACAATAATGGCACAATTATCTTCGGCATCCTGAGTAGAAGCACCTAAATGAGGCAGGGTCACCACATTAGGAACACCTTTAAGTGTATTATTAGCAAAATCATTGACATAGCCATAAATATGACCAGAATTTAATGCCTCTGCCATGGCTTCATCATCAATAATACCACCACGAGCAAAGTTAAGAATAGTGGCATTTTTCTTAAGCAGTTTAATACGCTCAGCATTAAGCATATTGCGTGTTACATCAATAAGAGGCACATGAAAGGTTAAAAAATCAACTTTTGGCAACATGGCATCAAAACTTGCTGCCTGCTCCACACTTGATGATATCATCCATGCCCCTTCAACGGTCAAGCCAGGGTCAAAACCAATGACATTCATACCCAGATCTTCAGCTACTTTGGCCACTGCACGACCAATCGCACCCAAACCAACCACACCCAAGGTTTTACCCGGTAACTCAAAACCACCAAAATTTTTCTTACCCGCTTCTACCGCTTTACTAATTTCTTCATCACTACCTTCTTGATTTTTGGCAAATTCCCAAGCAGGACCAATATGACGGGCGGACATTAACATACCAGCAAGCACCAGTTCTTTTACCGCATTGGCATTAGCACCGGGAGCATTAAAAACAGGAATACCTTTGGCACTCATTTTATCCACAGGTATATTATTAACACCCGTACCTGCACGACCCACGGCTTTTAGGCTCTCAGGTATCTCCATATCATGCATTTTATAAGAACGCAGTAAAATACCATCAGGATGTTGTATTTCAGAAGCAATTTCGTAACTTTCTCTGGGAAATTTTTCAAGACCTGCAACAGCGATATTATTCAAGGTTAAAATTTTATTCATATAATTGATGTCCGCAATAGATGATGGTGCAAGATAAGTAACCAGTCCGTTTATCTTGCAAGCAATATTAGGATAAAAAATGGTTAATGGCTTTACGCATTTGCCTCAGCAAAGTCTTTCATAAAGGCAACTAGGGTATCAACACCCTCTTCTGGCATCGCATTATAGATACTGGCACGCATACCACCGACTGAACGATGTCCTTTTAGTGTTGCCAAACCTTTTTCAGCGGCTTGTTCAAGAAAAGCCGCATCTAGGTCAGCACTTTTTAAGGTAAAAGGCACATTCATCCAAGAACGATAGCGTGTTTCCACTGGATTGGCATAAAAATCACTGCCATCAATGGCCGCATAAAGCTTTGCAGCCTTTTCTTTATTTATTTTGCCAATACCTTCCAGACCACCTTTAGCAAGCACCCAATCAAAGACTAAACCAGCCACATACCAGCTATAGGTAGGTGGTGTATTATACATAGAGCCGTTATCCGCATGGGTTTTATAGTTCAGCATAGCCGGTGTATTTTCAGCTGCATGACCAATTAAATCATCACGAATAATCACCAAAGTTAAGCCCGCAGGACCAACATTTTTTTGTGCCCCCGCATAAATCATAGCAAATTTTGAGACATCAATTGGGCGAGATAAAATAGTTGATGACATATCCGCAATTAACGGCACGCTACCCGTATCTGGGATATAATCAAATTCAACACCACCAATGGTTTCATTCGGAGTGTAATGCACATAAGCCGCATCGGGATTAAGTGTCCAAGTAGAAAATTCTGGGATGCTTGTAAAACCAGACTCTTCTGAGCTAGCCACTACATTGACATCACAATAGCGCTTTGCTTCGGCAATGGCCTTTTTAGACCACATACCTGTATTCACATAATCTGCACTGGTCTTATCACCCAGTAAATTTAATGGGATAGCACCAAATTGTTGACTGGCACCACCTTGTAAAAAAAGCACTTTGTAATTATCAGGAATAGCCATAAGAGTTCTTAAATCAGCTTCGGCTTTGCTGGCAATCGACATAAAGGCCTTGCCTCGATGAGACATTTCCATAACAGACATGCCCTCATCATTCCAGTTAAGCATTTCATCACTGGCTTTTTGGATTACCGCTTCAGGCAACATTGCTGGACCTGCGCTAAAATTGAAAACTCTAGACATTATTTATATCCCTTGTGAAATTGTAAATAAAAAAGCACTTAATACGCCAAATTTTAGGTAATTAAGTGCTCAGAAAAATTAGTCTTCTCTAAATGTATCGTCCTCAGAGGATTGTGTTTTTTGCTCTCCTGCTGATGGTTTTTCTTGATCTGATGACTCTTGGACTTCAGCTAATGGCTCTTTCTCCTCAGTCGTTGGTTCTTCATTATGATCATCCACAGCAGTTTCACAAACCCGTTCAATCTGTACCAGTTGTTCACCATTTGTTAGACGAATTAGGCGAACTCCTTGAGTATTTCTGCCGACCACAGAAATTTCTGTTGAATGAGTACGGACAACGATGCCACCGTCCGTTATCAGCATAATTTCACTGGTGTCATCCAATAGACAAGCACCGACCATAGAGCCATTACGTTCAGAGGTTTTAATAGCGAGAACGCCCATACCACCACGACCCTTAACAGAATATTCAGATACTTTAGTACGTTTACCAAAACCATTTTTAGTGGCTGTCAGGACAAAACGGTCATCACATTCTGGTGGTACAACAATTAAGGAAACTACTTTATGATCACCAGAGAGTTTCATACCTCTTACTCCGGTAGATGCCCGCCCTGTTGTACGTACTTTGGATTCTTCAAAACGGGTCGCCTTACCTTCGCTATTAAATAGCATAATATCTTGCTGACCATCTGTAAGCTGAACATCAATGAGCTTATCACCTTCACGTAATTCTATGGCACGAATACCATTGGCTCTGGGACGAGAATAATCTAATAGTGGTGTTTTCTTAACAGTACCATTAGCGGTTGCCTGTAAAATAAACTGACCATCTATAAATTCTTTAATGGGTAAGATAGCATTGACCTGTTCACCTTCAGATAGAGGCAATAGGTTAATAATAGGACGCCCTCTTGAACCTCGGCTGGCTAAGGGTAGTTCATACACTTTTTTCCAATAAACCTGACCTGCATTAGTAAAACACAAAAGGGTGTCATGACTGGAGGCAACAAAAAGTTTATCTATGAAATCTTCTTCTTTCATAGAGGTAGCAGACTTACCACGTCCGCCACGACGCTGAGCAGCATAATCTGCTAACGGCTGTGTTTTTACATAACCTTCATGAGAAAGTGTGACAACTCGATCTTCCTCAGCAATCATATCTTCCATACAAAGATCATCTTCTGACTCTCTGATCTCAGTACGGCGTTCATCACCATATTGCGCTAAAATGGCTTCTAATTCTTCTCGAATAACACCCATAAGTACTTCATGACTGCCTAAAATAGTTAAATACCATTTTATTTGGTCAATAATTTCTTTATATTCAGAAATAATTTTGTCAATTTCAAGGCCTGTTAAGCGATGTAATTTCAAGTCAAGGATTGCTTGAGCTTGTACTGGAGACAAGTGATAACCATCATCGAACAAACCAAATTCTACAGCCAAGCCATCAGGACGAGACTGTTCACCGCCACCAGATAATAATTCGTTTACTAAACCAGCCTGCCAAGGTCTGGCAATGAGTTTTTCTTTTGCTTCTTGTGGGTTAGCAGATTCTTTAATCACTTGAATAAGGGGGTCAATATTTGCCAGAGCAACGGCTTGACCTTCAAGAATATGAGCGCGTTCGCGTGCTTTTCTTAACTGATAAACTGTGCGACGATTAACCACTTCCCTACGATGGCGGACAAAGTGTTCAATAAGCTCTTTGAGATTAAATAATTTAGGCTGACCATCAACCAAGGCCACCATATTAATACCAAACACATTCTGCATAGCCGTGTGTTTGTATAGATTATTAACCAGAACATCCGTTGATTCGCCACGCTTGACTTCAATTACCATACGCATGCCGTCTTTATCAGACTCATCACGTAGTTCTGAAATACCTTCGATTTTCTTTTCTTTAACCAATTCAGCAATGCGCTCAATTAAACGCGCTTTATTTACCTGATAAGGTAATTCAGTGACTACGATGCGCTCACGGCTATTAGCCATTTCTTCAATTTCAACCCGTGCCCGAACACGAATACGCCCACGTCCGGTATGATAGGCCTCATGAATGCCACGAGAGCCATTAATAATACCAGAGGTTGGAAAGTCGGGACCGGGGACAAGATTAATTAATTCAGGGATACTAATGTCAGGTTGGTCAATAAAAGCTAGGCAGGCATTAACCACTTCGGTTAAATTATGCGGAGGAATGTTCGTTGCCATGCCCACGGCAATACCTGAAGAACCATTGATCAATAAATTAGGTAGCTTGGTTGGCAGAACCTCAGGTTCATGCTCAGATTCATCATAGTTAGGGTTGAAATTGACGGTTTCTTTGTCAATATCGGCTAATAATTCATGAGAGATTTTTGCCATGCGTACTTCGGTGTAACGCATGGCTGCTGGTGAATCACCATCGACTGAACCAAAATTACCCTGACCGTCCACCAACATATAGCGCAAAGAAAAATCCTGAGCCATACGAACAATGGTGTCATAAACAGCCGTATCACCATGTGGATGATATTTACCTAAAACCTCACCGACAATACGGGCAGACTTTTTATAAGGCTTATTAAAGTCCATACCGGCTTCATGCATGGCATAAATAACACGGCGATGAACAGGCTTCAAACCATCACGGACATCGGGAAGTGCTCGCCCTACAATTACGCTCATCGCATAATCCATATAGGACTGCTTCATCTCCTCTTCAATATTAATATGGAGGAGTTCTTTTGCAAAATCTGACATTGAGTGCTTATCTATTCCATTTAATTTCTAGTCTTCTATTTTATACTTCGATAGATCCTTTAAAGTAAGATTCTTAAAGTATAGTTAATAGGCGTTTTATATGCTTTTTATAGTCACTTTACACCCTCAGGGTATACCGAAGGCAAACGCTAAAACGTGCTCATTCTAGCACATTTTATACGATAATAGCATAAAAATATTATTGCACTCAGGCTAAAAAAACCACTAGAAGCTTAGCCACACTCTTTAAAAATTAACGCATTACATTTTGCGCATATTTCATTATCAAGTTGCTTATAGATATATTTTATGGCCTCTGGCTTGGAATCAAAAAAGTGTGTATTGCCTATATTTTTAATAAAGCCTGACTGTGCACAGAACTCATACACCGAAGACTTCATACCCACAAAATAGAGCCCGCCACCTATTTTTTTTAGGCTTGAGTTTTCTGCAACTAACGCTTCTGAACCAGCCAAATCAATAAAGTTAATACCAGATGCCACAATTAAAATATGATACACCTGCTCATTCTCAACAATACGAGCAATACGCTTTTGAATATGATTAACAGAGCCAAAGTAAATAGACATATCAATTCGGATAATTTTTATCTGTGGACATTGTTTAACCGGCTTTTGATTAATATTAACCAGCTTTCTTTTCTGATCAGAGGGCTCACCGTCAAATGATAAGGTCGGTATTCTTGGCGTAGATGTTTTGGCTAAAAACAAAACTAAAGACAGTAATACACCTAGGTAAATAGCAAATTCAAGTTCTAAAAAGAGCGTGGCAAAAAATGTCGTTAATAAGATACTAGATTCTGATTTGCTAAATGAAAGGGTATGTTTAATATGATGAAAGTCAACCAAATTATAGGCGACCAATAAAATAACACCACCCATTGCAGCAATAGGCAAATAAGCAGTAAGAGGAGCAATAAGCAGGACAATAATCATTAAAGATAAGGCGGCAAAAATAGCAGACATTGGTGTTTTTGCACCCGCATCATAATTGATACCCGAGCGTGTAAAGGAACCAGAACCGGCATAACTAGAAAAGAAACTACCAAACATATTTGACAAACCTTGACCAATAAATTCCTGATTAGAGTCAATTCTCTGGCTGGATTTTGTGGCCACTGCCCGACTGATTGAAACCGCCTCAATCAAACCTAAAAGAGCCACAGCAAAGGCTTCTGGCGCCAGCATTTTTATTGTTTCAAGATTAAATATTGGGTGTGATAAAGGGGGTAATTGAGCAGGAATTTCACCAACTAATTTAATCGTTGTGTAGTCTTTGAAAAGCAGGGCTAACACACTCCCCACAATCATACCAATTAATAGATTAGGCAATTTAGGTAGAAACTTTTTCACAAATAGTGCGGTTAGCAATGTTGCCAGCGCAATAACTAACAAATAGGGATTAATATCACCAATACCAGCAATGAGCCTCATCCATGTATGTAAAAAGGATTCCCCTTTAGGGACATCAATACCGGTAATATGCTTTAACTGACTGGTGGCAATTAAAATAGCCGCACCTGCTGTAAAACCAATCACCACAGTATGAGAAACAAAATTTACCAGAGAACCAAGACGAGCGACACCAAAAGAAAATTGATAGACACCCGCTAAAAAGGTCATTGTCAATGCCAGTGAGACAAATTCAGGAGTACCTGTGACAGCATGATGGCTAACCGCTGAAAAGATAACAATAGAGATAGCTGTTGTTGGACCTGAAACCAAATGCAACGAAGAACCGAATAAAGCAGCAATAATAGGGGTCACCATGGCCGTATACAAACCATACTCAGGAGGCAAGCCAGCAATCGTTGCAAAAGCAACACCTTGAGGTAAAACAATAACCGCACCAGTCAATCCAGCAATAATATCTGCCTTAATGGTTTCTTTATTGACCAATTTAAACCAAACAAGAAAAGGGAAAAAAGCCTCTAATTTCATTATAAAATCCTAAAGTTTTATCACAACAAGTGAAAATAATAAAAACAAGCGAATAACTGATCGATAAGCACCAGAAATAAATCGGCATATAACAATATGCCGATATTTGTAAAGGAAAATTTCTGAAATCCTAGAAAGACTCCAGATGATAGATGTTTTCTTAAAAAAACGAGAGAATCACGTTTTTTATTATTTATGTGTGCTAATTATTGGGGTGTAGTATAACAAAAAACACGTCTCTTTACGAGGTATTCACAAAGGATAATACAAGCACCTTGATTTAAAACAAGACACTATTATTAAGATCAATTACTAAGATGATTTTGAAGATTGAAATATGTGAATTAAATCTTGTAAATTATTAACTAGAGTAGCTAATGATGCAGACTCTGTATTGGTCTTTTGACTTAATTGTGATATTTGATTGGTGGCATTATTAATCTGAGTAATATTATTATTAAGGGATTGGGTATTTTCTGCTTGGGTATTCGTTGATTGAGAAATTGTTGTGGTAATTTCAGTGATCTCATTTAATTCATTTAATACCGATTTAAGTTCTACCGAGACTTCATTGGCATTATTTTGCCCAATATCAACACTGGCTCGACTGCGTTTCATTGCCTCAACCACTTGAGTGGTCGTATTGACTAATTTTTGCATGACCTGATCGATTTGCTCTGTTGCTTGTTGAGTATTAAACGATAGGCTACGAACTTCATCCGCTACTACCGCAAACCCACGCCCCTGTTCACCGGCACGAGCGGCTTCAATAGCAGCATTGAGTGCTAACAAGTTAGTTTGAGAAGCAATATTGTTAATATTAATAATGGTACCGGCAATTTCATCAATACCATTAGCAAGTGAGTCAACCAGATCAGAGGTACGATCAACTTCTGAAACAACACTTTTCATTGAGGACAGCGTTTGCTGAACTTTATTCATTCCTATTTGTGTTTTTTGACGAATGGATTCTGATGAATCAGCCGCTAAAGTAATATCTGTCGCAATTTTACTAAATTCAGCAACAATATCATCCATTGCAATGGCAGCATTATTCGTCTCAAATTGTTGCTCACCAACAATTTTATTGCTCTGCTCAGCATCCTGTTTAAGAGCCGTTGAAGCTTGAGAAACGTGATCAGCATTATCACCAATATCTTGTAGCATTTTGCGTAGTTTATAAATAAATTGGTTATAAGCTACAGCAATTTCTCTCAACTCACTGACTTTACTCAGTTTTAACTCTTTATTAAGATCCCCATTTCCTTGGGCTATTTCATTAATGTTTTTGCTCAGCTCATTAACTGGCCTAGTCACTGAAGATGCAATAAACCAACCAGCAAAAGAAATAACAAGCACCAATACAGCACCAATAGCCTTAATTTGCTCAATAGAGCGATTTAACGCATTTTCTAATTCAGTTAGACGCTGGGCAGACTCCTGTTCAACCTCAGCCTGTTGTGCATTGAGTGTTTTTTCAACTGACTCAAGCTGATTTTCTTCTTTATTAAGTGTATTTTCCTGTGTTTGCAGTGTTATTTCTTGCTTAGTATAGGCATTTTCTTTAGCACGCAAGTCTTCACGAAGTGTATCAAAGGCCTTGGTTTGAGCATTAATTATTTTTATAAGCTTATGGCCAATACGATAAAGGCTATCATAGGTAGGTGTAATTTTGAGCTTTGCTTGATCATAGGTAGCAAAATCGTTTCGTTTTAAGGCAATAATCACTTCTCTTAAAAGTGGCTTAATATCTGACTTAATAAAATTAAGAAATGCCTCTTTTGTCTTGCTTTCATCATCTGATTGGGGAGCTAAAAAAGAAAATGCCTGTATCAGATTATTTCTATCCACCTTTTGTTTTTTAAGTAATGGAATTATATTGGAGTCATCGCCACCTGAGAGTTTGATTGAGCTATATTCCCAGAGAGTCTTTTCACCTTTTGCCATAGCTTCCATTAAAAGATAGACAATACCCGATTTTTGTCCCGTTTGAAAAGAACGTTCAATCATGTCTTCTTTTTGCACAGAAATCTTTCTCTTTTTCTCTGAGATACGAATTTTTGTTTTGGAAATTTTCTGCTTTTCTGAGGAAAGAAGTGATTTTTTATTCGAAATATCTATTTTTTTCTTAGATAATTGTGAAATTTTAGCATTTATCTCTGTTTGAAATAAGTTAAGTGTCTGTTTGACTGTGGTAAATTTATAGATACTAAGCACTGCAAAAAAAAGCATACCAACAATAGCACTGAACAAAACAAGCCCCAAACGCCCCTTAATAGAATTAATGGATTGCCCAAACTTGAACCCTGTTAACAACATTACTTGCCCCCTACACCACTAGCATCGTTATTAACTATAAGAATAGTCGATAAAAATTATTTATCTAGAGAAAACCGATAAAAGCAGATAATTAACTTACTTTTATTCATTCGTAGGTACTTAAGGATAACTCTGTGTTTACGGAGGAAGTTTTTGCCACATGGATGTGGCAATAAAGCCTCCAAGGATGGATTTACGGCGTCTTGCGTAGTAAATACAGAGTTATCCTGCCTCAGACATGCTTAAGTACCTACTTATGTTAAGTCACTAAGGATGTCTGTGGAATATAGCGCTGATATTGAGCAGGCAAATACAAGCCCTGACTTTTTAACACTTGAATTCGGTGTTGATAAGCTGCACCATACATCAGATGCTCAGCAATATCGACCACATGGCGTTTTTTATAATCATTAAGATAAGTCGAAGCAACCCAGTCATTAAAAGCCCCCATTGCTGGGCCACTCCATATCTGATAATCAAATTCCCGTCCTGCAACACCCGCATTTGACCATCGTGAAGACAAACCTAAATACCAGCGAAAAACCAAGGCCATTTTCTTTTTAGGATTATTTTGTGCTTTTTCAATAATAGAGGGATCACGCTTTTGGAAAAACTCAACGGTTTGCTGCCAAATAGTCGCAACTGAATTTTGTAAAATTTGCTTTTCAAGTTTTTCTAACTCAGCAGGTGGAATATCCTCCAAACTATTATAGTTTGTGTAAAGGTCATATAACTTTTGTGCCCGCATTGGAAATAAGGTACCTTTTTTTAATACTTGTAATTTAATACCCCGTTCAAACATATCAGATGCAGGCGCCATAACCACATCAGCCATACCTGCTTGAGCCAATAATTTACGCGTATGTTCGGAGGCACCGGCTTCAACACAGCTTTGATTCACCGAACCCGTTACTACATAGGCCGCCCCCATCATATAACAGGCTAAGGCAGCATCTGGCGTCCCCACACCACCACCGGCACCGACACGAATTTCTACCGGATACTGGTATTGCGCCTGAAGGTCATCACGTAGAGCGATCACCGAGGGTAATAAAGAAATCAGTGGGCGGTTATCCGTATGACCGCCTGAATCTGCTTCAACCGTAACATCATCGGCCATGGGTATCTGAGCAGCGAGTTGTGCTTCAGCCTGAGTCAACAGCCCCTGAGCGATTAATTTATTAAGAATGTCTTCTGGTGCGGGTTGCATAAAAACAGTGGCAACTTCCCTTCTAGAGACTTTAGCAATAATTTTATTATGCACACGGATATTACCCTGAGCATCTTTTTGCAGACCCTTGGCACGATAATAAACCAGTGAGGGTGTCAGGCTAAAAAAAGCCGCCGCTTCGATAACATGAACCCCATACTTAAGATATAAATCAATGGTGCCCTGCTCGATAGCAGGTTCAGAGGGGTTGTGAATAAAATTAAACACATAAGGACCATTGGGCAAGGCCTGTTGTATTTTTTTAATGGCCAATTCAACTCGTGTTAAATCTAAACCACCAGAGCCAAAGGAAGCAAGGATATTGTGTTGTCCTAAAGCAATCACCATTTCTTCTGAAGAAATACCATTGGCCATTGCACCGGTCATATAAGCATAGTTAACGCCATAAAACTGTTTAAATGAGGGATCACCCAATTGTTCAGCCATCATAGGAGGCACATAGGCAGTAATCTTAGAAACCTCATCACAGCCTTCATTATTAATCACTAATCGATCATTTTCCTGAATAATATAACAGGGCTTATCCAGTGAGCGAAGTGTTTCAATACCATGTATTGCTAAGTGATTTTGCTGTATAGACATCTTATTTTGCCTCCTGAATGCTCAGACCAATAGTTTCTACCGAATAAATCCGCAAGCCATCCTTCCATAAATTGCCATCAGCAACAATATCCACTCGCCCAGAGCGAGTGCGGATCTCTTTAATATGAACTTCTAAGGTCATTTGCTCATTATCAGGAATAATTTGTCCCCGATAAGTCCATTTTGCTTCACCTTCAACCAAGCCAAAACGAGGATTAATAAAATCCTGAGCCAAATTCTGTTGTAGAGCAAAGACCTGTAAGGATTGAATCATTGCTTCCACTCCTAGAGAACCAGGCATAACAGGATCTTGATAGAAGTGACATGGGTAGAACCAATCGGTTTCATCAATCACTTTTAATGAGTGTACATAGCCCTTACCAAACTTACCACCATCGGCAATAACAAGAGACTCATCAAGAAAATTAAATACCCCGCCAGCCAAGCGGTAATTAGGCTTATTTGCTGGAGCTTTAAAGAGACTCTGAGCACTTTCATCTCGTAAATTAAAGGTCAGTTGTTTGGCCTGAATATTTGCTTCTTCTTTATACCAAGGCAATAACTTCTTGCCCTTATCCATACCGACCTGATTGGCTAGAGACTCGGCACTGAAAAAACCAAAAACGGCGTCCCCTTCATAAAAGGTTTCACCATCAACAAGTAACTCAAAGGTAAATTTTTGAATAATATTATTCATTACCGCAGAGGTCGAAAACATGGTGGTTTTATTCACAATGGTTTTGCCTCGCAGATCCATTTCTTTAATCAGACGACCCGTGCCATCTAAATTACGGAAATATAAATTGGTATCAGGGTACATCAGAGTACTGCCGATATGAGAGGTTAAAAAGCCATTAGGTTGTAAGGCGATCTCCATTAACATGGAGTATGGTGTCAATGATTCATAAGAGTTTTCTGTGCAAAACCAAACATTAGGAGCCACATCATATTCCGCCACACATTTGGTGGTATTATCAAAGTCATGGCGCTGCCCTTCGACACTCAAAACCCGATGCATTAACTGCAAGTAGCCATTCGGTGTACGCGGTGGTCTTCTTGGTGGATCTTGTGGTGTTGGTGGTGGTTGCTTATACAAAGCAAACTCAGAGCCAAAACAGGCTTCGATATCCCCCGTGGCAAAATGGACAATCTGTGCTTCGCTAAATAATGCCGGTTTTACCTCAATGGCAGGCAGTTCAGGTAAACGAGTATCTTTCTTATTCAGGCTTGGCATTACTGTTTTAATCTCAGCTGTTACTTGAGCTTGCACAGACTTCTGAGAAGGAGTAGCTAAGGTGACTGCCTGACGAGGTGAGGCTAATAATTGTTTTTCCTGTGCACTTTTTTCTGACAGTTCTAAACAGACGTCACGGAAATCAACCACGATTTTGCCATCAATAATAATATCAACATTACCACGAGCATAAGGTTTAGGAGAAAGACCAATTTCTGTCACTTCTAAACGATAGGTCATTAATCGATCTTTGGGCAATGCCTGACCCCGACAACGGATAGGCTGGGGGATATTTTGCATCGTCTGAAAACGGGCATCAATGGTTTTTGTCTGCAAGCCTAGGTACAACATAAAAAATTGTAATAATTGCACACAGCCTTCAGACATTAATGAACCCGCTAAGACAGGATCATCACGGAAATGGCTGGTAAAATACCATTCATCTGGTGACAGATCTTTTTCTGCTTCAATCAAACCAAGCCCCCATAGACCACCCGTACGATCCACAGAAGTAACCCGATCCAACATAAGAATTTTTTCTAATGGAAAATGTAGGGATGGATTGGTGCCTTTTTTATCATAATCAGGATTGGCATAACAGCTTGCTAAATCCCCTTCCATTAAATAATACATATCCTTTTCATCAAAAGATGTTTTCTGGCAATGCAATATCGGCGTGAAAGATGTTTTTTGGACTTTAGCACGAGCTTCAATTTCTTCTTTAGTGCGGATAACACCTTTACCTACAGCTAACTCTTCATCTGAGAAGAAACCGGCACAGCCATTATCCATTTTTAGGATCATTTTATCGCCAACAAAGCATTCATAGGAGAAAAAGAATAATAAATTATTTTTATGTTTGGCAAAGGAGTTGATTGAAATCTCATAACGCAAAGTCTGCCCCTCTTTGGGTTGATCATCCAAAAAGGTTAGGGTGCAATCTAATAAGCGATAAAGATACTTTCCCTTATTATCAAAATCAATACCCATATAACTGATTAATAGTAAGTCACATTGTCCTGACTCAATACAGATACAAGTAGGGATTTGACCATCGGTGGAATACCACGCATTATGTGGTATGTCATACTCCGTAGTCATTTTAGAGGGGACAAAAGCACCTTTTTTCGCTTGCATTTCAGTAACACGAGTAACCAAAAGGTAAGGATCCATTGGCAACATAACACGACGAGAATAGCAATCAATACTATCGTAATCAGAGCCAAAGACATTGCCAATTTTACCATAGGCAAATTCACGTAAGTCCTGTTCAGAAAAAATAATTTGTTCAGCCTGGCTGTATTCACTTGGAAAGAGTTGTCTAATACCTTCTTGTGCTACGCTATTCGTATTCTTAGTGCTGTTACTTAAAGCATCGTCTAAGACAACAATAGAATTTTGAGCACTATGATTCGAATGAACAACATTATTATTACGCACATGGCTATCAGGCGAATGAATATTATTAATAATTGCAGCACTGAGTGATTGTAAACCATCATGTCTTGAGGCCATAAATTCAGTATGCATCTGACTCAATTGAATATTATGCTGGATCATTTTATGCAGCATATCACTTTGATAGTTCGGTATTAGATAAGCTTTTGCTGATAAATTTGCAGTGGTATCACTAATAACATGTGTCATACTTTGTTCCATTAACGGTTGTATTCTGGCTGACGGATGGTGTTGCTTCACATCTGATTGAATTGAGCTTTGTCCTACTGTCTCTTGCCCTATCTTTTGTGTAGTTACTGGCTGAGCATTGACAACTACTTTTGAGGTATTTAACGAAGTCTTATAGTTAGGAGCTGATTTAGGAATATCTTTTTTCTGTTCATGATGTACTACTGGTGTAGAAATAGGCGGTGTAGAAATCGGCATAGGTTTAAATTTAACACGATTTTCAGCACTTAAAATAACCTCTGCAAAGGGTTTTTTACCTAAGATAACCGGTTTAACTAAACTGGGCTTATTATCATCTACTGACAATGTCTGGGGTTTAGGACAGAGCTTATCCAATGCCATAGACAAACCATGACTACTGAGTTTGGCCGCCATTTTTAATAATGAGGTGTGATCATCCACACCTTTACGATTAATACCCACAGCTAAATGTTCTTTACCTTTAAGGCTTTCACTCACCCATTTGGTACAACTGCTTTGTGGCCCAAGTTCAATAAAAATACGCGCACCATCATCATAAACTTGCCTAACCAGCTTAGGAAAGTCAACCATTTGAGTATAAAAAGTAGCGATATTATGGCCGATAACATCCTCTTTTAACTCAGTTTTTTGATAGTTGGCTGCAGTATAAAAATCTATCCCGTTAATAGTTGTGGTCGGCATCGTATGCAAACGCTTTAGGGCATCAAACTCAGCTTTAACCAACTCATTGTGTACCACATCTTTAATGGGGACGGGGAAAAGTCGCCATTTTAATTTTTTAACCACTCGACGACAGGCTTCATCATCACCGGCAATAACAATTTCATTAGGGGCATTAATAATGATCAGAAAAACTCGTTCTTCTTCGGCTAATACTTCGGCAGCTTTTTCTGGTGAAATGCGTAGCGTATAAGTACCCCAAATGGGCTTTTCATCTTCACTTGAAGGGGGTAAATCCCATGCCTGACGCACTACATCCATTTCACCGACTAAACGATTATGGAACGTAGGAGTCGAATGCAAGGTGTTACTCATATAATCGGTATTATCCCAAGCACCTGATGAAAATAACATGGATAATTCACCCATACTATGACCAAAGGCCGCCTGAGGTTGCACACCCAACAAGTCCTGAATAACCTTGGTATAAAGAATAGAGCTCATAATACCGGACTCAAACATCGCCACTGCATCGTCACCCATTTGTGCCTCAAGCTGTTTTAAGGTTTTTTTATCCGGTGCATTGAGCGTTTGTGGGTAGACATAATGGGTGCGCATCATCTGGCGCAAACTGGAGGTTGAATCGGCAACAAGATCGGTGATTTCAGGAAATAACTGAAAAAGATTGCTCGACATACCAATATAGGAATTAAAGCCCCCTGGATACACAAAGGCAACCTTACCTTTTTGAGCCTGTGGATTTGGCGTAAAGTAACTGCCTAATGGGGTTGACCATTCTTCATTATTGTTAAAGGCATTACTGATGCCTTTAATCGCAGATTGTATTTCTCGCTGTAATTCTTCTATAGAATGTGCCAATAAAGACATACGATAGCGAGCATCTTGAGCATATTTGGTAAAATCCGTCAGTTTCCCCCAAGCTAATTCATTAAGCTCTGTGGTCGCTTGGATATCATTACTTAAAGAGACCAACTGTGTATGTAAGGCCTGCTCAGAATCTGCATAAAGAGGCACCAAGAAAAAGTCCAAGCCATCAAGATAATGATTGTTAGGTACTGGTTTTTTTTCTGCCCTGTTTGTTTCTACCTTACTTTTCTCTGCACGGGCACTAGAGGCCGTATCTGACATAATCACATTAAAGGCGGTATTATCCTGCCCCAGATTATTAATCATCGCATAGCGTTTTTTCTGTTGTGAATTTAATAACCAAGGTCTTGATGCCTGTGGAAAATAAAACTGTGTTTCATCCCAATCATTGGTGCTTCGTAGTATATCTGAGTCAGCAACGCCGGGAATAAAACGCTGATATAAGCATAAGGCTGTTTTAATAACACTGGCCATGCCAGAGGCCACAAAGGTATGGCCGATATTGGCTTTCACACTGCCTAAGGCGCAAGTTTGTGTCGGTTTCTCTGATGAATCAATGGCATTTGGGTAGAGTTGTTTTAGGCTGTCAATTTCTGCTTGCTCATGGTGACTCATGGCACTGCTGTTTAATTCAATGTAATCAATTACATTGCGTGTAATATTGGCCTGTTGCAAAGTACGATCAGCGGCCTGTTTTAAACTATTTGCCATATCTTGATTGTTTTTAAAACGCACACCAGAAAAAGAATCAATACTGGCATAGACTCTATCTGAATTAAGCACCTGATCTTGACGTTTTAATACCAGAGCACCACCGCCTTCACCAATACGCCAATTAGGGGCATAATCAGCATTGCGTTGTTTTTGTAAATAGATGTGCTCAATGCCACCGGCCATATCGACTGCACCCACAACCATAGCATCGACATCACCCGAGTCTAAAAATAGTTGTGCGACTTCAAGTGCTTTAAAGGTAGAATTTTCTTCAGATGAAATAGTAAATGCAGGCCCTGAAAAATCCCATAATGAGCAGATCCGACAGGGAATAATATTGCCTATAAAACTGGTAAACTGGTTAATTTCCACAGCATTATGCAAACTATCTTTTAAAATATCAGTCAGTTGTGCTTGTTGCTCTACAGTCAAAGTAATATGGCTATTTTTTAAACTTTCTTGCAATTGCCACGCAATATCAATACGACCCCGGAACTGATGAATACCGAGATCCATTTCCATTGCCACAATCACTCCGATATTACCGCCTTTAGGTAGTTTCGCATCCTGTAGTGCTTCATCAATCACTTTCATCATTAATAATTGCTGAGGCAGTAAGGGAGCTTGTTCTTCGGGTGGAATTTTAAAATAAAGGTGATCAAAATCAAATTGATCAATAAAATTGCCATTCAATTCAATGTCATCGTGGGCAATGCCAAATTGTTCCAAAATGGCGCGATCCTGATCAATCCCCTGCCAACGATTTTTTGGCAATGGTGAGCTCAGAGCTTGAGCATTATAGATAAGCTGTTCAAAGTGCGTTAAGTCTTTACTTTGACCAAAATAAGCTCCCATACCAATGATACTAAGAGCTTCTGTTGTGGGTGTAATTTTTTTCTTTATGCTGGATTGAGTGGTACTCGCTTCAGATGCTTCTTCTAAAATTAAATGGGCGTTTGTACCGCCAAAACCAAATGCGCTAATCGCAGCTACTTTATTTGTGCTATCAGGCCATGCTTTATTTTGGGTAAGAATGTTATCGCCGGCAATTTTATCACTGCTTGACTGCAATGGCTCTTTAATATGAACCGTAGCAGGCAGTAGGTCATTTTTCATTGCCAGAATAATTTTTAACATCCCTGCCATACCCGCAGAGGTTAATAAATGGCCAAAATTAGACTTGGCTGTGCCCATAGTAAAATGCACATCTTTGTTGGCAAAGAAGTTTTCCATAGAATGAATTTCTGTCGCATCACCCAAGGGAGTCCCCGTTGCATGGCATTCAACATAATCCACATCTTCAGGATTAATATGGGTACTTTTATAAGCTCGCTCATAACAAACCGTTTGGCCTGCTTCATTGGGACTTAGAACAAATTTACCTTTACCATCATTAGAGAGCCCAATACCGCTAATAACCGCATGAATCGTATCACCATCTCGCAGAGCATCATCATAGCGCTTTAAGACAAACATGCCGGCACCTTCACCCGTATTTAAACCACTGGAGTTTTTATCCAAGGGACAACTGGCAATATTTTCAGGAAAGGCCTTAAAGGTCGAAAAGCCCATGGCAACAAACCATGGATCGGCCGCACTCACAGCACCGGCTAACATCATGTCAGCTTTATGCGATTGCAAATAAGAACAGGCCAATTTCATACTATAAAGAGAAGAGGCACAGGCGGCATCGAGCACCACAGACACATCACCCAAATTTAAGGCATCATTAATAATACTGGCGGGATGCCCTGCAACCATACCATTAGCAAATTCATTACTGGCTTTATCACCCATAGAAAAATCAGCTGAGCCAAACAAGTCTTTTAATGGCGTTGCCATAGCCTGATGATACAAAGGTGAAAATAAGGCATTGGATTTTTTAGTTGGAAAAGATAAGTTACCTAAAATAACACCGCAACGAGACAAATCATTATCAGAGCACTTATTATTGGTTTGCTGATTATTAGCAGATGATGGATAGTAGCCTGAGTCTTTTAGTGCCTCACGAGCAACATGTAAGGCCCATTGAAACGTATTATCCAAAGTGTTAAGCGTATTAGCATCAAGAGAATAATTTTGAGCATCAAATTGGAAGCCATTAATATAGCCTCCTGTTGTGCAATAATAGTTGTCTTTAGTATCTTTGGCCGGTGAAAAGTAATCTTGAGGATCTCGACCCATTTGCTCTGCCTGAGCAGTCACTCGTGAGTCTTTATTGGCAACCAGATTTTCCCAATACGCATCTGGTGTATCAGCCTCTGGAAATAAACAGGCTGTTCCAATAATCGCAATTTTTTCCATTTAGAAAAGTCTCCACTCGCTTTTTAAAAAGTATCATTGTTCAAATTCATGCTATTGACAACCATACTGTTGTGTTGAAAAGGAAATTTAAAGAGGTATTTAATTGAATTAATTTATGCTCTATAAAAATAAAATATAGAGCATAAATATCTTAGGCTTGGCTATTTTTTAGGTGCAAAAATAGCATTTAAACTCTCACTCACTGTTACTTCAGCCCCAAAGGCTCTAGAATAAATATTACCACTATGATCATGAATGACAACATCTGCCTTCATATTCGTGTCAGAAGTAGAATCCACATCTAAAGAAATATAAAAATCTTTATGTGTGGGAATTGATTTGTAATTAATCACTTTTAAGAACTTCAATGGCAAGCTACCTAAGTGACGATGTTCTCTTACCCAAACTAACATGGCTTGAAACATCAAGTCCGTGGCAAATGGATTAATTGAACTAATGGGGAACTGACCCTGCTCTTTATCTTTAACCTTATTAAGGTTACATAATAGGGTCAGTTTTTCCATTGAGGTATTAATAACCTTCTCAATTCCTTGAAATAAAGAACCATGAAACAAAGTACCATTACTATACAAGGTTTCACCTGTGGTATTTTGTGTTTCATTTAAGTCAGATTGTGTATATAGAGGCACTTCGGGTATTTCTTTAGCCACTAAGATATCGGCTTTATAATGCCATAGCGCCTTAGCATCTTCTTTTTTAGATGAAATAGTCACTTGCAAACGACAAATATTATCATCATTTGATTCTTCTTTTACATCCACCTGATATGAGTCGGCCTGAGTTTTATCAAAGACAATTCCTTTAAGCACTTGAAAATTATTACATTCAAAAAAGTGATACGAAGGGTTAATACGTTCACAAATATTTGCCATCCACGATAATGCTGTGGCTGATGGTAACACTGGGTTGCCACCAATCACATGATCATTTAGAAAGGGATTATCTTCTAATAATAAGTTAGTATTAATTAAGAAAGAACGTAATGGCTTGTTAGTATTGTCAATATCAGAGCGCATAGAACTACCCACTAATAGCTGAATAGTTTCTGCTCTGTCTTGATGTAATTCACTGCCAAAAATTTCAACACCTTCATTAATTGGAATAATCTCAACATTACGCTCTTTAAAGTAACGTTTTAATTCAGCAGTCACCATGCCACCATCCCATGGCCCCCAGTTAAAGGAGACCACATGGCATTGTGGATAATAATGTCTAAATTGATAGGCTGTTTTATTAAGTATTTCATTGGCAACCGAATAATCTGACTGGCCATTATTACCATAAAAACCTGCCGCCGAAGAAAATAGTACCAGATAGTCAAGCGACTCTTTGTTGACCAAGGATAACATCGCTTCTAAGCCATCAATTTTGGTATTAATCACCGCGTTAAAATCATTTTCGGTTTTCTTATGAATGGGTTTATCAGCCAATACACCTGCACCGTGGATCAAACCAGTAATGTTACCCAGTTTTTTAATGGCTGGAGCAGATTGTTCTTTGAGCGCATCACTATTGGTAACATCGGCACTGATGTATTCAGCCTGACCACCAAGAGCAGTAATTTCCTGTAAGGTATTACTAATTTCACGCTCTGACTTAATGGCTCTTAAACGCTTATTAACAATAACCGGCGTTGGTTTCTCACCTTCGGCCTTAAGTGCTTCCATGATCCTGCGTTTGAGCTCTGTTTCATCATCACAGCCTTGTGCCCACTCTGGCTCAGAGCCAGTATAGGGAGCACGTCCAGCCAAAATAAAGCGACATTGGTACTGTTTGGCTAATGGCATAATACAAGCAGCGGTAACACCCTTAGCACCACCACTGACTAAAAAGACCGATTCAGAGCTGATTTTGCTATTGGCTGATGCTAGTTCAGTATGGGGTCTAACCTCAGCGACTAGGGTCATACGTCCTTTAGTCGAATGCCCTACTTCAATAATGGATAAATCTGGGTCAAAGACTTCGTCCATAATGATTTGCGCCGCATTTTTATCCGTAATTTTTGGGTTGATATCAATGGCACGGCAAAAGACACTTTCCCATTCTAAATTGGCCGTCTTAATTAAGCCATTAAGACCACCTTGATTCAGCTCAAAACGATTATGACCACCCGTACCAATTTCACCATCCATATAAGAGACGCTAATAAAGAAATTACGTCCTTGTGGACTGTGATCAAGCAATGCTTCTTTTAAGTATTTGGCACTGAAAAAAGCCAACTTTAGGACACTGGACTCACGCTTACTGAATTTAATCTTACTGCCTTTAGCCGAAGGTTTGGCGCTAAGATGAATAAAGCCATTCAATGTGTGAGCACTGGTAATGGCTGCCAAAGTTTTGGCTAATTCATCATCACTTGCTTTGGCTAATTTAACACTTTGTACGCCTTTAGGCAGGCTACTTGGCTTGGCAACTAAGGTGTTGGGTAATTGTAAAACAATCACCTTCCAACCCAAAATTTGCAAAGATTTAGCCGTATTATAGGTTACTTTATCACCATTATCGGTGATCAAACAGGTGCGCCCCGTAATGCTGATTTCTGATTCCAGAACATCAGGACGGGGAAGAAACTTTTTTACCACAATACTTTCGGTAGTAGTAAAAGAACTTTCATTAGCTGACGCTTGTACAGCCTCCGGCGATTGCTCAGACAAGGCACGGCTAATGGTACTGTCCTGAGGTACTAATGATTTAACATAGTTAACAATCTCTGCTAAAGTACGCATTTCGGACAATTCATTTTGATCCATTTCTGGTAATTCAGGAAACTTACTGGTCATCGCCCCGAGAATTTCAACTCGCTTAATGGAATCAATACCCAAATCAGCCTCTAAATCCATCGTTAAGTCCAGCATTTCTACTGGATAGCCGGTTTTTTCATTGACAATTTCTAGCATACTATTTTGAATCAATGCTTCATCAATCACAGATGACGCTGAAATAGTCTCGACTTCAGCAGAACTTGTTGCACCTGCCTTTTCTTCCACGTAATTAACAATTTCTTTTAGCGTTTGCATCTCTGCTAAATCATTTTGATCCAACTCTGGCATATCTGGGAATTTACTGGTCATGGCACCGAGGATCTCAACTCGTTTAATGGAATCAATGCCTAGATCGGCTTCCATATTCATATTGAGATCCAGCATTTCTACTGGGTAACCGGTTTTCTCATTGACGATTTCCAACATACCTTGCTTGATTTGAGCTGAATCAATACCACTGCTAGCCGTTGTACTTACATTGTTCGCTATAGGAGCTACCGCACCGGCTTTCTCTTCGACGTAATCAACAATTTCTTTTAGGGTCTGCATCTCAGCTAAATCATTTTGATCCAACTCTGGCATATCTGGGAATTTACTGGTCAT